>DATKQX010000075.1:0-6638 GCA_035532495.1 Saccharimonadales bacterium (SeqCode)
CCGCAGTACCTCGTCGAGGTCGAGGCGATCGCGGTGGTCGACGCACCCCCGGCGTAGTCACCGATGACAGCCCTCGACGGCGTCGAGATCGGGCTCGGAGGCGCGCTGGCCGCGATCACGCTCTTCGACGTGTTCCAGTCCGTCGTGTTTCCACGGCCGTCGGTCGGCCGTGTGCAGCTGAGCGTCAACCTCGTTCGACTCACGTGGCGCGCCTGGCGCGCCGTGGCGCAGCGGCCGCACAGGCTCCAGACGCGCGAGGCGGCGCTCGCCGCGTTCGCGCCGCTGGCAGTGGTGGGACTGCTCGTGCTCTGGGGCGTGCTCATCATCACCGCCTATGCGCTGATCTTCAGCGGCCTGCACGATGGGTTCACGCCGCAGCCCGATTCCTTCGGCACCACACTGTTCTTCTCGGCCGGCCGCATGCTCGCGTTTCCCGTCGGCGGCATCGAGGCAACCGGCGTCGCGACGCGCATCCTGACCAGCCTCGAGGCGGCGACGGGTTTCGGGCTGTTCGCGCTGGTCATCAGCCTGCTCTTCTCACTCTTCAACGCCTTCCAGCACCGCGAGGCGGCGGTCGTCGCGCTCGAAGCCCTCGCCGGCGCGCCGTCGACGGGGTTGCAACTTCTCGAGACCTGCGCCAAGGACGATCTCGCCTCCCAGCTCGCAGTCACGTTCGACGAGTGGCGCATGTGGTCGGTGGACGTCCTCGAGACTCACCTCGCGTATCCCCTGCTGTTCTTCTTCCGCTCCAGCCACGACAACGAGGCCTGGGCCAACTCCTTCGGCGCCGTCATGGATGCGGCGGTGCTCGTGATGAGCACCATCGACGGCGGCCCGGTCGGGCACGCGAGACTCATGCACAAGGTCGGTTCGCATCTCGTCGCCGACATGCGCCACTACTACTACCGAGGTGTCCGTGGCGAGCTCCCGGGCGTCGAGCAGGCGGAATTCGTTGCCGCATGCGACCGGCTGCGACGCGCCGGCTATCGCCTTCGTGACGCCGACACGGCGTGGCAGGAGTTCAGCACGCTGCGTGGCAACTACGCACCGTGGCTCAACGAGGTGACCAAGGGCCTCGCCATTCCTCCTGCCCCGTGGATCGGCGACCGCTCGTACCTGCCGCACCGCGAACGCGGAGCGAAGCGCCGCCGGTAGGGCCCAGGCTCAGATCGCTCGCATCCGATTGTTCCGCGGATTGTGCTCGACCTCCGCGAGGCCCAGGGCTTCGAGGACGGGGGGCACGTAGTTGCCGAAGCGTCCTCGCAATCCCTTCTTGATGCCGTACCAGCCACCGACAGGATTCGTGAGGGAACGGCCCCACGCCTCGACGCTCCCCTGCGGTGCGTCCTTCCGCTCATCCGCATTGCTGAGCGGCATCCAGTCGCCGTGCTCGACGAGCATCGTGTGCAGATCCTCGATGCACGAAAGGTGATACCGGAGTTGCGTCTTTCCCACCTGGACGACGAGCGCGGGTGGGTTGGCGTCGGGGTCGCGAAACGACTCGAACTCGCTGTTCCCGGGAGGGGTGGTGAGGTGCCAGGGATCCGCTGGAGTGCCGGTCCCGACGACGTCATCGTTGTTCATGGCGACAACCCTAGCAGGCCTAATCTGACATCTACTGTCATCTTTTCTTAGACTGTCGATAATGCGTGCCGCAAGGGTGCTCGACATGCTGTTGCTGCTCCAGCGCCGCGGCCGGATGACCGCGCGCGAGCTCGCGCAGACGCTTGAGGTCTCGGAGCGGACCATCCTCCGCGACGTCGAGGCTTTCACCGAGGCCGGTGTCCCGATCGTCACCAGCCGTGGAGCGCGCGGCGGGATCTCACTGCTCGACGGATTCCAGACTCACCTCACCGGCCTGACCACCGACGAGGCGTTCTCCCTGTTCCTCGTCGGCCAGCCGCAGATCGCGCACCGGCTTGGGCTGGGCGCCCCGAGCAGTTCTGCACGGAACAAGCTGCTCGCCGCCATTCCGGCGCAGTTGGCGGCGGAGGCGGACCGCCTTGCGACATGGTTCCTCAACGATCCCGACCCCTGGGCCGGAAACCAGATTCCGCACGGCGAGCTGCGACGTCTCGCCCGGTGCATTCAGCAGCGACGTGAGATCGAATTGACCTTCGCACACGGCGCGACCATGAACATGCGCGCGATCGGCCTCGCGCTCAAGGCCGGATCGTGGCACGTCGTCCATATCGAAGGCGAGTGGGCGCAAGTCACGTGCATTGACGAGTTGCGTGCGACGCGGTTGACGAACCGAAACTTCGCGCCGCCGGACGGCTTCGTCCTCGCCGAGTTCTGGCGGCACCATGTCGCTGCGAGCTCGTAAGCCGGCGCGACGTGCCCTACTATGGTTTTTCCGCCTCCAGTAAAGCCAGATCCGCCGGAGTCCTGCGCACGCTCAGAGGTCGCAGACCCGCCGCGGCAATCAGATCCTGGAGCTCTGCGATCGATCGCTCACGACCGCCCTCTGTGACGACGAGCATCTGCAGGTCGATCGGAGAGAACCGTGCATGCGCTGCATTGCGATCCTGCACGCCCTCGATCACCACGAGCTTCGCGCCGATCGGCATTGCGGCCGCCACGTTGCGCAGCAGACGCACGCATGCGGCGTCGTCCCAATCGTGAAGGATCCATTTCAGGAGGTAGACGTCAGCGGTGAACGTGAAAGCCGTAAATAGGTCGCCTTCGCGAAGTTCCACGCGGTCGGCGAGACCCAGGTGGCGGAAGTATCGAGCCGCCTCACCAAGCATCAGTGGCGCCTCCACAAGGATGCCCCGAATTCCCGGCCGGCGGCGGAGGACCTCTCCGAGCATGGCGCCGGCGCCACCCGCGACGTCGCAGACAACCCCCGATTTCGGGAAGGGATATGCCGATGCGATCGCCGGAGCCTCCGATAAGGTGAGACCGGACAGCCCGGCGGCAAAGTCCCTTCCCTCGGCCGGGTGGCTGTCGAACCACGCAAAGACGGACATCCCATTCTGGCGCTTGAATGCCGCTTCGCCGGTACGCAACGTCTCCGCGAGATCACCCCACGCCGCCTGATGTGCGCGCGACGCCATGAACGTGCACCATGCATCCGATGCATACGGCGCGCCACTGGTGAGCGCATCGGTCAATCGCGTGGCGCGGAATCGACCGGCACGATCGATGCGGACCACGTTGTATACGGCAGCGACACGAAGCGCGCGGTGGAGCGCGTCAGCGTTGCAGTGCAATGATGTTGCCAACTCCTCAGCCGTCCTCGGACCGGCGGCGAGTGCGTCTGGCACGCCGAGTTCAACCATCGCCGCGAGCAGGTATGCGACGGAGAAGCCCGCAGAGTGCTCGAGCAGCGCGAGCTCCGACGGCAGGACGCGGTCGGCGGCTCGGAGCAGGAGGCGGCGCAGCTTCATCGCGGCGTGGACTGTGGCTCTTGGCGGCACCTGCGTCCGTGGGCGGCGCCTTGTGAGCGCCGGCGTCTCCGGAGCCTCGAGCGGAACGACCTGTATCGCCATGTGCTCTCCTTTTGCCGCTATTGGTCAGACTTATAAGCTGTTCGTTAGACTCATAGTACAGTGAATCGAGAGCCTCTTGTCAAACGGCCCTACCAGTCGCCGTTGCGGCGAGCGCAGGCGCAGTCAACACGCCTCACAATCGTCGACGCTGCCGCCCGGCTTTTCGTCGCCGAGGGGTACGTCGGCACGTCGATGGACGACATCGCCGTCGCGGCCGGTGTCAGTCGTGCGACGGTCTTTTCATCCGTGGGGGGCAAAGCCGCGATCCTCAAGGCTGCCTTCGACATCGCCGTCGTGGGCGACGACGAGCCGGTTCCGCTCCCCCAGCGCCCGTGGGCGATCGCCGTTCGAGACGAGCCGGACCCGAATCGAATGATTGACGCCTACGCCAGAATGATCACCGAGGTGTCTGGCCGCGTCGCACCGATCTACGAGGCGATGCGCGGCGCAGTCGGGGCTGACGTTGAGGTCAATGCGGTATGGGAGGCAATGCGCACGGAGCGGCGTGGGGGGGCCGCCGGGTTCGTCGGGTTCGTGGTCGCCCGAGGTGCCCTTCGCCCCGGTGTCGACCGAAAGCGCGCCGCCGACGTGGTGTGGGTCCTCAACGATCCGGGGACATACCACCTCTTCGTGCACGAGATGCACTGGACACCGGCCCAGTTTCGATCCTGGCTGGCCGAGATCCTCCGAGATCAGCTGTTGGAGCGGAATGGTCCGGGCGGGCTGCCGGGGCGGCCGCCTTCAGCAGCTACACGAGGATAGGCTTGCCTTCCATCTCGTCCAGCGGGTCTCGCGTGATCTCGAGGAGCGCGCCGTCCGGATCGTGGAAATACAGCGAATTCTCCACGCGATCCGGCCCGAAATACTCGATGTGCAGGTCGTCGAGCTTCGCGCGAATCGTGTCGAAATATTCCGGGTGCACCGCGATCGCGATGTGATGCATGCCCCCGATCGACTCTCGCGTCGCCGGCATCGGATCCTCGGGAAAATCGAAGAACGCCAGCAGGTTGCCGTTGCCGATGTCGAAGAAGAAGTGCGTCGAGCTCTGCAGGTCGCGGTTCGCGAACAGCTCGACCAGTGGGAACCCCAGCACCTCGGTGTAGAACTTGATGGTGCGCTCGATGTCCGAGCAGATCAGCGCGAGATGATGCGAGCCGCGCGCCGTTGACGCCGGCCGATCCGGTTTCGGCTTCAGGTACGTCTGTATCAGCGCCTCTCGCCTGGCACCGTAATCGACAGCCGCTTCCACCATGGTGGGCCCTCCTTGTGGCTAGATCTTGAACCAGAGCCGGCGGATCCGGGCCGCGAGCGCCTGGTCGCCGATCGCGGCACCGCCGCTGATCCGCTGAAATGATGTGAGGACGAAGTCGTTCGGGTCGAAATTGAAGACAACCGGCATGCCGGCGACACTCCCCTCCTCGTACGAGAGCTGCCCATTCTTCAGTGTCGCCCGCCACGAGCCACCCGCCTCCCCGGAGACGCGGACTCCCCAGGTTGCGTCGAGGCCTTCCGCCTCCTTCTGATCGACCGTGGAAGGATGCAGGACGAAGAACATGTAGGGAATCAGCGCATCCGCTTCGGCGTCCGGGATCGGAGCGGAGCGTCCGAGTCCGGCGCGGATATCCCAGCTGTGCACCGCGTAGTCGATGAGCTGAAACCCCATGTAGATGAAGGCCGGGAGTGGGCCCATGTAAACGTGCTCGACCAGCTCGCCTCCCCACTTGTCGGAATCGATCCCGTCGAAGATCACGAACAGCTCGTCCGACGCTCGCTTGAGACGAGCGATCAGCTCCTGTTGCGGTACCTCGCGCAGCTTCTTCGCCGCCGCATCAAGTCCATGGGGCATCACGTCCTGCACGCCGACTGCAGATCCGACCGATTGCCCGCTCCGCGCGAGCGCCCAGCGCTGCAGGTACGCTTCAGTCACGTCGACCATGTGCGCGGCGACATCGCGAACCTGCCATTCGGTGCACGCAGTGGGTGTCGCCCAACCCTCTGCATCGAGGTTGTCGACGAGGTCGAAGAACTCGGTTCTGGCCTGCCGCACGGCCGACAGCAGATGGTCCTTGCCCGCGTGGTCCATCACATTGATCCGCGACGGTTGTACCTGGACACTCATCGTTGTCACCTCCTCGTGTCACCCACTGCGCCTTGATAGCCTGCGCCGCTCCACGCCGGATTTCAACTTTCGATATGCCTGTTCGCACTGCGTACCGTGCCTGTTCGCACTGCGTACGGTTCGTCTTGAAAATCGGCCGAGACGAGATCGCACTTCACCTCGAGGGTTGGTTCGCACCCATGGCGTTGGCCGTCGCTCGTCTCTCTGGCCGTCGTCCGTACCAGCCGCGCCGAGAAGCGCGTATCGTCGGCAGCTGTCAATGAGGAGGAGCACTCGATGCCGCTGTACATGGATCACCACCACAAGGTTGAAGGCCTCACGGCGGATGCCGTCGCCGGAGCCCACCAGCGCGACCTGGAAGTTCAGGCCAAACATGGTGTGAACTACATCAAATACTGGTTTGACGAGGGTACCGGGGCGGTGTTCTGCCTCGTCGAGGCACCGAACAAGGAGGCTGCCGCGGCGGTGCACCGTGAGGCGCACGGCCTGGTCGCCGACGACCTCACGGAGGTCAAAGAGGGCGCCTAACCTCGCTCCTCTGACCTCTGGCGCGGAATCTCATGATATGCGGCGAGGAGTTCATCCTCCGCCGCTTTCAGCTCTTGCGCCGCGGCATCTCCTTCCACCGAAGTGCTGGAGCGCGTCGCCTCAATCGCTCTACCCCACCGGTCCACGGCTGCGAACAGCCGCTCGAGTCGCCCGCGCACCCTGTTGCGAAACTCGCTGACGGATCTGCTCCGATCTGCAGGTGTCATTGCCGAACTGTACGCGCGAGGAGGCAATCAGCTGCGCTGCGGCGCCGCCCCGTGTGCCGGATCCAGCGCGGTGACCGCGTCGTCAATGCGGGTCACCTGTGGGTGCTTTCCGCAGCGACCTCCGACTGGAGCGGGAGACGAGGCTCGAACTCGCGACCCCTACCTTGGCAAGGTCCGGCGTCAAATCTGAATACGCGAGGACTAGAAAGCGGCCTCGCGGCGCCTACTTCCCGGCTGGATCGATGATGTTCGACGCGCAGTTGGCGGCGG
>DATKQX010000076.1:0-3049 GCA_035532495.1 Saccharimonadales bacterium (SeqCode)
GGGCACGCCCGCGAAGAGGTGATCACCCAGTCGTGACCTCCTGAGCGGGCGGGCCCGCTCAGTCTTGCCGTCATCGGCGGTGGGAGGTCCGAATTGGCCCAGGAGAAGGCTCGCAAGCCGGTCGCCACGAAGGCGAAAGGCTCGACCGCGGTCCCGAATGCCGCACACCATGGCGACATCCGCGGAGCCTTCGGCACCATCGGCGAGCACGACCACAGCGCCAATGCCCCGCGCACCTGGCGCAGGAGAATGCTCGCGCTCGCTGTGATCATGGGGCCGGGGCTCATCGTCATGGTCGGCGACAACGATGCGGGCGGCGTTTCCACCTACGCCGCAGCGGGGCAGAACTACGGCCCCACGTTGCTGTGGACGCTGCTGCTGCTCATCCCCGTGCTCATCGTCAACCAGGAAATGGTCGTCCGCCTCGGCGCGGTTTCAGGAGTCGGTCACGGGCGTCTCATCTTCGAGCGTTTCGGCAACATCTGGGGTCGTTTCGCTGTCGGCGACCTGTTCGTTCTCAATTTCTTGACGATCGCCACCGAGTTCATCGGCATCGAGCTGGGCGCCGACTATTTCGGCATTCCCTCGTGGATCGCCGTACCACTGGCGGGCATTCTCCTGGTAGGGATCACCGTCAGCGGGCGGTTTGAGACATGGGAACGCTCAATGTTCGTGATCCTGTTCGGAAATCTTCTCGTCATCCCGCTCATGTTTCTCTGCCACCCGCAGCTGGGCGCTGTCACGCACTTCGTCCTCCCCGGGATTCAGGGGGGATTCAAATCCGACGGCGTGCTTCTCATCGTTGCGATCGTCGGCACGACGGTCACCCCATGGCAGCTCTTCTTTCAGCAGTCGAATGTGGTGGACAAGCGCATCACGCCACGCTGGATTCCGTACGAACGCGCGGATACCGTTATCGGCACAATGGTCGTGGTCATCGGCGCGACCGCGATCATGATCGCGACCGCCTATGCATTCGCCGGCACCCCCTTGCACGGCGCATTCGCAAACGCACTCGATCTCGCCAACGGGCTCAAGAAATTCGTGGGACCGGCTGCGGGTGCGGTGTTCGCGATTCTGCTCATCGACGCATCGGTCGTCGGCGCGAGTGCCGTGACCCTCTCGACGTCGTACGCCTTCGGCGACACATTCGGCATCAGGAATTCACTGCACAGGTCCTGGCGTGAAGCCAAGCCCTTCTACGCGATGTTCACCGTGTTGGTCACGCTCGCAGCTGCACTCGTGCTCATCCCCAATGCTCCACTCGGCTTGATCACCACCGCCGTGCAGGCGCTGGCGGGCGTGATGCTCCCGAGCGCCTGCCTGTTCCTGCTCTTCCTGTGCAACGACCGCGACGTGCTCGGACCGTGGGTGAACCGGCCGGTCACCAATCTCCTGGCGACGCTCATCCTCGGCGTGCTGCTGATGCTCTCGGTCATTCTCGTCGTATCGACGATCGTTCCCAGCGTTGACGTCCCCAGGTTGTTCATCGTGCTGTCCATCGTGGTGGTGATCGGGCTCGCGGCAACGATCATCGTCAACGTGCGCGTACAACGCCGTGCGCCTCGGGACCCCCGCGAGGACGAGGATCGCGAGACGTGGCGGATGCCGTCACTCGCGCTGCTGACTCGTCCGGTGAAGTCCCGAGCTCGGCTCATTGCCCTCTGCACGGTGCGCGGCTACGCGATCATCGCGATGGCACTGCTCCTCGTCAAAGCGGTCCAGCTGGCGACCGCGGGTCACGGCTAGAGTCCCGCACCGCCACCCGCGTGAACGGCGTGACACAGGGCCGGCCCGGCGCGTGCTCGTACGTGATCCCGCGCGGCCCCGCAAGGACACTCGAGGCCGACACGGTGCCGTACACATCGCCATGGATGCATGCGGCGTCGACAGCTCTGCTCGTCGGCGAGGTGTGACCGGCGAGGAGCGCGCGCAGACGCAGCAGCATCTCGCCCGCCCCACAGCCCGCCGCGAGCGCGGAGTCCATGCCGGCCCGAAGCATTGCGACCTTCGGGATGGCGCCGTCGTCGAGGTCGCTCGTGGTGAGGACGTGGGCGCCCGGTTGGAGATCGATCACGCGCACCGGCCCCGAGTCGTCAACTTCGGCAACGAGCGCGCGGTGGGCCGATACCCAGACGACGTTGACCGGGTTGTAGCGGCCAGGTCCAAGCACCGCGAGTCGCGCGGGGATGTCCTGGGCATCGACGCCTGTGAGCAATGCCAAAGGAATCTCGCCTCGCGAACGGCGGGTTGGGTCTGCAGGCTTCGGCTTGCCGTCGATCGGATGGCGGTTGGTCACGGCGCACACCGTCCCTCCGCCGGCGACCGCGAGCCATGTGCCGCCGGCGACGAGGTCGCGGCCACCCAGCACCAACGGGCTCGCGCTCAGGACGCCGGGAGGCGCACTCGCCCGGGCGATCAACTCGTCGCGGTTGGCCGCCAGGATGATCGGGGTGTCCGGATGAGTACGCCACGCCAGGAGGATCGTGCACACCGGGGGAATCCTAGGAGGAAGCTCACGCCGGTGTGAACTCTGTGAACACGGCCTCGCGGCCAAGTCACACATCGCCGATATCGCTCTGCCGGGGAGGGTATTAAGACCAGAGTTTGGATCACGTCAATGAACGCAAACGCATTCAGTGAGATCACCCCCCGCAAGCGCCCCCGGGCCCGCGCCGTGGCTGCCCTCGCTCCAGGCGTCTTTGCGCTGCTGCTCGCCGGCGTCTCCGGCGTCGCCGCGTCGTCGACGCCCGCCACAACCCCGACCCCGGCGCCAACAGCCACAGCATCTCCATCGCCGACGCCTCAGATGTGCGGATCTCACCGCCATCGGCACCTGTGTTCTCAGCCCTCTCCGCCCCCGCCGACCGCCACACCCACGCCGACCGCCACGCCAACTCCCACACCGAAGGGCGGTGGTATGAGCAACGGTGGCAACGGCACGCCGGCGCCGACCCCGACCTCGACCCCGACCCCGACCCCGAAGCCAACGGCAGCGCCCGCACCGACGTCGAAGCCGTCCGGCTCCTCCGGCGCCACGGGTGGGACG
>DATKQX010000077.1:0-11152 GCA_035532495.1 Saccharimonadales bacterium (SeqCode)
TGCGGCGTGCGGCTTTGTTGCCGCCGGTTCAGCGGGTGCCTGCTCCTGCATGACCGTGCGACCGGGCGCAATGGGAGCCGGCGCTGAGAGTCCACCCCGGATCCCTAATCTCAGCTAGCCCGCCCGCTCCCCAACCACCACCGCCCGCTACGGCAGAGCGGGAAGCCGCTTGAGGTCGGTGGGCGATTGCTTCGCCCGTTGTGGCGTGACCTAGGCGGCGAGCGTTTGGCTTCAGGGGGTGGTCGTTGAGATGGGGGTTTGCTCAGCTTTGATGGCGACCGGCCCGGTCTCGAGCCGCAGGCCGCTCGCGGGATCGAAATAGTGGATCCGAGCCGCGTCGAGCGCAAGGCGCAGGCTGGCGCCCGGGTGGGTGGCGGTACCGGGATCGACGCGCGCCGTGAACAGGGAGCCCTCGATGTCGACGAGTCCGTGTTCGTCACCCGCGGCCTCCTGCACTTCGCCTATATCAACCGGCGGTGCGGCGACTGTGAACATGACGTGCGTATCGGCACCCAGCTCCTCCACAACCTCGACCCGAACGTCAAGTCGGGGCAGCGAGGGGTCGGCGCGCGCCCCATCCGCGAAAGCCTCCGGCCTGAGGCCGGCGATGACGCGTCCCGTCGGCACCACGTTGCCCGGTGGCAGCGGAATCGTGTAGCCCCCGAAGCGGAGTGCGCCGCCCTCAACATCAGCTTCGACCAGATTCATCGCCGGTGAGCCGATGAATGCGGCGACGAACACGTTTGTAGGCCGTGCGTACAGCTCCTGCGGAGTGGCTACCTGCTGGATCCGGCCATCTCGCAGCACGGCAACGCGCTCGCCCAGGGTCATGGCCTCGATCTGGTCATGCGTAACGTAGATCGTCGTCGTACGCAGCCGCGCGTGTAACGCCGCAAGCTGCGTGCGCATGCCGACCCTGAGCTTTGCGTCGAGATTTGAGAGCGGTTCGTCCATGAGGAACGCCTGCGGCTCTCGCACCATCGCCCGACCCATAGCCACGCGTTGCCGTTGCCCGCCCGAGAGCGCAGCGGGTCGGCGGCCGAGGAACTGCTCGAGTCCGAGTAGCTTCGCGACCTGCAGGACGCGCCCGTCGACCTCCGGCTTGGGCGTCCTGCGTACCTTGAGGCCGTACCCGAGGTTCTCGCGAACGGTCATGTGCGGGTAGAGCGCGTAGCTCTGGAAGACCATCGCAATATCACGATCGCGTGGCGGCGACTCCGTGACGTCACGGCCACCGATCGAAATCGTCCCCTCGCTCACGTGCTCGAGTCCGGCGACCATCCGCAGGAGCGTTGACTTCCCGCAGCCCGACGGGCCAACAAGAACGAGGAACTCTCCGCTCGCGATCGTTAGCGAGATGTCTTCCACGGCCACGACGCCTCCGTCGAAGGTCTTGGTGAGTTTGTCGAGAACTATCTCTGCCATCGCAGCGGCCATTCTTATCCTATTGTCCGTCGAGACGCAATGGTATAGACGAATTACGTCGCCCTCTTGACACCAGAGGTCAGGTGTGGGAAGGTGCGCTCGCTTGAAGTGGTTTAGACCACTAGAGGTTTAGACCACCTACACCGCGCGAACGGCATTCGCTTGCACACGATAGGGAAAGCTGATCCGCTCGCGCGTCGATGATTCGAGGGAGGTTTTGCATGAGGTATCGCTGGATCGCGGCGCTAACCGCCGCACTCGCACTCGCGTTTACGGTCGCTACGGCGGCTGCGCAGGCCGCGACGACAAACACGCTGACCGTGTGGCTGCAGGTCGACGCTCAGAACGGGTGGCCGGGCGTCGTGGCTGCCGCGAACACCGCGTTTGAGTCCAGCCATCCGGGCTGGACCGTCAACGTCGACTATCAGCAGTGGAGCGACCACCTGTCGAAGTTCGACGCAACGATCGCCGGCAATGACACGCCGGACGTGATCGAGATGGGCAATACGGAGATGACCAAGTACATGGCTGAGGGCGCGTTCTCGAACCTCGGCTCGGACAGGTCGCAGTTCGCGAACTCGAGCCACTGGCTTGGGGGCCTGTTGGCGTCTGCGGAATACCACAACAAGCTGTATGGGGTTCCGTACTACGCGGGCTCACGCGTCATCACCTACCGGAGTGATCTCTTCACGAAGGCCCATATCAAGCGCATCCCGAAGAGCCTGGCGCAGCTCCAGACTGATCTCGTCAAGGTCGGGAAGATGGAGAAGAAGAACAGGGGCTTCTCCTCGCTTTATGTCGGTGGCGAGGACTGGTACACAGCGCTCAGCTTCGTCTTCGACTACGGCGGATCGATCGCCAAGTACGAGCACGGCAAGTGGGTCGGCACGCTCGACTCGAAGAACTCGATCAGGGGTCTGACAGCGTTCCAGCAGTTCTTCCACGCGACACAGGCGAAGTCGACTGCGACGCTGGACGGCTCGAATCCCTACGGCTACACGGTCTTCTCAGAGGGCAAGACCGCCGCGAACTACGGTCCGGCCTGGTTCTCGTGTTGCACAGGGAAGCAGTACACAAAGGTGACGAAGCAGTTCGTCATGCCGAGCCACACCAAGGGCAAGCCGATGCCTGGCTTCCTCGGCGGCTCCGATCTGGCGGTGCCCGTACAGAGCACCAACCAAGCCGCGGCGGCCGCCTGGATCGCCGACTTCACGAACACCTCGAGCGAGCAGGCACTGGCCGCTAAGGGCAATATCCCGAATGCGACGAACCTGCTCGGCCACAGCGTCAACGACCGAGCTGCAGCACGCAGCTGGTTCGTGCCGCAGGCTCTCAATTGGGTGGACGTCGAGAACGGCAACATCCTCAAGACGATGCTGGGCTCGTTGCTGACCGGACAGCTCAGCGTCGCGCAGGCCGCGAGGGTGGCAAGCCAGAACATCGCACAAACCCTCAACCAGCCGGCGTCCTGACCAAGGACGCGCCAACGCTGTCGTCCACCGCCGCGACCGAAAGGTCGCGGCGGTGGCGTCTTACGCGTCGCCGTCTGACACGCGGAGCCACGCCGTACCTCCTCATCGCGCCGGCGATTCTCACGATCGGGGCGATCCTCGGCTACCCGATCGTCAACCTCGGCGAGCTGTCGCTCCAGAGATACGGGCTGTTCGAGCTGATCCAGCACCACGGCTCGTATATCGGGCTGTCCAACTTCTCAAGTGTCCTCGGCGACCCCGTCTTCTGGAACGCGCTCTGGCGCACAGTCGTCTTTGCGATGGCGAACGTCGGACTGACGATGACGCTTGGGATCCTGGTCGCTCTACTCCTGGTGCGCGTCTCGACCTGGGTGCGGCTCATGGTCACTGGCGCCCTGGTTCTCGCGTGGTCGATGCCGCCGGTGGTCGCGGTCCAGGTCTGGAGCTGGATGACGAACCTCCAGAACGGCGTTCTGAACTATGCGCTCACCCAGCTCGGTATCGGCAACTTCTTCCAGCACAACTGGTACGCGACGACACTCTCGCAATACGGGATGGTGACCACTCTTATCGTTTGGGGCGGGCTGCCATTCGTCGTGATCACGGTATACGCCGCCCTTTCACAGGTGCCGCAGGAGCTCGTCGAGGCAGCACAGATCGACGGCGCGCGCACGTGGCGCGTCCTGAAGGACGTGACGCTGCCCGTCGTCAAGCCGTTGCTGCTGATCCTGACCAGTCTTTCGATCATCTGGGACTTTGGCGTCTTCACTCAGCCGTACCTCCTGATCGGCCCTGGCCAGCAGACGCCGAACAACTATTTGATGAGCATCTATCTCTACGTGGAGGGCTACGGGCAAACCAACTTCGGCCGTGGTGCCGCGATCTCCATCCTGATGCTCGCGATCGTGGCCGTGCTGAGCATCTTCTACGTGCGCAGCATGCTGCGGGTGGGTGACGAATGAGCCGCAAAGCTCGGCAGCGCCTCGGCTGGAACATCGTGGGGCTGATCGTGTTCTTCGTGATGGCGTTTCCCGTCTACTGGATGATCTCGACGGCGTTCAAGACCAACGGCCAGATCTACGACTTCACGCCCTCCTGGTTTCCCACCGATCTGACGCTGTCGCATTTCCGCACCGCGATCAACCGCCCCTACTTCTGGACGGACGTGAAGAACAGCGCGATCGTCGTGTTCGTCACCGTCGCGCTCGCGCTCACACTCTCGTTCTTCGCGGCGCTGGCGCTCGCGAAGTACCGCTTCACCGGGCGCAAGCTGTTCATCGTCCTCGTGATCGGGATCCAGATGCTCCCTCCGACCGGGCTGGTGATTCCCCTCTATGTGGTAGTCGCCCGCTATCACCTGGTGAACACGCTCAGCGGCGTCATCCTCGTCTATCTGACCTTCTCCCTGCCGTTCTGCATATGGACGCTGCGTGGCTTCCTGATCGGCATCCCGAAGGAGCTCGAGGAGGCGGCCATGGTGGACGGCTCGACGCGGCTGGGCGCTTTCGTCCGAATCCTCTTGCCGCTCGTCGCGCCCGGTCTGGTTGCGACCTCGGTGTTCGCGTTCATCACGAGTTGGAACGAATTCATCTTCGCCAACACGCTGCTGAACAACGGCAAGACGCAGACGATCACCGTCTGGCTCGCTGATTTCTACGGCGGCAGCCGTGCCGTCGACTGGGGCGCCGTGATGGCGGCCTCGACGTTGATCTCGATCCCGGTCGTGATCTTCTTCCTCCTCGTCCAACGTCGAATCGCGTTTGGCCTGACGGCCGGCGCCGTAAGGGGTTGAGCTGGTGCAAAGGCCCAGAGCCGGATGCTCTTATTTCGGAGTGCGGATCCCGCGGCATGTGCGGCGGGACATGGCCGACCTGGCGGAGCGGGGCTACGGCGGCGTGCTCCACACCTTCTCCGAGAACGACTTCGCCTACTACCGCGGCACGATGGCGGAGATCGTCGCGGCATCTCACGACGAGGGCCTGTTCGTTCAGGCCAGCCCATGGGGGCTCGGCCGTACGTTCGGCGGTGAGGCCGAAAGCCGCTGGGTCGCCTTCCACCCGGAGGAGTGCCAGGTTCTCGATGATGGTCGCCGTGTCGCCGCCGCCTGCCTGAACAGCGCCCCCTACCGTGCGTTCTGCCAGGAGTGGGCCGACTGGGTCCTCGAGTGCGGGGTCGACATGGTTTTCTGGGATGAGCCGGCGTGGGTCCTGCCAACGCACGTCGGCGTCGACGATCCCACCCGCTGGACGTGCCGATGCGATCGCTGCACCGAGCGGTTCGGCGGGCCGATCCCAGCCGAGCTGACGGCGGAGGTCCAGGCCTTTCGTCAGGCGTCCGTCGTCGACTTCCTCGGCGAACTGGTGGCCCACGTCGCCGCGCATGGCGGATCGAGCGCGATATGTCTGCTGCCGGCGACCGAGGGTGTGGTCGGCATGGCCGATTGGGATGTGGTCGCAGCACTGCCTGGTCTCTCGATGATCGTCACCGATCCGTATTGGAAGCATTGGGATGAGGCGGCTGGCCCGTTCGTGCGTCGCTTCGCGCGGCTCCTCCGCGCGACCGCCGATCGACACGGCGTCGGCGCGCAGCTCTGGGTGCCCAGCTTTGGGCTCGCACGTGAGGATGTGCCGGAGCTCGAGGCGGCGATCACGGCGGCCCGAGAGGAGGGCGTCGAAGATCTCTGGACGTGGGGGTATGAAGCATGCCGGCACATGACGCACCTTGCGACCCCTGATGGGCCGCTCGTGTGGGAGGCTGTCAGCGACGCTCTGACCAAGGGGCGCGGGTCAGAGCGGAAGGCGGCGTCGACATGAGACTCGGGGTCGAGGCCGCGCTTGTCCATGGGGAGCTCGTCCCGGGCGACGTCACGATCGAGGATGGGCGCGTTGTCGACGTCGGCCTGCCTGGCGGGCCGCATGGCCTGATCGCGATTCCCGGGTTGGTCGACATCCAGATCAACGGTTACGGCGGCGTCGACTTTCTGTCCGCGCTGACCGAGGACTACCGGAGTGCAGGAGAGGCTCTTCTTCTCACCGGCGTTACTGCCTACCAGCCCACTTTCATTACCGCTGCCGAGGCGACAACGGTCGAGGCGCTGCGGGCGCTGCCGGCAGGGGGCGTTGGTCCGCGGGTGCTCGGCGCACACCTCGAAGGGCCGTTCCTCTCCGCCGAGCGGCCGGGCATGCACCCGGTCGAACACATGCGTGCTCCCGATGTTGAATTGCTCGACCGGCTCCTCGACGCGGGGCCCGTAACCGAGATGACGCTCGCACCGGAGTTGCCCGGCGCGGACGCGCTCATCAGGCGCTTGCGCGAGCGGGGTGTCGTCGTCTCTGCCGGCCACACCAACGCCACCGCGGAGGAGGCCAGTCGCGGTTTCGATCTCGGCATCGCCGGCCTGACTCACGTCTTCAACGCGATGCGGCCGCTGCGGTCCCGGGACCCCGGTGTGGCCGGCGCAGCGCTCACGAGACCCGACGTCGTCGTGAAGATGATCGTCGACGGGCACCACCTCGCCCGCGAAACGGTGCAACTGGTCTGGGCGTGCGCCGCCGGCCGCGTTGCCCTCATCACCGATGCGATGGCCGCTGCCGGCGCGGGAGGCGGTACGTTTCACTTCGGCGAGGCCGAGGTCGAGCTCGAGGCGGGGGCGGCGCCGATGCTCGAGGACGGGACGCTTGCTGGAAGCGTTCTTACCATGATCGACGCGGTGCGCAACCTCCACGCCCTCGGCGTCCCGTTCGAGCGGGCGGTTGGCGCGGCGACGGAGGTTCCGGCGCGCCTTCTCGGACGCGACGACATCGGCGTGCTCGAGCCGGGCGGTCCCGCAGACATCGTCGTACTCGACGACCGACTCGAGATTCAGACCGTCCTGTGCGCGGGTACCGACAACGTCGTGGTAACAGACTGAGGCCAGCCCATAGCTCAGCCGCCGCCGCTGCCCAGCCCGAGATGGTTCTTGAGCGCAAGCACACGGTGGGAGGCCGCCTGCACCCGATTCCGGCTCAGGGCGCCGTCATGCGCGTCCGCGAGGAGAGTCGTATAGGCGCTCAGTGCAACAGACTCATAGTCGGCGTACATGACCATGTCCAACCCGGCGTTGATAGCTGTCTTCGCCGGCCCCTGTGTGGCCACCGCGCTTATCGCGCCCGATTCGAAGTCATCGCTGATCGGCACGGCTGTCACCCCGTCCCGGGGGAGGACCTGCGAATAGACTTTCGGGTCTAGGACCGCAGGTACCGATCCGGTCATATGGGGGTAACTGGCACTGCTGATCATCACCAGCGCCAAAGGTCCGTGGCCGCAGCGCCGGTACGCCGCGTCATCCTCATACAGGTTCGACGCCGACTCAGTGACACTCACGGCCTGCAGATCGGTCGTCGCAACCGCATCTCCCAACCCGGGAAAGTGCTTGAGTGTGTACGCCACACCGACTCCTGCAAGTCCGGCGGCGAACTTACAGGCGGCGTTGGATACCACGGTGGGGCTGACTCCGAAGCTTCGCCGCTCCTGCTGGATGAATCCATGAACCCGGATCACGTCGGCAACGGGAGCAAGGTCAACGTTGACGCCCGCCGACCTGAGTAGCTCGCCCGTAGCTCGCCCTTGTGCATATGCAGCGGCGGGATTGGCCATATCGATCGCGGCGTAATCGGGCGGGCCCGAAAGGCGTTTGACTGTGCCGCCTTCCTGATCGGTCATGATCAGCAACCCGGCGTTGCCACCTTTCCGTGCCGCTGTTTGCATCTGAGCGGTGGCGAGTTTCGTGGCCCGGATTCCGCCGGTTGTGTTGTCGCCCATCAGGATTACTGCACCGACATGGCCAAGTCGGATCGCACTGAGCAGGCTGGCCGGCGGAGTTTGTCCCTGGTAGGTGGCAATTATGAGTTGCCCCACCTGCTTGGCGAGGCTCAGCCGCGGTGCGCTTGCGTCCGAGACTGTGGTTGTGGGTGCAGGCCGCTCGTTGGCGGCGGATATCCCGGTGCCGCCACCTGTGCTGTGCGGCGCCAAGGCGACCGCCGGGTACGTTGCGGCCAACGCCACGACGGCGAGGATCAGCGCCGCGACCGTGACTCTCGGCAGACGGCTGGCCGACGCGGCAATGAAGGCTCGAGGACGTCTAGACACCGTATGACCACAGCACTTGGATGCTCACATACTGGCACTCGCGACCGCGCGTGTCGTGGCGGGCGCGGATCAGGTCAGCGTCACCCGAGGCGTGTAGCGGTGGTGCAGCATCAGCGCGTTACCGTCGGGGTCCGAGAAGAACGCCATGTGGCAGACGCCGGTGTCGAGCGTCTCGCCTTCGAAGGCGAGGCCGCGCGTGCTCAACTCCTGCCGGGCGGCCGCGACATCGTCGACGTGCAGGGCCACGGGATTAGGGTTCGGGTGATATCCCATCGGGAAGTTCTCGGTCATCGCTACGTTCAGGGTCATAGAGCCGGCCTCGAACTCAGCGAATCCGCGCTCCGGCATGTGGACCGAGCAGGGCAGCCCGAGAGTGCTGCCGTAGAAGGCGACCGCAGCCGCCAGGTCTCGGGTCGGGAACATCACAAAGTCGACGCCGACAATTGGTGTGGAGGTCGTGGTCATCCGCCGATCATGGTATCGCCGAGACCGCGCGCGCGGCCGCTTCCCCCGGACCGTCCGGTTCGTGATTCTTCGACCTGGCACACCCGATATGCACCCTAGGCTTGGTGGAGGCGCTCGCAGCGCAGGCCGCGAGCGGGCATCGGATCCGGATCCTCAGCGGCGAACCGCTCCCGGAGTTCGGTCCATTGGTCGAACGTAACGGGATCGAGGTCCTCGATTGTGTGACTGATCTTGGCTGCTGGTTCATCCAGGCCGGTTACAGGATGCGCTTGAGCATCAATCTTTCAAGATGACCAGACGGTGGTGGCGCCACCGCTGATCAAGCTGACCGGCCTCCAGCCGCTCCTGCACTGCCACCAGTATCGATGACGGACGCGCCCCCAAGTCGTCATAGCGCAACGCGAAGCGGCGAACGGTGGGTGCGCGATAGCTCCGTCAAATCCCGGCCTAGCTCAGAAGTCGGCTCTCTGCTCGCGAAGTGCTGCTCCGATTCGACGGGCACGCGTGCGAGTCTCCCGCCGGTCGCAGCATGAAGAGACAGCTGCCTCGTAGGCTGCGATCATCTCGTTATCGGTTTCCGGCGTACTGGCGACCAGCCCCAGCAGGGTGCATAGCACTTGTGTTCGCGCCAAGACGCCGCCGCTGCTGCTGTCTGCAGAGATTTTGCGGAGAGATGTGGAGCCAACCGGGATCGAACCGGTGACCTCCTGCTTGCAAACTGGCGATTGACCCATCGCAATCGAGTGTTTACGGGCGTTTATCCCATAGATAAAGGGGCTTCTGGACCCCAGAATCGCAGGTGGTTGGTAGCGAATGTGGTAGCGGATTGGTAGCGGCGGGTGATAGCGTGCCTGAGCGGAATACAAAGAAGCCCGCGCGCGACCTGTGATCGCCGGGGGCTCGGCACCACGATCGGCGGGGATCGAACTGCAGCCCAAGTCTAAAGGCACCGTCGTTTACCGCGAGGGCGAGAGCCAGAGCGACAGGCTCGTGTACGCGGTGGCGAAATGGCGAGACTCGTCCGGTAAGCAGCACTACCGACGTCTCGGCAAGGCCTGGGTGGAGCGAAGCCGAGCCGGCCAATGGGCGAAGCGGCAAGGCCGCGCCCCCGATGGTTACCTTGACCGGCGCGCATCCGAGCGAGAGCTGGATGCGCTTGTCGCTCAGGTCGAGGCCGAGATCGGTCTTGCCCAGACCGATAAGCAAGCGACCCTTGCCGACCTCGCGCCGCAGTACCTCGACTTCGCTCGACACACTCAGAGGATCAAGCCGTCAACCCTTCGTGAATACGGACGCCTGCTCGTCCTCCCCGGTCCGCGGACCCGACTCGGAGGCGAGCATGTCGCGCGGATCATGCGCGAGTTTGGCTCGCGTCCGATGGCGAAGATCACCAGCGCGGACGTTGAGCGTTTCTTGCGACAGCTGGATCGCGATGGAGTCGCCGCACGGAACGTCAACATGCACCGCCAGGTATTGGCCAACGTCTTCGAATACGCGACCCGACCGGATGCACTGGCACTACCGGCGAACCCTGTGCGTAGCGTCGAGAAGCGGCGTGAGGACTACTCCAAACCGCCAGCGACGTTCACCGCTGAGGAGGTACTGGCGATCGCGCGGGCGGCGCGCGAAGGGCGGCATCGCCCCGCGTCGGCGGTAGGCGTCGAGACGGGCGCGGAGCAGCGACTGATGAACGAGCAGGATGCCGCGTTGTACGTCGTCGCTGGATTCGCCGGCTTACGCCAGGGAGAGCTACGAGCGCTGCGGTGGAAGAACGTCCGGTTCGCCGACCGAACGCTCATCGTTGTCGCCGCGATGTCTGCCGGCGTGGACACCACGACAAAGTCCGGGAAGTGGCGTGCGGTTCCAATGGCGAGGGATGCATTCATCGCGCTGGACGGGCTCAGCCAACGCGAAAGTTTCACCGGCGAAGACGACTACGTCTTCTGTGGCGCGACCGGCGAGCCGCTCGATGAATCGGCGCTGCGCAAGCGCTATCGGCGAGCACGGGAAGCAGCCGGTGCGCCAAAGCTGCCCTTCCATCACCTTCGCCACACATTTGCGACGCTCGCAATCCGCGGTCTCGATCCGGCCACCGTTCAATCATTAATGGGTCACTCGAATATCACCACAACCGAGCGGTACCTCCACGCGCGGCCGCTGAACGAGCTGGCCGAGCGGATGGACGTGATCTTCGGGGCGTCGACACCGGTCGAGCCATCGGAGGCCACCGCCCGATAGCGGCCGCGACGGGTCGACGAATCGCTAAGCCGCGAACTGGATTGTCGGCGCTGTGATTCGGTGGACACCGCCGCGGACATCATCATCGCACCGTTCGTGGCTCGTGGCGGGACGTTGCAGGTCAACCCGGTGCTCGAGATCTGGGGTGCAGCGCCGCACGCTGACGTCGCGAGTGTGAGGCCGCGAGCACCACCAGACGCTGGCGGACACGACGTAGACGAGATGCGTCGCCGGGTGGTCCTCGCCCTCGATCCCCGTAGCGAGGACGACGAGCAGACCAACCGAGAAGAGTGTGATCCTCCGCCGCCCACTCCATTACGACATCGCCCCAGGAATCTCTCTCACCACCGTCGAGCACCGGCTCGGCACAGGACTCTCGAGCAACGCGGCTGCAGATGCAGCGTGAGCGTCGCAGCCGGTGCTGA
>DATKQX010000078.1:0-9897 GCA_035532495.1 Saccharimonadales bacterium (SeqCode)
TGTGCTCATCGACCTCTATCGAAAAGGCCGCCTCGACCTCGACGGCTTCGTCTCCGAGCTCATCACCGTCAACGACGTCGAGGACGCCTTCACGAAGATCGTCAACAGCGAGGTGCTGCGTTCGGTCGTGGTGTTCAAGCCCGCCTGACGTCAGCGCAGGCGTTCCGAGCAGTACTTGCAGCGGGTCAACGCCTGACGGGGCGCGAACAGTCATCGCACGCTGACCGCCGGCGTCGCGACGTCGGCGCCGACCGAGCCGGTACTCTGAACGAGTCCGGCTTGGCATCAGTAGGAGCACGTACATGAGTGTCGACAGCAGCGCTTCGGCGACCTGGGTAGGCGATCTCGCAACAGGGCAGGGAACGGTTCGGTCCGCCAGCGGCGCATTTCCCGAGCTCACGATGACGTCGGCTCGGCGCTTTCAAAGCCGCGACACCGGCTCGAGCCCCGAGGAGTTGATCGCCGCAGCCCACGCCTCCTGCCTGTCGATGGCGCTTGCCCATGGACTCGCCACGGCGGGATTCCCGCCGAAGCAGCTGGATGTCACCGCGCGCGTCACGGTCGGGCTGCCTGACGGTATCTCCGCCATCCACCTGACCATCAAGGGCAAGGTCCCCGGCATCGAGCCTGCGGCATTCTCAGCGGCCGTCGACGCCGCCAAGGCGGGCTGCCCCGTCTCGAAGGCGCTTGCAGCCGTTCCCAGCATCACCGCGGAAGCGACCCTGGAGCTCTGAGCCGGGGTCGACCTACGGCGACGCCGGCCCGGCGTCGAGCAGGCGCCAGGCCGATCCGCGCAACGACCACGTCTCCACCGGCTGCGCGATGGACTGCGCGCCGCTGACCGCGAAGCCGAGCAGCAGGAGCTGCGAGTGCGTGATGTCAGCGACCTCGGCCTGTGGCTGTGGCGGGACCCGGTCGGTGGCAAGCATCACCCAGCGTTCGCCGTTCCACGTCCACAGCGCCGGCACCACGCCCCCGACGAGGTTGCAGTTGCAGAGCACGAGATTCCCCCGGCTGGGATCGAGCGCGATCGCAGAGGCGTCCGACGGGCTGTCCGCCCCGGCGACCAGGAGCCACTTCGATCCGTCCCACCGCCAGGTCGACGATGTCTCGGCGACAAGGTTCGCTGGTTGCACCGCGCAGCACCCTTCGGCAAGCATCGCGCGGGAGATGGGGTCGTAGGCCACGAGGATGCTCGAGCCGATCGTCCCGAGAGTGCCGGACCTCTGCCGGAGCCAGTGGGTGCCCGTCCAGATCCAGGTCTGGCCGCCGCCGCTTGGAGTGGCTGCCTGGGTCACCAGCAGCATCTGGTTGTGCGCCGGGTCCCAGGCCATCTGCGAGCCTCCGGGCGGTGGCTCGCCAGTGCCGCCCGTGCTCAGCTCCTGCCAGTTCGTTCCGTCCCAGCCCCATGTGTCATTCACTGGCGTCCCGGATTGGAGGTGGCCGCCGAACAGGAGGACCTGTCCACTCTGCGGATCGAAGGCCGCCGACGCCTCGTAGCGTCCCTGGGGGCTGTTCGCCGGGCGGAGGAGCGTCCACCGCGCCCCGTTCCAGGCCCAGGTATCGGCGAAATTCGAGACTCCCCCAAAGAGCACGACATCGCCGGTCGACGCGTCGTCGGCGACGCTGAACGCGAACGCGACCGACGGCTGCCGGGGCACGGGGGTCGGACCGACTGGCGCGGGCGTGACGCGCGGCGCCGGGTGCGACGGTGGCGGACGCTGGACCAGGGAAACCGAGATCCCCGCCGCCGCGGCGACGGCGATGAACGCGGCGAGGACCATGCCGGGCCGCACGGTGATCAGCGGTCGCTGCGAATGGCCACGGGGGTCAGGATAGAGCGCGGATCGCCGCACGCCGGTTTGCTAGTCTTGTGTCAATCGCCACCGTCGACAATCAAACGCCGGCAATCGGCGATCGGCAATTCGAGAGAGGGGCGTCGCATGCGTCGGATGACTCTTGCCCTGGCGGTCGGGTGGATCGCCATCCCGCTGGCACTGGCCGGCACCACAAATGGCGTCGCTGCCGTGAGTCACGGTCGCTTCCATCCAGGAAGCGCGTTTGCCAAGGAGGCGGATTTCGAGTCCACCAACTGGTCGGGCTACGCTGTCACCGGACTGACCTACACGCAGGTCAAGGGCACGTGGAAGGTGCCGACGGTCAAGGCGCAGAGCGGCAACAGATACGCGTCGGACTGGGTGGGCATCGGTGGATTCTCGGATGGCACGCTGATACAGGCCGGCACATCCGAGCAGATCCAAGGGGGAGTCATCTCGTACAACGCCTGGACGGAGATCATCCCTGCTCCCGAGGTGCCGATCCCCGGGTTCACGGTCCATCCCGGCGACTCGATGACCGTCACCGTCAGGAAGGTCTCTGGCGTGAACCGGTGGTCGATCACCGTCAAGGACACAACCAAGAGCGAGTCATTCACCAAAGCATTCGCGTATGCATCAACGCAGGCCAGTGCCGAGTGGATTCATGAGGCGCCGACCGTCAACGGCAGTCAGTCGGTGCTCGCGCTGACAAACAACGTGACCTTCACGGCCGGCACCGTCAACGGATCGACGAAGATCGCCGGTGGTGGGACGCCCGCTTCGATCCAGATGGTCACATCGGCCGGCAAGCCCGAGGCAACACCATCGCTGCTGAGCACGAAGGGCGACGCGTTCGCGGTGGCCGACGGTGCCAGGGCACCGAGGCCGCCGACCACCTGACCTCCGGCGTCCTCAGGGCGACCAACTGAAGTCGACCACGACAGGCGCGTGGTCCGACGGTCCAGTGCCCTTGCGTGCATCGCGATCGATATACGCATCGGCGACCGTCGCGGCCACCGCCTCGTCGAGGAGCACCAGGTCGATGCGCATGCCCTTGCCGGTGTGGAACATCCCGGCGCGATAGTCCCAGTACGTGAACGGCAGCCCTTTGAACGCACGCGGGTGCACGTCACGAAGTCCGAGCGCCACCAGCGCCGCGAGCGCGTCGCGTTCCGCGGCGCTCACGTGCGTCGACCCGATGAACTGGGTCGGGTCCCACACATCGGCGTCGGTCGGCGCAATGTTGAAATCGCCGCAGACCGCCAGTGACTCGCCGGCGTCCCGGGCCGCGCCGAGCGCGGTCTTGATGGCGGCGAGCCAGCGCAACTTGTACTGGTAGTGCTCGTTGTCGAGCGTCCGACCGTTCGGCACGTAGACCGACCAGACGCGCAGACCCGCGCAGGTTGCGCTCAGCGCCCTCGCCTCAGGGTTCGGGAAGCCGGGCTCAGCCGCGAAGCCACGCTGGACATCGTCGAGCCCCACCTTCGAGAGAATGGCGACGCCGTTCCATCGGCCGTCGCCGTGCAGCGCCACCTCGTACCCGAGCGCCTCGACCTCTGCACGTGGAAATACCGAATCAGCGATCTTGGTCTCCTGCAGGCAGAGCACGTCCGGCCGGGCTGTTTCGAGCCACCCGACCAGTCGCGGGAGCCGCGCGACGACGGAGTTGACGTTCCAGGTGGCGAGGCGCACGGGTGCAAGGATAGTCGGCGCCTGCGGCTCAGAGCCGCGGGCCGCCTTCGAGGCCCGAGGAGGACGCGAGCGGCAAGGAACTCCCCGACGGTCGTCGAGAACGCGCAGGCGACCGATCCGGCGCCGAAGAGTGCGAGGGCGATCACCAGCACCCGCCTGTGCCCGTAGCGATCGCCATGACTCGCTCCTCCGGCGGGGCGTATCCTCGGCTGCACGCATCGGAGCGGCCCGGGCATGAGGTGGATGAGATGACGACGAAGTACCTGCTCTCGGAAGACGAGTTGCCCTCGCACTGGTACAACATCCTTGCGGACATTCCCGAGCCGATGGGCGCGTTTCTCAGCCCACGCACGCTCGAGCCGCTGACCCCGCCCGACCTCACGCCGATCTTCCCGATGGCGATCATCGGCCAGGAGGTATCGACCGAACGTTGGATCGAGATCCCCGATCGCGTGCGCGACATCTACAAACTCTGGCGCCCAACCCCGCTCTACCGTGCCAAGCGCCTCGAGAAGGCACTCGATACCCCGGCCAGGATCTTCTACAAATACGAGGGTGTCTCGCCTGCGGGATCGCACAAGCCGAACACCGCGGTCGCGCAGGCGTACTACAACGCCGAGGAAGGCATCAAGCGGCTCACCACCGAGACCGGGGCGGGTCAATGGGGCTCGGCCCTCGCCTTCGCCGGCGGCCTGTTCGGCCTCGAGGTGATGGTCTACATGGTCAAGGTCTCGTACCAGCAGAAGCCGTACCGACGCGCGCTCATGGAGACGTGGGGAGCGAAGGTGCTGCCTTCGCCCACCGATCAGACCGAGTTCGGTCGGAGCGTGCTCGCCAAGGACGCTGACTCGCCCGGCAGCCTGGGCATCGCCATCTCCGAGGCGGTCGAGGACGCGGCGACTCGCGACGACAGCCACTACTCGCTCGGGTCCGTCGTCAATCACGTGCTGCTTCACCAGACGGTCATCGGCCAGGAGGCCAAGCGCCAGATGGAGATGGCCGGCGCGTATCCGGACGTCGTCATCGGCTGCGTCGGTGGTGGCTCGAATTTCGCGGGTGTCGCGTATCCGTTCCTCGCCGACCGCATCGCCGGCAACACCAAGACCCGGTTCATCGCGGCCGAGCCCGCAGCATGCCCAACACTGACGCGCGGTCTTTACGCGTACGACTTCGGCGACACCGCCGGCATGGGTCCGGTCGTCCCGATGTACACGCTCGGCCACAACTTCATTCCAGACAGCATCCACGCGGGTGGGCTCCGTTACCACGGTGACGCGCCGTCGCTCTGCCTCCTCGTCAAGAACGGGTTCATCGAAGCGCGTGCCTACAAGCAGAACGAGTGCTTCGCCGAGGCCGTGCGGTTCGCGCGCAGTGAGGGCATCCTGCCCGCGCCCGAGCCGTCGCACGCGCTGCGCGCCGTCGCCCAGGAGGCTGCCGCCGCGCGCGAGGCCGGCGACGAGCGCGTCATCCTCTTCAACCTGTCGGGCCACGGCCACTTCGATCTCGGTGCGTACGACGCGTACTTCGCGGGGCAGCTCAAGGACGTCGAGCTGCCGCAGGAGCGCCTGGACACTGCGCTCGCCGAGCTGCCGAAGGTCCCGATCGGCGCTGCTTGAGGCGGCCCTCAGGCGTCCAGCGTGGTCGCCACATCGAGGACGAGGTCCTCGTCCTCGACGACGAGGACGGTCTCACCGCCTTGACGGCGCCGGTTCACGGAGCGCGGTTCTTCCGAAGTCGTGACGGGAGAAGTGCTCGGCAGCAGGATGGTGATCGCCGTCCCGTTGCCCACGTCTATCGACTCCTCGCGCCGGTATCCGAACAGCGCCTCTGCCTGCGTGTTGACGAGGACGATGCTTCCCCTGCCATCCACGGCGATGAGCGCGTCAGGGACCGCTTCGAGAAACGTGGCGAAGAGCGCGCCGCTCGACGGCGCTTCGTTCGCGACGACGCTCACGTCCGCGGGCGTTCGGGCTTCCCCTGGGAGTTACGCTCATCCTGCTCCGGGGCGCGCCCCGCGGACGGCTTCCGTTGCGCGCGCTCGACGCGGTTGGCAGTGATCATGCGGGTGACGAGTTCGCTGAGGCCGACATCGGGGCCGAGCGGCTCCTGTCGCGGCGTCGTCTGGCGGCCGGTCATGGCCCCACCCTGAGCCGGATTGCACGCCGACACCACCCGATCGGCGACGTCGCAACAACCTCCGCTCAGATGCGTTGCATCGTGCTGCGCGCCGGGGCGAGATCAGCGTAGCCGCGCAATGCCGACGACGAGTCCGGTTGGCCGGCGTGGATGACGGTCTCGATGCGCTGGAGCCGCTCCTCGAGCAGGGCGTTTGCCTCGCTCAACTCACGAATCGCCTCCTGATGACCCGAAAGCGAGATCGAGAGTTGCAGGCAGACGGCCAGCAGGAAGGCAAGCCCGACGCCGGCAAGCAGTCCTGTGGGCGTGATCGGCAGTGAATCGGAGATGCCCCCGATGAGCACGAGGATCAGCGCTGCGCCGAGAAGGAGCATCGAGACCGCCATCCACCCAAGCGCATAGCGCAGCGACAGCAGCCTGCGGCGCGCGAGCAGGAATGCGACTACGAGCAATCCAAGGCCCCCGAATGCGACAAGCAGCGCCTGAACGGCAACGTTGTTCATTCGCCGCTCCTCTCGAGCACGTTCCAAGCGGACCAGTTTTCCCAGTGCGTGTGCTGTACCGCGCGCCGGCCACTGGGACGGTAGCTCTGCACGCGCAGAGCGGCCAGGACGCGGACGAGGTACCACATCGAAGTGAAGGTTGACGCCGACGACAGTCCGGACGCGCGTGGGCGCATGCGTACGCCGACCTCGACAACCCTGTGGCCGCCACGACCTGCGCGCGCGAGTGCCTCGACGGTGTCGCTCAAATACTCCGACGGGTAGCTGGCAGCGAATGCGCCGAGTAAGCTGCCGCCGATTGCGCGGAACCCCGATGTCGCATCGGTGATATGCGCACCGGTCTCACGGGAGGCGCGATGTGCAAGTCGGGACATGGCGAGTCGCCGGCCGAACCCGACGTCGCGCGGGCGCCCTTCGGTGAAGCGCGAGCCGACGACGAGATCCGCTTGACTGTCGGCCATGGTTCGAAGCAGGCGCGATATCTCTCGAGGGTCGTGCTGTCCATCGGCGTCGCACTGCACCACGGTCACGAAGCCGTTGACCACAGCAAAGCGGAACGCGCAGCGGAGCGCGCCACCGACTCCGAGGTTGACGGGAAGATGCAGGACGACGGCGCCCGCAAGCTCAGCAACCTCCGCAGTGCGATCGGTAGAACCGTCATCAACGACGAGGGCGGCGAAGCCTTCACGCCGCACCTCGGTGACGACTGATGCGATATTCGACTCTTCATTGAATGCCGGGATCACCACGAGGACGTCGCTGGCGTCTCCTCCGGGATTTGATCGATCCATCGTCATTGCAGTCGGGCTCCGGTAGTGCGTTGCCCTCGAAGAGAGATGACGCCACGAGGCAGGATGCGAGGCGAGCCGAGCCGCCGCCAGAACCACGGCGTCAAGCTGAGCCCGAGCAACGTCAGGAAACTGATGCTCAGCAGCAGCGGGTAGTGCCGATACGCGACGTACTTGAAGACAACGGTGTGCTGTCCGGGACGGACCGTGACCGCGACGAACCCGGGGACCACCATATACGTGGCCGCGGCTTTGCCGTCGACCGTGACGTGCCAGCCTGGATCGTAGGTCGCTTTCAGCACAACGGCTGCAGTTCGATTCACGGTGACGGTGCCCGCGTAGTGACCGTTCTGGCCGTCGTCCAGGGTATCGACGCTGGTACCCGGTGGCCCGGTCGGCGCGGCGCTGATCGACAACGTGGGCGCTGCGGCTGCACCGCCGTTGAAGGCGACTGCGGCGAGCTCGCTGTGATGGAACCCCGCTGATTGCAGGAACGGCTGCATCTGCGTTGCCATGTCGGCACGATTGGCCTCGACGACTCCCGAGGTGTCGACGACCTGCAGGAAGCCGCTTGTCGCGACGAGCCAGAGCTTGTGCCTGCCGCTGGATCCGATCAGCGTCGCGGGCACCGGCGGCTGCATGCCCTCCGGCAGGAGGATGTAGCGCACGTTGTAGAGCTCATATTGCGCGGGGTCGTTCTGGTTGAAATATGCCTCGTTGTCGGCCACGAGCGACGGTGTGCGCAGCAGGAATCCCACCTCATCAACGCTGTGATCCGCAAGGTACTCGTAGATCGGAACCTGACCAATCTCATACTGCGCGCCCCAGTTCCCCGGCATCCCCGCATACGTGCGCCCCGCAGGGCCAGCCTTGATGACGTTGAGCAGCACGTCGAGTGCGGCGCCGTCGGTTTGATCGTTCTGTACCTGGACGGCGATGCTGCTTGAGTCGACCGCCGCATACGCGGCGCGGTCCAGCCATGCGGGAAGGGTGACGAGCACCGCCGCCCCCACCATGCCCGCGGCGATGGGGACCAGACGGACTCGCGGCCTCCGCGTTTTCACGAGCTTGATAACGGACTCCCCCACCCAGGCGAGCCCGACCCCGGCGATCATCAGCCCCGAGAGTTGGACCCCCATCAGGTAGCGATGCAGCAAGAGGTCGCTGCTGCCGGGCAGAAGACTGAGGATGAATCCGAATGTCGGGCGCCCGGAGAACAGGACAAGACTGAGCGTCATGAGTCCCAGGAGGGCGCGCGCACGCGCATCGGTGCGAAACCGGCAGGCGCAGACGAGGACGCCGAGTGCGACCAACAGGCTCACGATCGGGAACCGGCCCGCGTCGAAGACCTGACCGGTGACCAGCCACCCGAGGATCCTTGGCGCGCCCCAGGAGTCAAGCCAAAAGGTGCTCTGGTTGAACTCGCTCAGGTTGAAATATGCCGCGCCCGTGAGCAGCGGGACCACAACCCACGACGCGACGAGTGCCGCACCTGCGAAGACGATCGCAGCACGACCGATGCGAGGGAGCAGCCCGCGCCAGATGACGATGGCGAACACGCCGATCGACAGCAGCGCGAAGTACCCAGTGAGGAAGTGCATCGCGACGGTGAGGCCGACCACCAGTGCGGCGAGCGCGTACGTCCCCCGCCCTGTGCCATTGACCGCACGCCAGCTGAGCCCCCACGCCAGCGGGAGCAGGAACATTCCCCATTCCTGAGACCAGAGTCCGTTGCCAAGCCACGTGTAGCTGAAGGATTCGTAGCCGTAGCCGGTGACGCTCACGAGGATCGGCGTCAACAGCGCCGCGCCGCCGGCGGCCCATGCCGACCAACCGAGCAACCTGCTACCGGCGTAAACGCTGATCGGAAAGAGCGCGAAGAGCAAGTAGCCCATCCAGCGCTCCGTCGATGCGCTGCCGAAGACGAGCGAGAAATACGCGGTAATGAGGTGCGGCAGGCTCTGGTAGTGGGAGAACTGCGCATCACCGAGACTCAGGGGTGGAAACCAGCCGTCCAGTGGAAGGATGTTTCCGTGGTGCATCTGCTGCACCGCCCAGGACACCATCTCGAAGTGAACAGCCTCATCGTTGACAGGCTGGACGGTCGTTAGCTCACCTGCCAGCGTCAGCAGGCTGAACGTGCACGCGCCGGCGACGAACAGCCACGGCGCGAAGCTCCAGATCGACCGTGGTGGCGAGACGTCTGCGGCCGGCGCGGACTCCGGCGCTTGCGCCGGACGGGCGCGAGGTCGTGGGGGGGCGATCATCGGTCGCGCGTCACCGACTCAGGACTTTGGCGTGGCAGGAGCGGTGTCGCACGCGGGATCCGTGTCGCGAACGACGGGTCGAGCACGACGGCTTTGGACCAATCCGCGTGCGCCGCGGTTGTGTTGCCCTCGGCCTGAAGGATGAATCCGAGGTTGAGCCACGCTGCGGCGAAACTCGGCTGCGCGGATACCACCTTGAGATACAGCGTCTTGGCGTCGGAGGGATCGGTCGTGGCGGTGTCGACGGCCAGGTTGAACAGCGCATCGGTAAACGTGGGGTCGATGACCAATGCCGCGGCGTACTCCCCCACTGCCAGCGACGTCTTGTCGTGCCGGTCGTAGATGGTGCCGAGGTCGTAGTGCGCGACCATGCTGTTCGCGTCCACTTTGATGGCCTGCTGGTAGTTGGCCTCCGCCGCCGTGAGGTCTCCCGCGAGTTGCGCCTCGAGGCCGAGAGCGACGAGCGCGGTAGCGGTCTGCGGGGTGCCGCATGCAGCGAGCACGATGGACAGCAGACCCAGTCCCACTGCGGCGCAAGTTGTCTTCATATGACGCCATCATTCGTGCCATGCCGGCGCCGGCGAGACCACCTCGAGGTGGTCTGCGCCGGTCCGACACAGCGGCACTGCGCCCGGCTCAGGACAAACCCGGTCCGTGGCCTTCATGCCGGTGAATCGACCATGTGCATCGGAAT
>DATKQX010000079.1:0-31152 GCA_035532495.1 Saccharimonadales bacterium (SeqCode)
AACGCGCGGTGATTGGACTCCACTACATGTATGGATACACGCTCGATGAGTGTGCGCCGATCATGGGGTGCGGCCGCGGAACGGTGCGAACGCACCTGGCGAGGGCACTCGACACGTTGAAGGAACGCCTGGGATGAACGAGCCTCTCGAAGACCGCCTCCGAGCGCACTACGCGGCGCTGGGCCGTCAGCCAATGCCCGAGGCGCTCGAGGATCGACTGCTCGAACGCCGCCGGCGGCAGGCAGCGACGTCGCGGTGGCTGGGAGTGGTCGTGGGCCTGGCGACGGCCGCGGTGGTTGTCGCCGCAATCGCGGTGCCCCTGTTCGCGCGCATCAACAATGCACCGAGCCCAGGGGCCGGCGGTGCAAGCCTGGGCGCGATACGAGCTGACTTCGTGCAGCTCGTGAATTCGGACTCGAGAACACTCGGCAAGAACGTCACCACGGCCCAAAGCGCCTGCGCAGGCGCGGGGACGAGCGCTCAACAGACGAGTTCCTGCACCACCGCGATCAACGGCCTCAGCAGCGAGCTCCTGGAGATCAATGCAGCCTTCAACGCGGTAACAGTCCCCGGTGGCGTTGCAGCGCAGATGGCACAACTCGTCCAAGCTTCTGGGGCGTTCGCGATTGCGTACTCGAACGGCACAACGCAGGCGGCCACGGTGGTGCTCACCGATGCGACGACCGTGGAGTCAGACCTGCGAATCCTGCAGCAGGCGCTCGCGACCGGTTGAGGCGCCAGGCTCGCGGTGAGGCCAGCAATGCACCGTGCGTCGATCGACTCCCCACTGGAGCCCCACTTCGGAGATCGTGCGGCCCTCGCTGAGGACCGCCAACACCGCCTGGTACCGCTGCTCAGTCACGCTCATGTGCCTCATGCGCGCGACCGTGACCAATCAACCGAAGTCGTTGGGACATCTCACCCGAAGGTGCGGGACACATCACCCGAATTAGCACGTCGAAGGTGGTGCCGGTGTGCCCGCTCAGGGGTTCGAACCCTGGACCTTGGGATTAAGAGTCCCCTGCTCTACCAACTGAGCTAAACGGGCGTGGCCCGATTCTACCCGCGGGTCGGACCGGCCCCGGAGCCGACCCTCCCGGCGCGCCGTTCGGCCCCGAGCCAGACCATCGACCGGTACTGCTGAGCAAGGCGCATGTGCAACGGCGGCCCCGCCGGGGAGAACGACCCGGAGCGGGGCGAGGTGGTCCGCTCCTCGATCGAGCGACGGAGATCAGCCGCGGTCTTCCCCGGGAAGACGGTCAGCACCCGCCCGAGGTCGTACTCGCCGAAATGGCTGTCCCCGGCACCGAGCGCCGCTCCGAGCTTTTCCTGGTGGTCGGCGTAGAAGGCGTCGAGCTGCCTCCAGGTCCCCGGGAGCACCGGCGCGGTGTGGCGCAGTTCGATGCCGTCGACTCGATGCGACTGCAGCAGGCGGCGCGCTCTCCCCGGGGTCATCGAAGCGAACCACGTCGGCATGAAGGGGTGCGCGATCACCGCCAGACCACCGGCATCGTGGATCGCGTCGACGGTGTCCTCCACGGACATGTGCATCCGCACCTGGTGCTCGAGGAACAGCCCGATGATGTGGATCCCCGGCGGAAACGAGGCGGTGACCTCCTCGCCGCGCACCACGTCGACGCCGAGCGATGCGCCGAGCTCAATCGCATGACCGATCTCGGCCATGGTGTCGTGGTCGGTGATGCAGAGGACGTCGAGCCCGATGGCCGCGGCCGCGCGCACCAGCGCCTCCGCGCTCACCATCCCGTCGCTCGCCAGCGTGTGAGCGTGGACTTCCGCGAGCCCGAGGCCGTCACCCGCGCGCGTGCTTGTACCGGTCGTCTGCCTCATCGATCCCAGTGTAGTCCGCCGCTGAGAACGCGCTGAGAAGCGGTCAACGAGATCGTATCGAGCCCAGGTTGCTGCCAGATCAACCATATACTCGAAGCAATGAGGGAAGACACCCGCATCCTCGTCGTTGACGACGAGCAGAGCATCACCGATTTCATCGCGCTCGGACTGCGCCATGAGGGTTTCGATGTGCGCACCGCCCCGGACGGGCATGTCGCGCTTCGCGTCGTCGACGAGTTCAAGCCGCACCTCGTCGTTCTCGACCTGATGATGCCGCGTGTCAACGGATGGGACCTCTGCCGCGCGCTGTCAGGTGATCGCTCGCGCGGAATCATCATCCTCAGCGCCCGCGACGAGACCAGCGATCGCATCCAGGGGCTCGAGCTTGGTGCCGACGACTACCTCGTCAAGCCTTTCGACTTCGCCGAGTTGCTCGCCCGCATTCGCTCCGTGCTGCGACGCCGCAACCCCGATCTCACCCGTGTCGTGCACGCCGGGGATCTCAGCATCGATACGGCGACACGCGAGGTTCGCGCCGACGACCGCGTGGTCGAGCTATCGGTTCGCGAGTACGACCTCCTGCTCTACCTGGCGAGTCACGCGGACCAGGTGCTGCCACGGCAGCGCATCCTCGACGAGGTGTGGGGCTACAACTTCTTCGGCGACGAGAACAACATCGAGGTCTACGTTCGCTATCTGCGCCAGAAGCTCGGTGACACCGCGCATGAGCGCATCCAGACGGTGCGCGGTGTCGGCTACCGGCTGCGCACCTCGGGCGACGGAAGCAGCGCCGCGGCGCGGTAGCACGTGAGTCGTGTTACTCACGCGCTGGCCTCGCTACGCTGGCGCCTGACCCTCACCTTCGTCGGGCTGCTCACGCTGCTCCTCGTCCTGCTCGCCGGATACCAGTGGGTGACGCTGCGCGGGAGCCTGATCAGCAACAAGGTCGCGGAGATGCAGGGTGACTACAACTCCGCCAAACGGCTCATCGCGTCGAGGGAGACCGCACTTGGCGCAACGACAACCGTCACGAGGCGTCTCTGCATCACGCATCCCGAGCTCGTGGCGACCGCCGTCGCCGGCGCAGTCTCGACGGTCACCGGGCAGACGGTGCAGGTCATGGTCTACGACAGCAACCTCACACAGGAAGCGGTTGCGCCTGCGGGCGCAACGCCCCCGCAGCTCTCGACGCAGGCCTTGCAGGGGGTCGTTGACAGAGGCACGCGCTCGGCCGCCGAAGAGATCAACACATCGAGCGGCAGCCAGCTCGTCGTCGGGTTCCCCGTGATCGCGGGCTCGGGCGTCTGCGGTGTCGCCCAGCTCTCGGTGGCGATGACGCCGATCACCAGCGTCCTCCACGATGAGCTCTTTCTCATCACGGTCGGCGGTCTCGTGACGCTGTTGCTGGCGCTCATCATCGGCGTCCTGCTCACCGGCAGGACGCTGCGACCCATGCGCCGCCTCACCGCCACCGCAGAGCAACTTGCCGCGGGAGACCTGAGCGCGCGAAGCCGGTTGTCACCGAGCTCCGACGAGGTCGGTCAGCTCGCGAGCAGCTTCGACCATATGGCGGATCGCATCCAGGAAGCCTTTGCTGCGCAACGGGAATCCGAGGCGCAGGTGCGCCGCTTCATCGACGACGCATCGCATGAGCTGCGCACGCCGGTCACCGCGCTCAAGGGGTACATCGACGTGCTGCGCAGAGGTGCGGGGCGTGAGCCGGCGGCGCTCGACGCGGCACTCGAGGCGATGAGCAACGAGTCGGAACGGATGCGCATCCTCGTGCTCGACCTGCTCACCCTCGCGCGCCTCGACGCCCGGCGCCAGTCACACCCCGAGGACTTCGACCTCAATGGTGCGGTGGACGGGCTGCTCAACGAGGGCGTTCCCGGGATGCCCGACACCATGCAACGCAACTACGGCGTGTCGCCGCTGCTGGTGCATGCCGACCGCGGTGCGGTGCACACCATCGTCCGCAACCTGCTCGTCAACGCATGCAAGTACGCGCACGGCGCCGCGCAGCGTTGGACGACGGCGATCGACGGTCCGTGGGCGCGGCTCGACGTGCACGACGACGGTCCCGGCATCCCCGCGGGCGACCTCATCCACGTGTTCGAGCGCTTCTACCGCGGCGAGAAGACGCGCGCTCGCGAGGAGGGCGGCAGCGGGCTCGGGCTCAGCATCGTGCAGGCGCTCGCGCGTGCCCAGGGCGGCGACGTCGGCATTCAGAGCGCCGATGGCGCCGGCACCACCGTGACCGTGTGGTTGCCCCTCGCCGCGGGGCCGCCGCCGGGACCTCCCGTTCTGCCCGCGTCCCCGGCATCCCCTACAAGTTGAACGGCGACTGAAACGAGAGTGAACTGAGCACGGTCAGCTGTCCGGTGGCCATCAGGAGCCCGAACCCGAAAAGAATTGCCCCGGCGACGATGCTGATGATGCGGAGGTGACGGTTGACGCTGCGGAACACCCCCTGCAACCGGTCGGCCAGCACGGCAACGAGCAGAAACGGGACCGCCAGACCGAGGCAGTACAGGACCATGAACGGCAACCCCCCGAACTCACGGTTCTGCGCGATGGTGAGGATGGCGCCGAGTTGTGGCCCGAGACACGGAAGCCATCCGGCCGCGAAGGTGAGCCCGAGCAGGAGTCCGCCGGTCGCTCCACTCGAGACCGGGACGTGGAAGCGCCGCTCCCGCGCCAGCCAGCCGAAGCGCAGCACGCCCATGGTCTGCAGCGCCAGGACCATGATGATCGCGCCCGCGATGCGGTTGACCAGGTCGAGGTTGCGCTGGAACACGGTGATCGCGAGGACTCCCTCGAGCAGGTAGTACTCCGCGATGAAGATCACGCTGAACCCCAGAACGAACGCGAAGCCGGTGCTCATCACCGATGAGCGCCGCGCTTCGCTGACGACAGTCCCGTCTGCTCCAGCCGTTGCCAGCGCAGGCTGACCCGCGCGCCCGCTCAGGTAGGCGGCGTATGCGGGCATGAGCGGAAAGACGCAGGGCGAGAGAAACGAGACGAGGCCGGCGAGAAACGCCAGCGGGATCGACGGACCGGGTGCGGAGAGGACCACGCCGCAAGGGTAGGGCGGCGGGTATCAGGGAGGCCCTTCGACGTAGTAGCGCTGCCGCCAGCGGACATAGACGTACAGCGCCAGGAGGACGAAGAAGATCTCGTACACGAGCGGCGTCGGCCAGTGGAACGCCGCCTGGGCAAAGCGCTGGATCCCGCTCGCCGGCGGTGCGGGCGCTTTCGGCTTCGCGGCGACCGGCCGCGGGGTTGGCGTCGGCACCGGCGTGGCGACCGCCGACGGGACAGCGGCCCCGGGCGACTCCGCGATCAAGGTCGGTGGCGTCGGCGCGCCCGTGTCGGTCTCCATGTAGATGTGGCTGCCACCGGTCGGTGGGTTGAGGGCAACCACCACCTCGGGCGGCGTCGTCCTGGCAACCGCGATCGAGTCGATGTTCTTGCTGCCGCTCGGGAGCCCGGTGTCCGCTTTGTGGAACGTCAGGCCACCATCGGTCGAACGGTAGAAATCACCGCCCGTGCTGCCACCCGCATCGGCGCCGGCGTATGCCAGCGCGGGGTCGAGCGGGCCGAATGTTGCGACTGTGATGGTCGTCCCGGCGGTGGCGCCGCTCCCCTCCGTCCACGTGTTCCCGCCGTCGCCGCTGCGGAAGATCCCCTGCGAGGTCGCGATGACGAGCGGGCGCTTCGGCACCGCCTGGTCGATTTGACCCGCCGTGATCGATGACACCTCCGCGCCGGCCGGCAGCCCCGATTGCAGTACCTCCCACGCGCCGCCCGCGCTGCTGCTGAACAGGTACCCCTGCGAGAGGTTGCCACTGTCGGCTCCGGCGATGACGGTGAACTGCGGGTAGTTGGCCGCGATGGCAACCGCCGAGATGGAGTACCCGTCAAGCCCCCCGTCGTGCCAGAGCAGGCCGTTGGGGCTGAGCGCCACCCCCGCGCTGGTGCCGGCCGCGATGCCGTCGAGACCGAACGCCAGCGACCGGACGTCGAGGTTCTGCAGTCCGGTCGACGCCGGGGTCCACGTCGTTCCCGCGTCGAGGCTCGCGTACACGCCCTTGCCGTCGGTCCCCGCGAATGCGTTGCCGCTCGAACGGGCGTCGAAGCCGACGCTCCAGGCCCGGACGCCCGGCAGGGCCAGGTTCCACGTTGAGCCGCCGTCGCGGGAGACGAAGACGCCGGCGTCCGTGCCGGCCATGATCGTGCTCGGTTGACTCGGCTCGATTGCCACGCTCCAGATCCTCCCGGATCCCAGCCCCGGCAGGGCACTCGCCTCGGTGAACCCTCCCTGCGCCACCGCACTTCGGCTGCTGAGGGTGGCCCACCCGAGGAGGGCCGCGAGCAGGAGCAGCAGCGCGCCGACCGGCCGTCGACGGAGACGCGGCGACGCGGTGGCGGCCGGACAGGTGCTGGCGGGGTGGTATGTGCTCACTTCAGGGCGCTTGTGTGTATCGAGTGCGGGATGGCGCCGCAGGGCCTCAAGCCCCGTTCCGGGGGAGACGGCTCAACCATAACAGCGCGTTCGTGGTTTAGCGGCCGCCACGGACGAGGTATCTGCGATCCAGGATGGCAACGACGTTCAAGGACTACTACGCGATCCTCGGCGTCCCACGTACCGCGACCGACAAGGAGATACGCGCCGCCTTTCGCAAGCTGGCGCGCAAGCATCACCCCGACGTCAACCAGGGCGACAAGGCTGCCGAGGACCGATTCAAGGAGATCAACGAGGCCAACGAGGTCCTCGGCGATCCCGAGAAGCGCAAGAAATACGACGAGCTCGGCCCGCGCTGGCAGGAATACGAGCAGTGGGAGCGTGCCGGCAAGCCGGGTCCGAACCCCTTCACCGGTGGCGACCACTTCGGATACCGGACGGTCTCGCCTGACGAGCTCGAGGGCATGTTCGGCAACCGAGCGCCGTTCAGTGACTTCTTTCAGCAGTTTTTCGGGGGCGAAGCGGAAGCGTCCGGCGCACCTCGCGCGCGGCGCCGCGTGGTGCGCCGAGGTCAGGACGTCGAAGGCGAGACTGAGATCAGCCTCGAGGATGCGTACAAGGGATCAGCGCTCACCGTCGATCTGAGCTCGGCCGAAGGCCCGCGCCGGGTCGAAGTCAAGATCCCGGCGGGGATCAATGACGGCGCGCGCGTCCGCGCTTCAGGTCAGGGCAGCGCCGGCCGGGGAGGGGGGGCGCGCGGCGACCTCTTCATCCGCGTCCACATCCGCCCTCACGCGGCATTCACCCGCGCCGGACACGACCTCTCCGTTCGCGTGCCGACGCCGCTGGCGACCGCTCTTGCCGGGGGCACCGTGCAGGTGCCGACGTTGCGTGGCACCACCGTGCAGCTCTCGATCCCCGCGGGAACGCAGAACGGCGCGCGCCTCCGGCTTCGAGGATTGGGCATGCCGCGACTGCACGCGGAGGGAGCCGGCGACCTGCTCGCGACGGTCGACGTCCGGCTGCCACTCCCCGTGCCAGACGAGCTCAACGCCTGGGCGAAGGCGCAGCAGGCACCGACGGTCTGACCGCCCGTTGCCGTCCTATACGACGGTGAGCGAGTGCTCCCGGGTGGCCCGGGCGATGGTGCACACGTCGCCGAAACAGGTCGAAGCGATGACGTCGACGACCAGCACGCCGGTGCCGCGACCCCCGAGCCGGACCTCGACGCTCACGGGCAGCGAGTCGAGCGCCCAGGACCGGGGTCCCGGGCCGAGCAGCAACGGGGGGTCCGCGCTCACGTTGACGTGCACCGGCGGCCCCTGGGTGAGATCGAGGTCCGCGTCCCCGAGATCGACGTTCGCGGTCAGGCGCACCGTCGTGCCCGGAGCGCCCGCGAGCGCCTCGGCGTCGTGCGGCGGAGCAGCGGGCGCGACGCCGACCGCGATCTCGACGACTGCCCCGGTCGCGATGTCGATGATGATCACCTGGTGGTGATTGGTATCGGCCACGATCAGGCGGCCGTCGGGCAGGACATCGATACCGCCGGGTTCGTCAACAGATTCCTGAAGCCGAAGGGTCCGCACCTGACCCGACTCCCAGATCCTCACGAGCGAGTTGAAGGCGTCGGCGACGGCGATCGCGCCACCGGCGAGCGCCGCAACGCCGAGTGGGTGCTGGAGTCGCGCGCTGTCTCGATCTCCATCGTTGGCCCCCCACTCGAACAGCCCATGACCGACGAGGGTTTGCACCGCACCGTCACGAAGGACTCGCAGCGCGGACACCTCCGAATCGGCGAAGCCGACCGCACCGTCGGCCAGGCGCGTGAGCCCACTCGGTTGCGCCAGATGCGCCGATGCCGCCGGTCCGTCGCGCAGGCCCTCCGCCCCGGTGCCCGCGATCGCGACGGCAGGCCCACCTTCCGCGGGAACGGCAACGATGCGGTGCATCCCGGCTTCCGCGATCGCGACGCGACCGTCGTCGAGCAGCAGGCAATCCCAGGGCGAGCGCAGACCGGACGCGAGGACGCTGCGCTCACCGCCCGGGAGCGCGAGCGAGATCACCGCGCCCGCGACCGTGTCGCACACCAGGAGGCGTTCGCCGTCGAAACGTACGCCCTGCGGCTGGTGGAGGCCGTCAAACGTCAACAGCAACCGCCCGTCGAGGTCGCAGACGAGCACCCGGTCGTTGCCGGTGTCGGCGATGGCGATACGGCTCCCTCCATCGGAGGCGACCTTGCCGGGGTAGGCCAGCGTGGTCCCGGCATTGCGCCGCACGGGGGTGAACGCGGGTCCGACGGCAAGGTCGGTGCGGCCACTGAGCAAGTGCTCGATCACGCCGCCGAGCGACTCACCGTTGCCCTCGCCGGACGCCATGGCGACCACGTAGCCGTCGGGATCGATCACCACCAGCGTCGGCCAGGCGCGGACACCGTACCGCTGCCAGGTCTCGAGATCGGGGTCGTCGAGCACCGGATGCGTGATTCGGTGGCGGGCGACCGCGCGCTCGACCGCCCCATGGTCGGACTCATGGGGGAACTTCGGGGAGTGCACGCCGATGACGACCAAACGGTCGCCGAAACGCTCCTCGAGCTGGCGCAGCTCCTCGACCACGCGCAGGCAATTGATGCAGCAGAACGTCCAGAAATCGAGCACCACAACGCGACCGCGCAGGTCGCGGAGTGACAGCGGCGCGTCGGTGTTGATCCATCCGCCGGAACCGTGCAGCTCGGGCGCGCGCACACGTCCGGTGGCCGTCGTCGTCATGTCATCACCATCATCGCGCGCCCCACTACCGGGACGCGCTATCAGGGTGCTTGATATAATCCGGTGTGGGTGGTTGGTGCACTGACCGAGCGACGCCACGCGGCGCGGCGGTTGGCGTGACGTTTTGAAACTCTCCCTATCCCTTCCTGCCCGGCCGGGGGTGGCCCTCCGCCCCCTGCCACTTCTCGTGCGGCGTTTCTGCGCGCCCTAATCGAGGAGCGATCGGCGCACCAGGGTGTGCGCGCGGTCGGCTCCCACGGAGACGACGTCGACGCTCGCGCCGCACAGCTCGCCGACGCGATCGATATAGGCGCGGCACGCCTCGGGCAGATCTTCGTAACGCCGGCAATCGCGCGTCGGCGACATCCACCCGGGGAATTCCTCGTAGATCGGATCGACGTGCTTCAGATGGGAGATGTTAGCCATCGGATGGTCCCAGTACTCACCTTTGCTCATGTAGCCGGTGCAGATCCGCAGCGTCTCGAACTCGTCGAGCACGTCGACCTTGGTGAGCACCATCGCGTCGATGCCGTTGGTGGCGACTGCGTAGCGCGACACCGCCGCGTCGAACCATCCCACCCTGCGCGCGCGCCCCGTGGTGGTGCCGTACTCCGCACCAACCTCGCGCAGCTGGTCGCCGAGCGCGTTGGTCAGCTCGGTCGGGAACGGGCCGTACCCGACGCGGGTGGTGTACGCCTTGAAGACGCCAACCGTCTTGGTCACGCGCGATGGCGGGATGCCACTCCCCGTGCACGCGCCGCCCGCAGTTGGTGACGAAGATGTCACATACGGATAGGTGCCGAGGTCGATGTCGAGCATCACGCCCTGCGCGCCCTCGAGCAGGATCCGCCGATTGGCGGTGAGGGCTGTCTGGATGAGCGGATAGATGTCGCGAATGTAAGGATCGATGCGCTCCGCGTAGCCGAGATACTCGTCGAGGATCTCGCGCTCGTTGAAGGGTTCGGCGTCGTACAGCCTGGTCAGAATCTCGTTCTTGAGCCGGAGCACGAAGCGCAGCTTCTTCTCGAGGAATGCCGGCTTCTGCAGGTCGCCGATCCGAAAGCCGATGCGACGGACCTTGTCCTCGTAAGCGGGACCGATGCCACGCCAGGTTGTCCCGAGACGATCATCGCCGCGCAATTCCTCACCGGCCTTGTCGATCACCGGGTGATACGGCATGACCATGTGCGCTCGCTCGCTGATCACGAGGTTCTCCGCCGGCACCCCGCCCGATTGCAGCTCGTCGAGCTCCTGCAGGAAGGCCTTGGGATCGACGACGACGCCGTGACCGATGACGCACGTCGTCTTCGGGTAGAGGATGCCGCTCGGGATGAGGTGGAAGCGATGCTCCTTGCCACCCGTGACAACGGTGTGGCCCGCGTTGTTCCCACCCTGCGATCGGATGACCATGTCGACGCTGTCGGCCAGGAGGTCGATCACCTTGCCCTTGCCTTCATCGCCCCACTGCCCGCCCACCAGGACTGTGACGCTCATAGCGGCGGGAAGCGTACTGGAACCAGGCAGTTCCGGCGAGCCTCCGCCACCGCGGTGCCCGGTCAAATCCGGAGGATGCACCGTGCGTCGGTACGATGCACGGGCAATGCCAACGCCGGATGTCACGGCCGACTGCATCTTCTGCACGATCCTCCGCGGGGACGCGCCCGCCACGTTCCTCCACCAGGACGACCTGGTGGTTGCATTCATGGACATCCGTCCCGTACAACCCGGCCATGTGCTCGTCGTCCCGCGCGCCCACGCGAAGCTGATCCCGGAGCTTGATGCCGATGTCCTCACGCGGCTCTGGTTGGTCGCGACCGATCTCAACCTCGCGTTGCGCGGCAGCTCGCTCCCGGTTGAGGCCGTCAGCGTCTACGTCGCGGACGGCGACGCTGCGGGTCAGGAGGTATCGCATGTCCACATCCATCTCATCCCGCGCCGGACGGGCGACGGATTCGGGTTCCGCTTTCCCGCGGGCTACGGGACGTTTGCCGGGCGATCGGAGCTCGAGGCGATAGCTGCCCTCATCGCGCGTGGTCGCTGAGCCCGCGACCCGCCGCCTGCAGCGATACCGAGCGGCACCATGGTGGCCGACCGCCGCGACGCTCTTCATCGCGGAACTCGGCCTCGGTGCGGCACTGCTCGTCCCGATCACATTCAGCGATCCGAACGGCGTCGACCCGTACCTCGCGCGCCTGAGCGTCGCATCGGTCCTCATCGCGCTGCCCTCGCTGTTCGTGCGCAGGCTGCAACCGGCTCGCCCAGTGCTGCTCGCGCTCGCCGCCGTGGCGACGACATACACGCTGCTCTCGGCGGGCCCGCAGATCCTCATCGACCTGCTGGGGTCGCATTCAGGCACCTTCGACGCGCAGGTGTTCTGGTCGTCGGTCGCGCAGGCTGCCGGCACGCTGCTGATCGCGCTCGTCGCCTGGCGGGCGGTCGCGCCCGAGTGGCGGCCCGCGCTCCGCATGCGCCGTCTCGGCGCCCGCGGTCTCGCCGCCGGAGTGATCGGCAGCGTGGTGCTCATCGGCCTCGGTCTCGCGGTCCCGGCCGGACTGCTCGGCCGCGTGGCGCTCCAGCCGGTCGCGCTCGGTCGCGATTTCCCGTTCCTCGGGCCCGCGAACGCGCTGCAGGCGTTCGCGCAGGAGGTGCAGTTCCGGGGCCTGCTCCTCGGGGCGCTCGAGAGGACGATGAGTCCGCGCTGGGCGAACGTGAGCCAGGCTGCCGTCTTCGGGCTCGCGCACCTCGCGATCAGCTATGGGGGACCCGAGGCGCCGTTCGTCCCGATCACGTTTCTCGTCGGTCTCGGATTCGGCTGGCTGGTTCGCAGGACCAGCTCGCTCTGGCCGGCAGTGATCATTCACGCGGTCGCGGACATCGCGCTGCAGTTCGGCATCGTGCAGGGGCTGTATGGCCTCTGACCGTCGTCGCCGCACCGCGACCGCCACGGTTCCGGCCGCCCTCGCGCTCGTGTGCCTGATGTTCGGCAGCGTCCCGGCGCGGGCCGGGTCCGCCTGGTGGAGCCCGGTGGCGCTCTCCGGCGTCGCCATCACGAAGGTCTTTGCCACAGGTGACACGATCATGGTGCGCACCGGAGCGGGAACCACACTGTCCTCGACCGACGCGGCCAGGACATTCACAACGGTGCAGGGCAACGGGACCTTCCCGCCGGCAGGGACCGTGATCGCCGGCAACACGGGATGGTCGATCGACTCCTCGCACCGGGTGACCCACAACGATGATCTGGCCGGAGGTGGCGCCGTCCGGACCGATCCCGCGTCGCCGGATCTCGGTGCGGGCGCGGACCTGCTTGCCGCTCCGGCTGCCCTCCCCGGCGTCGTTGTCGCGGTGAGCACCAACGGCACCGTCTGGCGTCGCGGTCAGGACGGAGACTGGAAACAGGCGCTCCTGCTCCTCCCGCAGAGCCTCGTACAGGGCGTGCCGCGCGTGACATCGGTGACGGCCTTCACCCAGCCGCTCAGTGACGCGATCTATCTCGGTACCGACGGCTACGCGGTGCTCATCAGCACCGATGGTGGCGATGACTGGATTCGCGCGGGACCGGGCCTCCCCAGCTCGGTCTACGCGCTTTCCGCCGACTCAGCACGTCATGCCGTCTACGCGGGAACCTCGAATGGTCTTTGGGTGCATGTGCTGCAGGAACTCCCGTCGCCGCCTGCGTATCAGGATGCCGCACTGGTCTGGCGCTGGATCGGCATCGGTGCGGCGACGCTGGTGGCCGCTGCCCTGACGCTGCTCGGATTGCTCCGTGTGATGCCACGACGCATCCCGGGATGCGATCCCGTGAGCTAGCGTTGGCCGATGGGGAATCGCCTCGCCGCCGAGTCCAGTCCATACCTCCTTCAGCACGCGGACAACCCGGTCGACTGGTATCCATGGGGCGACGAGGCGTTCGCGAGCGCGCGCGCCGGCGACCGGCCGGTCATCCTGTCCGTCGGCTACAGCGCGTGCCATTGGTGTCACGTCATGGCCCATGAGTCGTTCGAGAATCCCGAGATCGCGGCGCTCATGAACGAGCTGTTCGTGAGCATCAAGGTCGACCGCGAGGAACGCCCCGACATCGACACCATCTACATGAGTTCGGCCCAGGCGATGGGCGTGCAGGGTGGCTGGCCGCTGACCGTCTTCCTCACCCCCGAAGGGCTGCCCTTCTTTGCGGGGACGTACTTCCCGCCCGTGGATCGCCAGGGCATGCGCGGGTTCGGGACGGTGCTGCGCGCCGCCGCCGACGCATACCGCTCGCAACGCGCGGAGATCGGAACGATGGGACAGCGGGTGCGCGACGCGGTGGTGCCCCAGCAACTCCCTGCCCCCGCTGAGCCGACCACCGCACTGCTCAACGCCGCAGCATCGGCACTCGCCGCGCAGACCGACCGGGCGCATGGCGGCTTCGGCGCGGCGCCGAAGTTTCCGCATCCGCAGGCGCTCGATCTCCTGCTCCGCCGCTACCGCGCAACGGGCGATACCGCCCTGGAGGACGCGGCGACACGGACGCTGGATGCGATGGCGCGCGGCGGCATCCACGACCAGCTCGGCGGTGGCTTTCATCGTTACAGCGTCGACGCGCGTTGGTCAGTGCCGCACTTCGAGAAGATGCTGTACGACAACGCGCTGCTGGCGCCCGTGTATCTGCATGCCTTTCAACTGACGGGGCGCGACGACATGCTCGAGGTGTGCACGCGCACGCTCGACTACATGGCACGGGAGCTGCGCCTGCCGGGCGGCGGATTCGCGGCGTCGCAGGACGCCGACAGTCCCGGCGGCGAGGGTGCGTTCTTCGTATGGTCACCGGCGCAGCTGCAGGACGTGCTCGGTCCTGACGACGGCGCGCTTGCCGCCCGCCTCTTCGGTGTCGTGGCCGGTGGCAACTTCGAGCACGGGACAACGGTGCTCTCGATGCCGTATCCGCTCGCGCAGGTGGCCCGGTCGCTGCAGATCGATGAGTCGGCGCTGCACGCGCGGATCGAGAGCATCCGGAACCGACTCCACGCCGCGCGCACGGATCGCGCCGCGCCGGCACACGACACCAAGGTCATCACCGCCTGGAACGCGCTGGCCATCAGCGCGTTTGCGTCGGCCGGCGCAGCGCTGGGTCGAGACGACTACGTCGACATCGCGCGCTCGTGCGCCGATTTCGTCCTCGAACACCTTGTCGCCGGTGGCGTTGTCTTCAGGATCTGGAACGGTGACCCCGCGCGCATTGTCGGCTTCCTCGATGACGCAGCCAACCTCGGCGATGCACTGCTCACCCTCTATGAGGCGACCGGTGACCCCCGGTATTTCGCGAGCGCGCTCGGTCTCTGCGAACGCATCGTCGTGCAGCACCGCGATGGCGATGGCGCGTATTTCGACACCGCTGCCGACTCCGAGCCGTTGATCGTTCGTCCACGCACCATCGATGACAATCCGGTGAGCGCGGGACAGTCGGTCGCAGCGACGCTGTTCAGTCGCATGCACGCATTCACCGGCGATGACCGCTGGCGGCACGGCGCAATGGAGATCGTCGCGCCGCTGACGACGGTTGTCGGCCGCGCGCCGCTCGCCGTCTCCGGTCTGGCGGCTGCCATGGAACTGGTCGTCGGGCCGATGCGCGAGGTCGCGATCGCGGGCGACCCTTCGGACGCAGACACACGAGCGCTGGTGGCGGTCGTGCAACGCCGCTTCGATCCACTGCGCGTGCTCGCTTGGGGTCCCTCCGGCGCCGTCCCGCTGCTCGACGATCGGCCCGCCGTGAGCGGCAGGGCGACCGCGTACGTCTGCCGCGGGTTCGTCTGCAAGGCGCCCGTGAGCGACCCACTCGCGCTCGAGCGCCAGATCAACGAGCCTGGCTGAGGATCAGAACTGACCGCAGCCCGATGGAGTCGCCATCTCCTCGAGCGGCGGCAGGAACTCAAACGTGGGGAGCGTGCGATGGTCGTCCACCGGCAGGTAGTCGCCGGTGTGCGGGTCCTCAACGTACTCGAGGCGTGGTCCTTTCGTCGTGATCTCACGCAGGGCCGCAATGAGCCGGTCGAGGTGCTCCACGGTCGTCCCGATGCCGAACGACGCCCGTATCGCGCCGGGTATCTCGTGATGCTCGCCGCGGCGGAGCCGCTCGCGAATCGTGTGCGCCTCGCCGATGCTCACGCCGAGCAGATGGGTGATGTACGGGTGCGCGCAGAAGCAGCCGTGGCGCACCCCGATCGCGTGTTCGGCGCTGAGCACCGACGCGACGAGCGCGTGATGCATCCCGTCGACGGCGAATGTGCTCACACCCAGCCGGTCGATATCGGGTCCGTCCCAGAGCCGGAGCCGGTGCAGCTTCGGGATCTCGTTGATCTGTCCGTCGAGATAGGCGAGCAGCCGCTTCTCGTGCGCGCCGATGTGCGCCATGCCGGTCCTGCCGAGGACGGTGCAGGCGGCTCCCAGCGCGATCGCGCCGACGACGTTTGGGCTTCCGGCCTCGTGACGGTCGGGGAGCGAGGCCCACTGCACGTCATCGGTGGTGACGTACGTGACCGCACCGCCGCCCGCGAGCATCGGCTCCGCGTCGCGCATCACCGCCGACGGTGCGACGAGCACGCCGCCGCCGAACGGCGCATACATCTTGTGGCCCGACAGTGCGAGAAAGTCGATGCCCATGGCCACCATGTCGATGGCGCGGTGGGGCGCAAGCTGGGCCGCGTCGACGCTGAGGAGCGCCCCGTGCTCGTGCGCGATCCGCCCGATCTCGGCGATCGGAAAGATCTCTCCGGTGACGTTGCTCGCGCCGGTGATCGCGACGATACCGATGGGTCGATGCCGGTCCTGCAGTGCACGGCGGAGATCCCCGATGAGTTGCTCGGGAGACTCCGGGGCGTCGAGGAGGTCGACGTTCGCGATGCGGCGCCAGGGGAGCATGTTGGCGTGGTGCTCCACGATGGTGCTCAGCACGGAATGACCCGGCCGCAACACCAGGCAGTGCGACAGGAGATTGATGGCCTCCGTCGTGTTCCTGACAAAGATGACTGTATCGGTTGAGCGCGCACCGACGAACGTCGCCACCGCCGCCCGAGCCGCCTCATACGCGCGCGTCGAAACCTGCGATGCGAAGCCGGCGCCCCGATGCACGCTCGAGTACCAGGGGAGGAACTCGATCACCGCGTCGGCGACAGGCTCCATCGCCGGGGTGCTGGCTGCCATGTCGAGATTCACGTAGGTGCGCGTCTCACCCGAGGCGAGCTGCACCTCGAGGTCCTGGCCCACAAGGCGCGGGAGGGTGATGGCCGCCGGCGGACGCCGTCGCCGGGTGCGAGGCGTGGATTCGGTGAGCATCAGATCTCCGAGGGTACTGCCAACCGGCCCCGGAGCAGCACGCTGCCGATGACGTCTCCGCCGAGGTGATATGCGACATCGATCCAGTGCTGCGAACGCAGGATCACCGCGTCGCAGCGCATGCCGCGCCGCAGGATGCCGCGATCCTCGAGCCCGAGCGCGGCCGCTCCGCCGACGGTGGCGGCCACGAGAGCCTCCGCGGGGGTCAGGCCACCATTCGCGACGGCGAGCGAAATCATCAGTGGCATCGATTCGGTGTACGAGGTCCCGGGGTTGCAGTCGGTGGCGACTGCCACGGTGCAGCCCGCCTCGATGAGGCGGCGTCCCGGCGGCGGCGGTCCACCGAGGACGACCGAGGCGCCCGGCAGCATGACCCCCACCACGCCGGCGCCGGCGAGCGCCGCGCAATCTTCGGCGGTCGCGTGCTCCAGGTGGTCGGCGCTCACTGCGCCGACCCGGGCGGCGAGCATGGCTCCTCCGCTGCGAGAACGCTGTTCCGCGTGCACCTTCGGACGCAGGTGGTGTGGCAGGGCGGCGTTGAAGACGCGTTCACACTCAGCGACGCTGTAGGCGCCCGTTTCGCAGAAGGCGTCGATGAACCTGGCCCGTTTCGCGGCATCGACGACTCCGCGCCCGCACACGTCGTCGATGAACGCGTCGCGCGAACCATCCGGCAGCGCCTGCAGCGGCAGATACGTGGGCACCACGTCGGGGAGGTCCGGATACGCGCGGAGGCGCAGCGCCGCGTCCAGCTGACGCATCTCGGCCTCGTGCTCGAGTCCATAGCCGCTCTTGACCTCGATCGTCGTCGTGCCGTGCGCGAGCATCTCCAGGGCCCTGCGCCGTGCTGTCGTGGTCAGGTCCTCGACGCTCCCTGCTGCGGTGGTGCGCACGGTGGCGCGGATCCCGCCGCCCGCGGCCGCGATCTCCTCGTACGAGGTGCCCGATGCACGGCGGGCGTACTCGTCACCGCGATCGCCAAGCCAGACGATGTGGGTGTGCGCGTCGACGAATCCTGGGATCACAGCCGCGCCACGGGCGTGTATCTCAAGCGCTCCAGAGCGAATGTGCGATTGGTCCAGACCGCTTTCCGGACCTGCATAGGTGATCACGCCGTCGCGTGCCGCCAGCGCCGCGTCGCGGATCACACCGGGCGCGTCCCCACGCTCGGGATCGCAGGTGCAGAGCGTGCCGATACCGCGCACGACCACGGAGGTCATGACGCGAGCGAGCCGCGTCCGCGCGACGCAAGACCGGCGCAGAAACTGAGGAATGCCGCTGCGGCGAGCCGGACCGTGATGCCGTTCACATCAGCGCTCGCATCCACCTCGGCAAGGTCGGCCGCAGCCACACGATGCTCGGCCCCGAGCAGGAACGCCGCGCGGAGCAGGTCATCCGGGCGCAACCCGCCTGGGAGGCTGGCCGGACACGCCGGCGCGAACGCTCGATCCACAACATCAACGTCGAAGTCGACGTAGATGCGCTCGGCTCCGGCGGCGGCGAGCGCGAAGAGAGCAGACGCGACGATCGCGTCCATGCCGCGCTCGCGCACGGCACCCACGGGGAAGATGTTCACGCCCTGCGCACGCGCCCAGTCCGCATGCTCGCGCGCGTTGCCGAGTGGATGGATGCCAACCTGCGCGACGCGGTTTCCCGGAAGCCCGGCACCGATCAACTCGCGCACCGGTGTGCCGTTGCGCGACCCGTCCGTGAGCGGCCGGCAGTCATGGTGCGCGTCGAGCGTCACGAGTCCCCATGCCACGTGCGGCGCTGCGGCCATGACACCCTGCATGGCGGGGCGCGTCAATGAGTTGTCGCCGCCGATGACGAACACCGCCGCGCGCGTTCGTGCCGCGGCCTCGGTCGCCGCGCGGATGCGGTCATGCGCGGCGCTGGCGTCCGTGTCACCGCCGTCGCCGAGGACGTCACCGAGGTCGCGAACCTGCAGATCCGCAATATCGATGTTGTGCTCCGCGTCCCATGTGGGGAATCGATGCAGCGCGGCACGAAACGACGGCGGCGTTGTCCACGACTGTACCTCGGAGATCGACGCACGCGAGATCGGCGCTCCCAGCAGGACGATGTCGGGCACTGCCGCGCCCCCGTCGAGCCAGTCGCGAGCGTTCACGCGTCGGGTGCCGCGTCGAGCATGGGCACTCGCACGCCGCGAGCGCGTGCCGCGTCCTGCGCCTCCGGGTAGCCGGCGTCGGCGTGGCGCATCACGCCGGTGGACGGGTCGTTGGTCAGCATCAGCTCGCAGCGCCGGGCCGAGAGTTCGGTGCCGTCTGCGCACACCTGCGCACCGGCGTGGATCGAGAGCCCCATGCCGACGCCACCACCGTGGTGCACCGCGACCCAGGTCGCCCCGCTCGAGGTGTTGAGCAACGCGTTCAGGATCGGCCAGTCGGCGATCGCGTCGCTGCCGTCGCGCATCGCCTCAGTCTCACGCATCGGCGACGCGACAGACCCGCTGTCGAGATGATCGCGTCCGATGACGATCGGGGCCGACAGCTCCCCGTTGCGCACCATGTCGTTGAAACGCACGCCGGCGAGGTGGCGCTCTCCGGCGCCGAGCCAGCAGATTCGCGCCGGCAGTCCCTGAAAGTGCACCCGCTCGCGGGCGAGCGAGATCCAGCGATGCAGTCCGTCGTGGTCGGGGAACAGCTCGAGCATCGCCGCATCGGTGCGCGCGATGTCCTGCGGGTCGCCGCTCAGCGCCACCCACCGGAACGGTCCGCGCCCCTCACAGAACTGGTCTCGGATGTACGCGGGGACGAAGCCCGGATACGCGAATGCGTCGGCGAAGCCGCCGATGCGCGCCTGATCGCGCAGCGAGTTCCCGTAGTCGAACACCTCTGCGCCACGCTGCTGATACTCGACCATCGCCTCGCAGTGCCGCGCCATCGACTCACGTGACCTGCGCATGTATCCGTCCGGATCGCTGACGCGCAGCGCGACGGCCTCCTCCAGGCTCAGACCCGCCGGCACATACCCGTTGAGCGGATCGTGCGCGCTCGTCTGGTCGGTGACCACGTCGACGGCGAGCGCCGACGCGAGCAGCGCCGGCAGCGCCTCAGCGGCGTTGGCGCACACCGCGACCGACAGCGCGCGGCCCTCCTCGCGCGCGACGTCGACGCGTCGCACCGCGGCGTCCAGCGTGTCGCACACCTCATCGACGTAGCCGGTGTCGAGACGTCGCTGGATCCGCGCTCTGTCCACCTCGATGCAGAGCGCGACGCCGCCGCTCATCGTGACGGCGAGCGGCTGCGCGCCGCCCATGCCTCCAAGTCCGGCCGTTACGACGAGCCGTCCGCGCAGGCTGCCACCGAACCGCTTGCGCGCGACAGCTTCGAACGTCTCGAACGTGCCTTGCAGGATGCCCTGAGTGCCGATGTAGATCCACGACCCCGCGGTCATCTGTCCGTACATCGTCAGTCCCATCGCTTCGAGTCGCCAGAACTCCTCCCACGTCGCCCAACGCGGAACGAGCAGCGAGTTGGCGATGAGCACACGCGGTGCGAGCTCATGGGTGCGTGCGATGCCGACGGGTTTGCCGGACTGCACGAGCAGCGTCTCGTCATCGCGCAGCGACTGCAGCGACGCGACGATGGCGTCGAAGCATTGCCACGAACGCGCAGCGCGTCCGGTGCCGCCGTAGACGACGAGCGAGTCCGGGTCCTCCGCAACCTCGGGGTCGAGGTTGTTCATGAGGCAGCGCAACGGCGCCTCGGTCTGCCAGCTGCCGCAGCTCAGTGTGTTCCCGCGCGGCGCGCGCACCGGACGTGCCCCGGCGGTCATCGCAGCGACACTCCGGCCGCTGCGAGCGGCTCGCGCCACGCGGACTCCCGCACCCAACCCTCGACCGCCTCGATGTCGTCGCTGAGCACGCGATCAGCGGCGAGCGACGGGACGAGCGCGCGCACCGACGCGATGAGCACGCCGGTGATCGGCCCAGCGTGCTGGGGATGGCGCATCTCCACTGCCTGCATGGCGCCCACGATCTCGATGGCGATCACCGACCGCAGCAGGCCGACGGAGCGCCGTGTGCGCAGCGCCGCTTCGTAGCCCATCGACACGTGGTCCTCCTGGCCGGCGCTCGTGGTCGCGCTCTGCACCGCGAACGGTGTGGCGGCGTGGCGCAGCGCGGCCACCAGTGCCGCGGCGGTGTACTGGGTGATCATCAGGCCGCTGTTGAGACCGGGCTCCGGGCTGAGGAACGCGGGGAGCCCGCGCGAGCGCGCCGGGTCGAGCAGGCGGTCGACGCGCCGCTCGCTGATCGCCGCGACATCTGCGCACACCGACGCGAGCAGGTCCGCGGCGTAGGCGAGCGCCTGTCCGTGGAAGTTGCCCGCGCTCACCACCTCGTCATCGAGCACGACTGGGTTATCGACAACACTGGCTAATTCATGCTCGACGGTCTGCCGGCAGAATGCCACCGCGTCGCGAGCGGCACCGTGCACCTGTGGCGCGCACCGCAGGGAGTAGGCGTCCTGGACGGCATGCCGGGAGACCCGATGCGAGGCGACGATCGGGCTGTCGTGCAGCAGCGCCCGCAGATTGGCGGCGGAATCGGCCTGACCGGGGGCGGGACGGAGCCCGACGACGCGCTCGCCATATGCGACGGTGGTCGCCAGCAACGCCTCCACGCTCAGCGCACATGCGATGTCGGCGACGCGCAGCAACTCCTCGATGTCGTGCACCGCCAGCGTGAGGAGCGTGGTCATCGCGTCGGTGCCGTTGATGAGCGCGAGCCCTTCCTTGGGCTCGACGTCGATGGGCGTGAGGCCGTGCTCACGGAGTGCCGACGCCCCGTCGATCCGCTCGCCGCCCGGGCCCGCCACCCAGCCCTGGCCAAGGAGCACCGTGGCGATGGCGGCGAGCGGCGCGAGGTCGCCCGAGGCTCCGAGCGAGCCGTGCTCGGGCACCCAGGGCACGATCCCGGCGTCCAGCAGCGCGAGCAGCGCCTCGACCAGCTCCGGCCGCACGCCGGAGAGCCCGGCCGCGAGCGTGCGACTCCGGAGCAGGATCATGCCCCGGACGACCTCGTCGTCGAGGCGTGGTCCGGACCCGGCGGCATGGCTCAGCACCACCGAACGCTGCAGCAGGGATCGATCCGGCGGGTCGACCGCGCGATCCGCCAGCGCGCCGAAGCCCGTCGTGACTCCGTAGACGACCGCCCCTTCGCGATCGAGGCGGTCGACCACCGCGCGCGCCGGGGCCATGCGCGTACGGACCTCGGCGGCGAGGCGCACCGTTTCACGCCCGCGAGCGGCCCGCACCACGGCGTCGATGGACAACGCGCCGCCGTCGACAGTGATCATGCGGCGAGCAGCCTACCCGACCCCGCAACGCCTCGACATCGGCTGAGCGCGAAGCCGGGAGGCGCGCACGTACGTTATGCGTCCATGGATCCGCAGCCACCGAGCGCACCGCCGCCCTGGCCGCCGCCCCGGCCAACGTGGCCGCGTCTCGACGCGGGGACCGAGGCCTGGGCTCTCGCGCCCGCCGCACGATCGCCCGAGCCGGCCCCGGGGCGCCGCTGGCCGGCCGCGTCACTGGTCATCGCTTTTCTCATCGCGGCCATGGCCGGCGTGGCTCTCGGCGCCGCCGGCTCCACGGCCGCAGCGGCATCCACGGCAGCGCAGCTCGAAGCTGCAGGGGACTTCGCCTCGGCGATCGCGATCGACCAGGTCATTGAAGGCAGGACCGGCCCGTTCTTCATCCTCGACGCCTCCGCGGCGTCGACAGCGTCCGAGGCGGAGGAGCAGACGCTCCTGGCCTGGGCGAAGGCGCTTGGTCGCGAGGGCCGGGTGGACGAGGCGGTCGTGTTGTACCGCTCCGTCAGCGTGCCTTCGTTCCGCCCCCGGGCCACCGCGGCGCTCGCATCGCTCCTGTACGCGTCGTCGATGAGCGATGTGGCGCATGCGGCGTATCCGGCCGCCATCACCAGGCTGGAGCAGATCATCGCGCTGGCCCCGGGAACGGCATCCGGGTCGCTGGCGCAACGGCAACTCCCCATCGAGCAGACCGGGGAAGCTCGCGTCCTCATCGCCTCCGGCCGTGCACCCGACGCCGTGGCCCTCCTCGACCAGGTGGTGGGCGAGGGTTCGACTGCAGCGACCGCGACTGCCGCGTCGCTCTATCCGGCCGCGCTGCTGATCGCCGGGCAGGAGGAGATCGCGCAGCGGTCGTACAGGGAAGCGGTGGTCGACCTGCAGCGCCTGGTGGCCAGGTACCCGGGCACATCGCAGGCACTCCAGGCACAGGCGATGCTCGCGGCGCCTGTGGCAGTGGCGGGAACCCTCGTCGCCCGCAGCGGGGCGCCCGCGTCCGGGCCGGTCCGGCTGAGCACCAACTACAAGGCCGAGCCCGGCGGCACGTACAAGACGACCGGGCCGTTCATCCTGTCGGACGCCGACTCATCGGGAGACTTCACCTTCGGGTCCGTCCCTGTCGGCGGACCCTACGTCCTCGAGTTTTTCGCCGGCGGCAACTGGACCACGCTGATCGACCCGACAACCGGACAGCCGTCACACCCCGTCAAGGTCACAGCGCTGGTTCCGGTCGACCTCACATTCGTCGTCCTGCCGCCGTCCTCCTGATCTCGACCCGCCCCTTTGTCCCTGTGAACGGGCGCCCAGCAGGGCTACGATGAGGTCATGGGAGGGGAGTCCGAGGGTGTCGCGCGTCCTCGACGCATGCCCCGCGCCGGACACCGAGCTCAGGCGACCCTCGAATTCGCGGTGGTCGTGCCACTGTTTCTCCTCTGCCTCATCGGCGCCATCGACGCCGGGCTCTGGGCGGTTCAGACGTCCGCGGAGGTATCGGCGGTGGAGCAGGCAGCGACCGTCGCGGCTTCTGCCGGCTCGAACCCGGCCGCCGCGACAGCGCCTGACGCTCGAGCGGTGACCGCCGCCGTCTCGGGTCAGCTTCGTACCGCGCTCTTCGGGACGAGCATCGCGGGCTGGTGCGAGCCGGCTGCCGGCGGCGCGTGTCAGCCGGACGTGACCGCCCGGTGCCCCTCCACGCCCGCGCAGGTGCAGGCGGCGATGGGTCCGCGCGCGGTGGTGGTCTGTGTGACCGAGCAGGACCCGCCGGCCTGCACGGCACCACCGCCCGGCGTGCCATCGCCATACCCTCCGAAGTGCCACGACTCGCCGCTCATCACCGTGCGGGTGATCGGCTTCATCGCCTCGTTCGTTCCCCCCGGGTTCGGACCCGGAGCAACCGGTTTCGAGCTTCCCACAGACATTTCGGCAACGACGCACACGTTGCGTTTCGCACCATGACGCGCCGCACAGGGCGGCGCGGCGATGACGCTCAGGCCGTCCTCGAGACCGCGCTCATCCTGCCGATTCTGCTGTTCCTCGTCTGCAACTTCATCGGTGTGATGGTCCAGGTCACTGTGCAGGAGCAGCTCAACGCGGCGACGGCACTTGCGGCGCAGTCGCGCTTTCAGGCGCCGAACAATGCGGTGGATCCCTCAGGCACGCGCTGTTGCGGTGCGGGCGACTCGCAGCTCAGCACCGCCGGAATCCCGACGGGATGTCGCTACGCGGCCGAGACGTTCTACGGAACGATGACGACGTACACCGGCATGCTCGTCTGGCAGCGCGCTCCGCTGTGCACGTCGGGCGGCGACAGCGGTGACGCGGCACATGCGCCGCTGGCGTCGCGTCCATATCCCGGCTCGCCCGTTGATTCCGACCTCTCCTGTGACATCGGCTCGACCGGTGTCGATGGAGTCATCGTCCCGGGATACCTCGACCGTGCGCTGCAACCGCCGAACGGTCTCACCGTCGTCACGTGCAGCGCGAGCACGCGACTCGACTTCTCGAAGACTCCGCTTGCGTGGGGCGTGTTCTGGAGCCCGACCGTGCATGCGCAATCGGAAGCCTTGCCACCGCCGTTTCGTCAGTGAACGCAGGCATCGAGCCGGCCCGGTGGCGCGGGCAGCGTGGTCAGACACTGATGGTGTTCGCCCTCGGGTTCTCACTCTTTCTGTTCGGGCTCACGTGCCTGGTCGCGGACAGCGCGTACCTGTACGTGTGGTCCGGACGTGTCGAGGCGGCGGCCCAACTCGGCGCGCAGTCGGGCGCCGATGCGGTCGACCCCCGCTTCCTGTACGAGCAGTCGTTGCACATCATCGATATCAATCCCGCGGACATGCAGGGTCCCTTGTATACATTCCAGCGAGCGTGCATTCAGGCCGGGGATCAGTCGGCGCAGGTGCCGCGTGATGCCGGCGTCGCGGTTGTTCTCAAGACCCCCGACGACCTGCAGGTGCCCGACGGCACGTCCTGCGCGAGCGACGGCTGTCGGGTCTACGCGATCGTCTCCCGCGCCGTGCATCTGCCCATTCCGCTCCCGGGGTTTCCGGACACCGTGACGGTGCGCGGGACCGGGTACGCAGCGGCGGTCGTCGGCACCGACCATGCCACGACGACGTGCAGCGGGGTCGCGTGGGTACCCGCGCCGCCGCATTGACTATCTAAGCTCGGAGCGTGCTGATCCGTGAGCCCGCGCTCTGGCGCGACGTCCCGGTGCGCGGCGAGGTGCTGGACGCGTCGACGCGCGGGATGACCGGTATCGAAAGCCTCCGCCAATTTCGCGGGCGGCCGCCGATGGGAAGGCTGACAGGTGTCGACTTCGAGGGCGCGGGTGAGGGAACCGCCGACTTCAGCATGCCGGTGAGCGTCTGGTTCGAGTGGTCGAGTGCGGGTGTCCCCGGGGGCGTTCTGGCGTTGCCCACCGACGCCGCGCTCGGATGCGCGCTTCAGTCGTTGCTCCCCGCGCACACGCAGTACACGACGGCCGAGGTGTCGATGACCTACGTCCGCCCCGCACGAGTCGGGTCAGTCGTCACCGCGCACGGTCGGTCACTCTCCGCGGGTCGAACCATGGGTCTCTCGGAGGCGCGGGTTGTGGACGATAAGGGCCGATTGATCGCGCACTCGACGTCGCGGATGCGCATCTTCGGCGGCCCCGCCGCAGGCGCGCCGAGCCGCGGAGGTACCGCCGCACCACCCACCGCCGCGGTCACGGCATCAGCGCAGGACGACGGTCCGGACCCGTACCTGCGCCCGCTCGAGGGGGGCAGCGACGCTGCGGCGGTGCGGGGCATGCGCGGCATCGACGTGGTCCGGGCGCAGATTCGCGGGGACCTGCCGCTGCCTCCGCTGCACAACCTGCTCGGCATCACGCCAACCGAGGCGAGTGACGGTGCCGCGGCCTGCGCGCTGCCACTCAGCGGTTGGCTTGCGACGCCGTTCGGCTGGCCGCAAGGGGGCTTCATCGTCCTGCTCTCGGATCTCGCGCTCGCACTCGCCGTGCAGACAACGCTCGCTCCCGGCGAGCGCATGGCGTCGGTAGACATCAAGGTGAACTTTCTTCGTCCGGTCGCCGGCGACGGCAGCCTCATCGAAGCGCGGGCGCGCGTCGTGCACCGGGGCCGCTCCCTCGCCGTGAGCACGGCCGAGGTGGTGGCGGCGGACGGCCGGACGGTCGCGCTCGCGACCGGGTCGGCCGCCCTCCTCGGGACCTGACCTCAGGCGATCTCGCGCTCGCCGCCCGCGATCCGCCGGGCGCGTGTCTCCTGGGCCGGCAACCGAGCACCGAGGTCGCGCGCGATCTGGCGTCCGTCCGGGCTTCCCCAGCCACTCGCGAGGTCCCAACCACGTCGCGCCGCGTACGGGCCACCCGTGTCGCCCGCGGTGACGTCGTTGAAGCCGCGCCCACGGTGCGCATACAGCGTGGGATGCGGGAGCCCGATGCGGTGACCCAGCTGCGCTGACACGAGCGTCCAGAGCGCGGTGTACATCGGCGCGACGGCGCTCGTCCCGCCGGTCGACCGCAGCCTCCGGAGTGCGACGACGTTCCAGCCGGTGAGCGGATCCGCGTTGCCCGACCCGTCGGGAAGGCCTCGACCCGGAGCGCCGCTGTCCGCCGATCTGGGCCGTATGCCGAGCGCCGCCTGATACGCGGGAACCGGAAACGCCCCGCTCACGCCGCTTCCCGCGGCCCCGGCACCGCGAGCGATCTCGTTCCAGACGGTCTCCGTACGGATCCGTCCGCGAGCCGCCAGCAATGTGGTGCCGCCGCACGCCCAGACATGCGGGCTCGATGCCGGGAACTCGGGATGCTGCAGGCCGTCGAGTTCATCGTTGCTCGATCCGGCGTCACCCGCGGCGGCGCTGAACGTCACGCCGCGGAGCGCGCCGGTGGCGAACGCCGAGTCGAGGCCGCGGACTCCCTGCGGCGACCAGTGGTCCTCGGGTGATCCCCAGCTGATCGATACCGCAGCCGGATGCCGAGCGGCATCGCCTGCCGCGGTCGCCACGGCATCGATGAATCCACGCTCGCTGTTGGGTGCGTTGTAGTTGACGATCGTCAGGTGCGCCTTGGGCGCCATCGCCGCGACCATGGCACCGATCACCTGGTAGTCGAGGGCGACCTCGACGTCGGCACCTACGGGATCGGGTGTGGGCGTGGCTCCGTCGATCCAGACGTTGGTGATGTCCGGGGCGCGGAGGCCGAGCCGCGCAAACGACGCTGCGAGGTCGAAGGGATGCACGACGCCGCCGAGCTCGATCATCGCCGCGACGAGCTCCAGTCCCTCGCCGCCGTTGGGCAGCCGCGGGTAGTCATAGAGCGCGGCGATCTGCGGCGGATCGTAGGCGAAGATCGCCTCGCGGCCGTCCGCGAGCGAGCGCACGTGCGAGCGGGCGATCGGCCGGTCGTCGAGCCCGAACACGCCGTCGATCACACCGTGCAACGGTGGCGGCAGATGGATTGGCCCGAGGTGACCGCGATACTCGACAGTCCGGCCGTCGGGTTGCTGCCAGCGAAATCGTTCGAGATCGACGCCGAACACGGTGGCGAGCAGAGCGGTGCTGCCGCGCACCATCACGCGTCTCGTCGCCGCGTTCTCGAACGTCACCTGCAGTCCGGCGGCTGTCGCCCATCGCACGACGCGATCCCTGTCGGCCGGGTGGTACCCGTGACGCGCCGTCAGCTGATTGAGGTCCATCTGACGCGAGCGCCCGTCCGGCAGCGACTGCAGCCACGCCAGGGTCTGGGCGGTGGTTGGTCCCGCCGGTCGCTCCCGGAGGAGCAGCGTCACCCCCGCGTCCGATTGCAGCTCCTCATCGGTGAGCTTGCGGAGCCGACGATGGCCCGCACGCGCGCCGTCCGCGGGATGGAATGCGCTGCCGCGCAAGGCGATGGAGTCGGACATGGTCGTCCCCTTCTCGAGGACGTCGGGCGGACGCCGCCGTGGCGGCGGCGCTGCATCCCGACGCGGAGCCGCCCATCATCGGGTCGCGCGGCGGACACCGTGCGGACGGCCCCGCGAGCGGCTCAGTGGGTTGCGCGCACCCGTTCCAGAGCCTCGATCGCGCCGTGATTCTCGAGCGAAGAGAGATCGCCAGGATCGTTGCCGAGATACACGGAACGCACGACACGACGAAGCACCTTCGCGTTGCGTGTTTTGGGTAGTTCTGACACGATCTCGACCGCGTGCGGCGCCAGCGCCTTGCCCATCTCGTCCGTGACACATCGCGCCAATGCGGTGCGAAGTTCGGGGGAGTCGGTGACCCCCGGCTTGAGCACGACGAAGACGACGAGCGCCTCTCCCTTCAGGGGATCGGGCACGCCGATCGCTGCAGCCTCCGCCACCGCGGTGTGCGCGACGAGGGCTGACTCGACCTCCGCGGGTCCGAGGCGTTTGCCCGCGACCTTGATCGTGTCGTCGCTGCGTCCGCGGATGTACCAGAGGCCGTCGGCGTCCACCTCGACCCAGTCGCCGTGCACCCACACATCGGGCCAGCGCGACCAATACGTTTCGAGGTAGCGCTCCCTGTCGCGCCAGAACCCCTGCGTCATGCCCGGCCACGGCGCGCGGATCACGAGCTCTCCGACCCGATCGCGGATGCTCCGGCCGTTCTCGTCGACGACGTCGGCCGTGATCCCGGGGCACGGTCCGGCGAACGCGCACGGGTGCAACGGCGTGAGCATGTTGCCGGAGAGGATGCCTCCGGAGATCTCCGTTCCGCCCGAGTAATTGATCACCGGGAGTCGACCACCGCCCACCTTCCGCTGGTACCAGAGCCAGGGGTCGGTGTTCCAGGGCTCACCCGTCGAGCCGAGCACACGCAGTGATGAGAGGTCGTGCGCCAGCACCGGCTCGTCCCCGCTGCGCATCAGCGCACGGATCACCGTCGGCGCGATGCCGAGCACCGTGACTCGGTGCCGTTCGATCACCGACCACAGACGATCCGGTCCCGGATGGTCGGGAACCCCGTCGAAGAGCACGAGCGTTGCGCCGATGCTCAGCGCGCCGCAGATCGCCCAGGGACCCATCATCCAACCGATGTCGGTGAACCACAGCAGGCGATCGTGCTCGCCGACATCGAAGCAATGCGCCATGTCCTGTGTTGCCTTGACGGGGAAGCCGCCGTGGACGTGCACCGTTCCCTTCGGCCGTCCCGTGGTGCCGCTCGTGTAGATGATCATGAACACAGAATCCGCACCGGTGTCCGCTATGGGCGGGGCGGAGCCGAAGTCCGGCGGCATCGGCTCGAACTGGACGTCGCGACCGGGCTGCATGGCGACGTCGCCATGGCCGATGCGCGGCACGACGAGGACGTGAAGCAGCGACGGCAGCTGCGCGGCAGCCTCGTCGGCCACCGCCTTCATGCGCACGACACCGCCGCGACGCTTGAATCCGTCAACGATGACCAGAACCTTTGCGTCGCAGTCCTGCAACCGCGAGACGATGGCCCCGGCGCCGTAGCCGCTGAAGAGCGGCACGACGATCGCCCCGAGCCATGCGCACGCCAGGAAGAGCGCGACCGTCTCCGGGACCATCGGCATGCAGAGCCCGACGCTGTCGCCGGCCTGGACCCCCAGTCCCTGCAGCACCGAGGCCGCGTACGCGGTCTCGCGCTCGAGCTGCGCATACGTCCACTCCCTGACGGATCCGTCGTCGCCTTCCGACACGACTGCAATGCGCTCGGGAGCGCTCTGCGCCCAGCGCGTCACCGCGTTGTGTGCCAGGTTGAGCCTGCCCCCGACCCAGAAACGCGACCACGGCAGGCCTGCGGTCGTGTCCATCGCAACGTCGAAGCGACTGGTCCACGCCACGCCGATGTCGTCCGCCATCGCCGCCCAGAAGCGTTGCGGATCCTCGAGCACCAGCCGCGCGACGCCGTCGAGGTTGCCGGCGCCCAGCGTGTCGATGAAGTGCCGCAGACGTGATCCCCCGGACTGCGCCGCGGTCGGCGTCCAGGCGTATCGCGAATCGAAGCTCGTGCTCACCATCGCGTGACCATAGCGCGTGCTCAGCGGTCGATCGCGGACATGTCCCAGTGGCGGTCGCCCCGCACCTCACCCGGCCGGACCACCTCATCGATGCGCTCCATGTCGCTCGTACTGAGGCTCACGCCCGCGGCACCGGCGTTTTCATCGATCCGGCTGCGACGTTTCGTCCCTGGGATCGGCACGATGTCGGAGCCGCGGTGCAGCAACCATGCCAGCGCGAGTTGCGCGGCGGTCAGGCCACGGTCGGCGGCGAGTGTCGACAGCCGGTTCGCGATGACCACGTTCGCCTCGATGTTGTCCTCCGCGAAGCGCGGAAAGCTCTTGCGCCGGATATCCCCGTCGGGAAGGGTGCTCGCGGTGACGCTCCCGGTCAGGATGCCGCGACCCAGCGGGCTGTACGCGACGAAGCCGATGCCCAGCTCGCGCGTCGCCGGGAGCACGCTCTCCTCGACGTCTCGAGAGAACAGTGAGTACTCGGATTGCACGGCGGAGATCGGGTGCACCGCGTGCGCTCTGCGGATGGTCGCGGCCCCGGCCTCGCTGAGGCCGAGGTGGCGCACCTTGCCGGCCGCGACCAGCTCCGCCATCGCGCCGACAGTTTCCTCGATCGGCACCGCGCGATCAACGCGGTGCTGGTAATAGAGGTCGATGGTGTCGATGTCAAGCCGCCGCAGCGATGCATCGCATGCTCGGCGCACGTACTCGGGTCTGCCGTTGATGGTCTGGCCGTCCGGACCACGCACAAGGCCGAACTTGGTGGCGACGGTGAACTGGTCGCGGCGACCGGTCAGCGCGCGGCCCACGAGCTCTTCGTTGGTGAACGGTCCGTACATGTCCGCGGTGTCGAGGAGCGTGATACCGAGCTCGGCGGCGCGGTCGATAGTCGCGATCGCGTCACGGTCATTGCGATCCTCGGCGGTCCCGTAGAAGTCGGACATGCCCATGCAGCCGAGCCCGAGGACAGAGACCTCGAGCCCGTGTGATCCCAGTGTTCGACGCTCCACGTCAGCCTCCTGCCGGGCCGATGCAGTTACCGGAGGGGACAAGGATGCAGCGAAGCCTCCTTGCTATGCGAGCTGCGTGATCGGGGGTGCCTCTCGACGTAGCGCGCGACCGGTGTCCGACCACCCGTAGATGGTCGCGCCCACTCCCGTGAGACCGGCGACGAGGAAGGCCAGTTCGGTCCCACCGACCTGCGCGAGCCAGCCCGCCAGCAGGCCGCCGAGCGGCGCGGTACCGAAGAACACGTAGCCATAGATCCCGAGCACGCGACCGCGGAGCTGGTCGGTCACCGCCAGCTGCAATGTCGCGTTCGTCTGCGAGGCGTAGATCGTGAAGGCGATGCCCGTGACCACGAGCGCGAGCCCCGCCGCCCACGTCACATGGAGCGGCGCGAGCACGAGCTCGGAGACCGAGAACAGCGCTGCGCCACTGAGCATCGCG
>DATKQX010000080.1:0-25424 GCA_035532495.1 Saccharimonadales bacterium (SeqCode)
GCGGTACCGAAGAACACGTAGCCATAGATCCCGAGCACGCGACCGCGGAGCTGGTCGGTCACCGCCAGCTGCAATGTCGCGTTCGTCTGCGAGGCGTAGATCGTGAAGGCGATGCCCGTGACCACGAGCGCGAGCCCCGCAGCCCACGTCACATGGAGCGGCGCGAGCACGAGCTCGGAGACCGAGAACAGCGCTGCGCCACTGAGCATCGCGTGCCGGCTTGCGCGACCCAACGAGGCGGAGAACAGAGCGCCGACGAGCGCGCCGAAGCCGAACAGCGCCGACAGGATCCCGAACACCTCTGGACCGCTGTTCAGCGTGCGCGATGCAAGGACCGGCAACAGCACGTTGAAGTTGATGCTGATCGTCGCGATGAAGAGCATCATCACGAGCACCGAGCGGATCACCGGCGTCCGCCAGGCGAACTGCAAGCCTTCGATCGACCCGCGGAAGAGGTTCTGCGGGTGCAGGTCGCGACGTGTGGGAAACAGGTCGTGGACACGCATCATCCAGAGCGCGACAAGCACCGCGACATAGCTGAGGGCGTTGATGAGGAAGCAGATGCCGACGCCGGCAACAGCGATGAGGGCGCCGGCGATCGCAGGCCCGACGATCCGCGATGCATTGAACAGGCTCGAGTTCAGCGCAACGGCATTGGGGAGCTCGTCGCGCCCGACCATCTGGATGGTGAACGCCTGACGAACCGGGTTGTCGAGCACGGTGATCATCCCGGTGACCGCGGCGATCACGTACACCTCCCAGACCGTCGCGTGGCCGGTGAGCGTCAAGGTCGCGAGCAACGTCGCGGTGATCATGAACGCGGCCTGCGTCCCGAGCAGCACCTTGCGCTGATCGAGCCTGTCGGCGACTGCTCCTCCGAAGAGACCGAGCAGCGCGTACGGTCCGAACTGGCAGACCGCGAGGATGCCGACCGCGAGCGGGGAGTGCGTGTGCTGCACGACAAACCACGCCTGCGCGACGCTCTGCATCCAGGTCCCGCTGATGGAGACGACCTGGCCGAAGAAGTAGAGGCGGTAGTTGTAGTGCCGGCGAAGGCTGGTGAAGGTGCGCGCGGTTGCGCTGCCGATACCGAGGCTCATTCCGCTTGCACCAGCAACGCCTCGAGCGGAGCGATGGCGTCCGCGATGGCGGCGAGATCCACGTCGGTGAGCGCACTCAACTGCGCGGACAGCCAGGCGGTTCGCTTCGTGCGGATCGCCCTGAGGACGCGGAGCCCTTCCGGGGTGACCTCGAGGTCGACCCTGCGCCGGTCTCGCTCACCCTGGCGGCGGGTGATGAGCCCGGATGCCTCGAGCCGATCCACGTGGCTGCAGATCGACGGGACCGAGGTCCCCTCCCTGGCGGCGAGCTCGGCAACGCCGATACCCGGGTTGCCCCGGATCGAGCCCAGCAGGGAGAGCTGCCCCGCGGACACGCCCGAGGTGTGCACCTCACGGCGGAGGTGACGGTTCAGGTGGAGCAGGACGGGCCGGAGCCGGTTCGCGACATCGACCGGCTTGTTGCTGAGGACGGGCACGCCATTGATTATATAGCCTAACTAACCTTCTGGCAAGGTCCGGCACGTCCCACTTGCCCAACATCTCTGTGACGAAATCTCAGATCCGGGAACCCCACCCCGAGCGCTTGCGTGTGCATGTCCGCACGACGTGAATCCACTGGAGGTCCGAGGCCATGCGCAAGTTCCTGTTTGCCGGTTTGGGTGTTGGCGCGGCGGTCGTGCTGCAGGCAGGCCAGGCGCTCGCCTGCGGGGGCCTCGTCGCGCCCGACGGTGACGTGCGCCTCGCCAAGGCGACGACGTTTGTCGCGTGGTCGGCCGGCGTGGAGCATTACGTCACGAGCTTCGCGTACACGGGCGCGGTCGCCGACGTCGGCTGGATCGTGCCGCTCCCCGCGATACCGACGTCGATCACCGAAGCCGGCGCCTGGACCCTGCAGCGGTTGGAGCGCGAGTTCGCGCCGAAGCTGGAATTCGCCGGCGCGGCCGTGCCTGATGCTGCCGGACTCCCGCAGGCGGTCGTCGTCGAGCAGGTGCAGGTCGAGGCGCTGGACGTCACCGTCCTTTCCGGCAGCGGCCAGGCAGTCATCAACTGGTGCATCCACAACGGGTTTCTCGTCTCACCCGAGATCGAGAACCATCTGCTGCGCTACGCCGGCAGCAGTCCGATCTTCATGGCCGCGAAATACAACACGTCGATCGCGCTGCAGCGCCACCAGCAGGCGGGCGACGGCGTCCCGCTGCTGATCACCATGCACACCCCGCAGCTCTGGGTCCCACTGGAGATCCTCGCCAACGAGGGGGCCCCGGTGAACGCCGACCTGTTCCTGCTGACGGACAAGGCGCTCGTCACCCAGAACGGAGTGCCGGTGATCTCCGCCTCGAGCATCGCCTCGGTCATCGATGGCGCGAAGGGATTCAGGCTCGCGGGCGCCGAGCCGATGAGCACGAGCCTGCACCACGACCTCTCCATCGATCGGAACATGTCCTGGGTTCCGGCCGCGGGGTTCGTGACCTACCTGACGCTGAACGCTCCCGGCGCGGACGTGAGCTATGACCTCGGTGTGAACGGCAACAACGTGCTCACGCTCATGTCCTTCGGGACGCCCGCGGCGAACCTTGCCGGCGCAAACGCGACCATCCCGACGCCGACCGACCCCTTGGCGCTGATCTTTCCGCTGCTGCTGATCGCCGGCACCATGCTCGTGGTCATCCCGGTGTCGGTGGCGGCGTGGCGTCGGTCCGTGCAGAGTCAGGCTGGTGCGAATCCGCTGCGTTGACTGGAAGGTGGCGTTGGTCGCTGCGACGCTGGCCACGGCGTGCGGCCACATGCCCAGCACCACCTCGCCGAGGATCCTCGCGATACAGCCCGTCAGCGTGACGGTGTCGGGCACACCGGAAACCGTCCTGATCGGGGACGCCGACCGATCGCTCTACTACTCGTCCTCCGATACCCCGACGAGGGTGACGTGCCGGGACGTGTGCACGCACACGTGGGTTCCCTTCCTCAAGCCGGTCGCGCCGCTGATCCGCACCGCGTTTGCAGGCGGTGGCACGTTGACATGGGTGCGCGGCTCCGACGGATGTCAGGCGGAGTACAACGGCCATCCGCTCTTTACGTACGCCGGTGATCTGCGACCGGACGGGGCGAGCGGCAACGATCTGCAGGGCATGTGGTTCGTCGTGACCCCCGACCTCGCGCCGGCGGTGGGGTGGTCCGCGAGCGCGCGGTCATCCTGCTGAGGCCGTCACCCGCGACGCGTCACCGAAGCGGGAGGTTCAGGATCTCCACGGGCTCGATGGCTTCGGCGATCGGTGTGTTCGTCACCGTCGCGAAGAAGTAGAGCTCTGCCTCCATCGAACGGGCGATGGTCTCGGCTTTGCGGAACCCGTGCTGCTCACCCGCGAATCCGATGTACGCACACGGCACACCTCCGGCCTGGAGCGCCGCGAACATCAACTCCGCCTGTTGCGGCGGGACAACCCGATCGTCGAGACCCTGCAGCAACAGCACCGCACCACGCACGCGGTCGATGAAGTGCACGGGTGAACGCTCGTAGCGCACTCGTCCTTCCGGAAACGGCGATTCGTAGTGCGACTCGAACTTGTGCGGATCCTGTTTGAACAGCACCTCGACATCAGCGATGCCGAAGAGGCTGGCGCCCGCCTGGAAGACGTCGTGAAACGCCATGGCGCACAGCACGACGTAGCCGCCCGCGCTGCCCCCGTGAATGAACAGGCGCTCCGGATCGACGACGCCCGCGCCGGCGAGGTGCTGGGCGCCCGCAACGCAGTCGACGACATCGACGATGCCGCCCTGATCGTTCAGGCGTTCGCGGTAGGGGCGGCCGTAGCCGGTGCTGCCGCCGTAATCGACGTCGAGGTACGCGAATCCGCGGCTGGTCCAGTACTGCACCGAGGCGTCAAGCGAGCAGCCGGCCGCCGACGTCGGGCCGCCATGGGCGCGCACCAGCAGCGGCGGCTTTCGCCCGTGCTCCTGCTTGATCGCATCGTTGTGCGGCGCGTAGAACCAGGCATGTGACGTGGCGCCGCGCTCGCCGGAGAAGCTGATGTGGCTTGGAGTCGACGTCACTGCCGCGTCGAACGTCATGTCGCCGCTGTCGAGCCGGAGCACGCGACGCGCCCGCGTTCCCAGGTGCTCGCGAACCACACCCATCGGAGCACCGGGGCCGCCTGCGAGGTACAGCACGTCGTCGGCGTTCGCGCTGATGTACGAACCGAACTGCGTGTACGGAGACTCGAGCCGCGCCAGTTTCCCCCGCGCATCGAGGTGATGGAGCTCCCACTCCCCGTCGCGACACGCCCAGAGCGCGATGGCTCCGCCGCCGCAATGCGCGTACGTCGACAACCCGAAAACCCACTGCGGCCCGCCGCACTCGGCGTCCATGGGTGCCAGCGCCACCGCGTGGCCGTCGTCGAACCGATAGAGGTTCCACCACCCCGTCCGATCCGAGCTGAAGTGCAGGACGGAGTCCGCCGACCACGAGGGTTGGAAGACCGACTCACGCGGTCCTCCGGCAACCATTCGCGGGTGCTGCGGCGCACCGGCGCCGTCGAAGTCCGCGACCCAGAGCTCGCAGCCGTCCCACGGCATGTTCGGGAAATTCCAGGTCAACCACGCGAGGCTCCGGCCGTCGGGGCTGACCCGCGGGGTGGAGTAGAAGTCGTTGCCCGCGACGATCGACACCGCCTCGCCTCCGGCGAGCGGGATGACCCGGATGTCGTTCGTCACCCCTGAACCGCGGTGGTCCTCGGCAACACAGAGGACGCGACCCCGGCGACTGTCGATCTCGATGTCGGCGTAGCGCAGGTCGCCGGCACTCCCGGTCAGCGGCCGGGGTTCGCCGGCGATGATCCGGTAGAGGCGCCGGTCGGTCGCGTTGGAGAAGTAGACGGTGCCGTCGTGCGCGCGCATGGCAGCGCCGCCGTACTCGTGGACCCCTGTGCGCGCGGAAAACGGTTCCGCGATCAGATCGGTCGTGACGCCGTCCCGCTCGCGAACGATGACGCAGCGCCCGGCCTCCGTCGGCCGGCCCTCGATCCAGTACGCGTCGTCCCCGTCAAGCTGGACGTCCGTCAGACGCAGGCGCCCAGCGGCAACCTGCCGCGCGCTGATCGGCGACGGCCAGACCCCCGGAGCCGAGCCGCTGCCGCCGGGCTGGCTCACGCGGTCGGGACGACGACGAACTGCTCGGCGAGGCGTCCCTCTGCAAGCCCGTTCGCTTTCGCGGTCGCCGCGAGCCAGCCGCGCACTCGCTCCTCCAGGCCGTCCCAGTCGGTGTACTGGCTGCGGTGGCAGCGCAACGCGGCGAGCTTGCGATCTGCCGTGTCAGTCACGTCGACCACCTGGGTTTCCTGCCCGAGGCCCATCGCCGCGCTCATCCAGACTTCCGCGACCGAGTAGGGCTCGAGCCCCTCCTGCTCGAGGAGCTCCATGTGTGCGAAGGGGTTGCGCGAGTCCGGGTAGACGGCGCAGAGGGTCGCTTCCCCGGCAGCGAGGTGATCCGGGTGGCTCGCGAAGATGCGGGTGAAATTCCGGTTCGGCGATTGCGTGATCACCCGCTGCGGCTGCTGCTGGCGGATGACCCGCGAGATGTCGCGGCGCAGTTCGATGCTCGGTGTCAGCTGCCCGTCCAGATAGCCGAGAAAGGTGATGTCGGTGACGCCCACCTCAGCCGCGGCAGCCGTCTGTTCGATCCGGCGGATGCGGGCCATCTCCGCGCGGGTGATCGAGCGGTCGGATCCGCCGGCCTGGCCGTCGGTGATGATGCAGTAGGACACCGTCACCCCCGCATCGGTCCACTTCGCCGTGGTTGCCGCGTTGCCGAAGTCGCAGTCGTCGGGGTGGGCAACAACCACCAGGACGCGTTCGATTCCGTCTATCTCTGACACGCCCACGATGGTAGCGGGAAGGGGAGATCGGACCTCCGGGACCTCGTGCGACACTCGGTGCATGGCACCGCGTCTGCCCTCCGTCCTCCCGATCCCTGACCAGGTGCGCCGCCTGCTGTCCAGGCCGGTACCGCCGTCGCGCCCGCTGCCGCTGCGGGATTCGACCCCCGACCCCGGGCTCTTCGGGCCTGACTCCGTGACATGGCGGGTGATGCGCGAGCCCCGGCTGCTCCTCGCCGCCGGCCGGGCCCTGCTGCTCCAGGCGGCGAATCCGCTGGTCGCACAGGGAGCGATCGATCACAGCACCTACAAGACCGACCCCTACGGTCGCCTCGAACGGACGGTGCGCTGGGTGACGGTCGTCTCGTTCGGAACGACTCGCGAGGCGGAGCGGATCTCTGGGCGCGTGACCGACCTCCATCGCCGTGTCGCGGGGAAGCTGCCCGCGACCAGCGCGACCGCACGGGTTCCGGCCGGGGCCGTCTACTCCGCGGACGACCCCGAACTGCTGCGCTGGGTGCACGCCTCGTTCGTCGACACGATGCTTGTTGCTCACGACTCGCTCGTCGGCGGTCTCACCGAGCAGGATCGTGACGCCTTCGTTCGCGAGTGGGACGCGGTCGCGCGGTTGATGGGACTGTCGCGCGGGGGATGGGACAACGCCGCGGCGATGCGGCGATACGTCGATCGCCAGGTGAATCGCGGCCCCGCGCTCCCCGGAGGTGGGTCGCTCGAGGTCGCGGCAACGGTCCTCCATCCACCGGTGGGATCCGCGTGGATGCGCTCTGCCACGGAGACGCTGGCATTCATCGCCACAGGGCTCCTGCCCGCGGAGCTGCGGCGCGGGTATGGGCTGCCGTGGAATCCTGCCAAAGCCGTCGCTTTTGCCACGCTGACGCACTCCATGCGAATGGCGACGGTGGCGCTGCCGCGCCGGCTGCGGGTCTCGCCCGTGTACGACCTCGCAGTCGCTCGATCCGAGGGGCGCTGGCCCGCATCCCGAGCCGCCTGACCAATCGCTACCCTACGGCTTGCGTCCTGGGGCAGACGATCGCCACGTGGACAATTCGTCGCACACGAGGAGGCGCGCACATGACGTTTCGGGGTTGGCGGGCCAGAACGTTCCCTGCGGCTATCGCTATTGGGGCGATCGTTCTCGCCGCGTGCGGTAACACCTCGGCGAGTGGCTCGAAGGTCACGAGGACAACCGCGACCTTCGCCGAAGGTCCCGGATCCCAACCGAACTACATCCTGCCACTCGCGAGCCTGCAGTACTTCAGCGTCGCGAATCTGGGCCAGTTCCAGTTCCTCATGTACCGACCGCTCTACTGGTTCGGTACCAACGGCACCGTATCGTTGAACAACAGCCTCAGCCTCGCCGATCCGCCTGTGTACGCGGCGGGTGGCAAGTCGGTAACCATCACCCTCAAGGGCTGGAAGTGGTCGGACGGCACCCAGATCACCGCGCGTGACATTCAGTTCTGGCAGAACCTCGTGACCGCCAACAAGGACAACTGGGCAGGCTACTCGCCGGGCGAGTACCCCGACAACGTCCTGAGCACGACAGTCAACCGCGCCAATCCGCTGCAGATCACTTTCAACCTCAGCCAAGCGTACGGCTCGTACTTCTTCACGTACAACGAGCTGAGCCAGATCACCCCGCTGCCCCAACACGTCTGGGACAAGGAATCGGCGACCGGCGCAGTCGGTGACTACGACACGACGCCAGCTGGCGCGCAGGCAGTCTTCAAGTACCTCGACGGGGAGTCGAAGAGCATCTCGACCTATGACACGAATCCCCTCTGGCAGGTGGTATCGGGGCCGTGGAAGCTGAAATCGATGGACACCGCGGGCAACGTGTCGATGGTGCCGAACCCCGTCTACGGCGGACCGGTCAAGCCGACTCTCACCCGGTTCAACGAAGTCCCCTATACCAAGGACAGCACTGAGTTCAACGAGCTCAAGTCAGCGACCTCGCCGGCCAACGCGACGGTCGACTATGGGTACCTCCCCTCGCAGTACACCCCCGAGAAGTCCACCCTCGACAACGTGTACACCTTCGAGCCGTGGACGGGCTGGCAGATCACGTACTTCCCGGAGAACTTCACGAACCCGATCAGCGGACCGATCTTCAAACAGCTGTACTTCCGGCAGGCGATGCAGGACCTGGTCGACCAGAAGACCTTCATCGACAAGGCGTTCTTCGGCTACGCGTATCCGACGTACGGTCCGGTTCCGGTGAAACCGACCTCGAAGTTCGTCGACTCCTTCGAGAAGTCGAACCCGTATCCATACAGTCCGTCAACAGCGGTCTCGCTGTTGCAGGCGAACGGCTGGACGGTCTCTCCGGGCGGCACGAGCACCTGCACGAGTCCCGGCACCGGCACGGGTCAGTGCGGTGCGGGCGTCAAGCAGGGAGCCAAGGCTTCCTTCAGCCTTCAGTACGCGAGCGGCAATCCCGCCCTCGACCAGGAGATGTCGCTGCTCAAGTCGGATTTCGGGCAGGCGGGCATCGCGATCGATCTGACGACCGCACCGTTCGACACCGTCATCGGCAACGCGACGCCCTGCGGGCCCGGCGCGTCCTGCACCTGGGATATGGAATTCTTTGGCGTCGGCTGGAACTACGCCCCCGATTACGAGCCGACAGGCGATGAGCTGTGGTCGTGCACCGGGTCCGGCGCCGGCGTCCAATACGCGGGCTCGGACTCCGGCGGCTACTGCGACTCGCAGGCGGAGGCCGACATCGTCGCCACTGAGACCAGTGATGACGTCACGGCCATGTACACCTACGAGGATTACCTCGCGAAGCAGTTGCCGGTGATCTGGCTGCCGACTCCCTACGCGCAACTGTCCGAGATCAGCAAGGACCTCAAGGGAACCGGTCCGCAAGATCCGCTGTTGGAACTCAACCCGGAGAACTGGCGCTGGTCCTGACGCATCCCTCTGGACAGTGTCCGAGGTTCGGGCCTGCTCGACGATTTCCCCGTATACACAACGGTTGTTGATGGTCCACTGGAACGGCTAGGCTCCCGCGTGTGATTCAGGAAGAGGGCGATGCCGTCGTGGGGGTGCACGAGGGCGATTTCGTCGGCGCCCGCGGCCTGCGCATCCATCATCGCTCGTGGCTGCCCGCGGGGCCGGCACGCGGAATCGTCGTCATCGCGCATGGATTTGCCGAGCACAGCGGCCGCTACGCGCGCGTCGCCGAGCGTCTGGTTGCCGACGGTGTTGCCGTCCACGCCGCCGACCATCGCGGACACGGTCTCAGCGAGGGAAAGCGGACCAGCGTTGTGCGCTTTGACGACTATGTCGACGACCTCACCACCATGGTCACGCAGGCAAAAGAGGAACGACCGTCGTTCAAGCTGATTCTTCTCGGTCACAGCATGGGCGGGCTCGTCGCCTTGCGGTTTGCGGTGCGCGACGCCTCGCTCATCGACGGCATTGTCGTGTCGGCGCCGGCCGCATGTCCGGGCGACGTGTCGCGGCTCAAGCGCACTGTCGGTACGGTGCTCTCCCGCGTCGCTCCGGACGCAACCGTCCTGCGCCTGCCGCTCAACAGGATCAGCCGTGATCCCGCCGTCGTCGACGCGTACAACAGCGACCCCCTCGTCTTTCGCACGCCGATCAAAGCCCGGCTCGGGGCCGAGTTGCTCGCCACCATGGCCCGCGTGGACGCCGGACTCCCGGCGATGCAGCTGCCGCTGCTGGTCATGCAGGGCACGTCCGACGCTCTCGTCGATCCGGGGTGTGGTCCGCAGGTCTACAACCGGGCGGGCTCACGCGACAAGACGTTGAAGATGTATGACGGCCTCTGGCACGAGATCTTCAACGAGCCTGAGGGTGACCACGTTCTCGATGATCTCTCGGCATGGGTCAAGACGCATCTGACCTGAGCCCGCGCCATTCGCTGCACTAGAGTGCAGCGATGCGCGAGCGCTGGGTCGTCAAACCGGGATCCAAGGTCGACATCTCCTCGGTCGATCCCGGCGACACGGGAGCGCTGAAAGGCGGTCGCCAGGCGGCCGACGCCGCGGCCGAACCGGACCAGGCGGCGCTGATCGAGCTGCAGGCGCGCCTCTGGGCAGAGAGCAAGCAGTCAGTCCTGCTGATCCTCCAGGGCACCGACGCGTCGGGCAAGGACGGGACCATATCGCACGTCTTCCGCGGGATCAACGCGCAGGGCACGTCGGTCACGTCCTTCAAGGCACCGACGGCGGAGGAGCTCTCGCATGACTTCCTGTGGCGCGTGCACCGTGCCGTGCCGCACGCCGGCCAGATCGGGATCTTCAATCGATCGCAGTACGAGGACGTGCTCGTCGCGCGCGTGCGCAAACTCGTCCCGACAGCAGAGTGGAAGCGGCGATACGCGGCTATCGTCGCGTTCGAATCACTCCTTGCGCAGGGCGGCACCGCCATCATCAAGGTCTGCCTGCTCATCTCCAAGGAAGAGCAGCGACGCCGGTTCGAGGACCGTCTCAAGGATCCGCAGAAACGGTGGAAGTTCCAGCGCGGCGACCTCGAAGATCGCGCACTCTGGAAGGAATATCAGGCGGCGTACTCAGAGGCGTTGCAGCGTACGTCGACGAAAACAGCGCCGTGGTACGTCGTCCCCGCGGACAACAAGTGGTTCCGCAACTGGGCGGTGTGCCGTCTGCTCATCGAGACGCTCACCGAGATGGATCCGCAGTACCCGGAACCGGCGGACCTCGCGGGCATCACGATCGACTGATCCCGCCGTCATCCGGTGGCGACCCCGATCGGATTCGAACCGACGATCTCCACCTTGACAGGGTGGCGTGTTAGGCCAGGCTACACCACGGGGCCGTGGAGCCCACGATGATACCAACCGCCGCTCCGGGCAACCCGCTACGGTTCGACCATGGCTCGTCGGCCCTTGCGTCCCAATGAGATTTCCTCGGGGGGCGTGGTGGTGCGCCCGGCAGCGACGGGGCCCGAGATCTGCCTCGTCAGCGACGGGAAGCACTGGGGATTTCCGAAGGGACTGGTCGAGCCGGGCGAGAGCGCCGACGCGGCGGCGCTGCGCGAGATCGCGGAGGAGACAGGGATCTTGCGGTCGTCGCTGCAGCTGATCGCCGCCCTGCCCAACTCGGAATATGTCTTTCGCCGTCCCAACCGCGGCGCGCTCGTCTTCAAGCGTGTGCACCACTTCCTCGTTGCGGTGCCGGAGGATACTGCGCTGCACCCCGATCCGGCGGAGATCGCCGGGGCGGCGTGGCTCGGCTTTGAGGAGGCTCACGGCCGTCTCAGCTTCAGGAACTCCATCGAGATTCTCGAGGCAGCGCGTGCGCTGCTCGCCGCAGGGGCTGGTGCGGCCGCACCGTAGAATCGGCGAGGATGCAACTCTTCGACACCGCCCGCCAGGAGGTGGTGCCCTTCGAGCCGATCGACGGGCGGGTCGGGATCTACGTCTGCGGCATCACGCCGTACGACTCGGCGCACCTCGGTCACGCGTTCGTCTACCACGTGTTCGACGTCATCGGCCGGCGGCTCCGCGACCAGGGAATCAGGGTACGCAGCGTGCGCAACGTCACCGATGTCGACGACGACATCCTCCGTGTTGCGCGCCTGCGCCAGCGCGACTTCCGTGCCCTCGCCGAGGAGCAGGTGGCGCTTTTCGACGCGGACATGGCAAATATCGGATTGCTCCCCGTCGACAGTGCGCCGCGTGCGACAGCCCATGTTGCGGAGATGGCGGACTGGGTGCAGCGTCTGGTCGATCGCGGCTACGCCTACGCTGCGAATGGCTGGGTGTTCTTCGACTCGGCAACCTACCCCGACTACGGCCGGCTGAGCCATCTCGACCACGCGACGATGGTCCGGCTCTCACGCGAGCGCGGCGCGAACCCCGACGACCCGCGCAAGCGTCATCCGCTCGACTTCGTGCTCTGGCAGAAGTCGACGCCAGGCGAGCCGAGCTGGCCGAGCCCGTGGGGCGCCGGCCGCCCCGGCTGGCACATCGAGTGCACGGTGATGTCGACCGGCGCGCTCGGATACCCCATCGACATCCATGGCGGCGGTGAAGATCTCATCTACCCGCATCACGAATCGGAGATCGCCCAGGCCGAGACGGCGGGGATCGCCCCCTACGTGCGCCACTGGTCGCACGTGGCGATGGTCAACCACGAGGGCGAGAAGATGAGCAAGTCGCTCGGCAATCTCGTCTTCGTCCGTGACCTGGTCGGACGCGTGCCCGGCGCGGCCGTCCGGCTGCTGCTCGGCGCGCACCACTACCGCACGTCGTGGACATACGACGATGCAGAGGTGGACGCCGCGGTGGCCCGCCACCAGCGATATCTGGCGGCGATGCGATCCGGTGGAGATGTGAGCGCCGCCGTCGCCGCAGCGCACGAACGCCAGTTCCTCGAACGCATCGACGACGATCTCGACACTCCGGGCGCGCTGCTCGAGCTCGATGCCTTCGCCGCCGCGCTCATCGACGGACATGCGGGCAGTGGAGCCGATGGCGTCGCGTTGCTCGGCCGGCTCCTCAGTGTCGTCGGCGCGGAGATCGAGCGGGTCGCGGTCTGAGCGGCTAGCGACCCCAGGGTGCGCGGTCGCCGCGAGCCCGGAATCGGATCACCGCCGCCGAGATGTTCTCCTCGAGGAATCGATAGAAGAGCTGGCGCTGCGAGATGTCGATAGCGGCTTCGACCTCGTGGCCCTCGCGGCGGCGGGCGATCCAGGGCGGGACGCCATCGGCGACCATCTCGGTGCCGACCCTCACGTGAACGAGCGAGTCGTTCTCCTCGGAGACGTGGACGGTGACCTTGAGCACCAGGCCGGTGTGCTCCACGATCCGCCAGGCCCTTTCCCAGCGAGCCTTGCGAGCCGGGTCATGGGCGAGACGGACGGACTCGTCGACGATGACGCTCTCACCGTTGCGCGCGGCGCGGCCAAGCAGGCGGCGAACGCTCTGATCGAGGTCGCGCGAGATCCAGTTGACGAGCGATGGGGCGCGATCATTCAGATCGGGGAAGCCGTTGGGGTCCTTGGCAAGCTCACCGATCGCCTGGACGGTGCCGGCATGGCGCCGGCAGTAGCTGGTACCGGAGAACGACACGCTGTGCGCGGTGCAGAACGCTGCCTGGCAAGCGCGGCCGCGGCGATCGCGGTAGGCGCACAACCGTGCACCCTCGTTGGTGCATCCACGCAGGGAGCACGTGGTCGCCGTGGGCGCGAGCGCACCTTCGGTCTCCTGGGAGGAGCGAAACGCAGTGGTCATCGGCGGCACTCCACGACGCCGATCATCCTAACCCGGGGTTCCGGCCCTCTCTGGTGACGGCGCTGTCGCGACCTGACGATCAAGTGCGACGGCCAGGCGGCGAATCGACACCATCAGACCGGCGAACATTGCGGGCGTCAGCGACTGGGCGCCGTCGCTCAGCGCGTTCTCGGGGTCCGGGTGGACCTCGATCATGAGACCGTCCGCTCCCGCCGCGAACGCGGCCAGCGCCATCGGCGGTACGAGCGGGCGGTGCCCCGTGGCGTGTGAGGGATCAACGATCACGGGCAGGTGGGACAGCGCCTTCACGACCGGAACAGCACTCAGGTCGAGCGTGTTGCGCGTGGCCGCCTCGAACGTCCGGATGCCGCGTTCGCAGAGGACGACGTTGGGGTTGCCGTGCGCGACGACGTACTCAGCCGCAAGCAGCCACTCCTCGATCGTGTTGCTCAGGCCGCGTTTGAGGAGCACGGGCTTCGTCGTGCCGCCGACCGCTTCCAGCAGAGCGAAGTTCTGAGCGTTGCGCGTTCCGACCTGGAGCATGTCCGCGTGCTCGGAGACGATGTCGACGTCAGCAGGCGTCAGCACCTCCGTGACGACGGGCAACCCGGTCTCGACGCGAGCCTCAACGAGATGGTTGAGCCCGTCGATCCCGAGCCCGCGGAACGAGTAGGGAGATGAGCGCGGCTTGAAGGCCCCGCCGCGAAACATCGATGCTCCCGCCGCAGCGACGTCGCGCGCCGTCGCGAGCACCTGCTCGCGGCTCTCGACTGCGCACGGACCCGCGATGACGACGAACGATCCATCACCGAAGCGAACGCCCGAGACATCGACCATCGTGGGCTCAGGATGCCACTCGCGGGTCACCTGCTTGTACGGCTTGCTCACGGGGATGGCGTCGACAACGCCGGGAAGGTCGCAGAGGGCGTCACGGATGGAGCCCGGATTGCTGCCAAGGACACCGATCGCGAGCCTGTCGGCGCCGGGGAGCTCGATCGGTTCGAAGCCCCGTTCGCGCACGTGCTTGATGACGTTGGCAACCTGCTCAGGGGTCGCCTGCACGTTCATGAGGACCAGCATCGCCTGATCCTACGGGAAGGCGCTCTCACGCCCACTTCCAGCTGTTGAGAACGGTTTGCAGCGCCGCCTGGTCAGCGGAGAAGTTGGCAGCGGCGGTGTTGAGCACGATGTCGTACGTGTCGCCGCCCTGGTTGACCACCATGTCCTCATCCTTCGCGGTCACCCCCGGGGACGGCGTGAGGTTGTACGTGATCATCACGCCGGAGACGCCGTCGATGTTGACGGGCTCGGCTGTGCTCAAGTTCGTTGCGCCGCTCTGGCTCACGCTCTCGAGATACTGGGCGAGCTGATCGTCAGCGATCGGTTGCGGCGCGGTGCGGACATCGATGTGACCGCCGTCGATCGCCTCGAACAGCAAGACGACAGGGCCCGAGCCACTCACTGACGCCACCGCGCTCCGGCTCGCCGTATCGTCGCTCCACCCGGCAGGAACGACGGTGCTGAACCCCGTCGCGCTGAACGGATGGGGTGCGGATCCAGCGGACGGCGACGTGCTCGACGAAGGGGTCACCGTCGCGGCCGGCGCGCCGCACGCGCTCAGCAGGACTGTCGCTGCAGCCGACCCCACCGCCAGGGCGCGCGTGCGGAGCGAGCGGTGGGTCACGCAGTCGAGGATAGCCGAGGTATGCAAACTGAGCAGCGTCCGATCGGGGCACAATCCCAGGCATGGCGACAAGCTCCGCGCTCCGGGTCACACGGCTCGGTCCCGCGCATTCGGCACAACTGTCCACGTTGATCGACCGCGAACCGATCACCAACGTGTATCTCCGCAGCGAGCTTCGCCTCGGATTCGAGGTCGGCGACTGGTGGGGCGCCTTCGACGAGGCCGAGCTGACGGCGGTCGTGCTTGGCTGGTCGCTGGTGGTGCCGTACATTCCCGACGCCGGCGCGGCGCAGCCGCTGGCGCAGGCGCTCGCGACAAGCGCGCAACCGCGCATGGTCGTCGGCCATCGCGAGTCGGTCATGGCCTTGCACAACGCGTTTCGCCCGCCACGGCCTGCGCGCGAGTTGCGCGATCCGCAGCCACTCCTCGTTCTCGACAGGGGGGACCTGCGCGGGACCGCGTCGACCGAGGTGCGACTCTCCGCACGCGGCGACCTCGAGGCGCTCATCCTCGCCGCCGCACGCATGCATCGCGAGGAGATGGGCATCGATCCGCTCGCGGTGGACGCACCCGCGTGGCGCAACCGGATGCTGAGCCTCATCGATCGACGCTGGAGCTGGGTGTGGATGCGCGATCGCGAAGTGGTCTTCAAGGCCGAGCTGTCAGCGTGGACGCCGGATGTCGTGCAGATCCAGGGCGTGTACACCGCGCCGCAGCACCGCGGACAGGGCATCGCCCGCGCCGGGCTCGCCGCGGTCTGCGAGCAGGTGTTCCTGGAGGTTCCGCGCTGCAGCCTCTACGTGAACCAGTACAACGTGATTGCGCAGCGTGTGTACGCGCGCCTCGGGTTCAGGCCGGCGGACGTCTTCGCGACAGTGATGTACTAGGGACGCCGACATGATTCAGACACGAGCCGACGTCACGTTGCCAGTACCGCCCGAGGAGGCGTTCGCGGTGGTCGCCGACATCGAGCACGCCGACTGGCTCCCGGCCATCCGCCGCCTCCGCCACATCGGGGGACCGTCGGGCGGCGTGGGTGCGCGCTACGAGGTCGAGGCAGGCCTGGTCGGCCGCCATATGCGCGGCGTGCTCGTCTGCAGCGAGCTCACCCCACCGAAGCACATGGTGCTCGTCCTCGAGGAGGGTCTCGATCTCACCCTCGAGGTCAGCGTCAAGAAGGTCGGCGGCGGCTGCTCGGTGACCATGGCCGCGCGCTATTCCGTGAGCGGGCGTCCGTTCTCGGGCGCGGTCGAGATGGCGTCGCAGGGACCGGCGCGACGTGAGACCGCTCGCGCATGCGAGCAACTGGCGGCGCGTTTCGGACGCAAGGACGATGTGACGACTGCCGCGCGATGACCGCGCGAGAGATCGACACCCCGGAGATCCTGGTCGAACAGGCGAAGGCGCTCCCTCCGCTCACCGAGGGCGAGACCGCCGCGCTGCTGACGACCGTCCGCGAGCTCGGCAAAGGGCCGGCGCTCGACCGGCTCGTCGAGCATCAGCTGAAGGCCATCCTCGACCAGGCCGGCGCGCGCCGCGGGCGGGGCGTCGAGGTCGGCGACCTCGCCCAGGAGGCGGCGATCGCAAGCGTCATCGCCGTCACCGAGTACGCCGGCCGCGGTGGTCCGGCGTCGGGCCTCAACCAGTTCGTCGCCAAGCTCGTCGGCGCGCACATGGACGACATGATCGAACTCGCTGCGCTTGATCGGGCGAGCGCCGAGGCATTCATTCGCGATGCGCAGACATACGAGACGGCGGAGGTGCGGTCGCGCCATGAGCTTGGCCGCGACGCGACGGCCATTGAGCTCGCGGCGCAGCTGGGCTGGCCCGACGAGCGCGTTGCCATCGTCGCGGGCATGCTGCACGAGGCGCGCTCGCGCTATGACAGCGAGATCGTCGAGTACCTCGACGACATCAATGAGGACGAGTAGCCGCCGGCATCGCTCGCGCGCTGCCTCAGCGCCGCAGGTCGTCGCCCCGCCAGTCGAGATCGTGCAAGCCGTCTCCGGTGCCGCGCCGGATTGAGTCGTGCCCGAAGCGTTCGCGCAGGCTGTCGAGGGTGCGGTCGATGCGGTCGTCGGCGGGTCGCGCGAACAGGTCGAGCTGCGGTGCTTCCTCGAGCCCGCTGACACCGACACCGAGCAGACGGACAGCATCACCCGACCACGCGGTCTCGAGCAGCGCGACGGCGGCATCGCGCACGGTGGTGTCGGTCGCGGTCGCCGACGGCAGCGTCTCCTGTCGCGTGATCGTCGTGAAGTCCGCGTACCGCAGTTTCAGCGTCACCGTTCGCGCCGTCCATCCACCGGTGCGCAAGCGTGCGCCGACGTCGCTCGCCAGCTCCGCGATGCGCAGGTGCAGGGCGGATCGCTGGACAACGTCGCGGGCGAATGTCTCTTCTCTGGAAACGCTTTTCGGCGCCCCGGGCACCGACACCGATGCCGTGTCGATGCCCTGCGCCCGCTCCCACAATGATGTCCCGGAGGCACGTCCCACCCGGCGCTGCACGGTGTCGAGCGGCAGCGCCGCGAGCTGCCCCAAGGTCGTGAGGCCGAGACCGTTCAACGCGCGCTCCGCCGCTGGACCGAGCCCCGGCAGCCGACGCAGCGGCAGTGGCGCGAGAAACGCGGCCTCGTCGCCGGGATCGACGACCACGAAGCCGCGCGGTTTGCGCAGGTCCGAGGCGATCTTCGCCACCGTCTTGCACGTTGCAACACCGAACGACGCATGGAGCCCGGTGGCCTCGAGGATGCGGTGGCGGATCGCCTCGGCGATGTGCCGCGCGCTGCCGAAACGGCGCGTCGATCCGGTGACCTCAAGGAATGCCTCATCGAGCGAGAGTGGCTCGATGATCGGTGTGTAGTCGCGGGCGACGTCGAACACCGACTTCGACGCGGCGCGATACGCGCGAAAGTCAACCGGCACGATGACAGCGTGCGGGCAGAGCCGGACCGCGATGACGAGCGGCATCGCGGAATGCACACCGAACACGCGAGCCTCGTACGAGGCTGCACTCACCACACCGCGATGGAGTTGCGGGCTTCCGTCTGCGGAGGGCGCTCCACCGACAATCACCGGGCGTCCGCGCAGGTCGGGGCGGCGCAACTGCTCGACGGACGCATAGAACGCGTCGAGATCGAGGTGGATGATCGAGCGCTGCGTCACCGTCGCAGCCCGTGCCGTGCCTGGTCAGGCGCCGGTGTTGTGCTGCCTCCACTCATCGATGTCCGCCTCACGCACGTAGCCTGCGCGAATCATCAGTTCCATGTACGGAACCGCCAGGTGCGGAGCGGCGCGACGCAGCACCCAGGGCGGCGGATTGTCCTTGTTCTTGTTGACGCTCTGGTAGAAGTAGATCTGGTTGAGATCGCACAGAAGCGCGAGTCGATGTAAGGAAATTCCCCTCTCCGCACACCGTTCTTTGACGTACTCCTTGAATTCCACCTTCAACCCCAGTATAGGCCGATGCCACGAAACGCACCTGGCGCATCGCCGAGTGCATCGATGACACCATCGGCTTCGCTGGTTACGTCTCCGCCGCTCCTGCGCAGCAGCACTGCGCGCATTCCGGCAGCGTGCGCACCGGCGATGTCGTGGGCCTCGCTGTCGCCCACCATCACGGTGCGCGCAGCGTCGGTGCCGAGCGCCGCCAGCGCCGCCGCGAACATGCGCGGCGATGGTTTGCGCCATCCGACCTCAGCGGAGAACGTGACCGTATCGAGGTGAGCGTCCAGGCCGACGTAGGCAAGCTGCGCGTGCAGGGAGGGAACGCGATATGGCGCATTGGAGCAGAGACCGACGCGCAGGCCGTCCTGCCGAAGCCCGTCGAGCAGCGGCAGCGCGGCCGGGTCCAGGCTGGCGCCCTGCCACCACGCCTCCTGCTCGATGCGCAGCACCTCGTCGAGGAGGACGTCGTCGAGCTCGAGGCCCGCTTCGGCATAGGCCACGCGCGAGGCGTCCACCACGCTGATTTCGCGGAGCTCGCCACGGCGCTGGTGTTCCACGACGTCTCGTTCGACCCTGTCGAGGACTGCTGCCCGCACTCCGTCAGCCGTCAGCTTGCCGTGCCCGGAGGCAACCAGGAGGGCCGCGATCTGCGCATCCGCGGCAGCCAGCGCGGCATCGGGCCGAACGAACTCGACCAGCGTCTCGCCATAGTCAAAGAGGACGCCTTGGAGTGCGCGTGCCGTCTCTCCTGCGATCTTGCTCACGCAGGGGCCGAGCCGCCACCTCCGCCGCCGCGACCCCCGCGGCCTCCGCGGCGCTTGCGTCCACCCTGCCAGCGCCGCTTCGGCCGTTTTCCGGTGGGGGCGCCGGACTTCGGGCCCTGCGACAGCTTCTCGAGATAGGCAACGCCAGGGGACGGCTCGCTTGGGTGCCCAGCTCGGGCGCCCGGCGTCGCGGCGACCTTTGCCTCCAACGCCGCGAGCACGGACTCGAGTGGTCGCTTGTCGCCGGGTGGGGCGGCCGTCTCCGCCCAGGGCTGCGCCTTCGGGCTCACCTCGGCTGCGATGAGGTCCGTGCCGGGGATCTCGGGCACAGCGTCGAGGACGGATTCGATGGCGCGAGCAATGAGCCGATCCGCCTCGGCGCCGTCCTCGAGCGGGTCAGCCATCGACGGGGGTGCTCCAGCCTGCGAGCGCCAGGCCGGCAATCGTCTTGACGTCCACATCGCCGGCACGGATGAGATCCGCCACCGCAGCGCGGCCGAGGTGCTCGACGTCCATCCGCTCGTCGACGTCGCGTTCGGTCGGGCCCTCAGTGAGCCCGGTTGCCACAAAAAAATGCATCACTTCGGTCGAGTACCCGGGTGTCAGCGGCGCCGAGATGAGCGATCGAAGGCCCGCCGCCCGCAGCCCGGTCTCCTCCGCGAGCTCGCGCCGGGCCGTGTGATCGGGCGGCTCCTCGGGGTCACGGGTGCCGGCCGGCAACTCCCAGAGTGCGCGACCGACAGCGTGGCGCCACTGCCGGACGAGCACGACGCGGTCCGAATCGTCAATCGCGACGATGGCGACTGCTCCGGGATGCGCGACGACCTCGCGATGCGCCGGGGTCCCGTCGACCAGGCGAACCTCGTCCTCGTGGATGGTCAGAAGACGGCCGCTGTAGATCGTCCGGCGCGCAGTCGGTGTCTCACGGAGGTGCTCTCCCGATCCGACGTCGCCGGAACCCAGGCCACTGCTCACGAGGTGAGTTTGACGCCCCTGTCAGCGATTCAGGCGCAGGACCACTCGTGGGACTGACCGTGGGCGAACATCTTGGCCGCGATGTTGGCCTGCGCCGCGGGGTCCCAGATCGATGCGGCGGTGCCCCCGTTGGCGATGAACGTGGACATGAGGAACTGGAAGACGCCGATATACGGACCGCGTGGGTTCACCGAGTTCCAGTGGAAGTGCGACTCGCAGTTCGCGGTCTTGAGCATCCAGGAGACGCTCACGCCGTACCTCTCGGCTGCGGCGGTGATGTCCGCCACGACCTGAGCCTGGCTCACGGAGAGGCCTTTGGGCACAACGAAGCGCGGTGCTGCGTGATGGGGGTGAGCGCGGACGACGGGGGGCTGCGGGCGATACGAGCTCGGCAGGATGGGCGCCCGGACCCGGAGCATCATCTGGTAGTGGATGACGTTGGTGGCGCGATCGACCTCACCCACAGACGACCGAACGAGGGACGCTGAGGCCGCGAGACCCTGTGATGGAGTCGTGATGAGCACAGCGGTCGCCGGCCCGGCCACCATCATCAGGCAGCCGAGAACGAGGCCACGTGCCCGTTTGGGCATATGCATCGTGGAGGTCTCCTGTCTGGTTGGGCTCCCGGCAGATCTCCCCTTGCCGGGGCTTGCGCGACGGCTCGACCCCTGTTGTCCCCCTGGAGGCTCACCTCGCGGAGACAACTGGCGCCCTGAGCCGCCGGCGACCGTACCACACCCGTCAGTGCCGGCTGCAAGTCGCTCAAACCGCGCGAACGCGTCCTACCAGCCGGAGGACGCTCCCAGCGCGCACGAGGATGGAGCAGCGTTGAGCACGACCGGAACGTCGACCGCGAAACTCGTCCCGCCCGGCCAGACGAACTCCCCGGTGCCACCTCCGAGGATCGTGCCGCCGGCGTTGTGGCAGACCGCGAAGGCCACCACCGGGCTGCCTGAGACGAGACTGACGGAGGGCTTCAGGGTCCCCTTGACGTTGCCGAATCCGTGACCGGTGCGGCACGGCGAGCACGAGTACGCGGCCGCCGCTGTCGTGAAGATCGGACCGACGTCGATCGGCCAGGAGCCGACGGTGACCGTGACGCTGACGCTCGTTGCCCCGTCGCAGGCATCCGTGCAATCGGCGCTGACCGCGAGCGCCTCGCCTGGACCGAGGTTCACCGCGATCGACTCGAGTGACCCGAGGGTCTTGCCGGACCTGTGGGTCACGAAATGCGCCTTTACCATCGCCGCGCCGTGGCTCGAGGCGTTGTTCCTGAGGTTGGCGACCGGGAACGCCGCGAGGTCGAAGGTGCCGACGCCGCTGGCGAGGACCGACACCGTCAGGGTATCCGGCGGCAGCGGGGTGGGGGACGGCGTCGCGGTTGGGGGGTGCGTTGGCGTCGGCGTGGCCGCTGCCGTTCCTGAGCACGCCGCGAGCATGAGCGCGCCGACGCTCGCAAACAGGAGGAGCGGGGATCGGCTTCGAGGCATCGCCCTCATCCTAGGGACACTTCCCCGCCCCACTCGGGCGGTGACAGAATTGGCATGCGGGTCAAGCGCGCCGCGCAGCCCCACGGAGGAGGCGCAATGCCTTTCACGGCCGAGCACGACGCGCTCCGCGAGACGATTCGCGACTTCGTCGCCAAGGAGCTGCGCCCCCACGCCGACGAGTGGGAGGCGGCCGAGTACTTCCCCGACAGCGTCTTCCCGCGCATGGGGGAGCTGGGCCTGCTCGGGCTGCGCTACCCCGAGCAGTACGGCGGCCAGGGCGGCGATTACTTCAGCGCCATCGTGCTGGCGGAGGAGATGGCGCGCTGCGGGTCGGGTGGCGTCGGCATGGCGATCAGCGTCCACACCGAGATGGCCACACCCCCGATCCTCAAATTCGGTACCGAGGAGCAGAAGCAGCGCTACCTGGCCCCGGCGATCCGCGGCGAGAAGATTGCGGCACTCGGTATCACCGAGCCCGATGCCGGCAGCGACGTCGCCAACATCCGCACCCGCGCGGAGCGCGTCGACGGTCACTGGCGGATCAACGGCAGCAAGCTCTACATCACCAACGGCGTGCGCTGCGACTTCATCCTCCTCGTGGCGCGCACAGGCAGCCAGGAGGACGGCGCGCACGGGATCACGCTCTTTCTCGTCGACAAGAACCTACCCGGGTTCACCGTGTCACGCAAGCTGAAGAAGCTCGGAATGCACTCCAGCGACACCGCCGAGCTCTCGTTCGACAACGTCGAGGTCGGCGACGAGGCCGTTCTCGGCGAGGTGGGCCAGGGCTTTTACAACCTCATGTGGGAGCTGCAGGGTGAGCGCCTCATCGGGTCCGCGGGCTCGATCGCCGGTGCCGAGGTGGCGTTCGAGGAGACGCTTGCCTGGTGCAAGGAACGCGAGGCGTTCGGACGCCCGATCGGCAAGTTCCAGGTGAACCGCCACAAGCTCGTCGACCTGTACACGGAGATCACTGTCGCGAAGACCTTCGTCTACAGCATTGCCGAACGCTGGGACAGGGAGGAGTACCCCGTCACCGAGATATCGATGGCCAAGCTGCTCGTCGGCCGCGTGACGACGATGGTGGCGGACGCGTGCCTGCAGCTCCACGGCGGCATGGGCTACATGGCCGAGACCGGCGTCTCGCGCTTCTTCCGCGACTCGCGCCTCATTCGCATCGGCGGCGGGACGGACGAGGTGATGAAGGAGATCATCGCCAAGACAGCGCTGGGGCTCTGACGGAGCCTGGCTCGGAGTAGCTCGCGGTGTCGGGGTCAAATCCGATGATTGCCAGGCTATCCGGAGCAGGATGCGGGGCTGTCGAGCGCTGTATCACGAACCGCCCGCCGAGCGCCCATTCGAACACTTCGGAGGCTGCATCGTCGTCGCCGGTCCCAGCGTGCACGGGCGGAGCCTGCGGAAAGGACGCCTGCATGTGCCAGACGCCGATAAATGCATCCAGTTGCGCCAACGCGACCCTTGCAAGGTCGTTGCCCATCGTCATGACCCCTTCATCAGCCTCGCGATCGTCCCGGGATCCTCCCCCGGGACATCGCCGGACGCGTGATCCCTCGTCGCCGCCGCTCATTGCCCGTAACCGGCTTTTCGACGTGGCGTTTTCCAGTCACCATGCGACATAGCTCGATTCCGATTCTGATGCTTTGGGGAACCATGATGGTGGCCGGCTGCGGTGCGGCGGCATCGACGTCAACGGCCACGCCGACACCGACAGCAACGCCGACACCCGCGTCGACCCCAATCCCCACACCGACACCAACCGCCGCACCGACGCCGACACCCGCACCGACGCCGGTTCCGACGCCCTTTCCAGTCGCCGGGAACATCGCGGTGCCGTCGCTCGGGATCAACGTCGCATTCACGACCGCATGCCCTGACGACGTGACGTACGTCCCAACCGGTGACACCGTCTGCTATTGGAATCTCACGGGTCCGGGCGGCACCGGATTCTACGCGTTCGGCGGGAGCTCCACGGGTCCGCTCGCAGCGCTCAGCCGTGCGCACGCGGGCGCGGCTGTGACGTGGACGTTCAAGGGTACGATGGTCACCCGCAAGCTCACCGGGGGCAGTCAGGTGCTCCTGCGTGATCCGGCGACCGGGGAGTTCGCGGGCCACGACGTCCCATCCGGACAGCACGTCTTCCTCGAGATTCGTGATACGACGCAGGAGGTCGAGTACAACGGCGGTCCGTAGCGCGGGGTGAAACGACGCGCAGCTACGACACGGACTGTCGAGGACTGAACTCGTGACGTTGGAAGAGCGCGTGGAGCGTGATCCCCGCGGCTTCGAGGGCCTCGCGGCCGCCCTCCTCGCGGTCGACGACACACAACGCGCCGACAATCGTCGCACCTGTCGTCAGGACGGCCTCGCTCGCCTGCAGAAACGTCCCGCCTGTGGTCAGCGTGTCATCGACGAGCAGGACCCGCTGCCCGGCATGCAGATTCGGCCCTTCAATCGTGCGCGCGGTCCCATGCGCCTTCACCTCCTTGCGGACGATGAAGGCGGTCAGCGGTCGCTCAGTTTCGCCGCTCAACGCGACCACCGCAGATGCGATGGGATCCGCTCCGAGGGTCAAGCCACCGATGGCGTCGATGTCGTGCTGCCGGCAGTGCTGCAGCGCGAACCATGCGATGAGGTACAGGCCTCGGCCGTCGAGGGTCACCTGCTTGCCGTCGACGTAGTAGTCGCTCCTGCGTCCGCTCGTCAGCGTGAAATCCCCATACGTGAAAGCGCGATCCGCGACCAGCTCGCGAAGCTCGTCACGCAGCGTCGTGTCGATCGCCGTCGTCACGGCGACCACCGCAACACCGGGTGACGCGCCGCGAGCACCTCATCAACCCGGCTCACCGGTGTCTCGTGCGGAGCCGCCTGCACGAACGAGAGATCACGCTCCGCCTCCTCGACGATTGATGTACAGATCGCGGCCAGACCGTCGAGGCTCTGCTTCGACTCCGTCTCCGTCGGCTCGAACATGAGTGCTTCCGGAACCGTCAGTGGGAAGTACACCGTCGGCGCGTACACGCCGTAGTCGAGCAGGCGCTTGGCGACATCCATCGCGCGCAGGCCTTCGACGCGGCCGCCGTGCGTCGTCGCGACGAACTCGTGCATGCACGGCGTCTCGACGGCCATTGCGAAGAGGCCTTTGAGCTGCGACTGCAGATAGCGCGCGTTGAGCACCGCGTCGCGGGCGATCCATGGCAGATGATCGCCGTACGCGCGAATGTACGCGTACGCGCGCACGAGCATCCCGAAGTTGCCGTAGTACGAGCGCACCTTGCCGACACTCTTTGGACGGTCGTAGTCGAGGAAGAAGCGATCGCCGTCGCGTTCCACCGTCGGCGTCGGCAGGAAGTCGATGAGCCGCTCGCCGACCCCGACCGGGCCGGCGCCGGGTCCGCCGCCGCCGTGCGGCGTCGAGAATGTCTTGTGCAGGTTGAGATGCACGACGTCGAAGCCCATGTCGCCCGGACGCGCGACACCGACGAGCGCGTTGAGGTTGGCGCCGTCGTAGTAGACCAGCGCGCCCGCCTCATGCGCGAGACGCGCGATCTCCACGATGTCCTTCTCGAAGACGCCGAGCGTGTTGGGGTTCGTGAGCATCACCGCGGCGACCGTGTCGTCCAGGTGTTGCGAGAAGTCGGCGACGTCGACCGTGCCGTCGTGGTTGCTCTTCACCGTGACGACGTCGAGGCCGCATGCTGCAGCGGACGCCGGGTTGGTGCCGTGCGCCGAGTCCGGGATGAGCACTCGCGTCCGCGCCGTGTCGCCGCGCGCTGCGTGATACGCCTGGATCATGCGCAATCCCGTCCACTCGCCGTGCGCACCCGCCGCCGGCTGCAACGACATGCGCGCCATCCCGGTGATCGAG
>DATKQX010000081.1:0-5620 GCA_035532495.1 Saccharimonadales bacterium (SeqCode)
CATGGGTATGCCCCGCTACGAGGAGCGCGTCGGGGACAACCATCACCATCTCATCTGCCGAACGTGTGGCCGGATGGTCGACACCGACTGTGCCGTGGGCTACGCCCCCCGCCTGACAGCACCCGCCGACTCCGGCTACGAGATCGACGAAGCCGAGGTCATCTACTGGGGTCGCTGTCCCGAATGCGTCGCGGCCTCCGCGGTCGTGGCGGACGGCTGACCGCAGGATCCGCGACGTGCGAGACGGACAGAGCGGCATGCTATTGGGTCTACGACCAGCGGCGACTACGAAGGACCAATCATCGAAAGTCAACCATTGAGAAAGAGGAGGAACAGACGTGGCTGTCACCGATAGCAAGGGCCAGTGCCCATTCGTACACACACCGGAGGAAGGCTGGCGCAACCGGGACTGGTGGCCGAATCAGCTCAACCTGAAGGTTCTGCGCCACCACTCCCCCGAGTCCAATCCGATGGGCGAGCAGTTCAGCTACGCGGAGGCGTTCAAGACGCTCGACCTCGACACGCTCAAGCAGGACCTCATGGAGCTGATGACGGACTCGCAGCCTTGGTGGCCGGCGGACTTCGGCCACTATGGTCCGCTGTTCATCCGGATGGCGTGGCACAGCGCCGGCACGTACCGGATCACCGATGGCCGGGGCGGAGGCGGCGCGGCAGCCCAGCGTTTCGCTCCCCTCAACGGCTGGCCGGACAACGTCAGCCTCGACAAGGCCCGCAGGTTGCTGTGGCCGATCAAGCAGAAGCACGGCAACAAGATCTCCTGGGCCGACCTGATGATCTTCACCGGCAACTGCGCACTGGAGTCGATGGGCTTCAAGACGTTCGGCTTCGGCGGTGGACGGGAGGACGCCTGGGAGCCCGACGACATCTACTGGGGGCCCGAGCACACGTGGCTCGGCGATGAGCGCTACAGCGGCCGCCGGGAGCTTGAGCAGCCGCTCGGCGCGGTGCAGATGGGCCTGATCTACGTCAACCCGGAGGGTCCGAACGGCAACCCGGATCCGCTTGCCGCAGCCCGCGACATCCGCGAGACGTTCGCTCGCATGGCGATGAACGACGAGGAGACGGTTGCGCTGATCGCCGGCGGCCACACGTTCGGCAAGACCCATGGCGCCGTCACCGAGGACCACATCGGTCCCGACCCTGAGGCCGCCCCGCTCGAGCTGCAGGGCCTGGGCTGGAAGAACTCCGTCGGCAACGGCAACGGCGCCGATGCCTGGACCAGCGGGCTGGAGGGGACCTGGACCGCCACCCCGGTGAAGTGGGACAACAGCTTCTTCACCAACCTGTTCGAGTACGAGTGGGAGCTGACCAAGAGCCCCGCCGGCGCCAACCAGTGGACCGCGAACGACGCCTCCGCGCAGGGCACGGTTGCCGATGCCCACGATCCGTCCAAGCACCACGCCCCGGTAATGCTCACGACGGACCTCTCACTGAAGGTGGATCCGATCTACGGGCCGATCTCCAGGCGCTTCTACGAGAACCCGGACGAGTTCGCCGACGCGTTCGCGAAGGCGTGGTACAAGCTGACCCACCGCGACATGGGGCCCGTCTCGCGCTACCTCGGTCCGCTGGTTCCCGCCGAGCCTCAGCTGTGGCAGGACCCCGTCCCCGCCGTCGATCACGAGCTGGTCGGCGACGAGGACATCGCCGCGCTGAAGAGCCAGATCCTCGCCACGGGGCTGTCGGTCTCCCAGCTGGTCGGCACCGCGTGGGCGTCGGCCGCGACGTTCCGCGGCACGGACAAGCGCGGCGGTGCCAACGGGGCGCGGATTCGCCTGGCGCCGCAGAAGGACTGGGAGGTCAACGCCGCGACCGCGAGCGTGCTGGACACGCTGGAGCCGATCCAGCAGAAGTTCAACACCTCGCAGTCTGGCAACAAGCGGGTCTCACTCGCCGACATGATCGTGCTGGGCGGATGCGCCGCGGTCGAGCAAGCGGCCAAGGACGCCGAACACGCCGTGACCGTTCCGTTCGCCCCGGGGCGCACGGACGCCTCGCAGGAGCAGACCGACGTCGAGTCGTTCGCCGTGCTCGAGCCGAAGCACGACGGGTTCGTCAACTACCTCCAGGCCGGCCAGGCGTTGCCCGCCGAGCATCTGCTGGCCGAGCGGGCCAACCTGCTGGCGCTGACCGCTCCCGAGATGACGGTGCTCGTTGGCGGCCTGCGCGCGCTGAACGCCAACTTCGGGCAGTCCGAGCACGGCGTGTTCACCGACCGGCCCGGAGCGTTGACGAACGACTTCTTCGTGAACCTGCTCGACATGGACACTGAGTGGAAGCGATCCGAGTCTACGGGAGGCGTCTATGAGGGCAGCGATCGCAAGACGGGCGCGGCGAAGTGGACTGGTACCGCAGTCGACCTCGTGTTCGGTTCGAACTCCCAGCTTCGCGCGATCGCGGAGGTCTACGGCTCCGACGACTCGGCAGACAAGCTCGTGCAGGACTTCGTGGCCGCATGGGACAAGGTCATGAACCTCGACCGGTTCGATCTCGACCGACGGTAAGTAGTCACCCACCTTTTTGGGGAAGCCCAGTGGAGGTTCCGCCTGTTTTCGCACTAGCGTTGACGCCTGCCGTGGCCTGAGCAAGCGCGGCATCGAGCTCAACCCTGACCCGCGAGCCAAGACGCGCGAAGTGCCGCCCTTCGCGGTTTCGGCAGCGCGCGAGCTCGAGTAGCCCTGGGACGACGGCAACCGCGGCTAACGCGGGGACCACCGTGACCGCAGTCGGAGCCGGAGCGTTAACCGTCGCGCAGTACGCGCAAAGGGGAACGGTCCGAACGCTGCCGAGATGCCTCCACCGGCGTCAAAGCAGGAGAGCCAACGCGGTCGTCGCGATGCGCCCGCTGCTCAGGAGGGGTCCGAGGCGTCATCGACCGCGAGCGCCGCATTCGCCTGGCAAAAGCGAGGCCGTGCCCGCGCACGCCTTGTCCCCACGGTGGACGACCTATCCTTGGCTGGTGGCTCTTGGCTTTCTCGATGACGACGATGACGAGACGTCTGCTGATGAGATCGAAGCTATGCGTCGTGGCGAATCATCGGTGCCCGACGCCGAGGCCGCTCTAATCCTGACCGACAAGGTCGCATCGTTGATGATTAGCGTTGCGACAGGCGGACCGCAAATCAAGAGCGTCAACGCCGATTACAAGCGCGAGCACCGCGCGCTCAGGGCTGTACTTCGTCGCCTCGAAATCGACTATCCCAACCACTTCGACGACCTGTGGCGGTGGCATGGGCGTTGGGCCGAGGGCGACATGCCGCAGTGGCACCATCGTCGCTCGTTCATCGCTGAGCTGTTTGCGCCCGTACGCCGAGCGCTGGAGGACATCGACGCTGCCACACACGAGCTGGCCGAGGGGGTCGCCGACGGTCCGACTGGCTGGCCGCAGATCGACGACCAGATGCGACGGCTGCGCAAGCTGTTCCGTGAGGCCGACGACGCGGACGCATTCAACGGCGTTGGCTTGCAGTGCATGAAGATTCTGACCTGGCTCGGTCGCATGGTCTTTGATGCGGAGCGCGATCTGCCAGCGGGCGAGGATGAGCCCGGCATCGACGACGCCAAGGCGCGTATAGCGTTCTTCGTCCGCCGAGCGGCGCCGGGCAAGAACGGCGAGAACATTCGCAAGCTCGTCAACGCCGCGTACGCACAGGCCAACGCAGCTAAGCCTGGATCCACGAAAGCGCCGGACAACCGGCATGAAAGAAGGGAATGGAAGAGTCCTACATCGAAGATCTAGCGAATCGCGGTGGCCCCGTCCATGCGTTGGCGACCCGTGAGGGCGCAGCGAAGCGTTGGCTACGGGGTGCGCGCAGGCCGGTCATGCAGCCTCGAAATAGGCAATACCGGGGTGCCGACGTGCTGTGGATCAGCGGAAGGCAACATCGGTGGCGGCGTTTTCGCGAGCCGTCATCGGACCCCGCGGGGTCGGAGAACCCGTGCATGCGCGTGATCTCTTCATGCTGAGAACCGGGAGATCTCACGGTCACCCGCCTGTCGTGATGGAGAGGCGGGTCGTGCGGGGAAGGCCGAGGCCGTAATCCCGTGATGCACGGTCGTGAGAAGTCGGATGGTCGCGTACTACCTGGGAAGCTGCCGAACAAAGCCCAAGGTGGGGCGGCGGAGGCGGTGGAGGGAAGGCGACCAGCCAAGGGGAACACGATCGGCGAAACGCGCCCCGGACTCAGTGCCGGGCAAGGCGCGCTCAGTGAGCTTGGTCGTGTGCGCCGAATGGCAGCAACGGACAAGGAAGCGCGATTCACCGCGCTCCTGCACCACGTCGATGTCGATCGCCTCAGGATGGCGTACTTCGCGCTTCGGCCGAAGGCCGCGCCGGGGGTGGACGGGGTGACGTGGTCGGACTACGGGCAGGATCTTGAGGGCAACCTTCGGGATCTCCATGCTCGGGTTCACAGGGGCGCATACCGGGCAAGACCGTCGCGGAGGGTGTTCATCCCGAAGCCGGATGGGCGGCTGCGGCCGCTTGGTGTCGCTGCGCTGGAGGACAAGATCCTTCAGCGGGCGCTGGTCGAGGTGCTGAACGCCATCTACGAGACGGACTTTCTCGGGTTCTCCTACGGGTTTCGGCCTGGGCGCAGCCCGCATCATGCGTTGGATGCGCTCGCGGCCGGGATCGTGGGTAAGAAGGTGAACTGGGTGCTCGACGCTGATTTCAGCGACTACTTTTCCAGCCTCGACCATCAGTGGCTGGTCAAGTTCTTGGAGCACCGGATCGCGGATAGGAGGGTCCTGCGGCTGATCCAGAAGTGGCTGGCCGCGGGGGTCATTGAGAATGGGTCCTGGACGGCGTTCGAGGAAGGCGTTCCACAAGGAGCATCGGCCTCACCGATGCTCGCGAACGTCTACGCGCACTACGTCCTTGACCTGTGGGCTCACCAATGGAGGACTCGGAACGCGCGCGGTGATGTGATCATCGTGCGTTGGGCTGATGACTTCGTGGTGGGGTTTGAGCATCGGGAGGACGCCGAGCGGTTCTGGGCGGAGCTCCGCGACAGGCTCGCGAAGTTCGGTCTGGATCTGAATGCCGAGAAGACACGGCTGATCGAGTTCGGACGGCACGCCGTCCGGGATCGCAAGGCACGTGGGCTCGGCAAGCCTGAGACGTTCCAGTTTCTCGGCTTCACGCATATCTGCGGGAAGACGCGGAAGACGGGGCGGTTCAAGCTCAAGCGGATCACCGACTCAAAGCGAGTGCGCGCCAAGCTGCTCGCCGTCAAGGGCGAGATGGCGAGGCGTATGCACCAGCCCATTCCAGAGCAGGGTCGCTGGCTTGCCCGCGTCCTGCAAGGGCACTACAACTACTACGCGGTGCCCGACAACATCGAGGCGCTCAGCGCCTTCCGCAAGGGGATCATCCAGCACTGGCTCAAGTCGCTTCGGCGTCGCAGCCAGCGCAACAGGTTGACCTGGAAGCGGATGGGGCGTCTCGCTGATCAATGGCTACCTCAACCGCGAATCCTGCATCCCTGGCCCGAGCAGCGATTCGCCGCCATTACCCAAGGCAGGAGCCCAGTGCGGTAGTCCCGCACGCTGGGATCTGCGCGGGGGGCGCCCGGCAACGGGCGTCCCTACCGCGACC
>DATKQX010000082.1:0-94067 GCA_035532495.1 Saccharimonadales bacterium (SeqCode)
GCCTTTCGCCTTCGTGGCGACCGGCTTGCGAGCCTTCTCCTGGGCCAATTCGGACCTCCCACCGCCGATGACGGCAAGACTGAGCGGGCCCGCCCGCTCAGGAGGTCACGACTGGGTGATCACCTCTTCGCGGGCGTGCCCCGATGTTGCCGGGACTGGGGACTGTCGCCGCCGTCCATGATTGCTTTGATACACCCCGAGTGCGTGATTGCCGTCTTCGGAGTGTACAACCCGCGCTCGACCCAGAGGTTCGGGCGTCAGTCCCCGTCTGCTTCGGCGCGACGCCGCCACGAGTTGGGAAGCATCGCCTCGAGGACATCGTCAACCGTGATCACCCCGATCACGCGACCGTCATCCTCAACCACCGCAACGACAGTGAGGTTGAAGTCGGCCATACGACGCGCAACTTCCGGGAAATCGTCATCGACGTTGACGGACGCGTTGGAGTGCTCGACAAGCTCGGCGACACGCGTGCCGCCCTCGGCGCGCAGGAGGTCGACGAGCGGCACCGACCCTGCGAGCCGTCCGTCGTCGAGCAGGAAGACGTCGGCGGAGACCTGGGGCAGCACGTCGGCTGCGCGAACCGCCGCAAGTGCATCGGCGACGGTCGCGTCCGTCGCGACCGAAACGAAGTCGGTGCTCATGAGTCCGCCGGCGCTGCTCTGCCCATAGCTGAGCAATGCTCGGACCTTGGCCTGCTGCGACGGTGGCAGCAGCGAGAGGATCGGTGCCCGGCGCGGCTGATCCAGCTCGGTGACGAGGTCGGCCGCATCGTCGGGTCCCATCTCCGCGAGGACGGCGGCGGCCTCCGCATCAGACTTGTCGCGCAGGAATTCGACCTGATGCTCCGTGTTCAACTCCTCGAACACGTCGGCCTCGAGCTCGGGGTCCCCATGCACGGCGGAGATGATCTCTTCGCCCTCGTCATGCGAGGCAGCTTCGACGAGGTCGGCGATCTGCGCGGGGTGCAGGCGCCGCAGGCGGCGTAACGGCATGAGCAGTCGCGAGGTCGGGACGTGACCGACGAAGGGTTCGATCGATGCCCAGTCGAGAAATCCCTGTCCATCACCGCGCCGGGCGGTGAGCCTGCCGCGCAGACCGCGCGCTCGAGTGTCGACACCCGCCACCACCCATCCCGAGTCGCCGAGCTTGAGCTCGATGTCGTGCGCGACCACGAGACGCCCCGCCTCGACGCTGATGAGCCGGCGCCCGAGCACGTCGTCGCCGAGCAGGACCTCGCCCTGGCGGCGCTCGAAGTGCGCGAGGTTGAGATCCTCGCCGGCCAGCTGCACCGCCCCGGGGCGCATGTCCGCGATCCGGTCCCGCGGGATGAACAGTCGCCGCCCGGCGATGCGGCCGACGAGACCTTTGACCGGAGGGTAGCCACCCTCTGCAAAGCGAGCGATCACGTCGTCCACCCGGCCGAGGCGCCCGCCTGCCCGATCCACCAGGGGGCTGCGCACGATCCCGGTCAGCGCGAGCCGGCCCGCTGTGGCGGCCGGCTGCCCGGCGTCTGAGGTCGACATACCGCGCTCAGTCTGCCACGTCCCGAGCCGCCGTGTCTGTCCGCGGGGTGTCCGCGCCGGTGGCAGATCCTTGCGGTGTGTCCGTGTCCGCGTTCCCGCCCCCTGCACCCGCACCGCCACCTCTATGATCGAGGTGGCCTCCCGCGGGCACGGACATTTCCGTCGCCTTGCCGGGCTGGGAGAGGAGGGGTGCTTCGTGGAGTCCGATGATCCGCGCTTGCTGCTCGGCGTTTTCGCGCCGGACCGGGTTCGCAGCATCGTCGTGATCACGACCGATGGCGAGCTTGCGGTCGCCATCCGTGAGACGGTGCCCGCCGGGATCGCGGTGGTACGTGACGCACGACCCGACGACGCCGCAGAGGTCGCGGGCGCCTGTCTCCCGTGGCCCTGGATGGTGGTCGGCTCGACTGCTTCGTTGACTCCGGAGCTCGCGTCCATGCTGCAGACCCGTCCGGTGCTGACGTTGTGGCTCGGCGCGGCACCGGCCGGCCTTCCGAGCCATACGGCGCGTTTCGACCGCCACACCCCATTGCTCGCGGCAGTCGAGGACGCGTGTGGAGCGAAGGTCGGCGACATGCGTCTCGCTCCCGGAAGCGGCGTCGACCTCGGTGACGGCACGCTGCTCCGCGGAGCGACACTGGATGCGCTCATCGGTGCATACCCGCGCGGGTTCGCCCTGCCGTCACGCACGTTTCGAAGTGCCGGCGCCGCGCTCGCGCGCGCTGATGCCGGCTGGACCACGGAGCGCGACGCGAGCGCGTGCATCGCGCTCGTTCCGTGTACGCACGCCGCGGCGGCGCAGTGAGGGCCAACCCCGAGGTCCTCATTCTGGAGGACGACGCCGAGACTCTCGAGGGTCTGCAAACCCATTTCACGCGCAAGCGGTTCCATCCGCTCGCGGCGCGCAGCGCATCGCGCGCGCTCTCGTTGCTCGAGAACAACCTGTACTCGAGCCGGCCCGTGCTGGCGATCGTGGACTGGGACCTCGGCAAGGCACCCGACCAGGCGGCGAGCAGCGGCGACGTGCTGTCACGACTCGCGCGCGAGCTCCGCGAATGTCCGGTCATCGTGTACTCGCAGAACATCGACGCGTTCAACGTTCGCAGTCAAATCCAACGTTCGCACCCCCGAGCGCTGCTCCATGACAAGCGCGACGGCGACGCCTCGCTCCTCGAGCGCGTTGACCGCATGCTCGACCGCACCGTCGGAGACTTGCGCATTCACGACGGCACGGTCGTCGTCCATCTACCGACCCTCGATCAGCACCACCACCGCGAGGCGATCAGGCTCGTCGTCCATCATCCCGATATCGTCACCTTCCATTCCGACACGTCGACGAAGGCAGTGCGCAGGTTTGGCGAGTGGTTGCGCGAACACGACTCCGCAGTGCGGCTCGTGAGCCACGGCAATCGCAAGTACCGCCTCAGCGTCACGGTCACGGCGGGCTCAACCAGCGCCGACGAGACGGTGTGAACCTCACCATCGCGGAGATCGCCGAGCTGCCACTCGCGGCGGCCCTGCTCGACGCGACGGGCGATGTGGTCGCGCGCACGCCCGAGTGGGACGGTCCCGGGCCCGGTGCCGTCGCGTACCCGGTTCGCAACATGCGTCTGGTCGTCCGCACACGGCCGGCATCGCAGTTGTGCGACGCCGTGCTGAGCCGTCTCCTCGACGCCATCGACGCGGCTGTACACGGTCTGGACGCGACCCATGCGCAGCGGGTGCGCATCCTCGCCGGCTCGCTGCGTCTCGTCGCGGGTCGTGAGGCCGGAGGGTGGGGCACCACCGACGAGGTCGTCGACCTTGCACATGCCGGCATCACCGCCCGCACCGGGCTCGTGGTCGACGTGTTGACCCGAGCGGTTCGGCCGGTGCTTGCACCAGAGGTGGCTGCACTCGTGCTCGTGCAGCTTGCCGTCAACGCCGAACGCCACGATGGTGCGGAGCGCGTACGCCTCGAGATCGACAAGACGACCTTTCGCGTCGTGTGGCGACGGAGGGGCGACGATGTGAGGGTCAAGACCTCCCGGCGCCACGCTGAACGTGAGCGCTGGGGTCTCGGGTTCGCGCGCATCGCGGCTGACGCCATCGGCGGCACGGTCTATCCCCCGCGGACTCTGGGCGATGGCGAGGTCGCGGCCACCCTGGAGATGGGCGTGCGCCGGTTGGCGCTGCCGGTCGCGGCAGTGCGGGACGGCCAAGTCTGTCGTGCCACATGGTCCTGGGACGAGGAGACGTCACTCGGGCCGGGCACCGCTGCGTCCGGCGCGACCAGGCTCGCCATGCTCTGCGCAGCCGCGCAGCGCGAACCCGGCCGGATCGTCGGCGACGACTGGACCGCGCGAGCGGGAGCACGGGAGACCTGGGTGGCGGTGCCGCCCGACGATTCGGCAGTGCGCGCTCGAGACGTGGTCACCGGGCTGGTTCACGAGCGCGCGCTGGCAGACCGGCTCGAGGAACCTGCCAGGTCCACGATCGGCGCTCTCGGCCTGCTGCTTGCAACCCTGCTCGGCGAGCCGATGCCGCGCGTCCCCATCGCGACGTGGACACGACGCATGGCGGAGTTGGGGCCGGCGTTTCGAATGGTCGCGCCGGTCCCGCGCTTCGACGGCGTCGGCGCCATCGACCCCCGGGTGGTCGCCCTGCTGGCCGGATCGGCGCAGGGGTTCGAGATCGACGGCGATCGCCTCTGGCTGCGGATCCGCGAGGACTGCCGCGAGGACGCGGCAGTCCGGGTGTTGCTCAGACCCGGCGAGGATCGGATCCCGCTCGGCTGACGACGGAGCTCAGCGCTGGTGAGGGTCGGATGCCGCCCGGCGGCCGATGAGCTCGAGCACCGGCGAGCGCAGGAGCAGCGACGTGATCACGGCGAGCAGTGGGTGCGCGGCCCGCTCGGCTGCGGTGGCGCCTGCCTCCTCGAGGGACGCGTCAATCCGGAGCAGGTCGTCAGCGAGGATGCGCACAGCAGCGCGGATGAGGGTGGCGACGTCACCCGCGTGCACAGGTTCCCACCCGGCGTCGGCGGCGATCGGCGGTACCTCGGCAGCGTAACGGACGTCGTCGGGCGCTCCCGCCTGGTACGCCGTGGCCCAGACGTCGCACGCGAGCGACTCCTCGTGGCGCAGGCGCGCTGCAAGGCGCCGGAGGGAGTCGAGCTCGTCGTCGGGGACGTTCATGCGCTCGACGAGCCGAAGCACGAGGAGGCGTTGATATCTGGCCACCCAATGCCGTGACACTCCGGCGGTGAGCAGCCGGGAAAGGCGGACATGGGCGATGCTCACGCGGCGGAGCGACGTCCCTTCAGCGCTCGGGACGAGCACCTCGACGTCGCGGCCGACCTCCCAGACCCCGCCGAGGAGACGGATGATCGAAGTTGGTCGCCAGACTCCCGCGCCTTCGTCCCACCAGTCGACGGGCACGTCGCAGAACGCACGCTCGCAGGTGGTCGTGAGCAGGGCCTGATGCAGATCCTCGCGGGTGCGAGTGGCGAGGACCGACCAGCCGGAGGGGAGTGTTGTGGATGCCATTCAGAATGTTGCTGAGACGTTGAGTGGGGCAGTTGCCGAGAGTGGCGCGGCGCCGGAAGTTGGCGTGCAGTATGCCCCCGATTCGGCGATTGCGGTGTACGGTTGCGCACTTACGCGCGCTTGTCCCCTCCGGAAGGCTAGGAAACCGTCGGCGGCGGGACTCCGCCGGCCGCCCACCAGGGGCCGACCTCACCGCTCCATTCGCGGTCTCGATGGTGCGCGCGCACCACCGTCTTGATGTTGCCCCGGACGTTGAAATCGCCAACCACCTCGCAGTACCGCGGAGCAAGCAATCCGACGAGGTCGTCGAGCACGACGTTGACGACATCCTCGTGATAGACGTTGCGGTCGCGGAAGCCGTTGATGTACAGCTTCATCGATTTCAACTCGACGCAGCGCGGGCCCGGCACGTAGCGGATGTGCAGCGTCGCGAAATCGGGGAACCCTGAGATCGGGCACAGGCACGTGAATTCGGGGATGGTGAACTGGATCGTGTACTCGCGGTCGCGCGTGCGGTTGTCGAACGCCACGAGCCTCGCCTCGCGGATCGCGCGCGTCCCGTGGAGCTCCTCGCTCACGACTGCGCCCCGCGCACCAGCGAGCGCAACGCGGCAAGCGGGATGGGCGCGAACTTCGTGTCCCGGTCATATGTATCGACGCCCTCGACCCGCTTGAGCACGGTCACGATCGCGTAGGTGATCGGGGTCGCGATGACCTCGTAGAGCACTTTCACGACCCACACGTCGCGAATGATGACGATGAGCAACGTCAAGGGCTGCGTCCCCGCGAACGCGAGGGAGATGAAGACGATGCTGTCGACGCCCTGGCCGATCAGCGTCGAGCCGATCGTGCGCATCCAGAGCAGCCGGCCGCGGGTTGCGACCTTGAGGCGGGCAAGCACGAAGGCGTTGAGGAACTCGCCGAGCAGGTAGGCGACCAGCGACGCTGCGACCAACCGCGGCGTGGAGCCGAGGATGCGCGCGTATGCCGCCTGGTCGGTGTAGTGAGTATCGGCCGGAATCGCGATCGCCGCGGCGATGAAGAGCACCACGACGATGTTGGCGAGGAAGCCGGTCCAGATCACCATGCGCGCAACGCGGTATCCCCACACCTCGGTGAGCACGTCGCCGAAGAGATATGCGAGCGGGAAGATCACGATCGCCGCCGGAACCGAGAACGGACCAACCGCCGCGATCTTCACGGCAATGATGTTTGACGCGACCAGCGCCGCCACGAAGAGCGCCGAGACCATGAGGAGCAGCGGGCTCGGGGTGCGGACGGGCGGGTGCTCGGTCATGAGGAGCCGCACAGCGTAGAAGATCTCCTCGTGAGCAGACGCGGGCTGGCGCTTTTCATCGCGATGTGCGTGATCTGGGGCATTCCGTATCTGCTCATCAAGGTGACGCTCAGAGGCCTCGGCCCGGTCGACCTCGTGTTCGTGCGTTTCCTGCTCGGCGCCCTGCTGCTGGTGCCGATCGCGCTCACCCGTGTGCAGGTCCGGCCGATCCTGCGGCGTTGGGGCTGGATCGTGGCCTACACGATCATCGAGATGGGTATCCCGTGGGTGTTGCTCTCCGACGCGGAGTTGCGTATCTCGAGCTCGCTGTCCGGGTTGCTCGTCTCAACGGTACCGCTGATCGGCGTCGTCATCGGCGTGGCGACTCGAAGCGGTGAGCGGCATGGCTGGCGACGCATCCTCGGACTGTGCATCGGTCTCGTCGGGGTCGGCGTGCTCGTCGGTTTCAACGTGTCCTCCTCCACCTTCGGCGCCATCGGCGAGGTCATCATCGTCGCGATCTGCTACGCGACCGGACCGTACATCATCAACCGGAAGTTGAGCGACCTGCCGGCGCTCGGCGTCATCGCCGGCTCACTGCTCCTCGCCGCTGTCGCCTACGCGCCCGCCGCCCTGGTCCAGCTGCCGCACGCGTGGCCGTCGGGCGAGGTCATCGCGGCGGCCCTGGCGCTGGGCGTCGTCTGCACCGCCATCGCGTTCCTCGTCTTCTTCGCGCTCATCGCCGAGGTCGGCCCTGTGCGGGCGACCGTGATCACATATGTCAACCCGGCCGTGGCGGTGACCCTCGGCGTTCTGCTCCTCCATGAGCCGCTGACGGGTGGGATCGCGGTGGGGTTCGCGCTCATCCTCGCCGGCTCGGTGCTCGCGGCTCGCGCCGCTCCGCAGCCGAGCGAAAGCGCGGACCTGACCCGGATCAGACCTCGGCGGTCTCGGAGACTGTGGGAGCGACGGCCACCTCGACACGGCCGATCGTGATCTGGCCATCCTTGGCGTCAACTTCAACAGTGTCGCCTTCGGTGAACCGGCCCTCGAGAATCGCCATCGCGATCGGGTCCTGCAGACGGCGCTGGATCACGCGCTTCAGCGGTCGCGCGCCGTACGTCGGGTCGTAGCCCTCGTCGGCGAGTGCGTCGACGGCCCGCTCCGTGACGTGGAGGGTGAGCTTGCGCACCGCCAGCCTGTCGCGGACGGCGCGCAGCTGGATGTCCACGATCTCGCGAAGCTGTGCACGGTCGAGTCGCGAGAAGAGGATCACGTCATCAACTCGGTTGAGGAACTCGGGTCGGAAGCTGTTGCGCAGCTCGGCGAGCACGCCCTCGCGGACGCGGTCCCACTGCGCGGCATCCGCGTCCGCGGCGACTTCGGCGATGAGTTGCGAGCCGATGTTGCTGGTCATGATGACCACGCAGTTGCGGAAGTCGACCGTGCGACCCTGGCCGTCGGTGAGACGTCCATCTTCGAGCAGTTGCAAGAGGATGTTGAACACATCGGGGTGCGCCTTCTCGATCTCATCGAGCAGGAGCACGCTGTATGGACGGCGTCGAACAGCCTCTGTGAGCTGACCGCCCTCCTCGTACCCGATGTATCCGGGCGGCGCGCCGACGAGGCGCGAGACCGTGTGCTTCTCCATGTACTCGCTCATGTCGAGGCGGATCATCGAGCGCTCATCGTCGAAGAGCAGCTCGGCGAGTGCGCGCGCAAGCTCGGTCTTGCCGACGCCGGTCGGGCCGAGAAAGATGAACGAGCCGATGGGCCGATTGGGGTCGGCGAGCCCGGCGCGACCGCGACGCACCGCGTTGGCGACGGCGCTGATGGCGTCGTGTTGCCCGATGACGCGACCGTGCAGGTCTTGCTCGATCCGGAGCAGCTTCTGCATCTCCCCCTCGAGCATCTTGCTGACCGGCACGCGTGTCCATCGTGACACGACCGAAGCCACGTCCTCCTCGCCCACCTCTTCTTTCAACAGTGGACGGTCGCCCTGCATCTCGATGAGCCGTGCCTGCTCCTGATCGAGCGCGCGCTGCAGCTCGTTGAGCTGCCCGTAGCGGAGTTCGGCCGCGCGTCCGAAATCACTCATCTGCTCGGCGCGATCCGCCTCGTGGCGAACCTGCTCCATCTTGCCCTTGATCTCTCGGATCGTTGAGAGCGCGCCCTTCTCCTGCTCCCACCGCTCGCGCAGCCCGCGGCCGCGCTCCTGCAGGTCCGCGAGCTCGCGCTCGAGCGAGTCGAGCCGCTCCTTGGAGCGCTTGTCCGTTTCCTTGTTCAACGCCTGCCGCTCGATCTCGAGCTGACGCACCTCACGCTCGACGACGTCGAGCTCGGTCGGCAGGGAGTCGATCTCGATGCGCAGCCGTGACGCGGCTTCGTCAATGAGGTCGATCGCCTTGTCCGGCAGGAAGCGATCGGTGATGTAGCGGTTGCTCAGCACCGCGGCGGCGACGATCGCCGCGTCGGTGATGCGCACGCCGTGATGCACCTCATAGCGCTCCTTGAGACCGCGCAGGATGCTGATCGTGTCCTCGACCGACGGCTGCTCGACCACGATGGGCTGGAAGCGCCGCTCGAGTGCTGCGTCCTTCTCGATGTGCTTGCGGTACTCGTCGAGCGTTGTCGCGCCGATGCAGCGCAGCTCGCCGCGCGCGAGCGCCGGCTTCAGCATGTTGCCCGCGTCCATCGCACCCTCGGCTGCGCCTGCGCCGACCAGCGTGTGCATCTCGTCGATGAAGAGGATGACCGCGCCGTCCGAGGAGGTAACCTCGTGCAGGACTGCCTTGAGCCGGTCCTCGAACTCGCCGCGGTATTTGCTCCCGGCCACCATCGCGCCGAGGTCGAGCGCGACGACTCGCTTGTCCTTGAGACCTTCCGGCACATCGCCCGAGGAGATCCGCTGGGCGAGCCCTTCGGCGATCGCGGTTTTACCGACACCCGGCTCGCCGATGAGGACGGGGTTGTTCTTGGTGCGCCGCGAGAGCACCTGGATGACGCGCCGGATCTCGTCGTCACGACCGATGACCGGGTCGAGCTTGCCGCGACGTGCGGCGTCGGTGAGGTCGCGCCCGTACTTCTCGAGCGCCTGGTACTTGGCTTCGGGGTTCGCGTCGGTGACGCGCTGCGAACCGCGCACCGCCTCGAGAGTCGCGTAGACCTTGTCGGGCGTGACGCCGGCCTGCTGGAGGAGGCGCCCGGCATCGCCCTCGGGCTTCGTGCACAGCGCGAGCAGGAGGTGCTCGGTCGAGACATACTCGTCCTTCAGACGGCTCATCTCCTCGAACGCCGTCATCAGGACCGTTCGCAATGCGCTGCTCACCTGCGGATCGGTCACGCCGACCTGCTTGGGGCGGTTCTCGAGCAGCGCGTGCAGACGAGCCGCCATCGGATCGGGGGCTGCCTCGAGGCGCCGGAGCAGTGTGGGAACGAGCCCGTCCTCCTGTTCGAGGAGGGCGAGCAGCAGGTGCTCAGGTTCGACAGCCGGATGCTGCAGCTGCTGCGCCGCCTGCTGAGCGGCGGTCAGCGCTTCCTGGGAACGTTCGGTGAATCTGTCGAGGCGCACGAATCCTTAATACCACCGCCCACGTACGGCTAACCTTGCGCGATGCGACTCACCGTTCTCGGCAGCGGCAGCGCCTTCAGCAGCTGCGGGTGCAACGCCGGCTACCTCGTTGACGGGCGTGTGCTCGTCGACTGCGGGGCGCCCGTGGCGGCGGTGGTCCGGCGGGCGGAAGCCTCGATCCACGACGTCAGGCTCGTCCTGATCACGCACTTTCACGCCGACCACACGTTCATGCTCCCCACGGTGCTCGGCGCCCGCGCATATGCGGACACCCCCACACCGGAACCGCTCGTCATCGCCGGACCCGTGGGAACGCGCGAGTACGTGACCCGGCTGCTTGCGACTGGATACGGCACGCACGTGCTCGGGACCGTCGCGGCCAACGTGCACCTCGAGTATGTCGTGCTCCAGGACGGGAGCGACGTCGAGCTCGCCGGGTACCGCGTGCGTTCGCATGCGGTCACGCACAGCATCGGCCCGTCGCTCGCGTACCAGTTGACGGACGCCTCCGGCGTGACGATCGGCTTCTCCGGAGACAGCGCTCTCTGCGCCGGCCTGCGCCGCTCCATCGCGGGGTGCCGGCTCTACGTCTGTGAGTGCACGGGCTGGGACGGACCTGCCGAGGGAGGACACCTCTGGCGCGACGAGGTCGCCGGGCTGATGACCGAGTACCCCGCGACGACATTTCTGCTCAGCCACCTCGCCGCCCGGGTGGCGATCCCGGGAGCGCTCGTCGCGCACGACCTGCTCAGCCTGGAGATCTCCCCAGACGCGGCCTAGCCGCAAAGAGCGCGCGCCGCCACGTGTGCAGCGCCACTGCGCGCTCCTGCAACGACGCCCCCTCAGGGCTGAACTCTGCGCGTGCGGTCACCGCCGCAAGCTGGCTCAGCGCGTCCCCGGCACGGGGACGTGCCTTCGCCAACCGCGCCGCGTAGGCACGGTGGGTCTCGGCTCGTCGCCGGTCCATACCCGACATGACGCCGAGGGCTTCGACGCGACGCCAGGCCCCGTTGAGCGACCGAGGCAGCGCCAGCCAGAGGAGCGCGGCAACGATCAGGACGAGCGCCCCACCGAGAACGGCGAGCGCTCCGATCACGGGTGCGGGAATCCCCGGGCGGCTCGTGGGGGTGTTGGTGGCGCCGGGGTCACCGCCGCCGAAGCCGCGCGCCGGCGTCGGGGTGCCCCTGAGGACCGGCGAGGCGGACGGGATTGGGGGGCCGGAGACCGCTTGCGTGCCGCGCGGCGGGGTCTCGTAGTCGCCCTGTGCCGACGGCGGCGTGGGCTCGAATGGGATCCATCCGTACCCTGGAAAGTAGGCCTCGACCCAGCTGTGCGCATCGCTCGTGCTCACCGTCTGCTCCCGCAGCCCCTGGCGTCCGCTCTGGGCCCGCGTCGTGCCGGGGCCGTAGCCGCTCACGAGCCGGGTCGGGATGCCGAGCGTCCGGAGCATCGTGCCCATCGCCGACGCGAAGTACTGGCAGTACCCGCGGTGGCTGACGGTGAGGAAGTACACGACGGGCCAGGTCGATTGGGGCACCGCAGGCGGAGTGAGGGTGTACTGGAAAAAGGCCGGATTGCGAAGATGGTTCTGGATCGCCGTCGCCTCGTCGAACGGATTGGTCTGGCCGGACGTCCACTGCTTCGCGAGATTGGCAATGGTCGCGATGCTGTGGCTGCCGTCGTCCTTGGTCTCGGTGTACGGCGAGGTCCACGACGGGTAATTCAGACCGGCGTTCTCGAGCTGGGTCGCGGTCGCCGTGGAGACGAGCGACGTCGACTGCACCGTCGTGCCGTTGAGGATGTCCTGGCCGAGCTGGACGTCGTCGACGGACAGGAGCAGATCCGGAGCCGTCGGTGCGACGGCACCGTATGCGGTCCCCGGAAGGTTCACCGCGTAGGGATCGCCTGCAAACGGCACGAGCGGTTGCTGGCCGGTGGCGCCTTTCTGCATCACGATGGTCGCCTGCACCTGCTGTTGGTCAGCGCCGACGCCACCGTGGGCCGGATCGGTGTCACGGGGCAACGGCCCACCCGAGAAGGGCACGTCGTTCCACGTGTTCGACGTCGGGCCGTTGATGCCCGTCTGCGGAAACCAGCTGCCGTCGACGAACTGCGTGTCGTCCTCGACGCGGATGTACGCCGGCACATTGTTGGTCGTCGTGTATGTCAGCTCGAGGTGCGGCTTGCTCACCAGCGGACCACCGAGCTCGACCGACGGGTTGAAGCCGATGGTCGCGACGCCGCCGCCGGGCTGGCTACCGCCCTTCCCGGAGTTGCCGATGCCGGCACGCGGGAACAGACGCGACGAGATATCGGTGTTCGTCAACGGCGGAACGAGCAGCGCGACCACGGTGAGGCCGACAGCCACTGCCGCGGCGCTGCTCCCGAACCGAACGCGCATCCCTCCGATCGGCGTGATCCGCGCCGCCACCCAGCGGTCGCCGAGCGCACCGAGGTACGCCGCCGCGATGACAGCGAGCGACAGGACGACCGCGACCGTTTCCGGGAAGGCAATCGGATCCGGGTCCTTCGCGTTGACGACATTGGTGGCAAGAACGGAGAAGACCGGGATGACCGCGAGCACGCCGCGGTGCTCTCGGAGCGCCACCCAGCCGAGCCAGTATCCGCAGAGGAAGAGGATGGCGCACAGGCCGACGGTGAATTCCCAGTCGGTGGATGCGGCCAGCCCCGTGACGAGTGCGCGAACGTAGTGCCCGGCGATCGAGCCCACGGTCTGTCCTGCGACCGGTGGCATCGCCGCAAGCGTTGTGGGAACGATCGCGGCGAGCCCGAGAAACGGTCCCGCGATGGCAGCCGCGATGCGCGGGGCACGCGCCTGCGCCAGCAGCGCAGCCTCCACCACCGACGTCACGGCCACGACCGCAGCGCCACCGCCGCCATTCACCCAGCCCGCGGCGAGCACCGCCCACGCGGTCGCGGCGATCAGGGCGACACAGAGCGCCGCGCCGATCTCGAAGGTGTAGTTCCTGATCGGCTCGGGTTTGGGGTGCGCGCGGTCACGGAGTTGAACGCTACGGTCGACCCAGACTTCCATCGAATCAGCCGGTTGCCGACGAGCGTTCGCCGGTGCCGAGCACGTCGCCGCGGCGGACGACCCACCAGTCCAGCGCGAGCCGCCAGGCGGCGGGGATGCGAAGGGCCTGTCCCTTGGCGCCGAACGACGTCGGCTCGACGAAGATGCACAGGTGGCGCTGACCGCGGGTCGCGCTGTCGACGAGCGCCTCAACCCATTCGCTCGACCGGTTGGCCGTGATGACGACCATACCGCCGCGGCCCCGCCAACCCTCGCCGTGCCGGGTGATCGTCTCGGCGAGGCTGCGCACACCGTCGTCGGTGGCAAGCGCCAGGTAGTCGAGAATTCGGAGCCGCTGTACCTCGCCGCGTCCGGCGCCGAAACCTGTGCCGCCCTTGCCGTTGGTGACCATTCCGACGGCCTGGCCGCGACGGATGGCGCCGTGCACGACCGAGGCGCAGATCGAGACCGCGTACTCGACCGACGACTCGATCCCGCTGCCGGCGTGGATGCCGCGCTGAAGGTCGAGAACGACAAGGAGATCCGCGCTCTGGCCGGTGTCGAATGTGCGACTGATCAACCGTCCGGTGCGCGCAGTGGATGCCCAGTGAATCCTGCTCAGCCCGTCGGTCGGCGCGTAATCGCGAATCGTCGAGACGTCCGGAGGCACGTCGACCGGCTGGCCACGACGGGCCTCGGCGACGCCGTTGCCGCTCCACTGCGGCACCACCTGGAGAAGGGCATGGAGCGCCGGATAGACGATGACCTCGTTCTCCGGGGCCACCCGGATCCGTTTCGGGAACAGCCCGAACGGGTCGCCGAGGCGCGCCTCGAGCGGCCCGAAGTGATGGATGCCGCGAAGGTTGAACGCGCCTCGGGCCGTCCACGTGACGCTGCCATTCGCCGCCAGTGAGAAGGCTCGGCCGGGAGCGTAGCCGGGAAGCTTCGTGCCGTCGCGCACCTCGCAGTACGGGAGGCGCAGGCCGCTCGTGTTCTTGACGGTGAAGGTTTCCTCGAACGGCTCGCCCATCATGAACGACCCCTGCGGCGACTCACGGATGACACGCAGCTTGCGCGCGAGGAGCCGCGACCAGACGTATGCGACCGCGAGCAGCAGGATGAGGACGTACGCCAACGTATATGCAAGGTGGATCCCCGTGATCCCTGCAAAAAAGGCCAGCACCGCGACACACGCGATCAGCGGTACCCGCGCGGTCACGACGCGCCCACGGTGCGCACCGCGATCGCCGTCACGCCAGGCGCCGGCCCGTCATCGGCACGGACTCGGTCGCCAGGATCTCCTCGAGCACCGCTGCCGCGGTGAGCCCACGCAGCTCGGCGTTCGGACGCAGCACCACGCGATGCTCCAGCACGTTGGGCGCGATGTCCTTGATGTCGTCCGGCAGCACGAAGTCGCGGCCGCCGAGTGCCGCACGGGCCTGTCCCGCATGGAGCAGACCGAGCGTGCCGCGTGGCGAGGCTCCGAGCGACACGTCGCGGTGCTCCCGGGTGCGCCGGACGATGCGAACGCAGTAGTCCTTGAGGGTGGCATCGCAGTAGATGTCGCGGCAGACCTCCTGCGCCGCCTTGATCTCGACTGAGTCGGTCACCGCTTTGAGCGTCCCGAGCGGGCTCCCGGACTGGAATCGGTCGAGCATCGCCACCTCCTCGTTCGCGGGCAGGTAGCCCAGCTTCAGCTTCAGGAGAAAGCGGTCGACCTGTGCTTCGGGAAGCGGGAATGTGCCGCCCAGTTCGATCGGGTTCTGCGTGGCGAGCACCATGAACGGATCGGGCAGTGGATGGCTGGTGCCGTCGACGGTGACCTGCCACTCCTCCATCGCCTCGAGCAATGCCGACTGCGTCTTCGGCGTCGCACGGTTGATCTCGTCAGCGAGCAGCACCTGGGCGAAGATCGGCCCGCGACGGAATTCGAACGTCTGCTGCTGCGGGTTGTAGACACTCACGCCGGTCACGTCGCCGGGGAGCAGGTCCGGGGTGAACTGGACTCGCTCGAAACTGCAGCCGCTGCTGCGGGCGAGTGCCTTGGCGAGCAGGGTCTTGCCGGTACCCGGGACATCCTCGATGAGCAGGTGGCCCCGACAGAGGAGCCCGACAATACAGAGTTCGATCTCTGCTTCCTTCCCAACGATTACCGTCCCGAGGCTCTCCTGCAGACGCCGTGCCATTGCCTGGACGTCGACATTCATGGTGAATCCTCGCGCTGTCTCTACCGGCTGGTGAGTGACTGTGAACTCGTCTGGAGTATACGTTCGCCAGATACGCTCCCAGCATCACCCAGGAGGGTGATCCACACGCCTACCCCAAAGCGTTGTATAACTGCACCTACGAGGTCCACGTCTGGGTCTTCGCTGGTCGACGGTCTGGAGGAGGAGGAATTGGCAGAGCGCGAGGAGGAGATCCTCACAACTGGCGAAGCGGCGGCACTCTGCGGTGTGTCCCGTTCGACGCTGCGCCGCGCCGTCGCTCAGGGGCATTTGCGCGCTTGGCACACGCCGGGGAAGCACCTCCGGTTCACACGCGCCGCATGCCTTGAGTTCGCCCAGTCGCTCGGCCGGGTAGATCTGATCGGGCAGTCATACCGCGAGGCTCCCGTCTCGGGCCAGCCCGCGCAGGCAGGGGCAGTCGGGGTCTAGAACCGAGCATCTGCTGGCGAACTGATGCGTGCGCCAGCAGGCTTCAGCGTTTGCCGGAGAGCAGTCCGCCGACGGTGCCACCGAACAGTGCGAGCAGGTCGCCGCTGAAGACGTTGCCCATGTCCATCGGGCCAAGGTCGATCAGGTGGTGGCTGTTGGTCGCCAGCGACGCCGCGATGATCGACGACTCCTGGAGGAGTTCGAAGAGGGCGCCGACGGCGATGAACCCGATCGCGACGACGATTCCCTGATACATCCCGGCACGCCCGGCGAGGCGTGCGGCGAGCCAGCCGCCGAAGATGACCGCCAGCAGCGTCGATACGCCGACGACGCCACCGTCGATCGTCCCCGCGGAGCCAAAGGCAGCGTTGGTGGCGATGAGGCCGACGTTGCTGAGGATCAGGAGGGTTGCCTCGCCGACGACGAGCCCGAGCAGGCAGTGCCGCCACGAGATCATGTGCTGGCCGCTCACCGCGACCGGAGCAGCGCTTGTGGGCCGCGAACTCGCGCGCGCCGGCTGACGACGCTTTGGAGAACGGGTCCCGGAGGCCATCGCGTGGAGTATACGAATCTGTCGCCAGCCGGCAGCGGCCCGTCGCGGAGCCGGGAAGGCACCTACCCTGCGGTCGAATGGCAACCCTTCTCCGCACGGACCCACCGGTCGTTGCGCCGAATGCTTCCCGACGCAGCAACCGGATCGCGGCGTGGCTGTCGGAGCCCCGCCACGCGCTCCTGGGCGCCGTCCTGATCCTCGTCGCCGCAGTCGGGCTCGACGCGTTGAGCGATCCCGACGTCTGGTGGCACATCCGGCTCGGCGACTGGATCATCGCCCACCATCAGATCCCGGCCGGCGAACTGTTCGCCTACACCGCGTTCGGGAATCCACTGGTCGCACATGAGTGGCTGTCGGAGGCGGTCTTCGCCGCGCTGAGCGCGGTCGGCGGCCTGATGCTCGTGACCGTGCTGATGGGTGCTGTGGCGTGGAGCGGCATGGTCGCGACGCTGCTTCGCGGACGGATGCGCGGTGCCGGCCCCGTGGTGCTGGCGATCGGCCTCGTGGTCGGAGCTCGTGTCGCGGAGCCGGTGCTGGGGACGCGGCCGCAGGTCTTCACCTTCGCGCTGGTCTGCTGGACGCTGTGGATCGCCGAGTCCTCCCTGCGTTCCGGTGGACGCCGGGTGTGGTTGTTGCCTCCGCTCTTCCTGCTCTGGGCGAATCTCCACGCCGGCTTCATCGCGGGCATCGGGTTCCTCGTCATCGTGCTCATCGCTGAGGTGATCAAGCGCCGCTGGTCACTCGGAACGGTCGCTCCACGGCAGCGGATCCTCGGCCTTGCGGGGGCTGTCGGCCTCTCAATGCTCGCGGCGTGCGTGAATCCTTACGGACCGTCGCTTTTCGTGTTCGCCGCTTCGACTGGGGCGACCGAGCGGGCGAAGGGCATCATCGAGTGGCAGTCACCAAACTTCGCGGATCCCGCGGAATGGGTGCTGCTCGCACTGCTGCTCACCTTCGTCGCGCTGACCGTTGCCACGTTCACGCGCCGATCGCGCCGGAGTCGATTCGAGCTTCGTGACTTCGCGCTTGCCGGCGCGGGCGCCGTACTGGCGCTCACCTCCGTGCGCAACACCGCCCTGTGCATGGCCGTCATGGTCCCGCCGTGGATGGCGATGGCCGCCGACCTCGCGCGCTCGATCGATGCCAGGCGCATTGCACGGAGCGCCGCCGTTCGCGCACGGCCGAAGGCCCCGGTCATGGGGGTTGCGCTGGTCGCGGCGGCCGTCGTCGCAGTCGGCGTTGTCGGCGCGCGTGTGTACGCCACAGCGACTCCGCAGGGCATCGCCGCGTCCTATCCGTCGTGTGCGACTGCCGTGCTGGCGAAGAGCCCGACCGCGCAGCGCGTCTTCACCGCATATGGGACCGGTGGGTTCGTCATCGACCAGCTCTGGCCGAGAGCGTCGGTATACGAGTATGGGGAATCGATCTCGCTTGGGACCGGGGTCTTCGATGACTACGTGCGCATCGCCTCCGACGCGAGGACGGGCCCGACGGCGCTCCAGTTGCTCGCAGCCGGTGACACGACGGCTGTGCTGTATACCCGGGGTCCGCTCACCGCCGAACTCGATCAGACCCCCGGATGGGCATTGGTGGCCGATGACAACGGGATGCTCCTGTACGTGCGTGGCGATGCGAGTTGGGCGACGCCCAACGCGTGCCCGCCTCAACCGAACGACTGACCGAGCGCGGCACGGCAGGAGTACTTTCAGGCCGATGCGACTGATCGGCCTCACCGGGGGCATCGCAACAGGGAAGAGCAGCGTCGACACGATGCTTGCGGCCCGCGGCGCCACGGTGATCGACGCTGACGCGCTTGCCCGCGAGGCCGTGCTCCCGGGCGAGCCGACGCTCGAGCGCGTCGTCCAGCGCTTCGGGGCCGGCGTCCTCCTGCCGGACGGGACCCTCGATCGAAGCCGGCTCGGAGCCATCGTCTTCGCCGACACAGACGCCCGTCGCGACCTCGAGCGCATCACGCATCCACGCATCATCGAGTTGAGCCAGCAGCGCATCGCAGCAGGGCTGGCGAGTGACACACCGCTCGTCGCGGTTGACATCCCGCTGCTGTACGAGGGCGATCGCGAATCGACGTTCGCCGGCGTGCTGGTCGTCTACGCGCCGCGGGAGGTCCAGATCCGGCGGCTGCGCGAGCGGAACGGGCTCGACGAAGCTGCGGCGCAACAACGACTCGACGCGCAGTTGCCAATCGATGAGAAACGGCGCCGCGCCACATGGGTCATCGACAACAGCGGCGACCTCGATGCCACCGAGCGCCAGGTTGATGCGTGGTGGGCGGCCGTCGTCAGCCCGGCCTCGTAGGCGAGTGACGCGGCGCGAGGCCCTCGAGGAGGACCTCGAGCAGCTGTCCCTCGTCGCGCGCGAAGGCCGAGGGATCGTTGCGCCGCAACGTCCCCATGACATAGCCGGTCAGCACCATCTCGGCGGCGCCGAAGACGACGTAGCTGGCCACCTGGGGATCGATGTGGCGCGAGATCTCGCCACGTGCGCGCGCCTTGCGGATCATCCCCTCGATCGCGTCGAAGGCCGCCATGACGGTGCCGATGTCGTGCGACTCGAGAAATTCATAGGAGCGAGTCACCTCGTTGATCATCACGGTCATCAGGTCTGGCTCACGGCGGTACACCTCCACCCAGAAATGCACGAGCCTGCGCATCTGCTCTCGGAACCCGAGCTCCATGTCGCCCACCTCGTGCAGGTAACCGACGTACTCGGCCCAGCGCTCGGTGAAGATGGCGGCGAGGATGTCGTCCTTGTTGTGAAAGTAGTGGTAGACAAGGCCGTACGCGATCCCGGCGCGCTCCGCGATGTCGGCCACCTTCGCGCCGTGGAATCCCGACCGCGCGAAGACCTCGGTTGCAGCGGCGATGATCCGCTCACGGGTCTGTGCGCTGCGAGCCGTCCGCGGTACGCGGGCGGGCTGACTCAACGGATCACCTTGGCCGCGCGCATCGACGCGAGTGCGGCCGCGTCGTAGCCGGCCTCGATCAACACCTCGTCGGTGTGCTCGCCGTAGCCGGGCGCACCCCGGCGGAAGGACGCCGGTGAGCCCGTCAGGCGGATGGGAAACCCGGTCTGCGCAGTGGGCCTCCCGGCACCGGCGTCGAGTCGCATCTCGCGGCTTCGCACCTGCGGATGTTCGAACGTCTCGTCCAGGGCAAGCACCGGCTCGACGCAGACGTCCAGCCCGTCGAACGCCTCGCGCCACTCCGCGCGCGTCCTGCCCATCAGCACCGCCTGGACTGCGGCGATCGCGCTCTCGCCTTCTGCTCCCTCTGCGAAGCCGCGATCGGCCACCTCGGGGACACCGATCGCGTGCACGAACGCGTGCCAGAACTTCGGCTCGAGGGTGCCGACGGACAGGAAGCCGTCGGCGCAGGCGTAGATCCGGTAGCAGGGATAACGACCGGTGAGCATCCCGTTGCCGGGCTCTGGCGCCACTCCCGTTGCGAAAAGTTGCGATGCATGGACGCTCGCCCAGCTGATCAAGCCGTCGACCATCGAGATGTCGCAGTGCTGGCCCTCGCCAGTGCGGGCTGCGTGGTGCAGTGCCACCATGATCGCGAGCGCCGCGTGGAGCGCGCCACCACCGAGGTCGCCCACCTGCAGCCCCGGCATCGCGGGCGCGGCATCGACCGTGCCTCCGAGGAGCAGCACACCGGCGACAGCCGCATAGTTGAGGTCGTGGCCGGCATGGTCGCGATATGGTCCGTCCTGTCCGTAACCGCTGATGCTGCAGAGGACCACGCGCGAGCTGCGCTCATGGAGCGCGTCGTAGCCGATCCCGAGACGGTCCATGACGCCGGGCCGGAAGCTCTCGACCACCACGTCGGCGCCGTCCACCAGGCGGAGAAACACCTCATGCCCCAAGGGGTTCTTGAGATCGATGGCGAGCGACCGCTTGTTGCGGTTCACGGGATGGAACATTGCCGAGTACTCGCCGACCACCGGCGCCATCCAGCGCATGTAATCGCCACCCGTGGTGTCCTCGACCTTGATGACGTCGGCGCCGAAGTCCGCCAGCAGCATCGTGCAGAACGGTCCCGGCAACAACCTCGTGAGGTCGAGGACTCGCACGTCGTCGAGTGCCGGCATGGTCGCGCGAGTGTAGCAATCGTTCGACTCGCCACTTGACCGCAACCCCTGTGCTAGATTCGATCGCAGGTTGACGTGATGAGCACGATGATCGTCCCGTTCCGTGAGGCTCGGTGATGGACGAGCTGGTCATCAAGGTGCCCGCGCCGTTCAGCGGCATCGATGACCTTGGTTTCTCCGCGCGGTATCCGGCGCAGGACCGCAGTGAGCCGCTCCGCGACATTCCACTCTTCGTCGAAGGACCCCCCCGGCCGATGCAGCTCCTCATTGAGCGCCTGGCGCTCTTCGCCGACAAGGACAGCATCATCGGCACCATGGCGGACGACGACCAGTACTCATGGACCGCACCGGTGCAGCTCACCGACGAGGTGTGCGTCCTCGCATTTCGCGACCGGAGCATCCGCGGGACAGATGCGTTGCTCGAGCCCGCCGAGGCGGCACAGGCAGTCCGCGGCTACATCTGGAACCTGGTCAGGCCCATGGCCTTCACATTCCTGCGCGACTGCGTTCGCATCGGCGGACTGCGCCTGTCCGAGCAGATCGCGGTGGTGATCGATACCGGGCATCCGCCCTCGGTCGATATTGAGCTGCAGCGCTCGGCGATCACGCCCGAGAACGGCAGCCGGCTCCTCTTCGCGCTCTGATTTCCGAGCGGCTGACTTCGGCAGCTACCGAGGGGCGGGCGTCGGTGTCGGTGTCGCAGTCGGCAGCGGCGTCGAGTTCGGCGGCACCGTCGGGGTCGGGGTCGGTGTCGGTGCGATCGTCGGAGATGGTGTCGCCCCGACTGCAGTCGGTGTCGGTGTCGGGCTCGGCGTCGCGGTGGGCGGCAACGGCGGCGTCGGGCAGTTGGCGAGCGCCGGGTTGAACGCCGTCGGACTCGGCGTGACGGTCGGCACTGCAGTCGCGGTTGGCGACGGCGTCGGCGCGCCGCTTTTGGTCGGTGCCGGGGTCGCGGTGGGCACCGGGGTCGGGGTGACGACATACGGGGTGTAGGTGGGGCAGGGCAGCGGCGTGCCCGTCGGCGAGCCGTGCGCCGCGGAAACGCCGAGGGAGATCGCCACCGCGATGGCGCCGATCAGGATGGTCACCACGAAGGTGATCGCCCCCCACTCCCTCCGAAAGACACTCATGCGCCGACCATTCCCTGACTCTGCGCCACCGCGGCGCTGAACTCCGGATATTGCTTCGCCAGGCGCAGATTCGTCGCCAGCCAGCCGGCGGGAGTGCCGACGTCGAGCAGCTCGCCCTCGAACTCCACGCCCCAGACCTCGCCCGAGCCGAGGAGCTTGCCGATCGCGTCCGTCAGCTGGATCTCGCCGAGGGCACCGGGCTGGGTATCGCGGATCGCCGGGAAGATCGCAGGGGTCAGCACATACCGGCCCATGACGGCGAGATCGCTCCTGGCCTCGCCTGGGCGCGGCTTCTCCACAAGACCCACCACACGGTGGAGCTTGCCACGTGACTCACCGATCTCGGCGCATCCGTATCTGGAGATCTGGTCGCCGGGAACGCGCATCAATGCGAGGATCGAGGTGCCGAGCTGCTCGTGGGCTGTCCAGAGCTGGCGGAGCAGCGGCGGATCGGCCACCGACAGGTCATCGGGCAGCATGCAGAGGAAGGTGCGGTCCCCGACAGCGTCAGCAGCACAGAGCACGGCGTCGCCCAGCCCGCGCGGTGCCGTCTGGCGCGCGACGGTGACCTTGCAGAGATTGCCTGCCTTGCGCACCGCCGCGAGCTCCGCCAGCTTGCCGCGCTCCTCCAGGAGTCGCTCGAGCGGAAGGTCGGGACGCAGGTGCGCGGCGAGCGCCTCCTTGCCCTCGGCGAGCACGAGAACGATCTCGTCAGCGCCCGAGGCGACCGCTTCCTCGACAGCCCACTGGATCACCGGGCGATCGAGAACGGGGAGCAGCTCTTTGGGCAGCTCCTTGGTGGCGGGAAGAAAGCGCGTTCCCAGGCCTGCGGCCGGAATCACGCATGGTCGGGAGTCCACGGCGGCGAATTGTCGCCGGTCGGGACGGAGACGCGCTCCCCGCTACCCTTGCGCGGATGCCTGACACGAGAACGTTGCTCATCCGGGCGGTGCGCGAGGCGCTCGACGTCGCCGGCGTGGAAGCCGGCTTCGAGGTCGTCCTTGAGCGTTCGGCCCGCCCGGAGTTCGGCGACTGGTCGACCCCGGCGGCACTGGGGCTCGCCCGGGTGCTCCGCCGGGCGCCTGCGGTGATCGCCGCTGACCTCTGCGACCACCTGAACGAGGCGCAGGTCCCGCTCGTGCGCGTCTGGGAGGTGACCCCGCCGGGGTACGTCAATGCCCGCCTCGCCGACGCGACGTGGGCCGGTGCGGTGCTTGCCACCGCGCGTGACCTGGAGGAGACAGGTGGGCTGGACCTCCCCACTGAGGCAGCGGCCGCATCGGGCAAGACGCTTGTAGAGCACACCGCGACGAACCCGAACAAGGCCGCACACATCGGCCACCTCCGCAACGCGTGCATCGGTGACACGGTCGCCCGCGTGCTCCGACGGACCGGCCACGCCGTCGAGATCAACAACTACATCGACGACACCGGCGTCCAGGTCGCCGACGTCGTCGTCGGCGTTCGCGAGCTCGGCTTCGAGCAACTGCCCGGTGAGCCGTTCGATCAGTACTGCTCGCGCGTCTACGTGGAGGTGTCAGGCCGTTATGAGACCGATCCCGCGCTGCTGGAGCGCCGCCGCGCGATCCTCCACGACGTCGAGCAGGGTGGCAATGAGACGGCGGTATTTGTGAAGGACATCGCCCGGCGCATCGTCAACGCGCACCTCGCGACGATGCGCCGCTTCGACATCGCGTATGACCTCTTGACCTGGGAGTCGGACATCATCGCGCTGGGCTTCTGGCGTCAGGCCTTCGAGCTGCTGCGTGAGTCCGGCGCGATCGTCCTCGCCGAGTCCGGGAAGCTCGCCGGCTGCTGGGTGATGCCCGCAGAGGGCGACGACGAGGAAAGTGACGACGACACCAAGGTTCTGGTCAAGTCCGACGGTATCGCGACATACACCGCGAAGGATATCGCTTACCAGCTCTGGAAATTCGGCCTGCTCGGGCGGGACTTCAACTACCGTTCCTGGGAGGGCGGCGGCTCGCTGATGAGCACCACGACCGAGCCCGAGCCCGGAGCGCCCGCAGCGCATTTCGGGCATGCGCGACGCGTCATCAATGTGATCGATGCGCGCCAGGCGTACCCGCAGCGTGTCGTGCAACGCGCGCTGCGCCGGCTGCATCACGAGCGCGAAGCCGATGACTCGATCCACCTCAGCTATGAGGTTGTTGCGTTGACTCCCGCGGCGGCGGCTGAGCTCGGCGTTGCGATCGAGGAGGGTCACGGCAGCGTCGCGCTCAGCGGCCGGCGCGGCATAGAGGTGCGCGCCGACGATCTCCTCGACCGTGCGATCGCACGCCTCAGCGCGAATGCGCGTGACCCCGAGAGCGCGCAGCTGGTCGCCGCGGGTGCGGTGCGCTACTACCTCCTCAAGTTCTCGCTGAATCAGATCATCGCCTTTGATTTCGATGAGGCCCTGCGGGTCACGGGCGATACCGGGGTGTATCTCCAGTACGCGCACGCGCGCGCCGCCGGGATCCTCCGCAAGGTCGACGCCGGCGCAGAGGCGGCCACGGCTCCCGAGGCGCTGCATCCAGCAGAACGCGAGCTCCTGCACGCGATCGAGGCGTACCCCCGAGCGCTGACTGAGACTGCACTCGCCCTCTCCCCGTCGATCCTGACCACCTACGCATTCGGTCTCGCATCGGCGTTCAGCGACTTCTACGAGCACACCCCGGCGATGGTGCGCGAGGAGGACCCGACGGTCCGTGGATTCCGCCGCGCGCTGGTCGCCGCAACTCGGGCGACCCTCGCCGACGCGCTGCACTCGCTCGGCATGGCCGCCCCGGACCAGGTCTGACCAAGGGTCGGCGAAGGCGCTGGTATGATCCGGAGCCTCCAGGCCCCGTTCGTCTAGAGGCCCAGGACACCGCCCTCTCAAGGCGGAGACCATCGGTTCGAATCCGATACGGGGTACCACTGGGCCGCGGACCGGGGGCGGATCGAGCCCCGCTCCACAGTTGCTACGAGATCTTGCGGCGGTACATCACCATCGCCATGGCGTACGCGACGACGAGGATGCCGACACACCACGCAAGCGCGATCCAGATATCGGCGCCAATCTGCTGCTGCGTGTACAGGTCGCGAATCGTGTTGACGATGGACGTCACGGGCTGGTGCTCAGCGAACGCACGCACCGGGCCGGGCATGCTGCCGGTGGGGACGAATGCCGAGCTGATGAACGGCAGGAAGATGAGTGGGTAGGAGAACGCGCTCGCGCCGTCCACGGATTTCGCGGACAGACCGGGGATCACGGCGAGCCACGTCAACGCCAGGGTGAAGAGAATCAGGATGCCGGCGACCGCGAGCCATGCCGCCACCCCCGCCCCCGAGCGGAAGCCGATCAGCAGGGCGACGAGCACCACGACCACAAGCGAAATCAGATTGGCGACCAGTGATGTCAGCACGTGCGCCCAGAGCACGGACGACCGTGCGATCGGCATGGACTGGAATCGCTCGAAGATGCCGCTCTGCATATCCAGGAAGAGCCGGAATGCGGTGTACGAGATGCCCGAGGCAACAGTGATCAGCAGGATGCCGGGCAGCAGGTAGCTCACATACGAATGCGACCCTGTCTTGATCGCGCCGCCGAACACGTAGACGAACAGCAGCATGAAGGCGATCGGCATGATCGTCGTGGTGATGATGGTGTCGACGCTGCGCGTGATGTGGCGCAGGGATCGTCCCGTCAGGAAGGCGGTGTCGCCGAAGAAATGCTTGGTCATCGTTCTTCCTCACTCACCCTTGCCGTCGTGACCGACGATGGCGAGGAAGACGTCCTCGAGTGTCGGCTGCTTCTCGACGTACTCGACCTTGGCAGGCGGGATCAGCTGTTTCAGCTCGAGCAGGGTGCCGTTCACGATGATCCGACCCTCGTTGAGGATCGCGATCCGGTCGGCGAGCTGTTCAGCCTCATCCAGATAGTGCGTCGTGAGCAGAACCGTCGTGCCGTGCTCGGCGAGTTCCTTGACGGCCTGCCACACCTCGATGCGCGCCTCGGGGTCGAGCCCCGTCGTCGGCTCGTCGAGGAAGATGACGCGCGGATGAGCGACGAGGCTCATCGCGATGTCGAGGCGCCGGCGCATCCCACCCGAATATGTCGACACCCTCCGCACGCCAGCCTCTGTCAGCGAGAAACGATCGAGCAGGCCATCCGCGATCGCTCCCGGGTCCTTGAGGTGCCGCAGATGAGCGACCAGCACGAGGTTCTCCCGCCCGCTGAGGATCTCGTCCACGGCGGCGAACTGTCCGGTGAGGCTGATGGACTCCCGCACGTCCGCAGCCTCCGTTGCGACATCGAAGCCGTTGACACTGGCGCTCCCCGCGTCGGCTTTCAGCAGCGTGGACAGGATTTTCACGACTGTGGTTTTGCCTGCTCCGTTCGAGCCGAGCAAGGCGAAGATGCTGCCCCGCGCCACGTCGAAGTCCACGCCGCGCAACGCCTCCACCTTCTTGTACGACTTCGTCAGACCGTGCACCTGGATCGAGGGCCCCTGGACCTGGTTCGGGGCCATCAGGCGATTCCTGCGGCCGCTGCGACGACGCGATGGATCCTGATGTCACCGAACGAGGTGCGTGCGCGGATTTCGACGGAGACTGCGCCCGGCTCAGGCTTGGCCGCGACGTCAAGGGCGTTGGCCACGTGGCCGAAGGACGTGTTGAGGTCGAGCCAGGCGGGGACACCGCCGAAGATGCCGATGTCGATCGCGCCCATCGACGTGTGGGCGAAGATCGCGCCGCGCCTCACCTCGCCGATGCGAATGTCACCGGTTGCAGTCTTTGCGGTCACCGTTGCTCCCGCATGGTCGACGACGATCCGGCCGTTGGCAGAGCTCACTCGGAGGTCATCGCTCACGTCGCCGATCCACGTGTCGCCGTTGGAGTTCCGGACCACCGCTGTCCCGGCGATGCTACCGATCCGGACACTTCCGGACCCGGTCTTGATGTCCGCGTGGCCGGTCGTGCTGTCGGCGGTGATGTCACCGACACCGGACCTGATTTCGACCCTGTCGGCCTCTGCGATCTGGACGTCGCCGATGCCGGTGTTGAAGCGGCACTCACCGACGCGGCCTGCGCAGTGCAGCGACCCAACGCCGCATGTGGCGTGCAGCTGCGACCCGGCAGGCGCGTCGATGAGGATGTCGACCGAGCCGGTACGTTTGCCAGGGCCGAGATATCGCCAGCCAGTCGGTGCCTTGATGAGTAGGGAGCCGTTCGCATAGTCAACGCGAGTCTGTTCGGCTGCCGCGACGTCCGATGTCTTGCTGGGGTCGGTCGGGCGGACGTCGACGACGGTGTCGTTCCGGTCCGTCGCGGTGACCCGGAGATCGCCGACGCCGAGTTCAACGGTGACGGAGATCGGTGCGGGGGTGTCAAAGGTGGGCATGGTTGTGGCTCCTCGATGGGCGGGCCCGCGTGACTCAGCGGACCCATCCTGTGTAGCGATTGCCGCTGTGCGCGGGGCGCGATTCGTTGCGATATCCAGGGTCAGCTCCTTCCACGCGCGCACCGACGACGCGGACGAGCCAGGCGTTGACGGACAGCGCCTCGCTGCCTGCCGCACGCTCGATCCGGACCTTCAGCTGCTCAGGGAGCCGGAAATTGATCCGCGACATCCCGCCTTCGTCGGCGTCGTCCGCGTCGGAAGATGAGGGGTGCACCGACCACGGGCGGGTGGAGGCGTCGGCAGCGCCCGCGTCTGGTGCGGGCACATCGGTCGGCGACGGCGTGACGACGAACGCGATGTCGCGACCGCGCAGGCGCAGTTCGACCGAGCCGGGCGCGAGATCCACGGTGATCTCTTCTGAGGCGACAGTCAGCGCGTCCTGGAGCGCGAGCCGGATCGCCGGGTCGAGTGCCGCCACGAGGCGTTCGGCGAGGGCGCGAGACTCGTCACCCGCGGTTTCGGCTGCTGCCAGGAGTTGGCGCTGAACGCTTTCGACGTACGGGTGCAGGTCCATTGGCGCCACTATGGCACCATTATGGCGCAATGTCAAGCGATCACGACGCCCAAATGGCGCCACGACACGAGAGTGACTCGGGCCCTTCCCGGGTCACGCCCAGCTTCCACGTCGTAACAAGATGGACGCGCCCCGTTTGGAGAGCGCGCAACCACGACTAGGCTGTACTTCGAGGAACGGTACCCCGGGTATCTGGTACCGAGGAGTTGACCATTGGAAATGAAGAAGCCGTGGCAGCGGCTCTCGCGGAAGCATTCGGCCGACACCGTTTCGGCGCTCGGCCCTCCTCCCGCGCCCGATCAGAAATGCATGGACGGTGAGTGCCCGAAGCCGGCCAGCTGCCGCTGCACCTATGTTGACCGTCGCCAGGTCAAGTGCGGCACCGCCTGGTGCGATGAGCACAGCCGCATCGTCCTCGGCCTTCCGTACTGCCGGCGCCACGCGACTGTCGCGCCATCACTCTCGAACGGCTTCTTCACGCACATGCTCCCGGACGTCGAGAATCGCGCCCCTTCCCTTGCAACGTGGGTCGGCGCGGAGCTCGATACCGCCGTCCGCATCGCGCTGACCGCCGACGCACCCCACAAGGACGCCTACGTGGTCAGCGGCGCCGTCCGACCCGTCCGCGTTCCGGGCAGCACGATGCCCGTCTGGCTCCGGTCATGGACGCTCGTCGACAGTACCGGTGTGCTGCAGCACGTCTCGATCGAGGTCGATGAGGAGGACGATCGCGCCGTGGTCGTTCGCGTCGGCGGTGAGCCGATGGGCCGTCATCAGCCACCGTGGATCGGCCGCCCCCGCGATCAGACCATCGCGCCGGAGCTCGATGCGGCTGCCCGTCAGGCCTTCCGCATCACGATCATGCACGACATCGAGCTCGGGCTCCTCGGCGCCCGCGTGGAGGTCGCCTCCTAACCGATCGCGGCCGATCAGGGGGCTTGAGCGAGGAACTCGTTCTGCGAGCTGGCACTGCACGTGCTTTTCGGCGCGTCGCCGTACACATCCACCTGATACGTGTGGCCGTTTTTGCTGCGGTTGAAGCCGCAGACGTGCGCGCCCTTCGGCGATGAACCGTCGACGATCGTCAATCCGGACGTCCTGATCGTCGCCTCGAGCGCGGTGACGGCATCGGTATCTGCAGTGATCACGAACGAGACCGACAGGCCTGAGCCCGTGCCGGTCGCTGTGATGGTCTGCGTGCCACAGCTCGCGAGCAACAGGGTCGTGGCGATGCCGGCCACGATACATGCCACAGGGCGCACTGGTCTCCCTCCAGGTGCTTGTCGGGGCTCGAACAATACGCGCTCGCTGGTTGCGCTCAGGCGACGAGCCGGGCAGCCGCGCTCTCCGCAGCACGCCGGTCTGCGGGCACGAGACCCAGCCGTACGCGCCGGTCGAGCAGGTCGTCAAGGGTGCGCGCCCCCTCATGGAGCACGCCGAACAGGATCTCGACACCAAGGGCGGCAACTCCTTCGGCGAGCGGGCCGAGCAGCGACGGATCGCCCGCCGCGAGCGACATGACGGCAGGTGCCTCGATGCCGTAGCGGCGTCGCAGGCGTTCGGGGACATCGAGACCGCGCACCACCGACGGCGGCGCCGCTCCAACAAGTGGCAGTGCCGCAGTCCTGCTCCGCCGGTCCGGAGCGATGCGATCGACCGTGTCCTGCGCCATCCGTCGATACGTCGTGAGCTTGCCGCCGACGACGGTGACCATCCCGGTGCGCGGATCTTCAACGATCGCGTGGCGCCGGCTCAGGTCGCGCGTGCTCTCCCCGCCGGCGCTGAGCAGCGGTCGCAGCCCAGCGTACGAGCCGATGACATCCCCATGGTCGAGCGGCACCTCGAGCGCCCGGGACAGGGCTTCGAGCAGGTATCGCTCCTCGGCGGGCGTCACTTTCGGCTGCTCGCCGAGAGATCCGTGATACGGCTCGTCGGTGACGCCGATGATCACGTGACCGTCGCCCGTCGGCGTCGCCCCCACCCAGCGCGCCGACTCGCCCGCGACGGGCACCACCAGCGACGCGCGCAGGTTGCCGAGCGAGTGAGCCCGCACGATGACGTGCGACCCCTTGCTCGGCGCGAGATGCACCCCGGGAGCGAGGCCGTCTGCCCAGACGCCGGTGGCATTGACGATGTGCGTCGTTGCGATCTCGAACGTTCGGCCGCTCACGGTGTCGCGGATGGTGACGCGGCCGCGTTCGACATCGATCGCGTCGCAGTAGGTGAGGATCATCGCCCCGTTGGCCGCGGCGGTCCGCGCCACAGCGATCACGAGGCGCACGTCGTCCTCGAGTTTCCCGTCCCAGAAGAGGATGCCGCCGCGCAGGTCATCGGCGCGCAGGCTGGGGATGAGGCGCAGCGCCTCATCGGCGCCGATCCGGCGCGGACCTGGGAGGGTGCTGCGCCGCGTCCCGGCCGCTGCACGCATGATATCGCCCACGCGGATGCCGGTCTCAGCGAATGCGCCGTACGTCGGTCGCATCGCGGCGTCCAGTGGCGCGACAAACGGCATCGGCCGCACCAAGTGCGGGGCTGTCCGCGTCATGAGGATATGGCGCTCGCGCGCCGACTCCCATGCCACCGCGACCTCACCCTGACGCAAATACCGGAGCCCGCCATGCGCGAGCTTGCTGCTCAGACCGCTCGTGCCGCTGGCAAGATCCCGCCGTTCGACGAGCGCGACGTGCAGCCCGCGCGTCGCCGCATCGAGCGCAACCCCGGCGCCCGTGATGCCGCCGCCGATAACGACGAGGTCGACCGCTTCGCCACCGTCGAGGCGATCGATCTCGGCGGTGCGCCGACCGTCGTTGAGCGATGATGAACGCGTTCTGGTCACGTGCTCAATGTCGTGCCCGAGCGGCTGCGCGGCCGCGCGTTGAGTATGCTTCGGGTTGCATGTTCGCAACCGTCGTACCGGGCCTGCTCGAGGTAATCGGCATCCCCGTCGCCTTCGTCGTGATCTCCATAGCTGTGCTCACCGGGCTCTATGTCCTCTGGATGCGGGCGAGGTCCTGACCGCCGGCCTGACAGGCTCAGCTGATCGACACCAGCTCCACATCGACGACGAGCGTGGCGTTGGCCGGGACGCCGGCTGACGAGTTGCCGGCGGTTCCGAACCCGAGCGCCGGCGGAACGACGAGCTCTCGCGTGCCGCCCACGCGCATGCCGGGGACGCCAAGCCGCCAGAACTGCAGAGTCGACGGATCGCCGAGCTGCAGTGGATTGGTGGCCGCACCGGCCGCCCGCGTCGTGATGATCTGCTTCCCGTCCGCAAGCCACACGGTGAATTGAACGTTCACAGTGCCGGTCGCGGTTGCCACCTTGCCGCAGCCGACGGAGATGTCACCGAGCTGCAGGCCCGAGGCGCCTTGCTGGAGGGTCACGGGCGTGGTGAAGGAATCGATCGCGGCGCCCGGCCGTGGGGTGGCGCAGTTGGGCGGCGGCGGGGTGATCTGACTGCTCACGGTCACGAGGCTCCCGCACCCGCCCACGGCCAGAACGCAGAGCGCCACAGCGGTCAGCGTCGCGATGCGAGGGCGGAGCGGGCCGAGATGGCGGGACATCGGCGCCGAATCGTACCCCGACGCCGCGTACAATCGATCTAGAGACAGTTCTAAGGAGCCCCAGCCACCATGGCAAACACGATCAAGGAATCCAAGGGTGTCGCCTCGCAGCGCGACATTCTGACGCACGTCCGCTGCCCGATCTGCAACAACCTGATGCGCCAGAACGAGATCGGCGTCGAGATCGCATTCCGGCATAGCCGCCGCCCAGGCGAGCCCCGCCGCGAGCGCATCGTCAAGCACACCAAGAACTGCAAAGCCGCCTAGTACGCCTCGTATCGGAGCGCGCTTGATGGCCGTTGAGGTCCCTTTGCTGCCGCTCGGATCGGTGCTCTTCCCGCACATGCCGATGTCGCTGCACATCTTCGAGGCGCGCTACCGGACGATGATGCGTGACTGCCGCTCGGCGTCCACCACGTTCGGCATCGTGGCGATCCGCGAGGGCCACGAGGTCGGCGCGACTGCGACGCCGTACGAGGTGGGCACCCTGGCGCAGCTTGACGAGATCGAGGAGCTGCCGGATGGGCGCTACAACCTCGGCATCATCGGTGCCTCGCGATTTCGGATCGAGTCGATCTCCCACCAGCGTCCCTACCTGGTCGCGTCGGTGCACTACCTCGAGGACATCCCCGCACCGGCCGACGATACCGATCGCCTTGCGGCCGCGGTGACCACTGCCTTTCGCGGCTACGCCACCCAGCTTCGCGGTGTCGGCCAGGGCGACCCACTCGAGTTCGGGATGCCGTCCGATCCCGAGCTCCTTTCGTACCTCGTCGCTGCTGCTTTGCAGGTTGAGGTCGCGCAGCGCCAGCGGCTCCTCGAGATCGACGGCACCGCGGAGCGTCTTTCGGCGGTGCTCCGCCTGCTCCGACGCGAGGCAGCGCTCCTCGACCGGATGCTGGTCCGATCCAAGGACCACGCCGCGACGTCCGGGCTGAATTGACCGTCGCTGAGCGGTTCGCGCTCGACGGGAAGGTCGCGCTCATCACCGGAGGGAGCCGCGGCATCGGGCGCGCCATCGCGACCGCGCTCGCCGAGGCCGGTGCAACAGTCGCGATCAACGCGCGTCATGCCGACGCTTGTGAGGAGGCGGCCGCGCAGATCGTTGCCGCGGGTGGTACCGCGCTCGCAGTGCCGGGCCACGCCGGCGACGCGCAGGCATGCGAGAGCGTCGTCGCTGATGTGATGCGCCAGGCGGGCCGGCTCGACGTGCTCGTCAACAACGCCGCAACGAATCCGCAGTTCGGCCCCATCCTCGACGCCGACGAGGGCGCGATCAACAAGATCTGGGACGTCAACGTCATGGGACCGCTGCGTTTCACGCGACACGCCGTGGCTGCCTGGATGCGCGATCACGGCGGGAGTGTCATCAACATGTCCTCCGTCGCTGGGATCCGGCCAGAACCGCTCACCGGGGCATACAACGCGAGCAAGGCCGCGCTCATCACGCTCACGCGCACACTCGCACGCGAGCTCGGGCCGCTCCGCATCCGCGTCAACGCGATCGCCCCGGGTCTCGTCGAGACGAAGCTCGCGCGCTACCTCGTCGAGACGCCCGACGTCCACGACCAGATCATTGGTCAGACCGCCCTCGGCCGCCATGCCGTCCCGGACGAGATCGCAGGCGCAGCCCTCTTCCTCGCGTCCGACGCGGCGTCCTTCGTCACCGGCTCGGTGCTGGTGGTGGATGGGGGCTGGTCCGCGTAGCGCAAACATTCCCCCTCCACGAATGGGAGAATCGCGATGAGGCGAAGAGGGCACTCGGAGGGCCACTGCTATGGCGAACGACCAGGGACTCGGGTTCACGCTCAGCCGGCGCGCCCAGCTCAATCCGGACAACACCGCCCTCATCTTCCGCGAGGAGCGCTGGACGTATGCGGAGCTCAACCGGCTCACCAACAAGTTCGCGCACGGACTTCACGCATTGGGCGTCAACCCTGGCGATCGTGTCGGCTTCCTGGGTCTCAACCATCCACGCTTCTTCTTCACCTTGTTCGCCGCGGCGAAGCTCGACGCGATCTTCGTGCCGCTCAACTTCCGCCTGACGGGACCCGAGCTCAGCTTCATCATTCGCGACGCAGGGCTGCACACGCTTGTGTACGAGGAGGCATTCGCCTCGATCGTCGATTCAATTCGTGCCGACCTGAGCGTGCGCCAGTACGTCTGTGCTGTCGAACAGAGCGGCTCACGCGGCTTCGACTCACTGCTGCATGATCAGCGCGACAGCGACCTCGATTATCCGGTCGCGATGAGTGATGTCGCCCTGATCATGTACACGTCAGGGACGACCGGACGCCCGAAGGGCGCGATGCTCACCCACGGCAACATCATCTGGAACAACATCAATGCGGGTCTCGCGGACGATGGAACGTCCCAGGAGATCTCGCTCGTCGTTGCGCCGCTCTTCCACATCGGCGGTCTCAACGTGACGCCGCTCATGTCGTTCATGAAGGGCGCGACCGTCGTGATGGAGCAGATGTTTGAGCCCGGCATGGTGCTCGAGAACATCGAGAAGTTCCGTATCACGTCGATGTTCGGTGTCCCCGCCATGTACCTCTTCATGGCGCAGCATCCCGATTTCGCGACGCGCGATCTGAGCAGTGTTCGCGTCCTGTCGTGCGGCGGCGCGCCGGTGCCGGAAGCGCTCATCCAGCTCTATGCCGCGCGCGGACTTCCATTCAACCAGGGATACGGCCTCACCGAGACGGCTCCATTCGCGTCCTTCCTTCCGTCATCGATGGCCACGAAGAAGCTCGGATCGGCCGGCATCGCGCCGTTCTTCACCGACGTCAAGGTCGTCGACGACGATGGGCACGACGTGCCCGACGGCGAGCGCGGTGAGATCGTCGTGCGTGGGCCGAATGTGATGAAGGGCTACTGGAACCGGCCCGACGCCACGGCCGAAGTGTTGATCGACGGGTGGTTCCACACGGGCGATGTCGGCATTCGCGACTCCGACGGATATTTCTTCATTGTCGATCGCAAGAAGGACATGATCATCAGCGGGGGCGAGAACGTGTACCCGGCAGAGGTTGAGGATGCGCTGTATCAGCATCCCGGCATCAAGGAGGTCGCTGTCATCGGCGTGCAGCATCCGCGCTGGGGCGAGACCGTGCGCGCGGTCGTCGTTCCCAAGGACGGTGCGGCACTCACCGAAGACGAGGTGATCAGGTTCTCGCAGGACAAGCTGGCTCGATACAAGCAACCGAAGTCGGTGGTGTTCATCGATGTCCTGCCCCGCAACCCCGCCGGCAAGGTGCTGAAGTTCGACCTGCGTGAGAAGCACGGTCAGCCGATCACCGAAGCCGAGGCGCCGGCAGCACCAGAGGGCGCGACGACCACCACCGCGAGTTGACTCGCGGCGTCACGGGCTACGTGATGTCGATGACGAGACGGGCGCCGGACAGGTAGTACGCATCGAAGGGTGCGTTCTTGCGCAGCGTTATCTTGAAGACCAGCCGGTTGGTATTGCGCGCCATGGGCAGCGGCGTCACGGACACGACCACCTGACCGGGCGGCATCGACTGGATCGGCGACGTCCCCACGACGCCGGTGAACTCGACGTACAGCGTGGTCGGACCGTCGTAGCCGATGACGGTCGTCGGCGCGCCGGTGACCGTGCTGGGGAACGCGAGATCGAAGACGAGACGGAAGTCATTCGGGTGCTGGCCGATACGCAGGTCGGCAACCGAGAAGCCACTTGACCCGGTGCCGATGGTGTGACTCCCGGTGAGCTGCCCCGGTGCGGGCGCCGCCGGACCCGTCGCCACCGCCGGGGCCGGGGTTGCAACCGGGAGCGGCGCGACCGTCGGAACCGCGGTGGCTTGCGCGGTGGGATGGGGCCTCGTGGCATGCGCAGCTGCATGCGGGGCCGTCTGCGTCACGGTCCTGCCGATCAGCAGCCCGAGCACCAGGATCACCGCGGTCACCGCAGCGAAGATCCAGAGCCCGCGATCCCGATCTGCAGCCGCCACCGCGGGACCGCCGATGGGGAGCACGTGCCGGCCCGTCCTGGGCTGCGCCGGATTCCAGGAACGCCGGTCCGACGTCTGCGACTTCAGCCGTCGAACGTGTCGACCCGGCATGGCCGGCGCCGACGGGGCCGGCGGCTGGGTGTCATGACGGAAGGCGTCGGGGGAGACCATCGCATCGACGGCTGCCAGCTGCTCGCCCGGGATATCCGCGTCCATCGGCTCATCGACGAGCTCTGGCAACTTCTCGGGAATCGCGAGCGGCGCCACCATCGGCCCCTTGTGGCCGTTGCGGACGGGCTTGACGCGGGCGGGCGAGGGTGTGCTGCTGCGGCCGAGTGGGGCGGCAAGGGAGGCCACTTCGCCCAGGACGTCGGCAAGCTCGGGAGTGGCCAGTTCAGCGGCGGACGGCTCGCTGACAGCGGCCTCGTCGGTCGCCGGCTCACGCGCCGTCTTCGCGACGGGTGCCTGCCGGTCCAGGGCCGGTGCTGCGGTTTCCGGCTCCGGCACCGGCTGCACGACCGGCGGTGGCACCGGCTGCTCGAGCGCAGGGGGCTCCGGTGCGACGACGACGGGCGGGCTCTCGCTCCATGCCTTGGGATGCGCGCGCTGGTTCCAGGATGGCGCGCCTGCGCCGCTGACGATTTCCACGTTCGACTCGAGGTGCGAGCCGGCGCCACGCCAGAGCGCGAACCGGACCGCGACCGCGTCGCGCATCCGCTGGAACGCGTTGGGCGCGCCTCCGGTGTGCGGTTGTGGTGGCTGCCGCTCCGCGTCGCCGATCGCCGGGGGCTGTGGCCCTGCGACGACGTCAGGCGGTTGGGGCGACGCGACGAGTGCCTCGGGCGCTCGCGGCATCTCCATCACCGGTTTCAGGAGGGCTTGCACCGGCGGCGGAGCCGGCATGGTCGAGGTGACGATCTGATCCATCGGCTCTTCCCAGAGAAAGAGCTCAGGCGGCTCCGCCACAGCGACTCTCGGCGTCCGTCCGCCGATGAGTTCCCGCCGTTCGCTGCGGTTCGACTCGTAGCCGCCGCGAGGAGCCCACGGCAACGCCCTGCCTCGCTCGGCACTGAACCACGGCGGGGCCTCCACCGTCGTCGGGCGGTCGCGGTGCGGCGGACCCACAGGGAGTGCGTCGCCTTCCTCGATCAGGCCGATCTGGCTGAAGAGCTCCTGGACCGCGCCATCGGGAATGTGGACGCGGGCAAGGGCGCCGATCCGTTCGGATTCCTCGCGAAGGTGTTCGATGGCGGTCCTGCAGCGATCGCAGGCGAGGAGATGTGCCTCGAGCTCGCCCGTTTGCGCAACCTCGAGCTCAGCGTCGAGATAGCTGCTCAGCGCGAGGAGGCTGCACCTCATAGCGCGATCTCGCGGTAAATCGAGCCGAACTCGCGGCGCGCCGCCGCCACCAGGCGTGCTGCTGCTTCCGGCGAGCATTCAAGCGCGCGTGCCATCTCGTGGTAGTCGAGACCGCAGAGGTCACGCAGCAGCAGCGCCGCGCGACGATCGAAACCGAGCATTGCCATGGCGCGCTTGACGGTGTTGATCCGGCCGGCGTCGACGGTGTCGACCTCGACCTGTACGGAGGTGACGCTGCGCCGGAACATGCGACCGATGCCGGCGGGCCTCGGTGGGAAGCGCTGGCCGTGCCGGCACGCACGCGTCACGGCCCGGTAGAGGGCGGCTCGCCCGTCGACGCGAAGGCGCGTGGGTGGGTAACGGCTCGCGTGGTGGATGCCGCCGGCGACGAATGCCACCGCATCAGCCTGATGGTTGACCAGGTGCGTGGCGTACGTGACTAGATCATCGAGCTGCTCGCGTACGGTTGCGGCAAGCTCGCGCGCCTCGGGAGCGATATGTGCTGAGACGTTGATCATGACGTTTGCGCTGACGGCGCGAGTAAGACGGTTGAAGAATACTGTGGAGTCCGCCCTGCGGTCAAGGGGAGATCAGGACGAAGTGTGCACCAACTGCCCCCCTTTGACGCCCGGAGGCTGGATGAGACCGGCTCGCTTCCATGCGGCGGCCGGCATACCGATGTCGGCGACCCATACCGCGCCCGCGTAGGCGGAGGCGCCGCTGCTTTGCAGACCCCGCTTCATTCCTGTCAGCGTGCATGTGAGCGTGGCGCGGACGCAGGGATCGAAGGCTTCGCCGCTGGTTGCGTCGAGACCGCTCGGGACATCGACACTCAGTATCGGACGGCCGGCGCAGTTGAGAACGCGGATCGCACGTGCCTGGGGATCGCGCGGCGCGCTGCGCAGTCCGGTGCCGAGCACTGCGTCGATGAGCAGCGCAGCGCCGGCGACCACCGCGATCGCCTCCGGATCCGTGGCGATGCGCACGTCCACGCCGCATGCGCGCGCCGCGGCGACATGATCGAGAACGACTCCCCTGACACGCGACTCCTCGGCAACCACCACGGCTTGCACAGAGCATCCCCAGGTCGCAAGGTGGCGCGCAGCGACGAGGCCGTCCCCACCGTTGTTGCCATGTCCGGCGACAACGCCGATATCGTTCGGGCGGTTGCCAAGGTGGCGCCACGCGCAGCGCGCGACCTGCCAGCCCGCCAGCTCCATGAGCTGCAGCGTGGTCACACCGCATTCGAGCGCCGCAGCGTCGAGGCGGGCCACCTGCTCCGAGGTGAGCTGCCCGAGCGCATCCGGGCTGTCGATGCCTTCGGTCATGCGAGTTCCACGATGACGGTGTCGCCGAGTTTCGGGCCGCCGACGGCCGCCACCGGCACGCCGTGCGCAGCCACCTCGATGTGACCGGCGCCGCCGATCAGCGCCGCGGCGCCCTGATGGATCTCGGCGTACGTCGTGACGAGACCGGCGCAGGCGCCCCCCTGCCAGCTCACTGAGCGCACGGTCGCCGGACCGATGTCTGCATTCCGGATGGTGGTGACCGCATTGCCGAAGTGATCGACGACACAGACGCGCCCACGGAGCCCCGTTCCCATGCGCTCCGCGAAGGCTTCGATCAGAACGATCGGGTCGTCGATGGCGTCACCGGCGGTGTCGAGCCGCCCTCCCGAGGCCAGCTGGGCGGCGGCTGGCGCGAAGACGTCGCGGCCATGGAAGGTGCATGAGGCGTCGAGCGGGACCTCGAGGGCGACCGCGCTTCGGAGCGACGCCGCTTCGTCCCAGAGATAGGAGATCAGCCCGTTGTCGGGCGCCACGCAACGGATCCTGCCGACGTCGATCGCGATCGCCCTTCGGTCGGTGCCGACGCCGGGATCGACCACGGCGCAGAAGACGGCACCTTCGGAGAAGGCAAGCGCAAGCGCCTTCAGGTGGTACGCCCCCGCGAGCACATCCCCGGGTGGGATGCCGTGCGTGCCGTCGACGCAGAGCGCGTGGGGATCGACACGCCAGGCGGCGCCGGTCAGCGACGCCGCATAGGAGTCGTCGCGGCCGTAGTCGGTGACAAAGACGATCGGCTGCCGCACGGCATTCGGTACCGTAGCAGTGCCGTGGAGACTCCGCAGACAGCCCCCGAGCAGGCGCCGCGGGATGAGGCGATCCGGACGGATGCTCCGGTGCGGAAGCAGCGTCCCGTGTGGAGCGTGCCGGTGCTGGTGGTTTCCATCATCGCGATCCTGGCCCTGTTCGTCGTCGGATTTACCGGTCTCTTCGCCAACCCCGTGAAGTCGGTGAACGGCGACGGCACCACGACGCTGTCCGGAACCTTCGAGCCGTACGTATGCAACAGCACGTCCTGTGATGGCTACGTGTCTGCCGGTGCGCGAAGCGTCTTCGTCGTGTTCCCGCAGCATTGCGCGCCACCCCAACGCGGCGCGAACATCACCGTCGACGGCCGACTGGCGCCCGACCTCGGCAGCGCGTCGTACCGCGCCGCCGCGTGCGCCTGAGCATTACTCGCGGCGCCAGGGCGTCGACCGGCCCGAAGGGTCCCTAGGCGGCGGCTGCGATCCGCGCGAGACGCCAGCCGCGATGGGCGACGGTCCAACCGCCGTCGGCGACCTCGTGCTGCTCGTCATCGGCACTCGCGTCGCCACCTGGATCGCGCTCGAACGTCCAGTCCTGGGTTTCGGGCGCGGCATCTCCGATGATCGCGAACCGGACCACCGCGCGTTCGACCCCGCCGACGACTGTCGCGGCAGTGACCTCTGCCGACGAGATGTCCGCATCGAGCGACGGCGCTCCCTGAGTCTTCGCATCCTGCATGACCCTGAACGTGTCCCGTGCGATCAGCAGGAAAGCGTCCGCGCTGAATTCCGGATCCACCTCGGTGACTGCAGTGAGATCGAGACCCGGGACTACCTCCTCGCCGCGCTCGTGGAACTCGCGATCGAAGTCGGTGAGCATCCTGTCGTCGATCGCGTCCAGCTGCTCCTCGGCGACTTCACGTTTGGCAAGCCGGCTCCCGATCCCTGTGACGTGCAGGAAACCTTCGCCAACGGACTCCTCGAAGGAATGGCCGGGCGCGACGTTGCTCATTGAGATACCTCGATTGGGGTGGGCGGACCGAATCTAGCCGCTCTGCCGTCGCGGCGATCCGTCTGTCGCCGGGTTGTTGCGGATCGTTGATCCGGTCATACAAACGCCCGCCCCCGTCACGGGCAAAAAGAAAGAGCGGCCGAGGCTCTCGCCCGGACCGCCCTTTCGAGATTCGATCAGTTGCTGATCAGTACTCCGGCATCGGCGGAGCCGCCGACCCGCCCTTCTTCTCAGGGATGTCGGTGATCAGCGCCTCGGTGGTGAGCAGCAGCGCGGCGATCGACGCCGCGTTCTGGACAGCCGACCGGGTGACCTTGGTGGGGTCGATGATCCCGGCCTTGACCATGTCAACGTACTCGCCCTTCGCGGCGTCAAAGCCCTGACCCTTGGGAAGGGACTTGACCTTGTCGACCACGACGGAGCCTTCCATACCGGCGTTCTGCGCGATCTGGCGGAGGGGCTCTTCGAGCGCACGGCGGAGGATGTTGACGCCGGTGAGCACATCGCCCTCGGCCTTCACGCTGTCGAGTGCGGGGATCGCGTTCACGAGCACGACCCCACCACCGGGCACGATGCCCTCTTCGACGGCTGCGCGCGTGGCGGACACGGCGTCCTCCATGCGGTGCTTCTTCTCCTTGAGCTCGGTCTCGGTCGGAGCGCCGACCTTGATCACGGCAACGCCACCGCTGAGCTTCGCGAGACGCTCCTGGAGCTTCTCCTTGTCCCAGTCGCTGGTGGACTTGTCGATCTCGGCCTTGATCTGCTCGATGCGGCCCTTGATCGCGTCCTTGCTGCCGTTACCCTCGACGACCGTGGTGTCGTCCTTGGTGATGCTCACGCTGCGGGCGCGGCCCAGCGAGGTGAGTTGCGCGGAGTCGAGCTTGAGGCCGACCTCCTCGCTGATGACCTGGCCGCCGGTGAGGATCGCGATGTCCTGCAGCATCGCCTTGCGACGATCACCGAATCCTGGGGCCTTCACCGCGACTGCGTTGAAGGTGCCGCGGAGCTTGTTGACGATGAGGGTGGCAAGGGCCTCGCCCTCGACGTCCTCGGCGATCACCACGAGCGGCTTGCCACTCTGGACGACCTTCTCGAGGATCGGGAGGAGATCCGCGATCGCGGAGATCTTCTTGTCGGTGATAAGGATGTAGGGGTCCTCGAGCACGGCCTCCATGCGCTGGGCATTGGTGACCATGTACGCGGAAATGTAGCCCTTGTCGAACTGCATGCCCTCGACGAGCTCCAGTTCGGTCTCCAGGCCCTTCGACTCCTCGACGGTGATGACGCCGTCCTTGCCGACCTTCTCCATCGCATCTGCGACGGTCTCGCCGATCGTGGGATCAGCGGCGGAGATCGACGCGACCTGCGCGATCTTCTCGCGCTCGGAGATCGGGATCGACTGCTCCTTGATGGCTTTGACGATCGCCTCGACGCCGAGCTCGATGCCCTTCTTGAGCTGGATCGGGTTGGCGCCGGCGGCCACGTTCTGCAGGCCGGCTGCGATCAGCGCCTGCGCAAGAACGGTGGCGGTGGTGGTCCCATCACCGGCAATGTCGTTGGTCTTGCTCGCCACTTCCTTGACCAGCTGGGCGCCCATGTTCTCGAAGGGCTCCTCGAGCTCGATCTCCTTGGCGATCGTGACTCCATCGTTGGTGATGGTCGGCGAGCCGAACTTCTTGTCCAGCACGACGTTCCGGCCCTTGGGGCCGATGGTGATCTTCACGGCGTCCGCGACCCGATCGACCCCTCGTTTGAGATGGGCGCGAGCCTCGACGTCGAACAGCAATTGCTTGGCCATGGTTCCTCCTGGTATGTCCTCTAGCCTTGGGTTCCAGGGGTTAGTTTAGCACTCGGCTCGGCAGACTGCTAGCGGGTGGCGGCGGCGAGTGCTAAGGCGCTGGGGCACGCGGAGCGACAATGGAGTCAGCAGCCGTGGCCGCTACCGTCTCGTCAGCGTGACGTCTTCCGTGATCCGATACGGAGAACTGCCAGGCGTGCCGGTGGGTTCTGTCTTTTCAAGCCGACAAGCGCCTCGGGAAGCCGGCATGCATCGGCCTCTTCAGGCCGGCATCGACTTCGCCGCCGGCCAGGCCGCGTCGTCAGTCGTCATGTCCGGTGTCTACCCAGATGACGATCAAGGCGATGTCGTCATCTACACAGGTCAGGGTGGGCTCCAGCCCGGAACGTCCAGGGCGATCGCGGATCAGAAGCCGATTCTCGGAAACGCGGGTTTGATTCGCTCCCGACACTTTGGCGTTCCGGTTCGGCTTGTCCGCAAGGTCGGGCTCACCGTGCAGCGTGAACGGCGCGCATCCCGATGGCGCGTTGCCCGCGGGCGCCTGCGGCACATGGCTGTCGCGGTCTTCGAGGAGGTCGAGTCACATCTTGACCTTGCCGCGCAGACGCTCCACTGCCTCCGCAAGGTCCCACACCGTCTCGAGCGCACGGTTCAACTCGGACGCCGTCGGCGGCAACTCATAGACGCGATGGTGGCAGGCACTGGAAAGGGAGTTCCACGTCAGCATCGCGCGCCCGCCCAGCTCTCGGTCGTTGAGCATGTCGCCGACGCACAGCAATTGACAGCGCGTCGAGGTTCGTTCCAGCCCGGGTGCGGTGGCCTGCCACAGCCGCACCATGGCAAGCTCCAGCCCCTGGCGCGCAAGCAGTGCCGCGGCTCGAGGCCACAGCCCTGCGGTCGTCGCATCGTCATCACGGATAAGATCACGCGCTGCGGACACGAGCGCATGCGCGTCCACCACCGGCGCACCACGCATCAGTGCGCCTCAAGCATCTTCGTGGTCAGCTGCTCGACGCTGCGGATGAACTCGCGCATGTCCCCGTAGACCTTCCCGCTGTGCGTCCCGCGGTTGCACTCCTTGACTGCATCGACGGCCCACGGGTGGTGCTTGAATAGATACGCCGCGACATCCCCGGCTCGGTCAGCATCGTGCAACAACGCGAGCGCCAGCCACATGTTCAGCGTGGTCGGCTTCTGGAGCGTCGCCTCGACCTCGGCGTACGACCTGCCCTGACGCAGCAGATGCCGCGTCGCGGCACGTGACGAGGCCGCCTCGAGCGCCAGCCTACAGAACCCCGGCACGACACGGAGCGCCTCCGCGGGTAGATCTCTGCTGTTCGCAACAGCGAACGCATCGTCGATGTAGCGCTGCACGGGATCCTGGATCCGCCGCAGCTCCACGACCGATTGGTCACGCCGCACCACTTCGATCACCGTTGCCGCAATATCGAGCGCACTCATCGCATCGGCCAGGCGCGTGTCATGTGTGAGGACGATCACCTGGCGCTCCTTCGCGGCGCGAGCGAGCACCTGCGCGAGCCCCGCGACCTTGGCCGGGTCCATCGCCTGTACCGGGTCGTCGATGACCACGAAGCGAAACGGCGACTCCGGCATCGACGCGCGCGGCAGAAACAGCGACAGAGCAAGGCAGTTGAGCTCACCCTGGCTCATGACGCCGAGCGCGGATCCATCCTCGCCATCGACCTTGACGTCGAGCGACAGACGGCGCTGTGTTTGCGCGCCGCGCAGGCGCAACTCTCCAAGCGAGACGTTGCTGTCCTGGCGCAACTGCGTCCAGTTCTCCTGCACCGCGCGGGCGATGGGACGGAAACGCTCGTCGCGCAACTCGTCGTGCGCATCCTTCAGCCAGCGCTCGGCGTCCTTGAGTCGAGTGACCTCGTGCTCGGCCCCCTGCGCACGGCGTCCAAGCGGCAACCACAACGCAATGGCGTCCGCAGCGGGCCGCCAGGCTCGCTCCAATCGCTCGAGCTCGGCGGCTGCGGCGCGGCGAAGGTCGCCGACCGCTGCGATGAGCGGTGGTCCATACGTTTCGAGATGGCTGGCCAAAGCGAGCGCGTCATCGTCCGCGGCCACGCCGGACCACTGCTCCCAGACCCGGACCGCTGGGTCGATGTCGATCCCCGCCCCCGCGCTGTCGCGAAGTGTTCGCAGCGGTGCGGTCACGAGCTGCCTCGCCTGCCGCATTGCGTTGTCGAGCATGGTGTGGGCCTTGCGCACCGCTTCGGCGTCCGCTCGGAGCGCCACCATCTCGTCGCGCGCCCGCACACGCCACTGATAGGTGAGGACCCCTTCGGAGCCGCAAACGGGGCACCGTTCACTCTCCGCGTGCGCATGCATGTCGAGCGCCTGCTGGAGCAGCGACGCCACGTCGTGCGCTCGTCCCGCATCGGTGCTGCGCAATCGCTCAGCGGCGCCGTGCGCGTCGCGCAGCTCAGTGATCGCAATGTTGACGCGCTCGCGGTCCAGCACGGGCAGGCCGGCGAGGTCCCGGAGCTTGCGGAGAACGATGCTCTCGTCACTCTGTGCGTCACCACCGACGGTGCTCGCAACCACGCCCAGGTCCCACGCCTTGGACGCGAGCGCCGCGCGAACCACGTCGGCACGTTCATCTGTTGTCCGCTCGAGCAGCCCGCGCAGCTGCGGTACCGCATCGCGCGCCGCCTTGATATCGTGCTCGCGATCCAGGCGAGCCTTCTGCAACACCTGCTGCGCCGCAGCGAGATCACCGAGCCCCAGGATGCCGGCGACCGCGTCATAGAGCTTCGACTGCTCGCGGTCGAGCGCATGCTCGAGCTCGTTATGCGAAAGGAGCGGCGGGTAGCCCGCGAGTTGTTGCGTCCACCCGAGGGAATCCGGTGACGCCACCTTGCCGTCGACGGTCAGCGTCGAACCCTCGACGCCGTCGCCATCTTTCCAGACTCGCGCCACGTCGAGCGCCTGCCTGCGTCCGTCGATGGCGAAGCGCGCGGCCACCCGCGTATGCCGGTGATGCAGGTTCTGCCATCCGTCGCGCCACACCTTGACGCGCTGTTCCCAGCGCTGGTTGGTGCCCAGCAACACCATTTCGAGCGCTTCGGAGAACGACGACTTCCCCGAACCGTTGCGGCCGACGACCAATGTCAGTCCGGGTCCCGGATCGATGTGCAGTGTCGCCGGTGGCCCGACGCCCCGAAAGCCCTCGACCTCGATGGCGGTGAGGTACGCCGCCGACGGCGCGGCCGCCGCGGCGATCTGCGTTGCGGACGCCGCCGCCGAACCCTCCTCACCCCGCAACGCCGCATCGACGGATGACGCACCCTGGAAGGCGGCGATGATGAGGTCGGCCGCGCCGGGCGCCGGTGGATCTGAGTCGATGCGGTCGACGACGAGGGCGAGCAGCGCGGTATCAGGCATCGGGCATCGTCGGTGAGCTGGTCACGCGTTTCAAGACGATTTCATCAGGTGTCCTGCCGTGGTCGACGAAGTACGTCGCACGTGTCCCGTCCTTCTCGAGATGCACCAGCGAACCGACCTTGAACGTGTCCGCGGGCACCGTGAGCGGCGGTTTGCGCGGCGGCGTCTGAACCGGCGGGTCAGGCGGTGCGGGCGTCGCCGTGGGCGCGGTGGACATGGCCGCACGCTCGCGCCGCACGTGGTGGCGGTGGACGGTAACGCCGACGGCGATCGCCGTCAGCACCAGGACGGGGACGCTGATGTACCAGTACGCGATGCTCAACGCGAGCACGACCGCAAGCACGATGTATCCGACGCAGCCGATGCCACCTGTGGCTCGGGCTGCCTGCCGGGCGGCATGGTGGGGACGCCTGGCGTAGGTCGACAACCCCGCCCAAAACCCTCCCGGAAGTCGATGGCCCAGAGAGAAGCGCACGCGCCATTCTGGCGCGCCCGGCGGCGACTCTTCGCGCGGCACCCGGCACAACCGACAATGAGGCTGTGCCCGAACGCGACACCGCCGCTCCACCACTGACCCGCCGCTTCGCCACGGCGTTCGCGCTCGCCTGGGCCGTCCATGGGGATCAGTTCCGCAAGAAGACCGGCATTCCCTACATGGCGCACGTGATGTCGGTCTGCGCGCTCGCCATGGAGCACGGCGCCGACGAGGACGTCGCAATCGCCGCGCTCCTCCACGACACCGTCGAGGACTCCGATGACGGCGCCGCCACCCTCAGCGTCATTGAGGACCAGTTCGGGGAACGGGTCGCACGCATCGTGCTGGCGTGCAGCGATGCTGTCGCCGTTCCTGATCAACCCAAGCCCGACTGGCGCGAGCGGAAGGACCAATACCTCCATCATCTCGACGTCGACGCAGATGACGACGTCCTGCTCGTCTCGGCGTGCGACAAGGTCCACAACTCGAGCGCGATCCTCGGGGACCTCCGCAGCGAGGGCGACATCGTTTGGCAACGCTTCACGGTCTCGGACCCGGACCAGCAACTCTGGTACTACACGCGCGTCGCGGAGATCCTGCAACGCAGACTGCCGGGACCGCTGACCGACGATCTCGGCCGCATCGTCGGAGCGATCGCCGCACTCGTTCCCTGAACGGATCAGATCGAGTCGACAATCCGCCGGCGCAGCCGAGGCGCATATGATGCGCGCCGATGAGTGCCTCTCGTCCACTCGAACAGCGCGTCGCGATCGTCACTGGATCGAGCCGCGGCATAGGTCGCGCCATGGCACTTCGCCTTGCCAGTGAAGGCGCATCCGTCGTCATCACGGGCAAGTCCGAGACGGGGACCGACAAGCTCCCCGGAAGCATCCACACCGTTGTCGCGGAGATCGAGGCAGCCGGAGGCGCCGCGCTCGCAGTGCGCGTTGACGTGCGTCACGAGGACGAGGTCAAAGCGATGGTGAACGCGACGATCGAACACTTCGGGCGTCTCGACATTCTTGTCAATAACGCCGGCGCACTGTGGTGGCAACCGGTGCTCGACACGCCGCCCAAACGCTACGACCTGATGTGGGAGATCAACGTCCGTGCGGCATATCTCTGCTCGTACTACGCGCTGCCTCACATGGTCGAGCGCCACTGGGGTCACATCATCATGTGCTCCCCACCGATCAGCACCACGCCAAGCCCGGGGCACGTTGCTTACATGACCACCAAGATGGGCATGACCCGTATGGCCATCGGGATCGCCGCCGAGCTCGAATCCGACGGGGTCGCGTGCAACTCGCTCTGGCCGGTGACCATCATCGAAAGCCTCGCCAGCATCAACTGGGGCCTCGGCGACCGCAGCCAGTGGCGGTCGCCGGAGATCCTCTGCGACGCGATGATGGAGATCGTCGGGACCGCGCCACCCACGCTCACCGGGCAGCAGATTCTCGATGAGCCGTTTCTCCGCGAGCGGGGATGGACGGACGCTCGCCTCGACGCGTACTGGCTCGAAGGCAAGCCCCCTGAGCATCCGGTCTACATCGACGGGCGGTCAGGCTCCTCCATGTAGTGCCGGGGTCTGCGAGCGGTCACCCGTATGATCGAAGCATGAGCCCGACAACTCGATCAGACGTCGTACGCCGGGCGCTCACGGTTGGGGCCGTCGGCGCCGGCGCCGTCATCTCGGCCAGGGTGCTCCTCCGTCCGCAGGTCAAAACCCAGCGTCGCCTCGTCGATTGGGAGGACGTTCGGCGCATCGCGGTGTCGCGAACCGGGGTTGCCCAAGGGCGCAGCATCGACCGGCCGGCACTCGAGGCCGCCTACACGGAGATGGCCGCACGGGTGGCGCCGATGATGACGGAGATCTCTCAGGTGCCCCTGACGTCCTACCCGCGATTCGTCGCGCTGGACCGCGCGGGGTTCATCGACGCGAACCTCGTGATGGTCCAGCGTCTGCTCGCGCCGGTGGAGCGGCTGCGTGCCCGCGTGCCCGAGTCGATCGCAACCGGGATGAGCCGGCGAATGCTCGACCGCTACGTCGGCGAGCTGTTCGGCCTCATGTCGCGGCGGGTGCTCGGCCAGTACGACCCGGTGCTCTCCCTGGTCGACGACCCCGGCGCCGTCGAGCAGCCGAGCGCGCTCTACCTGGTGGAGCCCAACATCGCCGGGATCGAGCGCGACCTCTCACTCGGCGACACCGATCTCCGCCCCTGGCTGATCCTCCACGAGCTGACGCACGCGTGGCAGTTCGAGCTCCATCCCTGGCTGGGTAAGCACCTGCAGGACCTCATGCGCGGTCTCATGATCGACGCCCTCTCGGCGGACGGCGAGACTCTGCTGCCGTCACGCGATATGGTCCGCAAGCTTCCCGACACCGTCCGCGGACAACTGCGCGCGATCAGTCATGTCCAGGCGGTGATGAGCGTGCTCGAGGGGTACAGCAACTTCCTCATGCACCGAGCCGGGCGGAAGGCGATTCGCGGCGCCGACAAGCTCGAGGCCGCCATGCAGCGCCGCCGCCGCCAGCGCGGTCCCATGGAGCGTCTCATCCTCACCATCACCGGGCTCGAGATCAAGATGCGCCAATACGAGGTTGGCGAGCAGTTCGCCGTCGCTGTTTTCGATCGCGCCGGGCTGACCGCGCTCAATCGCGTGTGGGAATCCGCGGAGATGATGCCGTCGCTCGACGAGTTGCGACATCCGGACCTCTGGCTCCGGCGGGTGGGCTGACTCATGGCCGTCTCCGCGACAACGAGCGTCGCCGACCGGCTTGCCGCGCAGGGACACCGCCTCACCCTGCAACGGATGATCGTTGCCGGGGCGCTGGCCCGGGCCGCGCATACGGTCAGCGCCCAGGAGCTGTACGAAACACTGCACGCCGAGCACCCTCAGCTGGGGCGCGCGACCGTGTTCCGGACCCTCGACTTCCTGGTCGATGCAGGGCTGGCGCAGCGTTTTGAGGCTGAAGGCCACATCCATGTCTACACGTCGTGCGCCGACAACCATCACCATCACCTGGTCTGCCGCCATTGCGGATCGACGACCGAGATCGACGACACCGCCGTCAACCAGCTCATCGACGCGGTGCTCGGCGGGTATGGATTCGCGCTCGACCACGCGGCGCTTGATTTCTACGGCACCTGCGCGGCGTGCGCCGCGGCGCGCACCGCCCCCTGAGCGCGACGCCCGTCGCGGTCTGCGCGCCGAACGCGTTCAAAGGAACGCTCAGCGCCCGAGCCGCCGCGAAAGCGCTGGCCCTTGGCGTGCGCGACTCGGGCGCGCGCGCCGTCGAGTTGCCCGTGGCGGACGGCGGCGACGGAACGCTCGACGTCCTGCTCGCGGCGCGCCCTGCATCGAAGGTGAGCCGGCACCCTGTGACCGGTCCGGCCGGGCGGCCTGTGACCGCCCGACTTGGTCTCCTCGATGCGGCCACTGCGGTGGTTGAGCTCGCCGAGGCATCAGGGCTGCGGCTCGTGGGACCCACGCGTATGGATGCGCTGCACGCGACGTCGCGCGGCACGGGCGAGCTGATCCGTCGAGCACTCGATGCGGGGACCACGCGGATCGTCGTCGGCATGGGCGGCAGCGCCTGCACCGACGGTGGGTCCGGCATGCTGCAGGCGCTCGGCGTCCGGCTCACCGATGCTCGCGGCGCGGACATCGGCCCGGGCGGCGCCGGCCTCGAGGACCTGACCGCGATCGACCTCTCCGACGTCCATCCGGCGCTGGCGCGCTGCTCGATCGACGTGGCATGCGACATCCGTAGCCCGCTCCTCGGTGCGGAGGGTGCCGCCCGCATGTTCGCGGCGCAGAAGGGCGCGTCTCCGGCAGAGGTGGAGCGACTGGAGCGCGCGCTCGACCATCTCGCGGGTGTGGCTCGCGGGCTTCCTGCCGGCGATGTCGCCGGCTTGCCCGGCGCCGGCGCGGCTGGCGGATGCGGATTCGGGCTGGCGCTGATCGGGGCGCGGCTGCTGCCCGGCGCCGCGCTCGTCTGCGACGTTGTCGGGCTCGACGCCGCACTCTCGGCCGCGTCGTTCGCCCTCACCGGCGAGGGTCGGCTGGACGTCCAAACAAGGGTCGGCAAGGCTCCTGCGGAGGTCGCTGCACGCGCGAAACGATGGGGTGTCCCGTGCGTCGCGGTGTGCGGAACGGTCGCCGACCGTCTGCCTGAGCTGTTCGACCGTGCCATCGCACTCGACGAGTTGGGCGCCGCAACCGACCCGATCCGGCAGACGCGGGCGCTCCTCCGCCGGGCGGCAGCGCAGGTGATCCGGGAGACGTTCCCGGCTCTGTCTCAGTAGACTGGCGTCAGCCAGGCCGCGTATTTCGGATCGCGACCCGTCACGACCTTGTGGTACGTGTCCTGGACGCGCATCGTCAGCGGGCCGGGCTCGCCGTCGCCGATACGCCGGCGGTCGATCTCGATGACGGGCGCCACCTGGGCGCCGGTCCCGACCATGAACACCTCATCGGAGATGTAGAGCTCGGAGCGGTCGATGGTGCGCTCGCGGACCTCGAGGCCGAGTTCCTCGCGGAGCACGTGGATGACCGTCGCCCGTGTGATGCCCTCGAGAATGCTGTCCGACGGTGGCGGGGTGAGCACCTCACCGCGGCGGACGATGAAGATGTTCTCAGCGCTGCCCTCGGAGACATGACCACCGCTCGTCAGCATGATCGCCTCATCAAATCCGCCTTGCAGCGCTTCGCTTTTCGCCAGTGCCGAGTTGACGTACAGGCCGGTGCACTTGGTCCTGACCGGGGCCATCGAGTCATCGATGCGGCGCCAGGACGAGACCATGCAACGGATCCCACCGTTGCCGACGTACAGCCCCATCGGCGCAGTCACGATCGCGAAGCTGTCGGGGACATCGTGAAGCTTGACCCCGATGATCTCGGCGGCCTTGAACGAGAGCGGCCGGATGTAGACGTCCTCTCGATACTCGTTGCGCCGGAGGAGGTCGAGTGTCGCTGCGATCAGTTCCTCGACGCTCCAGGGGATCGTCATCTGCAGCACGCGGGTGTTCTGCCGCATGCGCTCGAAGTGCTGCGGGAGCGACAGCGCATACAGCTGCTCGCGATCGGCGTTCCAGTAGGCGCGGATGCCCTCGAACACGCCGGTGCCGTAGTTGAGGCCGTGCGTCAGCAGGCCGACCTTGGCATCCGCGTAGCGAACGATTTCGCCGTTGAAGAAGACCCAGGACTTCTCGCGAAGTGAGGTGGCCTCAGCGATCGGAGCCGGTGCGGTTTGAGTCATCAGCGACAGCCTACAACCATATGAGGCGGAGACCGGCCCAATCGGCCCACGCGCGAGACCCTTTGCTATGCTCGCGAGGTCCGGAAACACCTGGCTGGAAAGACGAACCTGGACGAGCGGGGGGACACGCCGCCACGGAATCCGCCAGGGAAATTGGAGGAGTCATGACCGACGTCATCAAGACCCATGCGAGCAACCTGCCCGCAGCTCGCAACATCCGCTGGAACCCGTCGCCCGCGGAGTTGCGCGAGTTGACGTCGCGCATGCCCAACGCGAGCCACACCGAGTACGACAACTACAACGTGCAGACCCGGGTCGTCTCGCGCAGCAAGGCCAGCACATACGTGGTCACCGATCGACCCGAGGAGCACTCCGATCAGACCATGAGCCGAGCCGACGGACAGAAGATCGCCGATCGCCAGGATGCGTACATCCGTGACCAGGACATGCTCGTCATCGACGGCTACATCGGTAACGACACCCAGCATCGTGTGGGAGCCCGTCTCTTCATCGAAGCAGCCAACGCGAACATCGCGGGCATGCAGCGCTGGCTCTACTTCGATGCTGAGAACCCGGGTTCGGACTTCAACCCACTGCTGACCGTGATCTACACGCCCAACCTCGACGCGCCCGGCTATCCGAATGATCGCGTGATCGCCGTCGACCTGGAGGCAGGTGTGACGCGCGTCCTCAACAGCGACTACTTCGGTGAGTCCAAGAAAGGCGGACTCCGCATGTGGAACAAGCTCACGTACGACCAGGGTGGGCTCTCGCTGCACGCCGGCTGCAAAGTCGTGCCGACTGCTCGCGGGGATCAGGCGCTGCTGATCATCGGATTGTCGGGAACGGGCAAGACCACCACGACCTTCACGCGTCAGAACGACAGCAAACCCGTGCAGGACGACTTCGTTGCGCTGTATCCGGCGGGACGCATCGTGGCAACCGAGAACGGCTGCTTCGCGAAGACGTTCGCGCTCGATCCGGCTGACGAACCGACCATCTACGGTGCCGTCTGCAAGTCGGAGACGTACCTTGAGAACGTGTCGCAGGATGAGGCCGGCGTTGTCGACTTCTTCGATACGTCCTATACGCCCAATGGTCGCGCCGTCTTTCAGATGGACGCCCTCGGATGGCACACGGACGCGCGCGAGGTCAGCGCGGTCGATCATTTCCTCATCCTCAACCGCAACGAGAACCTCATTCCGGGTGTGGCGCGGCTGAACCGTGAGCAGGCTGCGCTGTACTTCATGCTCGGCGAGACGCGCGGTACATCTGCCGGTGGCGCGGAAGAGGCTGGTAAGTTCCTGCGTGTTCCCGGCACCAACCCGTTCTTCCCCCTTCGCCACGAGCAGCAGGGAAATCGCTTCCTCGAGCTCATGGACAGCGGCAATTTCGCGGTCTACCTGCTCAACACCGGTCGCGTCGGTGGCGGAGATGACGACGAGCGAGGCAAGAAGATCTCGATCACGTACTCGAGCGCGATGGTCAAGGGCATCGCCGAGGGCACGATCGAATGGGAGACGGACCCGGACTTCGGCTATGAGGTCGCCACGTCGGTCCCGGGGATCGACGACCCCGAGATTCTTCAGCCGCGCAAGCTGTATGAGCGTCAGGGCCGGATCGATGGGTACCGCGCCCTGGTCGAGCAGTTGAAGAAGGACCGCCGCGAGTATCTTGCGTCCTTTCCAGGTCTGCGTCCGGAGATCATCAACGCCGTCGCTTAGTTGAGGGGATCTCGACCGGATCCGCTGGACGGGACCAATTCGGGACGGCTGGGGAGTGGGTGCCGAGGCTGGCGCCATGCGTACGGTTGCGAACATATGTTTGGTATAGTATTCGCGTGAGCAAAACCATCAGCGAGGATGTCGGCCACCGCATCGAGGAGCTCTCGGCGCAGATCCATGCCGCCACCGCAGAGCTCGTGCAGTTGAGTGCCGAGTACGACGATGTCGGCGGCTGGCTCGGTGTCGGCCTTCGATCCTGCGCGCACTGGCTCTCGATTCACGCCGGCGTCGATGTCGGAACCGGAGCGGAGATGGTTCGCACCGGGCACGCGCTCGAGGCGTTGCCGCAGATCGCAGAGGCGTTCGCCGAGGGCCGGCTGTCCTTTGACAAGGTTCGGAAGGTCACGCGCGTCGCCGTCCCCGAGGACGAGCAGGTCTGGCTCGATGTCGCGCTCAACGCTTCGGGTGGTCAACTGAGCAGGATCTGTCGTGCGGTCGCAAGCGCACTCGATGCTGCCGACCCGCTCCTCGCCGGGCACGCGCTCCAGCTGCGCAGCCTGCGGATGTGGTGGCGCGACGACGGGATGCTCCAGGTGATGGCGGCGCTTCCCCGGGAGGACGGTGCGGTCTTCCAGGCAGCGGTCGAGGCAGCTGCCGCCGCGCTCGTCTCCGAGCTGCGTTCAGCGCCCCGTGCGGTCGATGGGGTCGACGATCCCACCGAGTTGACGTGCGACGTGCTCCGCAGCGATGCGCTCGTTCGCGTGTGCGAGGAGTGGGTCGCCAGCGTCTCGAAGACGCCAACTCCCGCGCCGACACGCCAGGTCGTCGTCCACGTTGATCAGACGGCGCTCGTCACGCGCGACCCGGCCGCGCGCTGCCACATCGAAGACGGGCCCTGGCTCCCGTTCGATGCTGCGCAATGGCTCAGCTGCGACTCCGATGTCGTGTCCGTTCTCGAGCGCGACGGCAAGGTGCTGGATGTCAGTCGAGTACATCGCGTGCTCTCGTCGCGTCTGCGTCTTGCGTTGCAAGCTCGTGACCGAGGGTGCCGGTTTCCGGGATGCAGCGTTCCTCCGCCGCGGGCCGAAGGACACCACATCAAGCACTGGGCTCATGGCGGTCGCACCGACATGGACAATCTCGTATCGCTCTGCCGGTTCCACCACCGGCGTCACCACGAGGGAGCGTTCGAGATCCGCGCCGTGAGCGGCGAGCCCATCCGGTTCGAGCTGTCGGACGGGACCGTGTTGCGGCCTGTCGTCGCACTCCCCAGTCCGGGACTGACGTCGAACCCGAATGTGGCCGCCGATGCGGCGATCGCACTTGGTCGCGGCGAGTATTTCGATCGGGACCACGCTGTCAGCGTCATCGCTGACGCCTGTTGGACGAGACGCGCGGTGGTACGTGAGTTGGATCGCGGCGGGGGCGACTAGGGTCCGTCTCTCAGGAAGCGTCGTGGCAGAAGTGGATCTTCTCCGGCTGTCGCGCACGGAGACTCGCGAGAGTCTGGTGCCAGGAATCCGTATCGGCGGCTTGGCCCGACGGCAGCTTTGACGACACACTGGCGTGGTCCCAGATCGCGCGCGTGTATGCGGCATCGCCGATGAACAATTCGGTCCCGGACGGCGTCGTCGCGATGACCGACTGATGTCCCGACGTGTGGCCCGGTGTCGTGATGATGCGCAGATCCTCCGCGAGCTGGACGTCCCCGTCGATCAGCTCAAACCGCATGCCGGACGCCTCGATCCAGTCGGTCACCTCGTCGCGCTCACGAAAGATACGCTCGTGTTCCGACCGCTGGACCACCAATGGCGCATGATCGAACGCCGGGTTCTGCCCGCAGTGATCGAAATGCAGGTGCGTGTTGATCACCATGTTCACATCGATCGGAGCGAGATCGTGCTCCCCGAGTGCCTGCGCAACGGTTCGGTTGACGACGGAGTAGTACCGCATGACCTCGTCCGGGCCGCCGCAGCCGGTGTCGACGAGGATCGTCCCGAGCTGATCATGCAGGATCACGTAGCCGTGCACCGGCCACTGACTCCTTTCAATGAAGAGGTGCCCGAGGTCGAGGCGCTTGATCTGCATCATCACGCGCCGGCCAACCGGCCCCACAACAGAATCCGCTTGAACGCGTAGAAATACGGGCGTTGCTCCCCGAGCGCAGCGTTCAGACGTTCGCGATAGCGCGCAACGAACTCCTCGTGCAATGACTCGGGCATGCGCGCCTCGTAATCGGTGAGCAGTGTGCCCTTCACCCACTCCACCACCGCGTCGGCGGACTCGAGCACGTGCCCGTACACCTGCAAGCGCACGGATTGCGCGGCATAGCCGAGTTCGTGGAGGAGGGTCGAGTATGCCTCAGGTGCGAGCACGGAGTACGTGCGTGTGTACCCATGCATGGCGCTGGCGAACGGTTCCTCACGAGCGACCTCGGTAGCGAGCATGTGCGACACGTGATCGAAGTTGGCCGGCACCTGCACTGCAAGCTCGCCACCGGCCACCAGCATCCGCGTCAATCGCGCAAGGAGCCGCGGATGGTCGGGCAACCAATGCAGCGCCGCGTTGGAGAAGACGACGTTGAAGGGTGCGTCCGGCTCCCACTCGCCCATGTCGGCATGCAGGAACGACAGCCCGGAAACTTCGAGGCTCCGCGCGCGTTCGAGCATCGCATCCGAAGAGTCAACCCCGATCGTCGTCGTCGCATCGAGCTCGCGGTGCAGCGCCGCGGTGAGCATGCCGGTGCCGCAACCCAGGTCGACCACGTGACCCGCCGGCCGTCTCGTGATGAGTGCCGCGAGGTCGTGGAAGGGCTGTTCACGTTCGCTGCGAAAGCGCTCGTACTGGGTCGGGTCCCAGGTATCGCGATCGGTCATGGCGCACCAATCGGGAACGCGAGCCGCCTGCGCATCGGCGGACAGGATAGCGTTGCCCCGGTGCTACCCAGAGTGTGGACGCGCTTCGCGCTCGTGGCGGCGGTCTGCGCCGCAGCCGGGTGCAGCCCGAGCCCAGCGGCACCGACGCCGCCGCCCACCGATGAACCGACACTGGGGACGCTCGCCCTCCCGGTGCCGCCGCCCTTGACGCTCCCGGCCGTGCTGCGGCTTCGCTTCCGCCCATGCTCGGGTGCCGTCGGTCTGCAGTGCGCGACGATGACGGTGCCGCTCGACTACGCCGATCCGTCAGGGACAACCATCTCGATCGCCGTCGCGCGGCTCCCCGCCGTCAATGCAGCAAGCGGGTCGATCGTCGTCAATCCGGGTGGTCCAGGCGAGTCGGGGATCGACTACCTGAACGAGGCGGCCAGCCGGTTCAGCCGCCTGCGCGCGTCGTACAACATCGTGTCGTTCGACCCGCGAGGAACAGGACGGAGCGAGCCCGCACACTGCCTCCCCGGTGCAGACCTCGACGAGTACTACTCCGCCGATCCGATCGGCAACACCGCGCAGAGTGAAGCGACACTCGTCGCGCTGTCGCAGCGCTTCGCTGCCGGGTGTCTCGCCAGGACCGGGCGGACGCTCCTCTTTCTTGGAACTCAGTACACGGCCCGCGACCTCGAGGAATTGCGCCGCGCTCTCGGTGGAGCGCCGCTCACGTATCTCGGGCTGAGCTACGGGACCTTCCTTGGTGAAACGTATGCGTCGCTGTACCCGGACAAGGTGCGCGCGATGGTCCTTGACGGAGTCGAGAACCCGACGATTCCGCTGCTCCCCGCGTCCGACGACCAGGCGACCGCGTTCGAGCATGACCTCACCGACTTCGAGGCGGGCTGCGCGCAGGGATGCGGCTTCAGCCGACCACCTGCTGCGACGATCGCGGGCGTGCTCGCGCAGGCAGATCGAGCACCGCTCATCGTGAACGGCCGGCCGTTGACACGCGCCGAAGCGATCACCGGCATCCTCACGTACCTCTACGAGCCGGCGGAGGATCGCAACCTGGAGCAGGCGCTGGCCAATGCGATCAATCAGGCTGCGTCCGGCAACGGCGACCTCCTGCTCGGCTCCGCTGACGACTACGTCGGACGACACAGCGACGGCACGTACGCTCCGCTCGCCGAGGCCAACATCGCGATTGCGTGCGCGGACAACTCGGTCCCCACGACGTTGTCGACATACGTTTCCGAGGGGCAGCGCATGAATGCCATCGATCCACACTTCGGCGCCGCCATGGTGTGGGGCGATCTGGCCTGCGCGTACTGGCCGTTCCATGCGCCGCCGGCGCCGTTCCGCACCGTCGAAACGGCACCGTTGCTCTTCGTCGGCGCAACCGGTGATCCTGCCACGCCGTACAGATGGGCGCTCGGCGCGATCCCGTTCTTTCCGGGCTCCGTCCTGCTGACCCGTGACGGCGATGGGCACGTCTCGTTCGGCAAGAGCACGTGCGCCGACTCCTACGAGCAAACGTACCTCGTCAGGCTCACGCTCCCACCGTCGGGGACGACGTGCCCGACGAACTGACTCCGCCGGCGCCCGATGGACCGGGTCTGGAACCGGCGCCTCCGCCGACTCGCAGGCCGATGGCCGGTCGGGTGGTCCGCTCCATGGCGGTCGACGCCCGCGCGCTACGGGAGTCGCGACCGTTCCGCCGGCTCTTCATCGGCCAGCTCATCTCGCTCATCGGGCGGCAGATCACGCTGGTCGCAGTCCCATTCCAGGTGTACGCGCTGACAAAGTCCGCGCTGGACGTCGGCTTACTCGGCGTCGTACAGGCGGTCCCGCTCATCGCCGGGTCCCTCGGCGGCGGAGCGATCGCCGACCGCTTCGATCGCAGGCGGGTGCTGCTCGTCACCCAGCTCTGCCTCACTTTGTGCTCGGGGCTGCTCGCACTGGGTGCGTTCACGGGCAACCCACCGCTCCTGGCGCTGTACGGCGTCGTCGCGTTCGCGGCACTGGTCGGCGCCGTCGATGCGCCGACGCGCACGGCGATCCTCCCGAACCTCGTCGGCGGCGACCAGCTCCCTGGAGCGCTCTCGCTCAACATCGTGCTGTTCCAGACGACGCTCGTCGCCGGTCCCGCGATCGGTGGCCTCGTCATCGCGCACTTCGGGCTCGCCGAGGCGTACTCGGTGGACGTGGTCACCTTCAGCGCAGCACTCGTCGCCGTCATCCTGTTGCCGCCGCAGGGGCACTCGCCCACCCGGCGGGAGCGGCCTCTGGCGGCGATCCTGCGCGGCATCGACTTCACCCGCAAGCAGCCCATCCTCCTTGGCACCTTCGCGATGGACCTCGCGGCAATGATTTTCGGGTTGCCGCGCGCGGTCTTTCCGGTGCTGGCCGCGAACACGTTCCACGCCGGCGCGCAGGGCCTCGGATTCCTCTATTCCGCGCCGGGTTTCGGCGCGGTGGTGGCGGCCCTGATCAGCGGACCGACAGCGCGCTCCAGGCGCCTCGGCCGGATCATTGTGGTCTCGATCGCGGCGTGGGGTGTCGCGGTCGTCGCCTTCGGGTTCGCGCGGAGCCTCTGGGTCGCCCTGCTCCTGCTCGCCGTTGCCGGCGGAGCCGACAGCTTCAGCGCCGTGTGCCGCACGACGATCATGCAGCGGATCGCACCGAACGAATTGCGCGGACGCCTGACCTCGCTCTACTTCATGGTCGTTGCAGGCGGCCCGTACCTCGGCGACGTGGAGACCGGCGTCGTCGCCAACGCCTTCGGCGCGGAGGTGGCGATCGTCACCGGAGGCGTGCTCTGCCTGGTCGGTCTCGGCGCGGCGGCGGCGGCATTTCCGTTGGTGTGGCGGTATCGACCGGGTCCGTAAGATTCGCCCCTCGTGAGTCGATTGCTCGTGGTGCGCCTCGCGTGTTGCTCGGTCTCGCCGCCTGCACCTCGCAGATACCTTCGACGCATCGGGGCGCGCAAGGCGTCGCGGCAACCCACGGGAGCACAACACTCGTTGCCGAGATGTGGTGCGAGACGGACACCAGCGGCGATGCGCCGTTCTACATCGCCACGGGCCCGTCGTTCGACTACGTGCTCACCAACCTGCACTTCCAGGGAAGCTGACGGGCGTTGAAAGGCCGCCCCCGTGTATCGTCCGAGCGACATGCCGAGCCCGGATTCGACTGATGTCGGGACGATGCCGTCGCTCGGCGACGTGCCCGAGCACATGCATGCGTCGCTGATCCGTCCGGAGCGGTACGGCGATCCGCAGACGGCATTCGAGGTGGAGACGGTTGCGACTCCGACGCCGGGTCGGGGCGAGGCGCTCGTCTATGTGATGGCGGCGGGTGTCAATTACAACAACGTCTGGGCAGCCCTCGGTCGTCCGGTCGACGTCATCGCGGCGCGCCTGAAAGCCGGCGCGCACGAGCCGTTTCACATCGGAGGCAGCGATGCCTCCGGGATCGTGTGGGCGGTCGGCGAGGGAGTCGACAGCGTCGCGGTCGGCGACCACGTCGTCGCCCATTGCGGCATGTGGGATCCCGCCGACCCGTGGATTGTCGGGGGCGGCGATCCGATCATCGCCCCGAGCGCGCGGATCTGGGGGTACGAGACGAATTGGGGGAGCTTTGCGCAGTACACACTCGTGCAGGCACATCAGTTGCTCCGCAAGCCGCCGCAGTTGAGCTGGGCTGCCGCGGCCGCGGGCACGCTGGTCGGTGCCACCGCATACCGGATGCTCTGCTCGTGGCACCCGCACACGGTTCGCGAGGGCGACGTGGTGCTCATCTGGGGCGGATCGGGGGGTCTCGGTTCGCAGGCGATCCAGATCGCCAAGGCCAAGGGCGCGATCCCGGTCGCCGTCACGTCGGGGCCCGAACGCGGCCGGTACTGCATCGACCTCGGCGCGCGCGGCTACATCGACCGGCGCGACTTTTCGCACTGGGGCGTCATCCCGGATTGGCGCGACGATGCGGCGTTCAGCGAGTGGACCGCGGGCGCGCGCGCCTTCGGCAAGGCGCTCTGGGATGTCGTCGGCGAGCGGCGCAACCCGCGCATCGTCTTCGAGCATCCGGGCGAGGCCACGATTCCAACGTCGATGTTCGTGTGTGAGAACGGCGGGATGGTGGTCATCTGCGCCGGCACCACCGGCTATCACGCAGCGGTGGATCTTCGTTATCTCTGGATGCGTCAGAAGCGGCTGCAGGGCTCGCACTTCGCGAACGATCAGGAGGCAGCCGCCTTCAACGACATGGTCATCAGCGGCGAGGTTGACCCGTGCCTGTCACGCACGTTCGTATTCGATGAGGTCGGCGTCGCCCATCAGCTGATGCGCGAGAACCTGCATCCGATGGGCAACATGGCCGTGCTCGTCGGCGCCCACGACGCGCAGGAGCGGGACTGACCTACTGCTGCGCGGCGAGGTAGACGAGCGCAGCTTTCACGCGGCGGTGCACGTCGGGTTCCTCGGACAAGTCGAGCTTGGAGAAGATCGCGTTGATGTGCTTCTCCACCGCCCGTTCTGTGAGGAACAACGCGGCGGCGATGCCCGCGTTGTTGCGACCCATCGCGACCTGTTGCAGCACGTCCAGCTCGCGCGGCGTCAGCTGGGCGATCGGCGAGTTGCGGGCCGCGCTCCGTGCGGCAACGAGCGTCTCGACGACACGCGGATCGATCACCGAGCCGCCGCGCGAGACCTCGCGCACCGCCCCCACGAGCTGGTCGATGTCGGAGACACGCTCCTTGAGGAGATAGGCTCGGCCGCTCGCACCTTTCTCGAGCAACGCGAGCGCGTACTCGGGTTCCGCGTACTGGCTGAGAACGACGACACCGACCTCGGGTCGCTCGATGCGCAGCCGTTCGGCGGCGCGCAACCCCTCGTCGGTGCCTGTCGGTGGCATGCGGATGTCGGTGATGACCACCGCCGGGCTGTGCTCCTCGATCGCCCGCTCCAGCTCTGGGAGGTCGGCGCAGGATGCGCGCAACTCGATCTCGTCGGACGCTTCGAGCAGCTGACGGATGCCTTCGCGGAGAAGGTAGTTGTCCTCCGCGAGGACCACACGGATCGGCACGCGATGAGAATAGGCGAGCCGGTTGCGGTCCGGGTGCCTGCATCACCCACCAAGTGATGCGTGCATGGTTGCCGCGGCGACACGGGAGGGATACCGTGGCAGCATGGGACACCTCAGATGAGCGTCCGGGTGTTGATCGTCGACGACCAGGCACCGTTCCGCGACGTGGCTCGAACGGTCGTGGAGCTCACCGACGGATTCGAGGTGGTGGGAGAGGTCGAAACCGGTGAGGACTCGGTCAACTCCGCGCGCGAGCTGCATCCCGATCTCGTCTTGATGGACGTGAACCTGCCCGGGATGAGCGGGCTCGACGCGACCAGGGAGATCCTCGCCGGAGTCGAGGCTACGCGACCGGTCGTGGTCCTCGTGCTGTCGACGTATGAAGCCGATGAATACGGCCCACGCGCGGCCGAGGCGGGAGCGGCAGGGTTCATCTCGAAGTCGGAGTTCAGCCCCGACCGGCTGATCGAAGCCTGGGCCGCTGCATCGGCGGGGTAGAACGCGTCAGACCGCGACCGGGTCGCGAGCCGGAGCCGGCAACCCGCCACGAACCGTGGTCCCTGCGCCGGGACGTGAGGTGACCTCCACGGTGCCGCCGAGTGCGTCGATGCGGTCGGCCATATTGGTCAGGCCCGCGCCCTTCTTGGCGATGGCTGAGTCGAAGCCGGTCCCGTCGTCGGTGACGCTGAAGGTGAGCGTTCCACCGTCGGCACGCACACGAACGACGACGTGCGTCGCCATCGCATACTTCTGCACGTTCTGCAGCGCCTCGAGAACGCAGAAGTACACCGTCGCCTCGACGTCCTGCGAGTAGCGGGCAACGCCTTCGGCTTCGACCGTTACCGGCACCGTTGCTTTGCGAGCCTGCGATTCCAGCGCGACGCGAAGTCCTTTGTCGGCGAGCAACGGTGGGTAGATTCCGCGAGCGAGATCTCGCAGCGTCTCGAGTGCCTCATCCGCATCAGCCTTGAGCTGTTGCAGGGTCGCCGCGGCTTTCGCCGGGTCGCGGCCGACGAGCAGCCCGGCGAGCCCGAGCTTCACCTTCAGTGCAACCAGGTGTTGCTGTGCGCCGTCGTGGAGGTTGCGTTCCAGACGCCGGCGCTCCAGGTCCTGTGCGCTCACCAACCGCTGCCGTGACGCGCGCAGCTCAACGAGCCGGGCCTGCAGGTCGGCGCTCAGTCCGACGTTCTTGAGCACGAGCCCGGCTTGCTGCGCAAGGTCGTCGATGAGCTTGTCCTCGATGGGCGTCAAGGCTTCGCCCCTGCGCTTGCTGACGCTCAGTGCGCCGAGCACTTCACCCTGGTGACGCACTTCCACCGCCCGCGTCGCGGGCGGCAGCGTCGGCAGTGATCCGTTGCTCAGGGGCAGCGACTGGTGTGCAGCGGCTCCGTCTGGATATGTCGCCGCAGGACGAAGTTCGGCCATCCCGCGCAACCAAACGGTCGCCGACTCCGCGCCCGTTCCTTCCTGCAACACCCTCGCCATGCGCGGCAGCACTTCGTCGGCAGCGTACGCCTCCGCCACCCGCCCCGAGAACTCGCTCAACACCTCGTATGGTGTCGCACGTTTCCCATAGACGAGCCGGTTCGCGATTCTCTGGAGGCGCTCGCGCACAGGCTGGAACCCGATGGCGACGATCGCGGTGGCCAGGATCGACAGCGCAAGGTTCGGCTTGCCTCCACTGCCTATCAGCGTCCCGATCCCCACCGCGATGCCCACATACACCGCCGTGATGAATACCGCAAGTGAGCCGTACACCAGCGTCCGGCTGATGATGATGTCAATGTCGTAGAGGCGATACTTCAGCACGGCGATGCCGATTGCGATGGGGAGGCCAACCGCAAACCCGAGGATGTTGACGACCAGCAAGGCGTCGTCCGTAACGAAGCTCGCCTGCGGTGCCGCGAGAGAGCCGAGGCTGACCGCTAGGGTCGCCAAAACAGTGGTCACCACGACATACGCAATCCACTTCAACTGCTCCCGTTCCTCGCCCTGTGCCCGTCGAAGCCGCACCAGCGGCGCCGTTCCGGCCACGAGCAGGAGGGCGGTCCCAACAATCCACAGATATCCGAGCGGCCCATCCGCGAGGGTGACGAGTGTCCTGATGGCAACCGGGTTGGGGAATTGCGGCTGATTGTCAGGACCGTCCAGCGGTGTTGCACCCAGAGCCCCGAGCACAATCGCGATCAGCAACGTGGTGATCACGGCGACCGGGATCATCGGGCGCCACCGGCTGGAAGGGAGGCGCCCGTCGGGAATCAACAGCAGCGTCACGGTGGCGCCGCCTGCCGGATACACGAACAGCTCCGAGAAACTCGACCACCACAGGGACCATTGCGCCCCTCCGGCGCCGGGATACGTGTAGACCGCGAAGCGGGCGTACTGCGCGGCTACTCCGCCCCCGCCCATGACGACCGCCATGAACAGAAAGAGCCACCCCACCGAATTGCACGGCCGTTTCGACGCGATCAAGCCGCCGACGAGCGCAAAGGTCAGCGACATCACTATCTCGAGCGGGTTGGCGGCTCCGAAACTGTGGATGGACCCGCGGTTCGCCACGGCCAGCGCGGCCGTGCCGGCACCAAGAGCGACTCCGAGTGACGCGATGCTCCACGCAAGTCGCGACACGGTGCGTGTGCTCACGCCGTCGCCATCCCGATGCGGTACGCGCCCACCGGCGTGTGACGTCCTTTGACCAGCGCCGGCTCGATGCGCTCTGCAGCCGGCTTCTCCACCAGCGCGTCGTACGTCGGCTCACTGAGCACCGTCTGTCCGCCCTCGCCCCATTGTTGCAACCGCTGCGCGAGGTTCACGGCGTCGCCCACGACCGAGTATTCGAGGCGCTCCTCCGACCCGAGCAGTGCGGCAGCGACGTCTCCCGTGGACAGCCCGATGCCGATGTGGAATGGCGGCAAGCCTTGTGCCGCCCATCGCTCGTTGACGCGGTCCTGCGCGGCATGCATCGCCAGCGCGGCGGCCAGGGAACGCTGTGCGTGATCCGCCTGCGGCAACGGCGCGCCGAAGACCGCCATCACCGCATCACCGACGAACTGCATGACCGTGCCGCCCTCGTCCAACACCGCACGATTCATCGCGGCGCGATGCTCGTTGAGCTGACCTGCAAGCACCGAGGGATCCGACGCCTCGGCGATGGTTGAGTACGCGCGAATATCGGACATGAGCACGGTTACGGTGAGACGCTCCGTCCGTCCCGGTTCCACGCCGCGCTCGCGCATCTGCTCGGCGACGCCGCCCGGCAGCATGCGACTCAGACTCTCGCCCTGCTCCTCGCGATCGACGATGACCTTGTGGAGCAACCGCAACCGGTCGAGTGCACCCTGCGTACCGGCGCTGGCCTGTTGCGCGAGCTTGAGGAAGAGCTGCTCGACGTCGTCGCCGACCGAGGTCGGCGTTGCGTGCAGGGAGGCGGCGATCGCCTTGATCGGCTTGCCTTCGGCGACCATGCGCAGCAGGCGCTCCTCGGGGCCGCTGAGCCCACCCGCTTCGCTCACGGGTTTGGTCAGCGCATCAACGATGCGAGGGTCGAGCATCGAACCACCGGTGCTCACCTCGCGCACTGCTCGCGCGAGCTGATCGCCGTCGCCGACACGGTCCTTGAGGAGGTACGCGTAGCCGGCTGCCCCTTCGCTGAGCAGCGCGATGGCGTATTCGGGCTCGTCGTACTGCGACAGGATGACGACCCCCGTGCCGGGATTGCGCATGCGCACGATGCGCGCCGCGCGGATGCCCTCGTCCGTGAAGTCCGGTGGCATGCGGATATCGGTGACGACCACCTGCGGCACGTGCTCGGCAGCGCCCGCGAGCAGTTCGTCGTAATCGCCGGCGACGCCGACGACCTCGAGGTCCCCCGCGATGGAGAGCAGCGCTCGAACGCCTTCCCGGACGATGAGATTGTCGTCCGCGAGGACGACGCGGATCATTGCTTCCGAGGGCATTGGCCCACTCTAGTCAGCCCGGTGCAGGATGAAATGGGGCTGCCACCACGATCCCCGGGTGCGGTCCTCACCGTCGGCTGTGGTCCGTGCACCCTCGACGCCGGTTCGGGCGGGGGCGATGATCACGACCACGGAGGACATCAGCATGCGTATCCAGTCATCGGTGACGTCAATTTCGTGGATCCCCTCTGAAGCAATTGAAGGGATGACAAGACTGCCGTTCGAGATGGGTGTGGCCCACTACGACGACCCGCCGCCGGACCACATCGACGCGCTCGACGCCCTTCGCGAGGCGGATCGGTTCCGCTTCGCCAATGAGTTGAGCGCATGGATCGAGGTGGACGGCGGGCGCATCACAGACTGTGGACAGTCAGGCGGCGGCCACATCGGCGCGACCACGCTCCGCCTCGGTGGTCGCGGCATGACGTTCGCCGCCGTGGCGTTTCCCGACCGGCGGCAGGAGCCCGTCACGGGTGACGGCTGGGTCCGTTTCACGCAGACGGCGGGTGGACGCACGGGCGTTCCGGCGCCCCGCCGCGTGAGCCACCCTCCGTTCGTCCAGGTGACCGCTCCGCTGGCGTGGACGACGCTGTCCCTCACGATCTTCGCTGACGGGTCCTCCACACACGAGGTCACCGGCGCAAGCCCGTTTCCACGTCACTGGATCTACGACCGCGAGCGGAACCTCGTCATGAAGTCCGGCCTCGTCGATTTCAAGCGCTGGTCGCACCATGCGTTCGGCGATCACACGCCCTGGGGCGATGAGGACTCGCCGGCGCTCGTGACCGCGGTCGAGACCGCGCTCGAGCGCGAGCTCTCGCTGCGACTCATGCGCGGGTCCGCGAAACCGCGCATCGAGACGGTCAAAGCGGGCCAGGCTCTTGTCGAGCAGGGCCAGCCCGGGAATGAGATGTACGTGCTACTCGACGGCGTGCTCTCGGTCGATGTCGACGGCGCCCCGGTCGCGCAGGTCGGTCCGGGTGCTGTGGTCGGGGAGCGAGCGCTGCTCGAGGAGGGCCGTCGCACAGCGACCCTTCGCGCGGAGACCGCATGCAAGGTGGCCGCGGTGTCGGGCGCCGAGGTCGACCCTGAGCTCCTCAGCCGGCTGGCTGCCGACCATCGCCGGGAGGCGGATCAACCCGTCTGACCGCAGCGAGCACGTGATCCATCGCGACCTCCGGCGTCAGCGTCGCGACCTCCACCCTGCGCCCGCTGAGCAGCCAGTCGATCTCGTCGGGGCGCAACAGCGAGCTGAGGTCTCGCGGCAGGCGCGCCGGCGCTCCCTCGATGACCTGATGCGACGGACCATCGACATCCGACGGGCGCAGCCCTGCGTCCTCGACGGCGATGCCCTCGTCGCGGAGGTTGAGCACCAGCGCGCACCCACGCGGGGATGCGTCGTGCAGGACGATCGCTTTGCCGTCGGGCGCCGCGGCGCTGCCATCCTTCGCGGCAACCACGGCGACGACGCCGAGATCCACGTGCGCGAGATTTGCCGCGACCATGCTTGCGGTGTCCGGCGTGTCGCAGATGACGGTCGTCTGGTCCGCGCTGCTCGGATCGGGCGCCGCCAGCGTTGCGTCCGGATCGATGAGTCCGTCAGGCCTGAGGTCGCCGAACCGGGTCCTGAACTCGTCGAAGGAGACAGCGAGCACGCGTCCGATGAGCACCGGCCGCCGCAGCCGTCCGATGACGCCGGTGAGCAGGAGCGCAACGCCAAGTGAGACGAGCAACACGAACGCGACCTTGATGCCGATGAGGATGAGTCCAACGAGAATCAAGAGGACGCCGAGCCCGATCTCCCCAGTGGACGCGGCGTTCGAGGTGGGTGTTTCAGCGCGCGCGCAGGTCGCGTAGTAGAGCTGACGCTGCGTGTACCGCCAGCCGCCGGACGCAAGCGCCGCGGCCGCGTCTTCGACGAGCAGTGGGGTGACCGGAAGCGCCATCGCGGGGAGTGTATATGCTGCTTTGATGGCGCACGCTGAGCGAAAGGATCTTTTCGAGACCGGCAGCGGCATCCCTGTCGCGCCGCTGTACACCGCGAAGGATCTCCCCGGCCATGACGCGATGCGCGACGAGGGCCTCCCCGGTCAGCCTCCCTTCACGCGTGGTATCCAGCCGACGATGTACCGGGGGCGTCTCTGGAGCATCCGCCAGTACGCGGGTTTCGGAACTGCCACCGATGCCAACGCGCGTTTTCGCTACCTGCTCGCGCAGGGACAGCCGGGACTCTCGGTGGCCTTCGACCTGCCGACTCAGATGGGTCTCGACAGCGACGATCCACGCAGCGCCGGCGAGGTGGGCCAGGTGGGTGTCGCCATCGACTCGGTGCGCGACATGCAGGATCTCTTCACGGACATCCCGCTCAGCGACGTGAGCACATCGATGACCATCAACGCTCCGGCGCCGGTGCTCGTTGCGATGTACGTCGTCGTCGCCGAACGTCAGGGCGTCGATGCCCGGTCTGTCATGGGCACGGTTCAGAACGACGTCCTCAAGGAGTACATCGCCCGCGGAACGTTCATCTATCCGCCGCGACCGTCATTGCGGCTGGCCGCCGACCTCATCGCGTGGTGCACGGTGCACGCACCGAAATTCAATCCGATCTCGCTGTCCGGGTATCACATCCGCGAGGCGGGGAGCACCGCAGTGCAGGAGATGGCGTTTGCGATCGCCAACGCGATCGCGTACGTCGAAGCGTCGGTTGCGCGCGGTGTCGGCATTGACGACTTCGCGCCGAAGCTCTCGTGGATCTTCAACACGCACATCGATTTCTTCGAAGAGATCGCCAAGTACCGCGCGCTGCGACGCATGTGGGCGAGGGTGATGGCGGAGCGCTTCGGCGCGCGCGATCCGAGGTCGCTGATGTTGCGGACTCATACGCAGACCGGTGGATCAACGCTGACTGCGCAACAGCCCGAGAACAACATCGTGCGGGCCGCGATCGAGGCGCTCGCGGCGGTGCTGGGCGGCGTCCAGTCGCTCGCGCTCTCCTGTTACGACGAGGCCCTTTCGATACCGACGGAGAAGGCTCAACGCATCGCGGTACGCACGCAGCAGATCATCGCGGAGGAGACGGGAGTCACAAACACGGTGGACCCGCTTGCGGGCTCCTACCACGTCGAGTGGCTCACCGATGAGTTGGAGCGACGCGCGCTGGCACTGCTTGCGGAGGTTGATGCTCGCGGCGGCGCGGTCGCCTGCATCGAGTCGGGCTGGATGCAGCAACTCATCCAGGACGAGGCGTACCGCACCGAGCGTGCCGTCGCCAGCGGCGACAAGGTGATCGTCGGCGTAAATCGCCACACCGAGACTGAGGAGGAGGGTGCCCCGCTCCTCTTCAGACCCGATGAGCGGGTCATGGCGGACCAGGCGCGCCGGCTCGCAGCACACCGCTCACTGAGGGATGCCGCGGGGGTCGACGCGTCGCTGACGGCCATCCACGAAGCGGCAACGAGCCCCGACGCCTCGCTCATGCCGCGCATCCTCGACGCTGTTCGTGCGGAGGCGACGTTGGGCGAGATATGTGGGTCGCTAGGTGCCGTGTTCGGTGAGTATCACCCGCCGGCAACGATCTGAGAGGGCGTCATCGCAGGCATCAGGCGCTGGATCCAGGGCAATCCGCGGATCGTCTTCCTCGTTGTGGCGGGTGCCGTCCTCCTCGGGTTGTTCCTCGGGGTGATCGCTCCACTGTTTGCGACCTCCGGGAATCCGATGGCGGACCTCAGCGGCGTGATCCCTGCCGCGGCGCCGGCGGGCAAGCAGCTCGAGATCGACGTCTCGATCGACAACACCGGCTTCTCCGTTGTCAGCCGGCTCTGCGTCAGCGCCGTGGTCAAGGGGCCACTGACACCGGTGGACGCGATCTTCCAGAACATCGACAGAGAGCCGTTCGTGGACGGGGCGGCCTGCGGGGGCGAGCTGACGAGCCAGTCGAGCGCGCCGGTGCAACTCTTCTTCAAGGCTGGGGACGCCGGGAACGCCCAATTGGTGCTGTCCCCGATGGACGGGAAGCGGACGATCGGCGCCGCGCTCACCGGGACTGTCTCGGTGGCGGGTTCCTGATCACCGAGAAATTCGACACAAGCCCGTAACGCGTCAATCCTACCGGACGCTTCCGAATACGCTGGGCACCCGAGAGGGTTATGCATACGGAAAGCGCCGCCCGGCGCTGGCTGCCGATACTCGCGACAGGCGTGCTGCTCGGAATAACCGGGTGGCAGCTGGTCGATTCCGCGCTGCCCCCGCGCGTGATGCTCGTCGAGATCGAAGTCGTGGTCGTCGCGGCCGTCATGCTCGAGATCACGATCCGGTTGCGTCGTGCTGCCCGCGTCAGTTTGTCGACAGCAGCGCTCGTGCAGGGACTGACGAGTGTCGCGCTGTGCACGATCATCCTGGGCTTGGCGGAGCCGCGCCTGGAACACCCCGTGCCGCTCATCGTGCTCGGCTTCGTCGCAGTGCTGCTGACCGTCAACCCGTCAGCTCGGAAGATCACCCTCTGGACGATTCTGCTGGCATCGTGCGCCGGTCTCGCCGGAGTGTGGTGGTGGTCCGGCATGCTGGTCGGCGGCGGGGTCAAGGAGTTGATTCAGATCGACGCCCTCGTCATCGGCGTCAGCGTCCTCGCCTACTTCAACTGGTCGCTCACCGAGCGTCACTATCAGGCGCAGACGCGCCGGCTGCGAGCTGTCGCCGACGTCGCGCAACGCCTGGGGCTCACGACCGACTCGGGCGGTGTCGCGGCGGCCGTGCTGAGCGGCTGCCACGAGGCCTACCCGGACGCGACGTGGGGCCGGGTGCTCCTCTTCGACACCGATTCCGGCGCGCTCGCAACCCTTCCGTTGATCCTCGGACATGGTGGCGTGACGCCGGCAGCCGGCCCGCTCGTGACCATGGGGGCCGGCGAAGGCGTCATCGGGCGCGTCTACTCCACCGGCGCTGCGTGTCTGCTGCGCACCCCGCGCGACATCAGGCAGGCCTACGCCGCCATGCCCGATTCCCACCTCGACGAGCTCGAGAGCCTCGGCGGAGGGCGTCGCTCGCGCAGTTTCGTCGCGGCGCCGCTGCGCGCCACCGGCGGCCGGGTGATCGGCGTGCTCGCGCTCATCTCGCACGCGCGTCGTGGTACGTGGGATGTCGACGATCTGACCGTCGTTGAGGCAATCGCCGACGAGGCTGCGGTCGCCGTCGCGCGCGCGGGGCTCTTCGAGGAGAAGGCCATGCACGCCACGACCGATCCGCTCACCAAGGTCGGCAACCGGCGCGCCTTCGAGGAACGGCTCGGCGAGATGTCCGGCGCCACCGCGGTCGTCGCCATCGACGTCGATCATCTGAAGCCGCTCAACGACGAGTTCGGTCATGAGGCGGGCGACATGCTGCTCGTCGAGGTCGCACGCACGCTGCGCGCTCAGCTCCGCGCGGGCGACCAATTGCTTCGTATCGGCGGCGACGAGTTTGTGTCAATCATGGATGCAACCAGCGAGGAGGAGGCGATCGCCATCGCCGAACGCATGCGGCTCTCGCTGCACGGCGTCGCGCTGCCGCACGGCAAGGCCCGTATCAGCGCCGGCGTGGCGGCAGGTGCAGGCGGCGTGCATGCGCTATGGCTGGCCGCGGACGAGGCGCTCTCGCGCGCGAAGCACGAGGGTCGTGATCGCGTGGTCGTCGCTGGTGAGCTAACCCTGCCGACGCTGCTCAACGGCGGCGGCGACGCCGGCGCGATGCTCGACGCGATTCTCAGCAAGCAACGCGTCATCCGCGCCACCTTCCAGCCGATCGTGCGACTCGCCGACCACAAGGTGCTCGGATACGAGGCTCTCGCGCGCGTCCCCGGCCTTCGCGATCCGCTCGACGGCGTCGAGGATGTCTTTGCGCTCGCGCACCGCCGCGGCGTCACCAAGGAGGTCGACTGGATCTGCCGGAGGATCGCGATGTCGGCGGCGTCAGCCCTGCCGGATGATGCGCCGCTCTTCCTCAATGTTTCGGCGGCGATGCTGCTCGATCCCATCCACCCCGTCGATCACATGCTGCTCCTCGCACGATGGGCGGAGCGGAATCCGGAGACGATCGTGCTGGAGATCACCGAGCGCGAGTCGATCGCCGACAAACAGCGCCTGCGCTTCGTCCTCGCCAGCTATCGGGAGCACGGCTTCCGCTTCGCGCTGGACGACATCGGCGAAGGCCACTCGACGCTCGAACTGCTGGCGGCCGCAGTGCCCGAGTACGTGAAGGTCGCCAAAAGCATCACCCAGGATTGGGGCGAGCGGGGTGCTCGCGCGGTCATCGAGGCGACCGTGGCATACGCGCGAAGCTCCGGCTCCACGGTGATCGCCGAGGGCATCGAGGACGAGGCGACCGCCGACCAGCTGACCGCTCTCGGCGTGACCGCGGGTCAGGGTTACTGGCTCGGCCGCCCTGAGGAGCCGGTGCTCGACACGTCGGCGCGCGGCGAGGCCACTGCCTGAGCTGACCTCACGCGGGTGTCGCGACGGCCAGCTCCCAGGTCGATCCTTCCGGGGTGTCGCGTACCTCGATGCCCGCATCGACGAGGGCGTCGCGCAACTTGTCGGCCAGCGCGTATTCGCCCGCCGCGCGCATGCGGACGCGCAGCTCGAGAACGCCGTCCACCAGGGGAGCGATGAGATCGCGGGGATCACCTGCGCCGCTGCGAGCCAGCTCCCCGAGCCGGACCACGTAGCGGCGCAACACCTCGCGCGCCCGATCCTGCTCATCGGAATCCAGTGTATCCGCCTCCCACTCGTGCATCTGGGTGTCGATGGCCAGGACGGCGCCGACCGCGCTGTCGACGTCGCGCCCGGCGAGCGCGCTGTCGGCGAGCTCGGATTGCCGCGACACCTCCTGGAGGAAAGGCGACACGTCGGGCGCGGGCGGTGCGAGGGACGTTTCGACACCGGGCTCGTCGGTGGCCGGGGATTTGGCGTCGCCGTCGGCAACGGGGGCTCGCGCATCGTGGGCGAGATCGCTGATGGCAATCGTGGTGCCGTTCTCGAACCGCTGTGACTTCCCCCGCCGGCGAAGTGTCAATCCGCCACGCCCTCGGATGGAGACGGTCACCGCATCGAGGTCGAAGATCGCCGCGGTGTGCTCGTCGACACCGAGGATGTCGACATCGTCGGGGAGCAGCGCCTCCAGCATGCGCAGCCGCCGCTCGCCCATGTAGCAGTAGCGGGTGTCGTGCGTGCCGCCCTCGGCATTGTTGTAATGCGGGACGACGGCGACGCGGAGTCCTGTGACAGCAAGCAGATCAAGGCCCTCGAGCCAGCGCGGGTCCTCGCCGGCCTTGTACACCTCGTACACCGGAAGGGCGAACATGCCCACGCCGACGGCGGCGGCACTGGCGAGCGTGACGCACCCACCGTCGCGGAACTTCGCGGTCAGCAGTTGCGGAACGGCCGTGTCGCGCCACTGGCGGAGCGCGTAGCTCGGACTTCCGGGGCCGGCGAACACGTAGCGTGCCTCGGCGACCCGCGACAGCATCGTCTCGTACTCGAGCGGCGTCGCCGCTTCTCGGTTGCGGAACGACGCCACCGTAATCGGGAACCCGACCCGGTCGCGAAAGTACGCGACCGTGCGCTCGCTGATGTCCGCGGCGTTCTCCTGGAATCCGAACGGCGTGTCGACCAGCACCGCCGGGACGGGACGCGGGCCCAACCTCGTCATGAGGTCCGCGTGAACGGACACCATCGTCGGCGTGGTCTCGCCGGAGCCCATGATGCACAGCAGACGCGGCATGTCTCGATCCTACGGTGTCGGGCCGCATGACACCATCGGACCATGGACGGCGTGGCGCTGAAGGCCGAGTTGGGCGGCGAGGCGCGCCGCCTCGGGTTCTCGGCGTGCGGGGTGACCTCGACGCGGCCCTTCACCGAGGCGCGAGAGCGAGGGCTCGCGGCGATCGACGCCGGCCGGATGGACGGCATGCCCTGGTATTCGCGCGAGCGTGTCGAAGCGTCGGCGGACATCGGCGCGCGGTATCCGTGGGCGAGATCGATCATCGCGCTTGCCTGGCCGTATCGCCCCGCACGCGCGCAGGAGCCGGAGCCCGACGGACCGGTGCGCGGCCGCTTCGCCGCATATGCGTGCATCGACGGTGGCGACGGGGCAGTCGACTATCACGACCTGCTTGCGGAGCGCTGCGACGCCCTGGTCGGATGGCTGCGCCGGCGCGTCGACGGCCTCAACGCCAAGCGGTTCATCGACCACGGGTGGGCACTCGACCGTCCCATCGCCGAGCGGGCCGGCATCGGCTTTGCCGGCAAGCACGCATCCGTTATCACGCTTGAGGCGGGCTCATACGTGATGCTCGCCGGCATCGCGGTGTCAGTGCTCCTGCCTGCCGACGCTCCGTCGCGGCGCGGGTGCGGACGGTGCCGGGAATGCCTCCCCGCGTGTCCGACGGGGGCGATCACTGAACCGGGCGTCATCGATGCGAGACGCTGCATCTCGTATCTCACCATCGAGCATCGCGGCAGCATCGCCGTCGAACTGCGCCCGCTCATCGGGACGTGGGCCTTCGGATGCGATCTCTGTCAGGAGGCGTGCCCGATCAACCATCGCCTCGCTCCCGAACCGCTCGAGGTGGGCACGTCAAGCACCGCTCGCGGTCCGGTCCCGAACCCCGACCTGGTCGAGTGCCTGGAGCTCAGCGAGGAGGCCTTCGCCGGACGGTTCCGGCGCACCGCCGTGTGGCGAACGGGACGAGCAGGGCTTGCGCGGAATTGCGCGATCGCTCTCGGCAACGCAGGGGATCCGCGCGCGCTGCCCGCGCTGCAACGCACTGCGGAAGGTGACCCTGATCCCGTTGTCCGCGAGGCCGCGTCATGGGCGATCGCCCAGTTCGCGGCGGGTACGCTGCCGGTCTAACGGAAGAGGAGGACTGCGGCCCCAGCGCCGATAACGAGCGGAGCGCCGACACATGCGGCGAGCAGCGAGACCGAATCCGGCTCGCGCGGCCACCACGACGGAGGGAGCGCCCGGTTGATCGGCACCCGCGCACCGCGGAGTCGCGCGTTGCCGCCGAAGAGGGTGAAGCCGGCGACGCACGCGAGAGCGGCCAGCAGTGCGGCTTCGGAGAGCATCGAGGCGGCGCCGGTCGCGCCGGCCCTGTGCAGCCACGCGGCGAGCACGAAGGTGATCAATCCGAGGCCGACGCCGCACGTGGCCGCCAGCAGCGTGGTCGGAAGCGAGGTGCGTGGCAGGCTCGGGAGTCGCATGGCTGCAGGGGTCAGCGTAGCACTCGAACTGTTTGAGGGTAAGGTCACCCGGACGGCACTCCGGTGTGACGAAACCGTTACGGCGACCGACAAGGCTTGACGCCAACGATCGGGTGTGCCTACGCTGCGCTGGTCGCCCACGGGCGACCGGTTCCCCCATCTCCCACAACGTCTCACCACACGAGGAACCCGGATGCCGACGAAATCTCGTTTTGCCGCAGCAGCGCTCGGTGCGACCGCGGTGGCGACCATCCCCTCCGCGGTTTTCGCGAGCTCATACATCGTTCGCCCCGGAGACACCGCGCCGGACATCGCCGTCCGTCACGGCACCAGCGTTGCCGCCCTGCTCAGCGCCAACGCCATGGCTGCGGCGGAGCACCTCCAGGTCGGCCGGATGCTGCAGATCCCTGACGCATCGCTGGCGTTGCCTGCCTATGCGCGCGGCGGTGACGATGCCGAGACCTACCGGGTCGGACGCGGCGAGGGAGTCTTCGAGACAGCACGGCGTTTTGGAGTCGATCCCACGGCGCTTGCCCGCGCCAACGGCATCGGGGTGAACGCGCCGATCGCCGAGGGCGATGAGATGGTCGTGCCCGGCCGGCTGCCGCGCATGAACGCGCTCGTCACCTTCGTCGCCACCGATGTCGGCGTCGATGCCCGGTTGCTGCGCGCAGTCGCGTGGGCCGAGTCGAAGTGGCACCAGGATCGCGTGTCACCGACCGGCGCGGTCGGCGTGATGCAGATCGAGCCGTTCACCGGGGAGTGGGTGTCGCGCCACATCGCCGGCACGCAACTCGACATCTGGCGCGCGCAGGACAACGTTGCCGCCGGGGCGATGCTCCTCCGGCATCTGATGAACAAGCACGAGGCGGACATTCCGGCAACGCTCGCCGGCTACTACCAGGGTGATGCGAGCGTCGCGACCCATGGTGTGTACGACGACACTCGTCGCTACCAGCGCGAGGTGCAGGCGCTCATCGCTCAGGACGCCTGAGCACTCGCGGGGGCCATCCGCCGACCCGCCGGACATCGCCGGATCGATCGACAAGACGCGCCGGGAGCCCGGCCGTCTCGAGCCACGCCATGGCCGCGAAACCACGGACGATCGCTGCGGTGGCCGCGATGTTGGCGTCCACGCAATTGCCGGCGACGACGCTGACCGTGCGCCACGGCCCGATGGCCGGCAGGCCGGTCGCGGGGTCGATGATGTGATGCAGCTCGACCCCGCCACGACGCCAGCGACGCACGGTGGTGCTCGAGGTGGCGACACCGCCCGAGTGGATCGCGATCGTCTCGCCGTCGCGCGTGATCGGCGCCTGGCTGTTCTCGGCGATCTGCACGTGCCAGCCGTCGTCGGGGGGCATGCCCGCGACGGCGACGTCGCCGCCGAGGCTGACCAGGACGCCGCCGCCGCCCAGCGCGTCGCTTGCCGCCGCTGCAGCGAGATCGGAGGCAAGCGCTTTTGCTGTCGCTCCGAGGTCGACCTCGATGCCGGCGGGAATCTCGACAGCGCGGGTGGCCGGCGCGTACGTGATCCGGCGCCAGCCCGGCACCGGGTGGATGGTCAGGGGAATTGGGGCGCCATCCGGCGCGAGCGCTCCGAAGTCGACCGTGTAGCCAGCGTTGCGCACAGCGCCGCCAACGGTGGGATCGACGGCGCCGTCGGTGAGCTCGGCTGCGCGCAACGCGCAGGCGATCGCCCGACCGAGCATCTCCGAAACCGTCGACTCGTGGCGACCGGGGCTCGCGAGGAGGATGCTCAACTCGCTGTCGTCGCGGAACCGGCTGCATGTACGGTCGATCGTGTCGACGACCCGCTCCACCGCTGACGTCGCGCTTTCCAGGTGATCGGGATCAGTGACGACCACCTGCATGAGGGTGCCGAACGCCGTTCCCCGGAACGCCGCGATGGTCACGAAGCGCCGCTCACGGTGCTCGCTGACGACGAGCTCCCACTGGTCGCCGAGCCCGTCGCGAGCGGCGCTGATGCGCTGCCCGACGGCGTGGGGGTGCTCGACGTGGCGGTAGTCGTCATCGATATGGTCGACGTTGCCGTGATGGTTCCAGCGTGCGTGTGCGCGGAGAGCGCGGCCAGAGCGGCAAGGGCGGCCGCGCCGGTGACGCCTGACGACACAGTGAGCCTCTTGCGAAACCTTAGCGCGCGATCACGTTCTGCGACCGTGAGCCGGCGCTTTGGCGTCTGCATGATCACCTCATCGTGGCGAGGGCTCCCGGGGCAGGGGTGAGAGATTCCTGGGGGAACGCTGGGAATTCGCGATCAGCGTTTGGCTGCCAGCGCCTGGAGGCGGAGCGCAAGTGTCGGACAGCCGGACACTGCGCGCCGCGCGTGAGGAAGCACCGATGGCGGAATCGCGCCGGGCAGGATGATCGGGTAGCCCCAGTCGTCGAGCTCGATCATCTCCGGCAGGAGGTCAGCGCAGACACCATGCCCGTCGCACTTGATTCGGTCGACGGCGACGCCGAACCGTCCACTCAAGACGCCACCGCCTGCGCTGTGGACACGCTGCAGCGGTGCAGCTGATCGTGACGTTGAAATTCCTCGGCAAACACGCGGAGCGCTGACCCGAGCAATCCTGCGGCGCCGTCGGGATGGCGGCACGCGCCGCGGCCGGCGAGCAGCCCAGACCATCGTTTGATGTGATCGAGGTCTCCGTCCGCTGCGGTGAGGCCCGCGACACGCCCGGTCGCCGCGGCGATGGCGCGAAGCCCGAAGGTGCACGGACCGCACTGCCGCGCGCTCTCGTGGGCGAGATACGCGAGGATCCTCGCGGTCTCCACCACACCGCAACGCCCGGCCGGGAGCACCGCGATCACTCCGCAGCCCAGTGCGTACCCGAGGGCGCGCAGACCGTCGGCGTCGATGGCGAGACCCCATGCCCTCGATGCCGGAACCCAGCTGCCGAAGTAGCCACCGAGCAGCACTGCCTCGCTTGCTCCGGTGAGGCCGCCCGCCGCGTTGACGGCATCGGTCACGGTCGTGCCCTGCGGCGCCTCGATGAGCATCGTCTGCGGTACCGCGCCGCCCACGGAGAGCAACGTCGTGCCGGACGAACCGCCGGCACCGAGCGAGCGGAACCACGTGTCACCGTATCGCGCGATGAGCGCGGCATGGGCAAGCGTTTCGACGTTCTGCACCAGCGTTGGACGGTCGTCGATGCCGCGTTCGTAGGGCCGCGGCGGGATCGACGTTGGCAGCGCGACCCCGGAGTTCACGAAATTGACCGCTGCAGTCTCCTCGCCGGAGACGTAGCGCACCGGTGCGCTTACCAGCCGAACCATGTCGCGCTCCGCAGGCGGTCGCTCGCTCATGGCCCGATGCATCGCGCGGATGGCGCCGGCGTGGTCCGCGCCGACGTAGAGCACGATCTCGCGTGCGCCGACGGCGCCCGCTGCGAGCAGCGCGCCGTCGATCACGAGGTGCGGGCGTTGCTCCATCAGCGTGCGGTCCTTGCGGCTCAGTGGTTCGCCCTCGCCGCCGTTGGCGAGCACGACCGGGTTGCCCGCTCGCTGCGACGCAACGGCGCGCCACTTCGTTGCGGCAGGGAATCCGGCGCCGCCCTTGCCGCGCAGGCCACTTCGCTCGATGGTGTCGATGAGCGCGTGCGTGCCCGGCGGGACCGGCCCGAGACGCGCGACGTGCGCGGCGTACCGTTCCATCCCGGCAGTCGTCGGTGGGCCGGCGAGCACCGACAACGTCATCGCCCCGTACCGAATGACGCACGCTCCGCCGCATCACGACGTTCGTCTGCAAGCGGGTCAGGTGGGGCGGCGAGCATGCGCCACGCAACGGCGCCGAGCACGGCGGTGGTGCACATGATGTCGATCGCGATCATCCACGACGAGGAACTGTCCGTCCCGGTGCCGGCGCCGTGGAGCACTGCGACCGGCCAGCTTGCGTACGCGAGCCAGTGAATCCCCCGCCACGTGCGTGCGCCGATGTGGCGGCGCAGCAGGCTTGTCGCGACGATCGCGAGCAACAGCTCGAACGCGATGGTGCCGAGGCCGAGCCAGAACGTGCGGTAGTACGACCCGAACGGCACGAGCGCTGCGACGAGGCCGAGGTGTGTGAACGGGTCGACCACGGCGGTGACAATGTGCAGCAGGAGGAAGACGAGCGTCATCAGCGCGAGGTCGCCGTGCACGGCCGCGCTCAGAAACCGCGGCCACCCGCGCGTCTCGACTCGCAGTCGGGCAAGCAGGCCGAGGACGACGACGGCGCTGAGCAGGATGAGGCTCACCGCGCCGGCGCCGCGCGTTGTGTACCAGAGCAGTTGGTTGGACATGGGTCAGCCCACCGGCAGCTCGATGCGGAACGTCGCACCACCGCCAGGAGTGTCGTCGACGCTGATGCGGCCGCCGTGCGCGTTCACCACCGCGGCCGCGATGCTGAGACCGAGACCGCTGCCTCCCTGGTCTCGGCTGCGCAGCGGGTCCGCGCGGTGGAAACGTTCGAAGATGCGCTGGCGCTGGGTCTCGGGGACGCCGGGACCGTGGTCGATGACATCGATCGCCGCGTGCGCGTTCTCCGACTGGAGCGTCACTTCGACCGGGCTCCCGGCCGGCGTGTGCACAAGCGCGTTGCGCACGAGATTGGCAACGGCCTGGCGGAGGCGCAGGTCGTCGCCGGTCACGACCATCGGTGCGGCGATGCGTGCGATCACGTTGCGTCCGGGGTCGGCCGCACGCGCGTCACTGACCGCGTCGTTGATCATCGATGTGAGGTCGACGGGCGCGCGGTCAAGCGGGCGGCGCTGATCGAGTCGTGCGAGCAGCAGCAGGTCATCGACCAGCAACCCCATTCGCCGTGTCTCGTCCTCGATGCGCCGCACCGCGAGCAGCACGTCGTCGCGCGACATGTCAGGGTTCCGCTGCAGCAGCTCGGCATAGCCGCGCATCGACGTCAGCGGCGTGCGCAGCTCGTGAGATGCGTCAGACACGAAGTGACGTAGGCGTTGTTCCACGACTTCGCGTTCGGCAAAAGCGCGTTCGATCTGCCCGAGCATCTCGTTGAGCGCGAGACCGAGACGCCCGACCTCGGTCTTCTCGGTTGACGGCGAGACACGGCTGCCGAGCCCGGTTGCGGCGATGGTCCGCGCGGTGGCACCCATGCGCTCGAGCGGACGCATGCCTCTGCGCACGAGGAAGAACGTCGCGAGGAGGACCAGGACCGTGATGCCGCTGCTGATCGCGATCTCGAACAGGAGCAAGGTGCTGAGCGTGCCGTCGACCCCGTCGACACCGTCCAGCGGCACCGCAACCACGGCTGCCAGGTTCGGTATCTGGTCGTTCGCGACCGGCGTTACGGACACGCGGTACGCATGCCAACTCCCGTTTCCGGAAACCGTCAGCGTCTGACCGGATCGCTTTGCGATGTCGCTCGGGAACACAGGGTGCGATGCCGACGAGGCGAGAGATCCGCCGTAGAGATATCCCACCGCGAGGACCTTCGACGAGTTCCCGTCGATGAGCTCTCCATACGTGCCGGCCGGGAAGGCGTACCCCTGACCGTAGCCGTCCGGGCCTTGCTGCGGACCATGACCGAGGAGCACGCTGGTGACGCCTGGCTCGATGCTCACGAGTTGCTGATCGACACCCTGGACCAACGTGTTCTGCACGGCCGCGTAGGTACCCGCATCGGCTGCGGCGAGACCGATGATGAACAGGGGTGCCAGGGTGAGCAGCAGTCGGAGGCGCAGCGACATCTACGGCCCCGACGACATCGCCGGCGCGCCGTTCACGCCTGCGCCGCGCTGGTGCGCGGGACGCGCATGACATACCCGACACCGCGAACGGTGTGGATCAACGGTGGTTCCACCTGGTCGACCTTGCGCCGCAGGTAGCTGATGTACGTCTCGAGCACGCTCGCGTCGCCGCCGAAGTCGTAGTCCCAGACGTGATCGAGGATCTGCGTGCGCGAGAGCACGCGGCCGCTGTTCATCATCAGGTAGCGCAGCAGGCGGAACTCGGTGCGCGTCAGGTCGACGACCTCGCCGCCGCGGAACACCTCGTGGGTTTCGTCGTCCAGCTCGAGATCGTGGAGCACCAGCTTGTTGCTCACCGCACCCGTATCGGGATGGTGGCGGCGCAGGACCACGCGTATCCGCGCCACAAGCTCCTCGATGCTGAAGGGCTTGGTGACGTAGTCGTCGCCGCCGATGGTCAGGCCGTGGACCTTTTCCTCGGTCGCGTCGCGCGCCGTGAGGAAGATCACCGGGACCTTGATGCCGTCGGTGATCAATCGCTGTACCAGGGTGAAACCGTCGTCGTCGGGCAACCCGACGTCGAGGATCATCAGGTCAGGCCGGAAGTCCATGACGGCGTGGCGGGCGCTTTTCGCGGTGGCCGCGGTCTGGACGGTGAAGCCCTCGTACTTGAGCGCCATGGCGACCAGGTCCGTGATGGCGCGTTCATCGTCGACCACGAGAACGCGGTTCGGCTCGCCCTGGCTCGGAGTGGACACGCGTCCATCTTCGCGCGGAAGTCTGGGAAAAAGCTCAGAGGTTGTTGGAGCTTCCCTGGGCGTTGCGCGAGGTGATCTGTCCGTTCGGGCTGCCGACACCGAGTGGCAGGGAGAGGCAACGCACCCCGCCGCCAGCCTTGAGAAACTCACCCATCGCCAATGGGATGATCGTGAACCCGGCGGCCTGCAACGGTTCGGCAAGCTGGGCGATGGTGAGTGACGACACCACCTGCGTTCCGAGCGGCATCGCGTTGCAGGCAAACCCCACCGCAACTTCGACGGGCACCTCGATGAGGTTTGGGACGAGCTGCCGGATCAACTGCGCAGATGCCGGCGAGAAGGCCTCAGGGGCGGCGACCACCGTATTCGCGTCGAGCGGACAGAAACAGGTATCGAGGTGATAGAAGCGGGGGTCGACCAGCTCGAGTGAGATCACCTCCACTTCGAGGATGCGGCCCACGGGCCGGTGTGAATCACCGTCCGTGCGGAACCCTGTGCCGCAGAAGAGGCGATCGCCGACGAACAGCGCGTCGCCGGCGCCCTCGAACGACAGCGATCGAGGCAGTTCGTGCACCTCGAAGCGCAACCGCTCCAGCTCAGCGCGCCAGTGCGGCTCCTCGCCCTGTCGCTCGCGATGGTGAAAATTCGCCAGGACCGCGCGTCCGTCCCAGACGACGGCGGCATTCGCCGTGAACACCATGTCCGGGAGCCCCGCAACGGGCGCCGCGAGCTCGATGTCGACGCCGAGCGCGACGTAGGTGCGGTGGAGCGCCTCCCATTGCGCCTGCGCCAGCGCATGGTCCACCTTGATGGCCACGTGCATCCACGGGTTGATCTCGTACTCGATGCCGAAGTGGTCCGGCCGGCACATCAGCACCGCACCTGTCATGAGCGTGGCCGGGGCAGGACCGCAGCGTCGCCGAGCGGGAGCGGAACGATCAACGTCGGCGCGAAGCCGAACCGCGGGGCGACCTCCGCGGGCGCCTGGACCGGCGACCGGCGCACGCACCAGCGCGGTTCGACGTCGTCGCGGACGGCGAGGAGCGACGGGCGCAGCAGCGCGCCACCGGCGCCGCGCCCGTGATGGCGGATGGTGGCCGTGAGCGCGGGCCTCAGCCAGGTCGCGTCGAACGGCTGGACGCCGTCGAGCATCGCGGCGCCGACTGTCAAGGTCGCGGCCTGCTGCGCCAGCCAGCGCGAGACGACCTTGTCATGCGGACCCTCCACCTGACCGGCGAACACGAGCCGGCCGGCGACGTGCTCGCCGAGAATGAGCCGAGGAGCGCCGAGCCGCCGCTCGACAATGCCGGCGATCACACACGTTGTCTGCTCGGCAAGCGAGATCCGGAGACGATCCGGCGATGCCAGACCGGGTCGGTACGGTGCTCTCGCACGCCGCGCCAGCAACGCGGGAAGGCTCCGAGCTGTGGCTGCTGCCGCAAGCGCGGTGCCTCGACCGCGAACGTGGTCCGGCACCTGGAGCACGTCGCCGCTTCCGGCGAACGCGCTCAGCGCCGCGACACGACGCTCGAGCGCCCACCCAATGATCGGGCGCCCGTCGAGGTGAAGGACATCGAAGGCGAGGTACACGGCGGGCAGCTCGGCCGCGAGTGCCGGCCCGGCGGCGAGTCGCCTGCCGAGAGCGGCGAGATCCGGCCGGCCCTGGGCGTCGAGGACGGCGATGACGCCGTCGAGCACTGCGGCCCGACCGGCCGTGGTGACCACGGTATCGATGACGTCGGGGAACCGCCGCCCGAGCTCGCCGAGCGTCTCACCCTGAACCCGCGTAGGGTTGTCGGGGTCGAGGTAGAGCAGCGCGCGCGCCCCGTCCCAGTCGATGCTGAAGAGCCAATCGTGATCGTCGAACGGCTCGGAGCATGGAACCGACGCCTCGAGCGGGATGTGCCCCGGAAGCAATGGCGGCGTCGGAGTACGGAAGAGCAACGGCTCCTCGAGTGCCGGGGCGACGACACGGGACACAGCTGTCCTGATCGCCACTCCCGGTCCGCGCAGCCTCAGGAAGCGCGGCGGCGGCCCGCCGGTTCCGCCGATTCCTCGTCAGACGATGCCTCGTTGCCGGCGGTATCGCTGCGGCGCGACTTGGCGGCCTCGACCGACGCTTTGAGCGCGGCCATGAGGTCCGTGACCTTGCCCTGCTCAGGCGCTTCCGGCCGCTTCAGCGGCTCGTTGGTGAGCTTCGACTCGACGACCTCGAGCAACGCCTCGCGGTATGCGTCGTGATGCCGCGCGGGATCGAAATGGGCGCTCAGGTTTTCGATGAGCATGACGGCCATGTCGAGCTCGGCTTTTTTGACGTCGAGGTTCTCGTCGGGCATGGAGAGCTCGCCCGCCGAACGGATCTCATCGGGCCAGTGCAGGGTGTTGAGCAGCAGTCCGGTCTCGTGCAACGCGAGGCGGCAGAGGTGCTCGCGGTCGCGCAACGCGATCTTCCCGATGGCCACCTTGCCGGTCTTCTCCAGTGCCTGGCGGAGGAGCGCATACGGCTTTGCGCCGACCGCCTCCGGCTCCAGGTAGTACGCGCTCTTCAGGTACACGCCCGCTTCGATCTCGGAGTCCGGGCAGAACTCGATGATGTCGATGGTGTGCGTCGTCGTCAGAGGGAGTTGGTCCAGGTCGGAGTCGGTGATGACCACGTATTCGTCCTTGCCGACCTCGTAGCCACGGAGCGCATCGCTCCAGCCGATCTCCCGGTCCTCCTCAGGGCACCAGCGCTTGTTTCGCACCGGCGTCTGGTCGTTCGGACACAGCAGCCGGAACGAGACGCTCTTCGATTCGGTAGCGAGATACAGCCGCACGGGAATTGCCACCATGCCGAAGCTGATGGCCCCGCGCCACATCGATCGAGGCATGGTGTCTCCGAGTATACGGGCGCGGGATCGCCATGAACGGGCCCGACTCAGGCGACGGCAAGGAGCCGGTCGTATGCCTCCTTCAACTCCGGATAGCGCAGGAAAATGATGTGCGCGTATTCCTGCGTCAGCGGCACAGGCTTGCGACGCAGCAGGAGCCCGACCTCCTCGGGACGGTGATTCGCCTTGCGCCAGTTGCACTTCCGGCACGCGATGACCACGTTCTCCCACCGGTCGGGTGCTCCGCCGCGGGACACGGGGATCACATGGTCGACGGTGAGGTCGGCGGCGGTACCGAGCCGGCCGCAGTACTGACACGTGTGGTCGTCCCGCAGCAGCAGGTTGCGCCGGTTGGGACGGAGCAGCCGGCGCGGGACGTGAATCGTGCGCAGGAGACGGACGATCACGACGCCCTCGGGAAGCCGGCGTCCGGCGAGCGCCTCGGCCGCCGCGCGCTCTGCTGCCTCGTCAACGAACGCGACCCGTTCCTTGGTCAGCAGGACGACCAGCCGCCTGTGACTGATCACGTTGAGCGGCTGCAACGAGGCATTGAGCAGCAGCACCGCCATGGCGGAATTCTATTGGGAATCCGGAGTAGGCGTCGAATGGCACACCGGGAGCGCGGGATCAGTTGTAGGGTGCGGACTTGATCGGACCGACCTTGATTGCGCCGCTGCAGACATCACTCTGCGGCGTTGCGGTCACGTCGGTCTGGAAGCCCGATGTCGGCAGCGTGATCTGCCAGAACTTCGGCGAGGTTGACGCCGCGGCGGAACACGTCGCGTCGCTCCATGACACGAGGAAATACCCGTGTCCGGTGGCGCCCGCCGCTCCGAGTGGATCCGAGCCCGGAGAGAGGTCCACCGCCGACGGCGAGGCCATCGAGTTGTCGTTCGTCCACGCCGTCGAGAGCTTTCCCCCGTTGGGGCCGAGCATCTGCAGCTTCGGGTAGCCGTTCTCGGTGCAATCGTTCGTCGTGGTGTTCCGAATCTCGAAGGTCGTGTAGATGGTCCCTGCGGCACCCTGCTGGTTGTTGATCGAGATCTCGAACTGACCCGGCATGCATGGGATGGCGGGCGTCGGCGTGGGCGCCGGTGTCGGCGTTGGAGCAACGGTCGGCACAGGCGTCGGCGTCGCTTCGGTCGTGACGCCGGGCGTCTCGGTCGGCGTTGTGGTCGTGGAGCCGCAGCCCGCGATGACACCTGCGGCGGCAAGCACCGCGAGCGGAAACAGCAACCGTTGCATAGCGGTGGAGCGTACCCGCTGCGGGCGATTCATGCGCACCTCAGCGTGGCATGTGTTGCTCAGCCGGGCAGGTCCTGATCCGCGTGCAGCACGGGCGCGAAGAGGTCCCCGACTGAGTCGACACGTTGGGAGATCGTCGCGATGGTCCACCGATCCGGGCGCAGCGCCGGATCGTCAAGCTCCTCCCACGCGATTGGCGTCGACACTGGTGCGCCGGGTGCGGGCCGTAGCGAGTAGGGCGCCGCGAGCGTCTTGTTGATGATGTTTTGCGTGTAGTCGATGCGGATGCGCCCGGTCCGTCTGGCAACCGCCCACTCCCAGCTGACGCGGCCGGGTGCGGCCTGGTCTATGGCCTTGCCCACCTCCTCCACCCAGTTGCGTACGGCTGCATAGTCCGGCCCGCGGCGCACCGGAACGTAGATTTGCAGTCCGGTCTGCCCGCTCGTCTTGACGACGCCGTGCATCCCGTAGTGGTCGAGCGCAGCCTTGACCAGCTTCGCGATGTCGATGACGTCCTGAAACGTGGCGGGCTCGAACGGGTCGAGGTCGAAGACCGCCCAGTCCGGCGCCTCTGGCTCGTCAATTCGTGAGTGCCAGGGGTGAAGATCGATCACGCCCGCGTTGGCGACCCAGGCGAGGGTCGCGACCTCGTTCACGACGATGTACGTCTTGGTCTTCTCGCCGTGGTATGTCCACGACTCGATCCACGATGGAGCATGCGCCGGCTTGTCCTTTCTCCAGAACGACTTCCCGTCGATCCCGTCAGGAAAGACCTGCATCGACAGAGGGCGGTCACGAAGGTACGGGAGCATGTATGGAGCCATGCGGACGTAGTGCTCGATCATGTCGCGCTTGGTGAGACCGTCTGCGGGCCACAGCACCTTGTCCAGGTTCGTCAGCGGGAGGCGGCGGCCTGCGATGTCCCAGCGCGCGTGGCCATGCAGCGTTCGGAGTTCCTGCAGCGCACTGATGATGTCTGGGTCCTGTCCCGGTGGGGTCCGCTCGTCGCTGCTCCCCAGCGGGTCAGGCAGACTCCCTCTTGCTGAAGTCGCTCCGATCACGGGCGCCTCTTCGCGAGCTGTATCTCCGATGGTTTGGTCGCCTCGCAGTTTCTGGAAGGCGGGGTGACGGAGCATGCCTTCGTTGGTCCATTCCGAGAAGCGGACTTCGCAGATCAGTTCCGGCTGCACCCAGGTGGCGGGTTCGGTCGTTCGCGGGGTCTTGGCGAGTGGGCACTGCTCGACGATCAGGGGAGCGAGCTGTTCCTTCAGGTCGCGCAGCATCTTGTCGTTGAATCCTGTGCCGACCTGGCCGCAGTGCACGAGGCGGCCGTTGTCGAGGATTGCGAGGATGAGCGCCCCGAGCTGGTTGGACCGCCGGCCGCGGCCGGCCGTGTAGCCGGCGATGACGCAGGACTGGCTCCGCCACGATTTGATCTTCACCCACTCCGGCGTGCGCGCTCCGGGGTGATAGAGCGAGTCCGCGCGCTTGCCGACGATCCCTTCGATGCCGGACTTGCGCGCCTCCGCGAAGAGGGCGACACCGTCGCGCTCGACATGTTCCGCGAAGAGGACGTGCGGGGAGTCGACGATGGTCTCGCGCAGCGTCTTCTTGCGAATGCGCAGCGCTGTGGCCGAGAGGTCACGTCCCTCCAGTTGCACGAGGTCGAAGGCGACGAACGTCACAGGATGCTCGGCGGCGAGTCGCCGCGCGTCGCTCTCCCGGGAAACGTTGATGCGTTGCTGCAGACGCTCGAAGGACGGACGGCCGTCGGCATCGAGGACGACGAGCTCGCCGTCGACGACGGCCTGACGTGCGCGGATGCCGGCCCGGATCGCCTGCGCCTCCGGATAGCGTGCGGTCTCGTCGTTGCCGCGGCGGCCGCTCACACGGACAGCGTCACCTGCGACGCTGACCATGGCGCGGATCCCATCGTACTTCAGCTCGAACAGCCATCCCTCGCGTGAGAAGGGCCGCTCGACCGGAGTCGCCAGCATCGGCGAGGGCGCGCGGGCAGGTTCGTCCGCCGCGGCAACCGTCGCGGGCGGAGCCGGCGCCCCCCGGGCTCGGGCGCGCTGCATCTCTCGCGGGTCACCGCCGCCATCACTCGCAATCTCCGCCAGGCTTCTGCCGGTCTTGACCGAAACATCACGGTCGATCGCCTCATATCCCTCGACGACCGATGGGTCGCGCTTCTTGAGCATCAGCCAGTTCTTGGTGCCGTCGCTGCTGCCGCCGTACTGCCGGCCTCGCTCACCGATGTGCACCAGCGCGAACTCGCCGGAGAGCTTGTTGCCGGCGAGCCGGAACTTGATGTCGCCCTTGAGACGCGACCGCTCGTAGTCCTCGGCCGACTCCTTGATCCATTCGTAGGTGCCGATGTCCCAGAGCATCACCGTGCCGGCGCCATATCCGGAGGGGATCACGCCCTCGAACTCGCCGTAATCGATGGGGTGGTCCTCGGTCTGCACGGCCAGTCGCTTCTTGGCGGGATCGAGGCTTGGACCCCTCGGAACCGCCCACGAGAGCAGCACACCCTCGTGCTCGAGTCGGAAATCGAAGTGCATGCGTGTGGCGCGATGTTTCTGCACGCAGAACCGGTGCCCGTGCGGCAGGAGATCCCACGCCGATCGGTCGGCATCGGCACGTCCGGTCGGCTCCCCACTGGGCTCCGGCGTCTGTTTGAAGTCGCGTTTGCGCCGGTACTCTTTGAGGGCCTCCTCTGCCACGTCCGCGACACTGTCCTTCACCGTACTGATGCTAGTGCAGCGGCACCGCGCAGCAGAGCAAAGTGGCCCTCCGGGCTGGTAGAATAGAGGCATCTGGAACGGCCGATTTGAGCAGTCAGCGCTGGAGAATCGAGCGGTTTCATCTTTGGCCCCAACTCCAACACTCACGTCACCACCGGAGCAGTACCGATAACCGACATCGCACGCCCCGAGCGGCCCCGCGAGGAGCCCGCCGAACCCACGTCGAGCGCCAACGGCGGCAGCTCGAATCCTCCAACTGAGGGCATCAGCCGGGTCTCGAAGGACACGTATTCGGCAGACCAGATCCAGATTCTGGAAGGTCTCGAGCCTGTCCGCCGCAGACCAGGCATGTACATCGGGTCCACCGACCTGCGTGGTCTGCACCACCTTGTCGTGGAGCTTGTTGACAACAGCATCGACGAGGCACTCGCCGGCTGGTGCGACACGATCAAGGTCACGTTGCACGCGGACAAGTCGGTGTCCGTGCTGGACAACGGCCGCGGCATCCCGGTCGGTATGCATCCCACCGCGAAACGATCCGCGCTCGAGGTCGTCCTCACCACGCTGCACGCCGGAGGGAAGTTCGGTGGTGGCGGCTACAAGGTATCGGGTGGTCTGCACGGCGTCGGCCTCTCAGTCGTCAACGCGCTGAGTGAGCGGCTGCTCGTCGAGGTCTACCTCGACGGCGAGGCCCATCGCCAGACGTACCTGCGCGGTGTTCCCGACGGGCCAGTCGCCGTCAGCGGCAAATCCGACCGCCGCGGTACGTACATCCGCTTCTGGCCGGACCCCGAGATCTTCCCGGAGATCGAGTTTTCGTGGGAGATCATTCAAAACTCCTTGCGCAGCTATGCGTTCCTCAACAAGGGGATCACGATCCAGCTCGCCGACGAGCGCGACGGCGCGGCGTACACGTTCCATTTCGAGGGCGGGATCCAGTCCTTCGTGCGCTATCTCAACGCCAACCGCAACGTCATCAACCTCAAGCCGATGTATGTGGAGCGCGAGATCGACGGCAACGTCGTCGAGATCGCCCTGCAGTATCAGAACACCGTCTTCACTGAGCATGTCCTCGCGTTCGCCAACAACGTGCACACGGAGGAGGGTGGCGCGCACGTCACCGGGTTCCGGACCGCGCTGACCGCGACGCTGAACAAGTACGCGCGCAAGGCGGCGATCCTCAAGGAGCAGGACCCGAACCTCACCGGCGACGACGTCCGTGACGGCCTCACCGCCGTCATCAGCGTCAAGCTTCGCGAGCCGCAGTTCGAAGGCCAGACCAAGACCAAGCTGGGCAACAGCGAGGTGACGGGTCAGGTCTCGACGGTCCTGAGCGACGCGCTCATGCAGTACCTCGAGGAGAATCCCGGGGACGGACGCAAGATCATCGATCAGTCGCTCACCGCCGCGCGCGCGCGGCAGGCGGCGGCGAAGGCACGAGACCTCGTGCAGCGCAAGTCGCTGCTCGAGTCGGCGACGCTCCCCGGCAAGCTGGTGGACTGCAGCGAGCGCGACCCGGCGCATTGCGAGATCTTCATCGTCGAGGGACTGTCCGCAGGCGGCACTGCAAAGGAGGCTCGCGAGCGCCGCAACCAGGCCATCCTGCCCCTGCGCGGCAAGATCCTCAATGTCGAAAAGGCGCGCGCCGACAAGATCCTCGGCAACGAGCAGATCAAGGACCTGATCATGGCGCTCGGTGGCGGCTTCGGAGAGACGTTCAGCGTCGACAAGCTCCGCTACCACCGCATCGTGCTCATGGCAGACGCGGACGTTGACGGCTCGCACATCCGCACCCTGCTGCTCACGTTCTTCTGGCGCCATCTGCGGCCGCTGGTCGACGGTGGCTACCTGTACCTCGCGCAGCCACCGCTGTACAAGCTCGAGAAGGGCAAGGGACGCAACAAGCAGACCGAGTACGCCTTCAGTGACGACCAGCGCGACGACAAGGCGAAGTCGATGGGCCGCGACACGGAGATCTCTCGATACAAGGGACTCGGCGAGATGATGTCTGAGGAGCTGTGGGCGACCACCATGGATCCGGAGCGCCGTGTGTTGCTCCAGGTGGGCGTCGCCGACGCAATCAAGGCCGACGACATCTTCGACCGCCTCATGGGTTCCGACGTGGAGCCGCGCAAGCGATTCATTCAAACGCACGCGACGAGCGTGCGTAACCTCGACGTCTGATGTCGCTTCCGATCGCGGTCGACGCGATGGGGGGTGACAACGCCCCGGCAGCGATTGTCCAGGGTGCGTTGCGCGCCGTGAACGAGCACGGTATCGCTGTCACATTGGTGGGGCGGCGCGAGGCCGTCGAAGCCGAGTTGCGGAGCGCCGGCGCGGCGCCGGCGGCGATCAGCGTCATCGACGCCCGCGAGGTCATCGAGATGCACGAGCACCCGGCCAACGCGGTGCGGGCAAAGCGCGACTCGTCGATGGTGCGCAGCTGCGCCCTGGTGGCAGGCGGCAGTGCGCGCGCCGTCGTGAGCGCGGGCAACAGCGGTGCGATGCTCGCCGCCGCGCTGTTCACCATCAAGCGGATCACGGGCATCGCGCGACCCGCCATCGGCGCCGCGTTCCCCAGCGAGTCCGGTCAGACCTTCATGCTCGACGTCGGTGCCAACACGGACTGCAAGCCGGAGTGGCTGGCCCAGTTCGCGCTGATGGGCGACGTCTACGCGCGCACCATGCTCGGCATCAAGCGCCCACGAGTCGCGCTGCTCAGCAACGGCGAGGAGGCCGAGAAGGGATCGGAGCTGGTCCAGGCCGCGCACCCGCTCATCGCGGCGCTCCCGATCAATTTCGTCGGCAATGTCGAGGGCAAGGACGTCTTCCGGGGCGGCTGCGACGTCGTCGTCACCGACGGATTCACCGGCAACGTCGTTCTCAAGGTGGCCGAGGGCATCGGAGACTTCCTCTTCTCGAGCATCGCCCGCGAGGCGCGCAAATCCATCGGCGGCAAGGTCGGCGGTGCACTGCTCCGTCCGAGGCTGCGCCCCCTGCGCGACCGTGTCGACTACCGCAAGACGGGCGGCGCGCTGCTGCTCGGTGTTGCGGGTGAGGTGGTGATCGCTCACGGGCGATCGGACGCCGAGGCGACCATGAATGCGATCCGCGTTGCCGCCCGCGCCGCCGACCAGGGCGTCAGCGGCGTGATCGCCGGCGCGGCGAGAGCCCCCGTGGAGGTTGGAGCTCAGTAATGGCGATCTTCGAACCCGGTCAGATCCATCCCATCGAGCTCGAGGCGGAGATGCGCGCCTCGTACATGGATTACGCGATGAGCGTGATCATCAGCCGCGCGCTCCCCGACATCCGCGACGGGTTGAAGCCGGCCCAGCGCCGCATCCTCTGGGCGATGCTCGATACGGGCATGACTGCCGGGGCTCGTTATCAGAAGTGCGCGGCCGTCGTCGGTGAGGTCCTCGGCAAGTACCACCCGCACGGTGATTCGGCGGTGTACGACACGCTGGTTCGTCTGGCCCAGCCGTGGGTGATGCGCTATCCACTCATCGACGGACAGGGCAACTTCGGCTCGGTTGACGGTGACCCGCCGGCCGCGTACCGATACACCGAGGCGCGCATGACCGCGGTGGCGATGAGCCTCGTCGACGACATCGAGAAGGATACCGTCGACTTTGGCCCGAACTTCGCGAACGTGCCCGGGGTGCGCGAACCGGTCGTCATGCCGTCGCTGCTCCCGAACCTCCTCGTCAACGGCGCGAGCGGGATCGCGGTCGGCATGGCGACGAACATCCCGCCCCACAACCTCGGTGAGATCTGCGACGCGGTGGTGCGCTTGATCGACGACCCCGACACGGCGACTGAGGATCTCATCCGCATCGTCAAGGGCCCGGACTTCCCGACGGGTGGGATCATCTACACACGCGACATCGCGAACGTGTACGGCACCGGGCGCGGACGCATCGTGATGCGAGCGCAGGTGGATTTCGAGGAGTCGAAGTCGGGACGCGAGCAGATCATCGTTCGCGAGCTCCCGTACCAGGTCAACAAGTCGCGTTTGATGCAGACCATCGCCGAGCTCGTCAACGACCGCAAGATCGACGGCATCGCGGACCTCCACGACGAGTCAGGACGCGAGGACAAGGTCCGCATCGTCATCGAGCTCAAGTCGAACGCGCGCCCGCACACCGTCCTCAACAACCTCTACAAGCACACCCAGCTGCAGATGACCTTCGGCGCGCTCATGCTCGCCATCGTCGACGGGCGGCCTCAGGTGCTGAGCCTCAAGGCGATGCTCCAGCACTACATCAGCCACCGCCGGAATGTGGTCACGCGGCGAACGCGGCACGAGCTCGAGACCGCAAGGGATCGCGCGCACATCCTCGAAGGACTCATCAAGGTCCTCGACAACCTCGATGAGACGATCCGGATCATTCGCGCCGCGCAGGACGAGAAGGCGGCGCAGAGCGCCCTGGAGCAGCGCTTCGGGCTCACCGACCGCCAGTCGAAGGCGATCGTCGACCTCCGGCTCGGACGGCTCACGAGACTCGAGAGCGGCAAGCTCCGCGAGGAGTACGAGGAGCTGATCAAGAAGATCAATCAGCTCGAGGAGCTTCTTGCCAACCCGCGTCTCATCGACGGGGTCATCAAGGACGAGGTCACCAACCTGCGCAGGCGATTCGCCGATCCACGGCGCAGCGAGATCCGCCACGACGAGCTCGAGATGAACGAGGAAGACCTCATTCCGCAGGAGCAGGTCTTCGTGACGCTCACGCACCGCGGGTACGTCAAGCGCATGCCGCTCGACACGTATCGCGCGCAGCATCGTGGCGGCAAGGGCATCGTCGGCGCGCGGCGCTCGACGGACGAGGACTACATCGAGCACTCGACAACCGCCAACACGCACAGCGACATGCTGTTCTTCACGAATCGGGGAAGAGTGTTCCGGTTGCGCACGCACGAGATTCCGGATGTGAAGCGCCAGGCCAAGGGAATCCCGATCATCAACCTCATCGATGTCGACCAGGGCGAGAAGGTCACCGCGCTCATCGACATGGAGGTGTTCAGCGATGAGCAGTACCTCGTCATGGTCACCAAGCTTGGTCAGATCAAGAAGACGCCGGCTGCCGCATACGCTGCCGTGCGCCGCAACGGCCTGATCGCCATCAACCTGCAGGATGACGACGAGCTCAACTGGGTTCGGCGTTCGTCCGGCGGCGATCAGGTGCTCGTCGTCACCCGTCAGGGCAAGGGATCGCGCTTCACGGAGAAGGAAGTTCGACCCATGGGCCGCGACACCATGGGCGTCGGTGCGATCCGCCTGCGCAAGGGTGACGAGGTCGCCGGGTTCGACATCGTCAACCCCGATGGCCACGTGCTCGTCATCACCGAAAACGGCTTCGGCAAGCTGACACCGATGAGCGACTACCCGATCAAGAGCCGCAACATCCAGGGCGTGTACACCGTCGACCAGACGGCAATCCCGAAGATCGGCGAGATCGTCGGGATGCGTGTGGTCGAGGCGCTCGACGAGGAGTTGATGGTCATCTCGACGATGGGCCAGGTGATCCGCATCCCGCTCGACCAGGTCCGCATCTCGGGCCGGCAGACGCGCGGCGTGATCATCATGCGGCTCGACGACGGCGACAGGGTCGCGTCCATCGCGGGCGTCGGCGCGGTCGTCGCACTCGAGGCGTGACGTCCGGGAGATGACGCAGGTCTTCGAGCTGTCCGACGCCTTCGTCGGGCAGCTCTCCGTGCTCGATCCATTCCTGGCCACCGGCATCGGCGAGCGCGGCCACGACGATGAGGTCACCGACTACTCGCCGGACGGCGTCGCGCAACGTGTGGACCTGGCCCGCGCGACGCTGCGCCGGCTCGAAGCCGCGACCGAAGAGAACGACGATGATCGGATCGCTGCTGCGGTCCTGCGTGATCGACTCACCGTGCAGATCGAGAGCTTCGAGTCCGGCCACGCGTGGCGGCAGCTCTCGAATTTCGACTCGCCGATCACCTTCCTGCGTACCGCCTTCGACCTCAGCCCACGCGACACGAGGGAGGACTGGGAGCATCTTGCGACCCGGATGACCCGCGTCCCGGATTCGCTCGCCGGGTTCACCGCATCGCTGCGCCACGGCCTGGCCACGGGTCAGCTCGCCGCCCGCCGGCAGGCACTGGTCTGCGCCGAGCAGGCCGCGACCCTCGGTGGCGTCAGGGGATCCGGCGACCCGTACTTCGTGGCACTCGCGGCGACGCCCGGCTCGCATGGCGTTCCGGCCGAGCGACTGCGAGAGAGCGCACGCGTCGCGAGCGCCGCCTACGCGGACCTCGCGCGGTTCCTGCGCGAGGAGTACGCGCCGCGGGCGCCCGAATCCGACGCTGTCGGCGAGGAGGCGTATTCGCTCGGTGTGCGCAGGTGGCTCGGCACGAGCGTCGATCTCCGCGAGGTCTATGCGTGGGGCTGGGACGAGCTGCATCGCATCGACGCGGAGCGGGAGCGCACCGCTGAGCGTGTTGCCCCCGGCGCGGGCGTCGAGGGTGCCGTCGCGCTGCTCCGGGAGGACCCCGCGCGCAGCCTGGACAGCGTCGACCAGCTGCTCGGGTTTCTGCAGGAGCTGAGTGATCGGACCATCGCGGAACTCAACGGCGTTCACTTCGACATCCCGGAGCAGATCCGGCGCATCGAGTGCTGTGCCGCCCCACCTGGGGCCGCAGCGGCGATGTACTACACGGCCCCGTCGGCGGACTTCAGCCGGCCGGGGCGTACCTGGTACCCGAATCGCGGGCGCACGCGGTTCCCGCTCTGGACCGAGGTGAGCACGGCGTACCACGAGGGCGCGCCGGGGCACCACCTCCAGATAGGGCTCTGCATGACGTTCCAGGACCGGCTGACGCGCTTCCAGCGGCAGCTGGGGACGTACGCGGGGCACGCTGAAGGATGGGCGCTCTACGCCGAACGGCTGATGCAGGAGCTCGGGTATCTGGAGAACCCCGACCACCTGCTCGGCATGCTCTCCGCTCAGGCGTTCCGCGCGATGCGGGTGGTCGTGGACATCGGTCTCCACCTCCAGCTTGAGATTCCGCGAGCGGAGACGTACCTGCCCGGGCAGGTCTTTGACTTCGACACCGCGCTCCCCTTCGTCGGGCGCTATTGCGACGTCGGAGGACCCGGGTTCGCTCTGAGTGAGCTCGAGCGCTACTGCGGGATGCCCGCGCAGGCGATCAGCTACAAGGTTGGCGAGCGGACCTGGCTCGACATTCGAGCCCAGTCGCGCGCCAGGCTCGGCAGCGAATTCGATCTCAAGCGATTCCACATGGACGCGCTCCATATGGGGTCGCTGCCGCTCGACCAGCTCGAGCGCGAACTGCTCAGGTAGCCGGCCGGAGAGGTGGTGCTGGGGCGCGCCTGCACCCCGTCACCAGTGCGCACTTGCCAGGCTGGAGCCCGGCAACGGAATCCTTAGGTGGCCTTGCCGATCTTGAAGATCTTGGTGCCGCAGACCGGGCACGTGCCGGTGGTCGCAGGCTTGCCGTTCTTCATGGTGATTGCTTCAGCGCCCTTGATCTCGCGCTGCTCCTTGCATTTGAGGCAATAGCCAGTGGCCATG
>DATKQX010000083.1:0-3041 GCA_035532495.1 Saccharimonadales bacterium (SeqCode)
GAGTCTGCCGCTGGTGCTCTTTCCGGACGGATCACACCTGTGCCAGCCGGAGAACCGCGCAGTCGCCGACAAGATCGGACTCCAAACCCATGCCGAGTTACCGTTCTACGACCTGCTCGTCATCGGCGGCGGACCCTCGGGCCTGGCGGCCGCCGTCTATGGTGCGTCGGAGGGTCTGCGCACGGCGATGATCGAGCGCGAGGCTCCTGGCGGGCAAGCCGGGATGAGTTCGCGTATCGAGAACTACCTTGGCTTTCCAGCCGGACTCTCGGGCAATGATCTCGCCAGGCGTGCCGTCGCCCAGGCGCGGCGCTTCGGCACGGAGATCCTGACCCCCTTGGAGGTAGCCAGTATCCGGATCGACGACCCCTACCGGGTCGTCACGCTCACCGACGGCACCGAAATCACCTGCCAGGCGGTGCTGATCGCAACCGGTGTGACGTACACCCGACTGCGCGCGCCCGGGCTCGACGCGCTCACCGGTGCCGGGGTCTACTACGGCGCGGCTCTGACCGAGGCGCTCTCGTGCCAGGGGCAAGATGTGTACATCGTCGGTGGGGCGAACTCCGCCGGTCAGTCCGCCGTCTACTTCTCCACTGTGGCACGCACTGTGACGATGCTGGTGCGTGGCGAGTCGCTCTCGGCCAGCATGTCCCAGTATCTAATCGACCGCATTCACGACACGCCCAACATTCGCGTCCGAACCGGCTGCGTGGTAGCGGAAGCGCACGGCGACGACCATTTGGAGGAGATCACGATCGAGGATCGTGGAACCGGCGAGCGCGAGACGGTTCCGGCGTTCTCGCTCTTTGTGTTCATCGGCGCGCAGCCGTGTACCAGCTGGCTCGACGGCCTGGTCGCCTGCGACGAGCGGGGCTTCATCCTGGCCGGCCCCGATCTACCCCGCGACTCGCGCGGCAAGCATGTGGTTGGCTGGCAACTCGATCGGGAACCGTATCTACTGGAGACGAGTGTACCGGGCATCTTTGTCGCCGGGGATGCCCGACACGGATCGGTCAAACGCGTAGCCTCGGGAGTCGGTGAAGGCGCGATCGCCGTGTCATTCATCCACCAGTACCTGGCCGGGCTGGGGGTAGGGGCATGAACCCGTCGGAGATGACTGAGCCAGTCGAGCGGGCGACGCTCGCGGATCTGCAAAGCACCTTCCTGTTCGAGGACTTCTCGCTGGAGCAACTCAACTGGGTGATCGACCATTCCGAGGTCCGCGAGTTAGCGGCCGGGGAGGATGCCGTTCTCCAGGATGCACCGGCTGACGCATTCTGGGTGCTGCTCGACGGTCAGATACGCTTCGCGCGGACCGTCGGCGGGCAGAACGTCGTACTCGACGTCGCCGACCGTCCGGGTTCCTGGGGTGGCTGGCTGCCGATATTCGACAACGTGCCGACGATCAGCCTGCGAGCCCTCCAGCCAAGCAGGGCGCTGCGCATCCCGAAGGCGGCCTTGCAGACGATGCTCGATGGCGGCTTTCCTCTCACCAAGCACCTGATGATCGGTCTCTACGGCACGGCGCACGACATCGAGGCGATCGCGCAACAGCAGGAGAAGCTGGCGGCGCTCGGCAAGCTGTCGGCCGGTCTGGCACACGAGTTGAACAACCCGGCGGCCGTCGTCGGGCGCGCCGCCGGACAACTGCGCGATCTGCTGTCGTCGCAGGAGGAACGCGCGCTGCGCCTCGCCCGGCAACTGACCGACGACGATGTCAATTGGCTCGTGGCGCTGCACCGTGACGTGATCGAACGAGCCCGGCGACAGGAGCCGTTGGAACCGCTCATGCAGAGCGACCGCGAGGATGAACTGCTCGTCTGGTTTACGGCGCACCGTATCGAACGTGGTTGGGATCTCGCACCTGATCTCGTTGCAGCGGGCGTCGGCATTGCCGATCTCGACGCGCTGGCCGCGCGACTGCCCGGCAACAGCGTGGGGAACGCCGTGAGTTGGGTGTGCGCCTCCGTAAGCGGGTCAGCGCTCGCCGACGCGGTGGAGACCAGCGCCGGGCGTATCTCCGAGTTGGTGAAGGCGATCAAGGACTACTCCTACATGGACCAGGCACCGGTCCAGAACGTCGACATCCATTCGGGGATCGACGACACGCTCAAACTCTTCGGCTACAAGTTCAAAAAGGCCGGCATCGAGGTGGTGCGACAGTACGACCGCAGCCTGCCACACCTCACCGTCTACGGCAGTGAACTCAACCAGGTCTGGACGAACCTGCTGGCCAATGCCGTCGACGCGATGTCGCCGCAAGGCCGTGGGCGGATCACGATCCGCACCTCGCGCAAGGAGGACAACATCGTCGTAGAGATCGGTGACAACGGTCCAGGCATCCCACGAGAGTTGCAGTCCCGCATCTGGGAGCCGTTCTTCACCACAAAAGGCGTCGGCGACGGCACCGGACTGGGGCTCGACACCACGCGCCGCATCGTCGTCCGCCGGCATCACGGCGATATTCGCGTCACCTCTCAGCCGGGCGATACGCGCTTTCGCGTGAGCCTACCGATCGAGCAATCAGCAAGCGATTAGCACATCAGGAAGGAAAACCGATGGAACGCATGGGACACGCCGACCAGCATCGCCACTACCCGGAAGGGACGCCGGTCTTTGCGCTGAATGGGGAGCGGCTGGGCCGAATCCGCACGGTATATTCTCACCTTCTGCTCGTTGAGCAGGACGGCACCCCGCACGCAAACCTTGAAGTCCCCACGCACGCGATCGCTACCTATGACGACGGACAGCTCCATCTATCAGTGAACCGGGAAGCCCTGTCGGTCGTCGACGATGAGGAGTCCGCGGCCCGACGGCTGCACACAGAGGGCGTCTGAAAAGCTGGGCGCAGAACGGATCTGACGCGGGAACCTGACTGTCCGCCCACTGCGCTCGCCAACACCGCCCGCGCCTGAGATTCACACAAACGTTCGTCTCTCGGATGGGTATCGGTCAGCAGCAGGTTGGACCCAGGGACAACCGTACGCCTGCCCTTGTGGTGGTTATGAAGTTCGGCGATTCTGGTACCGGAGCGGCTG
>DATKQX010000084.1:0-2071 GCA_035532495.1 Saccharimonadales bacterium (SeqCode)
CAAGAACCCCCCGATCCTGATCACCGAGGACCATCCCCGCAGCGACACTCGCCATGCCAAGACACTACCCAAACCCCACCCACATGTCAAGCTAATTCTGAGACACTACACTAGGTGCCGATTTTGAAGATGCCTGTTCCGGCAGCAATCAAGCTGAGTAGTGCGGAGGTGCGAGCATCGATGAACTTCACGATGTCGTCGTCTTCGAGGGTACTCAACTCGATCCGGTGCTTGACGAGCGCATCTTTGTCGAAGCGGCCATGGCCGAGCGCCGTCGACGGCTTGTCGCGCCCGATCGACCGATTCGTGCTCGCTTCCAATGGCGTGAAGTGCGCCATTCGCGGCGGGACCGGCTGGCTGGCTGGCTCCGCGACGAGCCCGCCGACGCTCTTGCTTTCGCCCACGGGCGGGCGCGTCCCGCGGGGGAAGGTCTGTTCGTTTGCGCTGCCTGTGGCACGGTCAGCAATGGATGGCTGGATTGCCGGCCGGGATCTGTCGATATGTCCGCTGTGAGCGCATTGGCCTCAAAAAGGTGGCTTCGTCTGCGCCGGTCCGACCGCTGCGCCCTCTGCGACCACGAGCTCGCGGCCGGCGACGAGGCCATCTGGGACCCCGTTTCCCGAACGGTCACGTGCCTCGGCTGCGACCTCGGCGAAGCACCCGTCGTCGAGGGACAAGCCGGCGCGAGCGCATTTCGGGAGTACGAGCGGCGCCGGCAGCGCCGTGAGCAGCACGCCCGCGACAAGCTCGGCGGTCTCGGCGTGCTACTCGCCCGCGTGATCGACGAGCCCGAGACCACAAAGGCCTGGCAGCAGGGCGGTGCCGGCGAGGTCCGTGCCGGGGCGCGGCTTGCCAAACACCTGGAGGGGTACGCCGTCAATCTGCTACACGACCGGCGCATACCCGGACACGGCAACGCGAACATCGACCACCTCGCGATCGGACCCGGTGGCGTGACCGTGATCGACACCAAGACTCATCGTGGGAAGATCCGCGTCGATCGCATGGGTGGACTGTTCTGCGCGCGCCGCTCGGTCCTGACGATCGGAGGACGCGACCAGACTCGCCTCATCGACCGCGTCGAGTGCCAGGTCGACCTCGTGCGAACTGCGCTGAGCCGCGTCGGTGAGGATCAGATCGACGTCCGCGGCGCGTTCTGCTTTCCCCACGTCGACGGTCTTCCGATCCTCGCCCGGCTGAGCGTCCGCGGGATCATCATCGACGGGCCAAAGCGAGTGGCGAAGCTCGCCCGCCGGCCCGGCCCGCTGCACCCCGAGACGATCGACCGGATCTGGAGCAACCTCGGCCACAGCTTTTCGGAAGCCTGAACCAAACCACAACTTCGATCGCCCAAAAGACGGACCTACTGACGGATCTGTGGGTGGTGTCACCGGCTGGGTAGGGGCGGGCAGAGCCCGCCGAGGGTGAGCATCGCGAGGGCGATTACGGCCTCTTGGGGGCTCCTCGTCATTTTGAGTGGGTGGCCTGGTTTTGTTACCTGTCAGGTCATGCGAGCTGTGGGCCGGCGTTGAGCTTGCCAGCGACGAGGTAGATCATCGCCTTGTAGTTGCGGGTCGAGCGGTAGCCGCGGGCTCTGCGCTTGGCCGCCTGGATGAGGGAGTTGAGTCCTTCCAGCAGCCCGTTTGACACCTGGCTGTGGTGCCAGCGGATCACCCCCTGCCAGTGGGACTCGAGCATCTCGGCGAACTCGATCAGCGGCACCAGGTCGGTCGCCTTGACCTCCTGCACCCACCGGCGCAGGTACTCCTCGGCGGCATCGGCTGAGAGTTCGTAGAAGTCATCGAACTTCAGCGCCTGCTCATACGCGCGCACGGTCTGGAGCGGCTGCTGCAGTAGCTGATCGAGCCAGTCGAGCTGCTTGGTCGTGAGGTTCTTCGGCCGCTTGAGCCACAGGTAGCGCGTGTTCTTCAGCAGCTCCTTGTGCTCCTTGGCCTCCGCGCGGCGGACGGTGTCGATCGCCTCGGAGAGCTTCTGCTTGACGTGGAAGCGGTCGAAGGTCACCGCGGCCGCCGTCAGGTGCTCACGCACCCCGGCCAGGTACGCCCCCGAC
>DATKQX010000085.1:0-51362 GCA_035532495.1 Saccharimonadales bacterium (SeqCode)
GAGCGGAGGCACCACACCACCCCAACAGGAGCGACCGCCCATGCCGGCAGCAACACTGCGCCAGCTGCTGGAGGCCGGAGTTCACTTCGGCCACCAGACCAGCCGGTGGAATCCCCGGATGCGCCCGTACATCTTCACGGCACGCAACGGCATCCACATCATCGACCTCGAGCAGACCCAGAAGCAGCTCGACGTCGCCTGCGATTACCTGAGGAAGGTCGTTGCCGACGGACAGAAGGTGCTCTTCGTCGGCACGAAGAAGCAGGCCCAGGACGTGATCGAGGAGGTCTGCCGGAATACCGGGCAGGCCTACGTCACCCATCGGTGGATGGGCGGCATGCTGACGAACTTCACCGTCATCCAGCGCCGCCTGCGCAGGCTCGCGGAGCTGCGCGTCATGCAGTCGCGCGGTGACTTCGAGCGCATGAGCGGCAAGGAAGCGAACGACGCCAAGGACGATCTCGAGCGTCTCGAGAACAACTTCGCCGGCATGGCCGATATGAAACGCGTGCCCGGTGCGGTCTTCGTCATCGACTGCAAGAAGGAGCGCATCGCGGTCACCGAGGCGAACAAGCTCGGGATCCCGATCGTGGCCATTGTTGACACCAACTGCGACCCTGACGACATCCAGGTCGTCATCCCCGGCAACGACGACGCGATGCGCAGCTGCCGGCTGATCGTGACCGCCATCGGTCAGGCGATCACCGAGGGCCTGCAGCAGCTCAGCGAGCGCGAGATGCAGGAACGCCAGGAGGCGGAGAAGCGCGAGCGTGAGGCGGCGGCGGCGGCTGAAGCCGCAGCGGCGCTGGCTGCCGAGGCCGCGGCAGCGGACGCGGCGCACGCCGACGCGGTTGCAGCCGAACACGCTGTCGAGGCGCCCGCTGACGGGCCCGGAACTCCGGTCGTCGCTGCGGCAGCTGCGGAGGAGAAGGCCTGATGGCCGAGGTCACCGCGGCGATGGTCAAGACCCTGCGCGAGCGTACCGGCGCGGGGATGATGGACTGCAAGCGCGCGCTCGTGGAGAGCGGCGGCGACATGGACAAAGCCGAGGATTGGTTGCGCGCCAAGGGCATCTCACGGGCGCAGGCCAAGGCCGGGCGCGGGACGAACGAGGGAATCGTCGATGCCTACATTCACCACGCCGGCGGCATCGCCAAGCAGGGCGCGCTCATCGAGCTCAACTGCGAGACGGACTTCGTCGCCAAGACCGACGACTTCAAGCACCTCGCACACACGCTGGCGCTTCAGATCGTCGGCGCAACGCCGACGTACGTCCGTCGCGAGGACGTCCCCGCCGACGTGGTCGAACGCGAACGTGCCGTGTACCGCGAGCAGGTGAAGGGCAAGCCCGAGAACATCGTCGAGAAAATCCTCACCGGCAAGCTCGATGCCTTCTATGCTCAGATCTGCCTGCTCGAGCAGCCCTGGATCAAGGACGACAAGAAGAAGGTTGGTGACCTCGTGACCGAGGCGATCGCCAAGCTCGGCGAGAACATCACGGTGACGCGCTTCGCCCGATTCGCGGTCGGCGCAGACGTCGCCGATGAAGACGGCGCGAACGCGACCGCGCACGAGTGAGTCTCGGAGTCACGGACGTGGAACTCGCCGAGGTGCAGGGCCGCGCTCGTGACGGGCGTCGTCCCGTGTTCGGCAGAGTCATCCTCAAGCTCGGCGGTGAGGCCCTGCTGGGGACGGTGGGCTACGGTATCGACTACGCGGCGGCGCAACACATCGCGCTGCAGATCACGCACATCGTGGAGCGCGGCGTCCAGGTGGCGATCGTCGTCGGTGGCGGCAACATCGTCCGTGGCATGGAAGCGAGCCAGCACGGGATTGACCGAGTCACCGCTGATTACATGGGCATGCTTGCGACAGTGATCAACGCGCTCGCGCTGCGTGACGCCATCGAGCATTTTGGCATCGACTGCCGCCTGCAGAGCGCGATCGCGATGTCGCAGGTGGCTGAACCGTTCATTCCCCGGCGCGCCATCCGCCACCTCGAGAAGGGCCGGCTCGTCATCCTCGCGGCGGGGACCGGAAACCCGTTCTTCACCACCGACACCACGGCCGCACTGCGCGCGGTCGAGATCGGCGCCGACGTGCTCCTCAAGGCGACCAAGGTCGACGGGATCTACAGTGCGGACCCGAACAAGGTGAGCGACGCCACGAGGCTCTCGACCCTCACGTACATGGAAGTGCTCAACCGCGGTCTCGCCATCATGGACAGCACCGCCGTGACCCTCTGCATGGACAATCGCATGCCCATCATCGTGTTCGACCTCTTCACCGACGGCAACGTCGAGCGAGTCATCCTCGGCGACCAGATCGGTACCCGCGTGGATGCCGAGGGGACCGGCCCATGAGCGATCGCGAGAAAGCCGAGGACCCGTCCGAGCAGATCGCAGCGCGAATCGCCGAGGCCCATGAGCGTATGGAGAAAAGTGTCGAGGCGCTGCATCGCGACCTGATGACCATCCGCACCGGACGCGCGTCGCCGGCGCTGCTCGAGCGTCTCCATGTCGACTACTACGGCGCGCAGACACCTCTCCAGAGCCTCGCCGGGATCAGCGTGCCGGAGGCAAGCCTGCTCGTGATCGCACCGTACGACCGCAGCTCACTCGGCGCCATCGAGAAGGCGATTCAGAAGAGCGACCTCGGCCTCAATCCGAGCAACGACGGCCAGGTCATTCGGGTCGCGATCCCGCAGCTGACCGAGGAGCGTCGCAAGGAACTCGTCAAGGTCATCCACCGCAAGGCCGAGGAGGCGCGCGTCGCGGTGCGCAACATCCGCCGCGACGAGGTCGACCATCTGCGCCGGGTGGAGAAGGACGGCCACGTGAGCAAGGACGAGGTGGCCACCAAGCTGATCGAGGTCCAGAAGATCACCGACCAGTTCACCGCGCGCATCGACGACGCCGCGCAGCGCAAGGAGACGGAGATCCTCGAGGTCTGACGGGCCACACCCGAAACGGCAGCACCTGTCACCCCGTTCTGACCTCGAGCCACAATGCAGCACCCACCCGCTCCCGCCGCAATCCCGCTTCCGTCACGGGCAGACCTGCCTCGGCACATCGGCATCATCATGGACGGGAATGGACGGTGGGCACGGCAGCGCCACCTCCCGCGCGTCGCCGGGCATCGCGCCGGCGTCCGCGCCATCCGTCCGGTGATGGAAGCCTGTCATCGGGCCGGGGTCCACATCCTCACGCTCTACGCATTCAGCACGGAGAACTGGCAGCGTCCGCGCAGCGAGGTGAGTGCCCTGATGAAGCTGTTCGGCGATACCATCGATCGCGAGGTCGCTGAGCTCCACGAGAACGGCGTCCAGATCCGGGTGTTCGGTGATCGCTCGCGGCTGAGCCCATCCCTGCAGGCCAAGGTGGCGCAGGCCGAGTTGCTGACCGCACACGACACGTCCGCGATCCTCAACGTGGCCATCAACTACGGCGGACGCGCCGAGATCGTCGCGGCGATCCATGAGCTTGCGGATTCGGGAAGCGATCTTCGCCGTCTCGATGAGGCCACGCTGAGCCGGGCGCTCTACACAGGCGGCCTGCCGGATCCCGACCTGATCGTCCGCACGGCGGGTGAGTTCCGGATCAGCAACTTCCTGCTCTGGCAGGCCGCGTATGCCGAGCTGTACGTGACCGACACGCTCTGGCCCGATTTCGGCGAGACCGCGATCCACGATGCCCTCGACGACTTCTCGTGCCGGGAGCGGAAGTTCGGCGCGGTTCCGGATGAGAGCATCGACCCGGGACACGCCACGCCGGCGCGATGAACCTCGCACTGCGGGTGATCTCCGGGGTGATCCTGCTCGCGGTGCTCGGAGCCGCCCTCTGGATCGGCACCGCCGCCGTCGCGGTCTTCGTGGGTGCCGGCGCGCTCATCGGCGCCTGGGAGCTTCGCGACCTGCTCGGGCGGATCGGCACGCGGCCGCCCGCCTGGCTCATCCTTCCGTTGACGGTCTTCTTGGCCGTCCGCTTCGTGCTCCCGGCTTCGGACATCGCAACGGACTGGGCGTTCGCCGCTGCCGCTGTAGTCGGTCTCCTGGCCGGTCTCGGCACCCGCGAGCGCTTCACCGGCTGGGCCGCGGCGGTCGGAGGCGCCGCGTACGTCGGCCTCTGCCTCGGCTTCTGGATCGCGCTGTACCGCTGGCATGCGACCGATTCGACCCACTTCGGACTCCGTCTCGTCGTGCTCGTGCTCGCCGGGTCGGTGTGCGGTGACACTGCGGCGTACTTCGTCGGTTCTGCGATCGGCAGGCATCGATTCTTCGAGTCGATCTCGCCTGGCAAATCAATCGAGGGGGCCGTCGCCGGCGCGGTGGCGTCCGTCCTCGTCGGCGCGCTCGCCGGGCCGTGGCTGATCGGCATCAACCTCCCGCTCGGCGCGCTCCTCGGCGTGCTCATGGCCGTCGCGGCGCAGGGCGGCGACCTCGTGGAGTCGGCAATCAAGCGCCAGGCCGGCGTCAAGGATTCCGGCACGCTGATTCCGGGACACGGCGGACTGCTCGATCGCGCCGATAGCCTCGTTCTCCTTGCCCCGGTCGTATATTGCTACCTGAAGCTGATCGCGCTCCCGTAACTGTGGCGAAAGCGGCCGCGTGCTCTGATCTAATGCGTACTGAGGCATCTGCGCACAAGTGACCAACCCCACGTCCCGCCGTCGTGTCGTCCTCCTTGGCGCGACCGGATCGATCGGGCGACAAGCCTGCGACGTCATCGCTCGCTTCCCTGATCGTTTCGAGCTGGTCGGCGTTGTGGGTGGCAGCGACGCGGTGGCGCTCGCCGCGGTCGCCGCAACGTTCCAGGTCGAGCGGATGGCACTCGTCAACCCGGCCGCGGGTGCCGCGCTGCCCTCCGGGTGCGCCGTCGGGATGGACGCCGCCTGCGCGATCGCGGCGATGGACGCCGACGTCGTGTGCGTTGCGATCACCGGCGCCGCGGCACTGCGCCCGACGCTCGCTGCGATCGACGCGGGGGCCACCGTCGCCACCGCGACCAAGGAGGTCCTCGTCATGGCCGGCGAGCTCGTCCGCGCCCGCGCGTCCGAGTCGGCGGCGCACATCGTTCCGATCGACAGCGAGCACTCGGCGCTCTGGCAGTGCCTGCGCGGCGAGGACCGTGACTCGGTCGCCCGTCTCGTCCTGACCGCGAGCGGCGGACCGTTCCTGCGCCGACCGCTCGGCACCTTCTCATCGATTACGGCGGACGAGGCACTGGCGCACCCGACATGGAACATGGGGCCGAAGGTCACCATCGACTCGGCGACGATGATGAACAAGGGGCTCGAGGTCATCGAGGCGCACTTCCTGTTCGACACACCGTACTCGATGATCGACGTCGCGATCCATCCGACGAGCATCGTGCACAGCTGGGTGGAGTTCCGCGACGGCGCGGTGGTCGCGCAGATGGGCGTTCCTGACATGCGTGTCCCAATCGCGCTGGCGCTCGCGGACGGCGTGCGCCTGCCGGGCGTGGCACCGCGCCTCGATCTTCGCGACGTTTCGCCGCTGGAGTTCCTGCCTGTCGACGCGGCCCGCTTTCCGGCCGTTGCGCTGGCCCGCGCGGCGGGCGAGCGTGGAGGCCTCGCGCCGTGCGTGCTCAACGCCGCCAACGAGGAGGCCGTCACGGCGTTCACCGAAGGACGCTGCCGCTTCGACGAGATCGTGCCCCTGGTGAGCGACGCCCTCGCGGCCTTCGATGATCGCGGTGTGCTCAACCTCGACGACGTCCTCGTGGCGGATGCCTGGGCCCGGGAGCACGTCCGGGCCGGTGCCGCGTCAGGGGCGGGTGTGTCGTGACCCAGTTCCTCCTCTACGCGGGCGCGTTCATCCTCGTCCTCGTCTCGGTGATCACCATCCATGAGGGCGGCCACTTCCTTGTGGGCAAGCTCTCGGGCATCAAGGTCGAGGAGTTCTCTGTCGGCTTCGGGCCCAAGGTCTACTCGCGCACCATCGGCGAGACTCTCTACGCCGTGCGCGCCATTCCCGCGGGTGGGTTCGTGCGCATGGCCGGCATGCTCGGGCTCGTCGGCGAGGCGGACGCGGGTGAGCGCAATTTCTATCGCGCGAGCAAGCCGCGCCGGTTCGCCACCGTGGCGGCGGGCATCTGCGCAAACTTCATCTTCGGCGGCGTCATCTTCGCGATCATCGACATGCAGCCGACGCCGTACGCGTACGACTCCCATGCCGCGTCCGGCGTCGCCGGGTTGCGCAACGGCGACGTCATCCTTGCGCTGAACGGGCATGTCATCCGTCAGGACAGCCTGACGTCTGTCACCACCGACCTGCACAAGGCGACTGCCGAGAGTCAGGGCAACCCGATCACGGTCGCCTATCAGACCTCTGACGGCGCCGTGCACACGACGGTGCTGACGCCGCGTCTGACGATCTCCAACATCCTCAGTGATCAGTCAACGATCGGGGGCGGCAAGCTGCCCCAGGGAAGCCTCGTCGTCACCACGATCAACGGTCAGCCGGCGGGGGCCGGCGATCCGGCGCAGCTCCTCGGCGGCGGCAGCCCGGTGACGATCTCCGGCTACCGACAGAGCTCGGACGGCTCCGTGGACATCCGCTTCAGCGACGTCACCGTGTCCGGCATCCAGGACGGCTACCCGACGGAGAACGCGATCAAGGTCTCGTGGATCATGGGCGTGATACCCGGCTTCAGCGGGATGACCTTCCCCGCAGCCGTCGCCAGCGGCTTCACGGCGATCCCAGGGTTCATCGGCGCCGAGTTCTCGGGTATCTACAGCCTGATCGTCCATCCGCCGCCCGGCGGGGTGAATGGACCACAGGGGTTCACCGGGCCGGTCGGCATCGCCCAGGAAACCGCGACCGCGACGAACAACGGCTTTCTCGGGCCCAACGGCCTGCTCTGGTGGATCGGCTTCATCAGCATGAACCTCGGATTCGTGAACATGCTGCCGATACCGTTCCTCGACGGTGGGAAACTCCTCTTCATCCTCATCGAGTCGGTGCGCCGCCGCAGGCTCAATCCAAAGGTCGAAGCGGCGATCACCGCGGTCGGACTCGCGATCATCGTCGTTTTCGCCGTGTATGTCACCATCGGAGATGTGACCAGGTTATGACCGAGGGGCATTCGCTGCCACACCAACGCCGCCCGACGGTACCGGTGCGCGTGGGCAACGTGGTCATCGGCGGAGCCGCGCCGATCGCGGTGCAGACGATGACCAAGACGCAGACCGAGGACGCTGCGGCAACGATCGCGCAGATCCAGCGCGCGGCGCAGGCGGGCGCGGACGTCATCCGCGTCACGTGCGACACGCGCGACGCCGCCGCGTCGTTGCACGAGATCGTCCGCGAATCGCCGATCCCGGTCGTGGCCGATATCCACTACGACGCACCACTCGCGTTGCTCGCGCTCGAAGCGGGCGTGCACTGTCTGCGCCTCAATCCCGGCAACATCACCGACAGCGCGAAGGTCGCCGACATCGCGCGCGAGGCGAAGGCGCGCGGCGTCCCGATTCGCATCGGCGTGAACGCCGGAAGCATCCCCCAACGCAAGGACCTCACCCGCGGACGTGGGGGAACGATCGACGAGATCGCAGCGAACATGGTCGCAGCCGCGCTCAGCCACATCCGCGTGCTCGAGGAGCTTGATTTTCGCGACATCAAGGTCTCGCTGAAGGCGAGTGACGTGCTCACGAATGTCGCCGCCAACCGCGCGTTCGTCGCGCTTGGCAACCGCTACCCGCTGCATCTCGGCCTCACCGAGGCTGGGCCCGTCGACACCGGGAGCATCAAGAGCGCGCTCGGCATCGGACTGCTCCTCGCTGAGGGTATCGGCGACACGATTCGCGTGTCGCTCGTCGGCTCGCCGGAGGAGGAGGTGCGGGTGGCCCGCCAGATCCTCGCCAACCTGCAGGAACGTGGCGACGGCCCGAACCTGGTCGCCTGCCCGACGTGCGGCCGCCTCGAGATCGACATGGTTCCGATGGTCGCGGAGGTCGCGAAGGCACTCGAGGGCGTGAAGCGGACCATCACGGTTTCGGTCATGGGCTGCGTCGTCAACGGGCCGGGCGAGGGGATGCACGCCGACATCGGCATCGCCGGCGGCAAGCAGAAGGGCATTCTGTATCGCAACGGCAAGGTGGTGTCGACGCTCCCCGAGGGCGAGCTGCTGTCGACGCTCCTGACGGAGTTGCACGAGATCGCCGAGGAAGACGCTCGGTACATCGCCGAGGGGAAGCCGCTGCCGGTCGGATTGAGCGAGCGCGAGGGCGTCCTCACGTAGACTGCTCCGCCATGGCCGACGAGAAGCGGATCACGGCGCAGAGCGAGGATTTCGATCGCTGGTACACGGACGTGGTCCGTCGTGCCGAGCTTGCCGACTACTCGCCGGTGCGCGGCTGCATGGTCATCCGGCCATACGGGTTTGCGTTGTGGGAGAACATCCAGCGCGCGCTGGACGACATGATCAAGCGCACCGGCCACGAGAACATGTACTTCCCGCTCTTCATCCCGGAGTCCTATCTCCAGAAGGAGGCGGACCACGTCGAAGGCTTCGACCCGCAGGTCGCGTGGGTGACACGCGGCGGCGGCAAGGACCTCGAGGAGCGCCTCGCGGTGCGTCCGACGAGCGAGACGATCATCTGCTCCATGTACGCGGACTGGATCCATTCGTGGCGCGACCTTCCCGTGAAGATCAACCAGTGGTGCAACGTCGTGCGCTGGGAGCACCGCACGCGACTCTTCCTACGCACGACGGAATTCCTCTGGCAGGAAGGGCACACGTTTCATCAGCTCGACAGCGAGGCCGCGGAGGAGGTCGACACGATGCTCGACTGCTACCGCGAGCTCACCGAGGACTGGCTCGCCATCCCCGTGATCAAGGGACGCAAGACGGAGTCCGAGAAATTCCCGGGCGCGCGCTACACGGTGAGCATCGAGGCCATGATGTCAGACGGCTGGGCGCTGCAATCCGGTACGTCGCATCACCTCGGTCAGAACTTCACGCGCGCGTACGGCATCGCATACAGCGATCGCGACAACCAGCGCCAGCATCCGTTTCAGACGTCGTGGGGACTCTCGGCACGAACGGTCGGCGCGGTGATCATGGCGCACGGTGACGACATGGGCCTCATCCTGCCGCCGAAGGTCGCGCCCATCCAGGTGGTCGTCGTGCCGATCACGCGGAGCAACGACGAGTCCGGCGCAGCGGTGGTGGAGGAGGCCGTGACGCGGATCGAGCGCGAGTGTCCCTCCGGCGTCAGGGTTCGCATCGACCGTCGCGACGGGATGCGTCCCGGCGAGAAGTACGCGCATTGGGAGTTGCGCGGCGTGCCGTTGCGCATCATCGTCGGCGCCAAGGACCTCGCCGACGGCAACGTCACCGTGGTGCATCGCATCGACGGGGCCCAGGAGGTTCGACCGCTTGCCGGCCTCGCGGCGGCATTCCCCGACATGCTCGCCACGGCGCAGCAGAAGATCCTCGAGCGAGCACAGCAGCGTCTCGCGGAGCGCAGCGTCGACGTCGCAACCATCGACGAGCTCCAGGCCGCATTTGCCGAGCGTCCGGTCTTCGCAACGGCGCCCTTCTGCAACACAGCCGGCTGTGAGGATGCGGTCAAAGCCGCGGTCCACGCGCTCACGGTCCGCGTGCTGCGCGCGGATCGCCCGGGCAGCGGCGCGCCCTGCATTGCATGCGGCGACCCTGCGGAGTTCACCGCGCTCCTTGCCCGTTCGTACTGACGCGACGCCTCAGGACTGATCGACAGCGATCCGCTTGAGGTGGGCCCAGAACGCTTCGACGGCTGGGGTGTGCAGATCGCGCCGACGAGCGGCGGCGAACGACTGCGAGACGCTCCGGCCCGGCAGTGGAATGACCACGAGGCGGCCCGCCACGATGTCCGGCTCGACCACCGAGCGAGGCATGGCCGCAAAGCCGAGACCCGCGAGCAACGCCGCGTGCAGCGCGCCCTCCTCGAGCTCGAGCGTGTTCTCAGGGTCCACATGGGAACGGAGCGCATGGGCGGCGAGCGCCTCGGTGGCGCTGCCGCGCTCGTGGGCCAGGTGGCGGTGGGTGACGAGGTCGCGCACCGCGGTCTTGCTGGAGGCTAGGGGGTGATGGGCCGCCACGACGGTCACCAGCTGCGTGTGCTCGAGGACCACTGTCTCGACGCCCGGCACGCGGACCGATGACCCCGCCAGGATGATGTCGGCCCGGCCCTCGACGAGCATGGTCACGAGCGAGCGCATCGGTGCCAGGGCGAGACGGACGTTGATCTCGGGGTGATCGGCGACGAATGGCGCCAGCCAGCCCGAAAGCCTGTGCGCACCCATGACCCGCCCGGCGGCGACGGTGAGCTCCCCGCGCTCGAACGCGAGGTAACCAACGCGCAACTCCTCGATCTGTCCGACGTCCTCGAGGACCTTGACGGCCAGCTGGCGCAGTGCCCGGCCGACATCGGTGAGCTGGACGTTGCGGCCGACCCGCTGGAGGAGCGGCAGGCCGAGCGTCGCCTCGAGCCGGCGGACGACGCCGCTGACCGAACCCTGCGAGAGGCCGAGCGCTTCGGCCGCCGCGGTCACATGCTCGCGTTCAGCGACCGCAAGGAATGTGTGCAGCTGATCAAGCGTGACCCGGGGCCGGGGGTGCCTCGGCCGAGCCGGGGGCGTGCGCATCGCGGCGTCAGCCGCGAGACGCCGGTTCGGGGAGGAGCCCGCTCGCCACGACGGCCGCCAGCACTGCGGCGACCGACTCTTCGATTGTTTGCGTCCCGCTGTTGACGACCACGTCAGGAGCCTCGGGGGCCTCGTACGGGTCCGAGACGCCGGTGAAGTGATCGATCTCGCCGGCGAGCGCCTTCTTGTACAACCCCTTGACGTCACGCTCGGAGAGCACCTCGATGGAGCAGCTGACATAGACCTCGACGAACCGTCCGATGCGGCGGCGCACCTCGGCGCGGGTATCCCTGTATGGCGAGATTGCCGCGGTGATGGCGACGACACCGTTGCGCGTCAGCAACTCGGCGACGAAGCCGATGCGGCGGATGTTGATATCGCGATCTTCCTTGCTGAAGCCGAGCCCAGCGCTCAGGGTCTGGCGGACCTCGTCACCATCGAGGACCTCGACACGGTGGCCCTCCTCGCGAAGGGCGGTTGCAACTCGCTGTCCGATCGTCGACTTCCCGGCGCCCGAGAGCCCGGTGAACCAGATGGTCAGGCCGCTCATGACGCCACCGCGGCGGCTGCGCTGGCGTATGCAGCGTGGAGGATCTCCGCGACTTCAGGGCGGGTGAACTCGTGGGGGATGGCGTCTCCGCGGGTGAGCATCTCGCGAACGCGCGTCCCACTGAGGATCACGCGGTCGTCGGCGCCGTGTGGGCAGGTTTTGGTGCTGGCCATGCTCTCGCAGGCCCTGCAGTAGAAGGTGTGTTCGAACTTGTACGCGTCGAAGCCGAAGCGCTCGGCGCCGCCGAGCTCGTCGAACAGCGTCTGGGCGTCGTACGTGCCGTAGTAATTGCCGACACCGGCGGCATCGCGACCGATGATGAAGTGCGAGCATCCGTAGTTCCTGCGCACCTGACCGTGATAGATCGCCTCGCGGGGCCCGGCGTAGCGCATGGCGCCCGGAAAGATACCGAGCACGACGCGATTCGCGGGGTAGTAGTGGTCGAGCAGGACGCGATAGCAGTCCATGCGTACCTCGAAGGGCACATCGTCGCCCTTGGTCGCACCCGACAGCGGATGCAGGAGCAGCCCGTCGACCTGCTCGAGCGCCACCTTGGTGAGGTACTCGTGCGCACGATGCACGGGGTTGCGCGTCTGGAAACCCACCACCGTCGACCAGCCGCGTTCCTTGAACGCCCTGCGGGTCTCCGCCGGAGTGGACGGCACATCGCCGGCCGGTGCCGGGGCGATCCTGACGGCGCCCGCGATCACGGTCGGTCCCTGCGCGAACAGCGCCGCGACCCCTGGATGCGCCTGGTCGGTGGTGCGATAGACCTCGCTCGCCTCTTTCTCAAGATCGCGATCGAAGACCTCGGCGACGGTGATGACGCCGACCAGACGGTTGCCGTCGTCGCGGAGCGCGACCACCGAACCCTCCTTCAGTCCACGTCCCTGGCCGCCGACCGGCAGGGTGATCGGCAACGTCCACGGTGTTCCGTCTCCGAGCTCGGCGCGCTCGACGACACTCTCGTAGTCACTGCGCCCCTGAAACCCGCTGAGCGGCGAATACGCCCCGCTGCCGAGCAACGCGGCGTCGGCGGCGGCGGTTGGGGAGATGCGCAACGACGTCAGTTGGGATGCACGTGCATCAAAGTCCGCAAGCTCTTCGGCACTCATCAGCAGATCGACGAGCGTCCCACCGAGCGGCGAAACGAGTTCCGTCTCAGCCGTCAGGGGCGCGCGTGATTCCGAGTTCATTTAGGCGAGTTTACCGTGTCAGTCCCGGCAGACCGCCCGCCGTCACAGCGCGCGTGTCGATCGGTGGGTCGATCAACGGTTTAGCCACGTTTTGGCAACCACTCGAGCGGAAGGAGGAGACGCGGGCGCAATCGCGACGGGTTTGATCGTGCGGATCCGGCCCTACACTCGTCAAAGCAGTGCCCATCACGGAGCTCATGGAGCGAGTCAACTACCTCCCCGAGGATGATCGGGCTGCGATTCGGCGCGCCTTTGACATCGCCGATCGCGCGCACGCGGGCCAGTCCCGGCTCACCGGCGAGCCCTACATCGAGCATCCGCTTGCGGTCGCGGGCATCCTTGCCGACCTCCGGCTCGACCCCGAGACGGTCATGGCGGCGCTGCTCCATGACACGGTCGAGGACACGACGGTCACTCGCGAGGAGGTCCGCGAACTCTTCGGCGAGCAGGTCGCCAAGCTCGTCGACGGCGTCACCAAGCTCGGCAAGATCCACGTGCGCAGCGCCGAGGAGCATCAGGCGGAGAACATCCGCAAAATGCTCGTCGCCATGGCCGAGGACATCCGCGTTGTCCTCATCAAGCTCGGCGACCGCCTGCACAACATGCGCACCGTCAGCGCGCACACCTCGGAGCGACGTCTGCGGATCAGTCGCGAGACGCTCGACATCTACGCGCCCCTCGCGCATCGGCTCGGCATCTGGGAGATCAAGGGCGAGCTGGAGGACCTTGCATTCGTGCAGCTCGACCCGGACAACTATCAGCTGATCGAGGCCCGTCTCGCCAGCACTCGTGAGCAGCGCGACGAATTCGTTCGCGACGTCACCGAGATTCTCGCTCGAGAGTTCGCCCCGCTCGGCGTGCACGCCGAAATCTCCGGACGCACCAAGCACATGTACAGCATCCACGAAAAGATGGTGCGCGGGCAGAAGGAGTTCGGCGAGATCTACGACATCATCGCCATCCGAGTCCTGGTGGATTCCATCAAGGACTGCTACGGCGCGCTCGGGATCGTGCACTCGCTCTGGAAGCCGCTGCCGGGCCGGTTCAAGGACTACATCGCGATGCCCAAGGGCAACGGCTACCAGTCGTTGCACACCACCGTGCTTTCCCACACCGGCGAGCCCATGGAGGTACAGATCCGGACGCAGGAGATGCACGAGACGTCGGAGTACGGGGTCGCCGCGCACTGGCGGTACAAGGGGCCACAGGACGGCGGACGCATCGACGAGCGCTTCACGTGGCTGCGCCTCCTCATGGACTGGCAGAAGGAAGTCCTCGACGCCGAGGCGTTCGTCAACACGGTCAAGGTCGACATCTTCCAGGACGAGGTCTTCGTCTTCACGCCGCGCGGCGATGTGCGTTCGCTGCCCCAGGGATCAACACCGGTGGACTTCGCGTACCGCATCCATACCGATGTCGGACACGCGTGCATCGGCGCGAAGGTGAACGGGCGCATGGTGCCGCTCGATCACCGCCTCGAGAACGGCGAGATCGTCGAAGTGCTCACCACCAAAGGCGCGCACGGGCCCTCGCGCGACTGGCTCAACTTCGTGAAGACCTCGAGCGCACGCGAGAAGATCCGGCAGTGGTTCAAACGCGAGCGTCGCGACGAGAACATCCAGAAGGGCCGCGAGATGCTGGACAAGGAGTTCCGGCGCCTGCGCCAGATGGCGTTGCACAGCGTCAAGGACGACCAGATCCTCGACCTGGCGCAGGAGTTCAAGATCGCCACCGTCGACGACTTCGTCGCCGCGATCGGATACGGCGACATCAGCGCTCGCAGCGCCGTGCTGCGCTTCGGTGCCGACGAGCAGCAGACCGACGACGACCGCATCCTCGGCATCCCGCTGACGAGCACGCCCGCACCGACGGGGCACGTGCGCGTGCATGGCCACGTCGACATGCTGACCACGCTGGCGCACTGCTGCAAGCCGGTCGCGGGCGACGTCATCCGTGGCTACGTCACGCGTGGCAAGGGGGTGACGGTGCATCGGGCGGACTGCGTCAACGTGCGCAACGCGACTGATGTCGAGCGAATCGTCGACGTCGAGTGGGAGACCGGTGCGCGGCAGGTGTACCCGGTCAGCATCAAGATCGAGGCCTGGGACCGCACGGGGCTGCTCCGCGACATCGCTGCGGTCATCGCCGAATCGAAGATCAATCTGAGCGGTGCCGACGTGCAGGTGTACGACGACAAGACCGCGGTGATCAGCACCATCGTCGAGATCCAGAACCTCTCGCAACTCAGCCGCTTGCTCGAGCGCCTCGAGGCTGTACGCGACGTGCATACGGTGGCGCGCGACTCGGGCTGAGCGTTGAGCGGTCACATGCGACAGCCACATGTCGCGCGCCGGAGCCACGATGCGCGCATCGAACCGCGCACACGCCTCCGCCTGATGGAACTCGCCGCGTGCGAGCTGCTCGAATCAGAGACCAACGGCTCGATGGTGCTCGGCGCGGCAGGCGCGGTCGCTGAGCCCCTCGTCGTCACCGCCGCGGGATGCAGCGTCCTCGTTGCCGTGGGGCATCGCAGCCCGATGCTCATGGCGGTTGCCGGGTTGCGACCCCACGGTGTCGGCGGCCCGAAGGCCCTGGCCCGGGGCTGCGACCGCGTGCTCCGAGCCGTCAATCGCCTTCCGCCGGACTTCGTTCTGACCCTGGCGTTCGATGAGACAGCGAACGCCTCGAGGTTTCTCGACCGGCTCCGCTGAATCCGCGCCCAGGGGGCACTGCGGCCGGGAGCCCGTACACTCGGACGCCAATGCCTGAGATCGCGGCGCCGCGCGGAACGCGCGACATCCTGCCCGACGAGTTCGCCGCTCGGAAGTGGCTGCTGGACCTCCACCGAACGGTGGTCGAGTCCTTCGGCTACCGGCCGATCGAGACCCCGGTCGTCGAGGCGACGGAGCTCTTCAGCCGCGGCGTGGGAGCGGACACGGATGTCGTCGACAAGCAGATGTTCACGTTCGAGGACCGCGGCGGCAGATCGCTGACGCTCCGGCCCGAAGGGACCGCAGGCGCGCTTCGAGCCGTGCTTGGCGCGCACCTTGATCAGGAGATCCGACCCGTCCGCGTGCACTACGCGGGACCGTTCTTCCGCGCAGAGCGGCCGCAGGCGGGCCGGCAGCATCAATTCACCCAGGTTGGCATCGAGTGCATCGGCGATCGCTCTCCGGAGCTGGACGTCGAGATCATCGAGGTCGCGTGGCGGTTCTTCGAAGCGCTCGGCATCAGCGGCATCCGGTTGCAGCTCAACTCACTCGGTCGCCCTGGGGATCGAGCGCGGTATCGGACGGCGCTGGTCGCCTACTACACGCCCCTCGAGGCGTCGCTCTGCGACGACTGCAGGCGCCGCCTGCACACGAATCCACTCCGGCTCCTCGACTGCAAGCGCGACGCGGGACTCGTGAAGCACGCGCCGCTGCTCTGGGATTCGCTCGACGTCGAGAGCCGCGACTACCTCACCGCCGTGATGCGCGACCTCGAAGCGGCCGGCATTGACGCGGTCCGCAACGACCGTCTGGTGCGAGGGCTCGACTATTACAGCGACACCGTCTTCGAGTTCTGGCACGACACGCTCCATGGCGCGCAGAGCTCGCTCGGCGGGGGCGGTCGCTACGACGGCCTTGCCGAGCTGCTCGGGTTTCCGGCTGCCCAGGCCACCGGGTACGCGCTCGGCGTCGAGCGCATCCTCATGGTCGCCAGGGACCTCGGTACCGTCCCATCCGCCGGGGCAGTCACGGATGTGCTTGTCTGCTCGGTCGAACCGGCTCAGGCGGAGAACGCCGCCGGCGTCGCGCGCCTCATCCGTCGCACGGGCACCCGCACCGTGCTCGACGTCGCTGATCGGCGGCTCGACCGCAAGCTGCGTGCCGCGGGCCGGATCGGCGCGCGCGTTGCAGTCATCATTGGCGAGAACGAAGTGGCCGGCGATAGCGCGGTCGTGCGTGATCTCGACGGCCGCAGTCAGCAGACGGTGCCCGCGTCAGAGCTTGTGGCCACCGTCGATCGCATCGTCAGAGGAGCGACGTGACCACCGAGCGCACATACTGCGGGACCCCTCGCGCGGACGCCGCGGGTGCCCGCGCCACCGTCTACGGCTGGGTCGACCGGCGCCGCGATCATGGCGGGCTCATCTTCATCGACCTCCGCGACACGAGCGGCATCCTGCAGGTGATCATCGATCCCAACCAGGCGCCGGAGGCACACCGGGCCGCGCGCGAGGCTCGCCTCGAATGGGTGCTCCGATTCGAAGGCGAGATTCGCCTGCGCGCCCCTGAGAATGTGAATCCCAAGCGTGGCACGGGGGAGATCGAGTTGCGCGCGTCCTCGTGCACGGTGCTCGCCGTGGCGAAGACACCGCCCTTCCCGGTCAACGAGGACACCGACGTCGACGAACAGTTGCGTCTGCGTCATCGCTACCTCGACCTCCGCCGGGTGCATCTGCAGCAGAACCTCCGTCTGCGGGCGCGGTTCTGCAGCGAGCTCCGTCGTGCGATGGGGGAGATCGGGTTCCTCGAGATCGAGACTCCGATGATGATCCGAGCCACGCCGGAAGGCGCGCGCGACTATCTCGTTCCGAGCCGTCTCTCTCCTGGCAGCTTCTATGCGCTGCCGCAATCGCCCCAGCTCTACAAACAGCTCTGCATGGTCGCGGGCTTCGACCGCTATTTCCAGCTCGCGCATTGCATGCGCGACGAGGACCTGCGCGCGGATCGCCAGCCGGAGTTCACACAACTCGACATCGAGCTGTCGTTTGTCGATGAGGACGACGTTTTCGCGGCCCTCGAGCACGCGATCCCGAGTGCGTGGCAGGCGTGCGAGTTCCGTGGGGGACAGCTTGCTGTGCCATTCCCGCGCATGACCTGGCGCCACGCCATGGACTGCTACGGCGTCGACAAGCCGGACACGCGTTTCGAGATGTTGCTGTGCGACCTCACCGATGTCGTCCGTGCGTCCGGCTTTCGCGTGTTCGCGGACGCCGTCGCGTCGGGCGGCATCGTCAAGGCCATCAGCGTGCAGGGTGGCGACGATCTCACCCGCGGCGACATCGAGGGTCGGCTGACCGAGGTCGCCCGGACCGCGAAAGCCAGAGGCTTGGCGTACCTCTGGAAGCGAGCGGACGGCTGGCAGGGAGGGATCGCAAAGTTCTTCAGCGCGGAGGAACTCGAGGGGATCGGCTCGGCGACGGGCGCCGCGGTCGGGGACTGCGTGCTCATGGTCGCGGACCGTTCGCCCGTCGTGCATGGAGCGCTCGGGGCGTTGCGCAACCACCTCGGACGCGCCCGGAATCTGTACGACGACGATCGCATCGACATGCTCTGGGTCACCGAGTTCCCCATGTTCGAGCGCAGCGAGGAGACCGGTGAGATCGGTGCCGCGCACCACGCATTCACGATGGTTCATATCGACGACCTGGACCTGCTCGAGACGGACCCGCTCGCGGTCCGGTCGCGGGCGTACGACCTCGTCGTCAACGGACGTGAGATCGGCAGCGGCAGTATCCGCACGACCGATCCGGCGATTCTCCAGCGCGTCCTCGCCGCCCTCGGCATCGATGCCGACGACGCGCGCCGCAAGTTCGGGTTCCTGCTCGAGGCCTTCGAGTACGGCGTGCCGCCGCACGGCGGTTGGGCGGGCGGTATCGACCGCATGGTCATGGAAGGGCTCGGCACCGAAAACATTCGCGACGTGATCGCGTTTCCGAAGAACCAGCAGGCACAAGAGCCGATGACCGACGCGCCCGCGCCGGTCGACGCCGCGCAACTTCGCGAGCTCGGACTGGGGATCCTGCCAGCACGGACGCCGTGAGCCCGGGGCTCGTCCTCGCGATCCTCTTCGTGCTCATCGGCGCCACCATCTCCGGGCTGGTGCGGCCCCGGCGCGGGGCATTCCTGCTCACGCTCGTGCTCGCCGCGGCAGGTGTGCTGGCCGGCGAACTGGTCGCCATCGCAACGCATGTCGGCGGACCGCCGCTCGGCGTGCTCCATCCCATCGCGGACGGGGTCGGTGTCGTGCTCTTCGAGGTCGCCGGCGCCGTGCTCGCGCCGGCCCGACGTCGAGCGCCATAATCAGCCGATCGGCAATTCGGGAGGCTTCTCAGATGCGTGTACCGTTCGGAAAGAAAGGACTGGTCGCCGCGGGCGCGGCGATCACCGGCGCTGTCTTCTTCTGGCGCGTGCGGGCACGCCGCCGCGAGGAAGCCGAGGCACGCGAATGGGAGGCCGAGATCGCCGGAGCCGTCGACGAGGGCCGTGCGGCCTCGTCGACCGGAGCCCCGTCGGCGTCCGATCCGTCGACCGCCTAGCGCAATCTCGTCCCGCTGTTTCGGCGGCCCTCCCGTGGGGTATGTGAAGAGCCGCATGGGAACCGTCACCGAACTCCGTCTGCCGGCTGACCGCGAGCACATCCTCGTCGCCAAACGAGCGGCCGCGGCGATCGGATCGCTCGCCGGCTTCGACATGGACGCCATCGACGACCTCACCATCGCGGTGGCCCAGGCATGCGAGAACGCCATCCGGTGCCTCGAGACCTCCGGCTCCATCGCCGGGCACGTCCGGATCGTGTTCAAGCTCGGTGCGAAGGGGCTCGAGGTCGTGGTGCGCAGCCAGGTCAACCGTGAGGCAGAGCTGCGCGCGCGCGCCGAGGAGGCCGAACTCGCGGGTGGCGCCGATCTGGTTGCCGCAACCGACCTCGCGCTGAGGCTCATGGGTCTCTTTGTCGACGACAGCACCTACCGCGTCGACGAACGAACCGGGAACCTGCGCGTCCGGCTGACCAAATACAAGGCGTCGTGACCCCATCGCCGCGGGGCGGCGACGGCGTTGCAACCCGCGAGCGGACGATTGCCAAGCCCGCGGAGACCCCCGAGCGGGCGGAGATGCGCCGCCTGCTTCGTCAGTTCCGCGACACGCGCGACCCGAAGATCCGTGAACAGCTGGTCGAGCTCAACAGCGACCTCGTGCACTACATCGCGCGGCGCTTCGCGAACCGGGGCGAGCCGCTCGAGGACGTCGAGCAGGTTGGCTTCCTCGGGCTGATCCAGGCGATCGAACGCTTCGATCCGTCGCTCGAGAACGAGTTCAGCACCTTCGCAACGCCCACCATCGCCGGCGAGATCCGCCGCCACTTCCGCGACCGTTCCTGGGCGGTGCGCGTCCCGCGCCGGCTCCAGGAGAACCTCGCCAAGGTGAACGCCGCGACCCAGCAGCTCCAGAACGAACTGGGCCGCTCGCCGTCCGTCGCCGAGATCGGCGAGCGTGTGGGGCTCGAGCCCGACCAGGTCCTGGCCGCCATGGAGGTGGCGCCGGCGCAGCACACCGTCTCGCTCGACGGGCCCGTCGGCAGCAGCGACGAGCCGCTCACCCTCGGTGACCGGATCGGGCTGTCGGACGACAACCTCGAGCGCGTCGAGATGCAGGAGGTGCTCGAGCAGGTCATGGCGCACCTGACCCCGCGCGAGCGCAAGATCCTGGCGCTGCGTTTCGTCGAACAGCTGCCGCAGACCGAGGTCGCGAAACGACTCGGTATTTCGCAGATGCACGTCTCGCGTTTGCAGCGTGCGGCGGTCGAGCATCTGCGCAAAGAGTTCGGTACCGAGGCGCCCGTGTAGAATTCGACAACTTGCGGTCACATTTATTTCCCCATGCGCAGCGCTGAGATCCGGGAGCGATTTCTTCGCTTCTTCGAGGAGCGCGGGCATCATCGGCTCGCGAGTTTCTCGCTCATTCCCCACGACGATCCGTCGCTCCTCTTCACCGTGGCCGGCATGGTGCCGCTCAAACCCTGGATCACGGGACAGCGCACGCCACCGTCGCGGGATCTCGTCTCGTGTCAGAAATGCTTTCGCGGCGCAGGGCTCAAGTACGACGACATCTCCTCGGTTGGGGACCCAACGCATCACACGTTTTTCGAGATGCTCGGCAACTGGTCGATCGGTCATTACTTCAAGGAAGGCGCAATCGATTACGCCTGGGATTTCTCCACCAATGTCCTTGGTCTCGACCCGGAGCGCCTCTGGCCGAGCATCTACCCGGACGACGCGGAGTCGGAGCGGCTCTGGGTCGAGAAGATCGGCGTGCCGCGGGAACGCATCTCGCGCCTGACGGAGAACTGGTGGGCGGCGGGTCCAACCGGTCCCTGTGGCTACGACAGCGAGCTCTACTACGACTGGGGCGGCCCCTGTTCCTGCGGCCGGACAGACTGCACGCCGGAGGACGAGTGCGAGGGCGACCGCTGGGAGGAGTTCTGGAACCTCGTCTTCATGGAGTTCGATCAGCAGCCCGACGGATCCCGTCCGTTGCTGCCGAATCCGACCGTCGACACCGGACTGGGCTTTGACCGCATTGTCGCCATCGTCCAGGGCGACCGCACCGGCTATGGCACCGATCACTTCGCGCCAATGGTCGACGGCTTCAGGTCGCGTGCCGCGGCAGCCGTGCCCGAGGGTTCGGTGCGCTCGCTCTACGTGCTTGCCGACCATCTCCGCGGCGCCGGGTTCATCATCGCGGCCGGCGTGCTGCCGGCGAACGAGGGCCGCGGCTATGTGTTGCGCAGGCTCGTCCGTCGCGCGGCCGTCCATGCCCGCCGTGTCGCGGTGACCGGCGGTTTGGCGGCTGGGACAGCGGACCTCGTCGAGGTCATGGGCCCCGTCTACCCCGAGCTCGTCGAGCACCGGGGCCTCATCGAGGAGACGCTCGGCATCGAGGAGGAGGCGTTTGCCCGCACGCTCGACGCGGGCACCGAGCGGCTCGCAGGCCTGCTGGCGCGGACCGGGCGTCGCATCGACGGCGCAGACGCCTTCCGCCTCTATGACACCTTCGGCCTTCCTGTCGAGTTAACGATCGAGATGGCAGCCGAGCGAGGGGCCACCGTTGACCTCGAGGGATTCGAATCGGCCATGCGCGAGCAGCGCGAGCGTGGTCAGGCGTCAGCGCGCCGTGGCGGCTTCGCGGGCGCCGAGGCGCTGCCCCCGACCCGGTTCGTCGGGTACGACGTGCTCGAGACGGAGGCGACCGTGACGCGCATCGGAGTCGAGAGCGAGATCCCGGTGCTTGCCTCCGGCGATCAGGCGGCGGTCCTCCTCGACATCTCGCCCTTCTACGCGGAGGCGGGGGGCCAGGTGGGAGACACCGGGACCCTCGAGTGGCTGGGTGGCCGCGCCGAGGTGCGCGACACGCAGCCTGTCGCCGGCAGCGATGCGCGGGCCCATGACACCGTCGTCGTGTCCGGCGAGCTTCGCCCCGGGCAACCTGTTCAGGCGCGTGTCGACGCGCACCGCCGCGGCCGCATCGCGCGCCACCACAGTGCGACGCACCTGCTCAATCGAGCACTGCGGGAGGTGCTCGGCGCGGCTGTCGTGCAGCGCGGTTCGTTCGTCGGGCCGGACCACACGACCTTCGATTTCTCGTTCTCGCGCGCGCTGACGCCGGACGAGATCGCCGGGATCGAGCATCGCGTCAATGACGGGATCCGTCGCAACCTCGATCGAACCGTCGCGCTCATGCCCCTGGCGGATGCGCGCGCGAGCGGCGCGATCGCACTCATCGACGAGGCGTACTCGCCGGACGTCCGGGTTGTGGACTTCGGCGGCTGGTCGCGCGAGCTGTGTGGCGGCACCCACGTGACGCGAAGCGGCGACCTCGGCGCCGCCATGATCGTGTCCGAGACGAGCATCGGTCAGGGTATCCGGCGCATCGAGCTGGTGGCCGGCGAAAGCGCGGAGGAGCGATGGCAGCGCAGTGGCGCGGCCCTGCTCGCGGCCGCGCGCGCGCTGAAGACACGGCCGGAGGAAGTGCCGGAACGGGTCGTCGCGCTTCAGGAGCAGGTCAAACGCCTGAGCCGCGACGTGACCCAGGCACGCCAGGCAGGCCCGTCGGCCGTGCGCACCGACGCCGCGATCGTGGAGGAGGCGGGCGGCGTGCGCTTCGCCCATCTCGTCCTGGACGGCGACGTCGACGCCGACGGGGTCGCCCAGGCCGGCGACCGGCTGCTCGCCGACAGCCTGCAGGGCGACGGCGTGGTTGCGGTGCTCGGGCCGGAGACGTTGGTGATCAAGGTCGGAGGACGGGCGCTCGTTGCCGGGATCGATGCCGGCACCCTGGTCAAGGGCGCTGCCGATGTCACTGGCGGGAAAGGCGGCGGCCGGCCCGAACTGGGACGCGGCAAGATCGGCGATCCCACCAAACGTGAGGCCGCGGTGTCGCAGCTGCGAACCGCGATCGCCGAAGTCATGGGGAGCGCCGCCTGATGTCGAAGCGCAAGTTCGCCCTGCTCAAGCGACGCGAGGAGTTCCAGAGCCACTACACAGTGCTCGACATCGGCACCGAGTTCGTCAAGGCCCTCATCGTCAAGCGCGAAGACGACAAGGGCATCGTCCTCGGGGTCGGCAAGGTCCATCAGGCGCAGAACCACATGCAGGCCGGCGCCGTGGCCGATCTCCAGGCGGTCATCGACAACTGCGACCGCGCGCTGACCGAAGCCGAGGACATGTGCGAAACGATCCCCGGCCAGGCGGTCATCGGCATAGCCGGTGAGCAGGTCCGCGGCTTCAGCACCACCATGACCGTGCCGCGGCCACAGCCCCAGGCGCGGATCACGCAGGCCGACCTGGCCACAGCGCTGCAGGCGGTGCAGCGCCGCGCGCTGCGCGAAGCCGTGCGCCAGATGTCGCACGACCTCGGCGTCCAGGAGGTCAACGTCAAGCTCGTCCACAGCACGATCACGTCGGTGCGCATCGACGGCTACGCGGTGAGCAACCCGGTCGACTTCCAGGGCCATGTCGTGGAGATCACCGTCTTCAACACATTCGCGCCCCTGACGCATATCGGTGCGCTGCAGGCCATCGCGCAGGAGCTGGATCTCGAGCTTGTGGCGACGGTCGCCGAGCCGTACGCGCTCGCGCGTGGATGCTCATCGGCCGAGTCGCACGAGCTCGGCGCCATCTTCGTCGACGTCGGTGGTGGCACGACCGACATTGCCGTCGTCCGCCGCGGGGGGATCGAGGCGACGCGGATGTTCGCGCTGGGCGGGCGCTCCTTCACGAAGCGGCTCGCCACCGATCTCTCGATGGACCTCGACGAGGCGGAGCGTTTCAAGGTCGCGCACTCGGAGGGCCACCTTGCCGCCGAGCAGAGCGCCATGGCTCGCCGTGCGCTGACGCCGACTGCCGAGGTCCTCGCGCAGGGTGTGGCGCTGACGCTCGAGGAACTCGCCGGGCCGGATCCGCTCCCGGGGTCGATCTGCCTCGCCGGAGGGGGTGCGTCGCTCCCCGAGGTCGCCGAACAGCTGCGCATTCTCGACTGGGCGGACACCGTCCCCTTCACGCGTCCGCCGACGGTGAAAGTCCTCGGTCCCGGCGACGTCACGGGCGTCTACGACACCACCGGGCTGCTGGTCGGCAGCCAGGATGTCACCCCGATGGGGCTTGCGCGTCACGCCGTGACGCTGGAAGATGACGCGGACGAGCCCCTGGGTGGGCTCATGCGCCGAGTTTTGAAGACGATGAAGGTATAGAGGCGCCTGATGCCTGCTGTTGTCGTTGCCAGGCCTGACGACGAGATCGCCGATCTCATCGATCGGGTCCGTTCCGCAGGGGATCTCGACGTCGGCCTCGTCGTGCCGAGCTCCAGTCGCGCCCTTCAGACGCCACTGAACGTCCGCCTGCTTGCCCAGTTCAGCAACCAGTCGGGACGCCGGACGGCGATCGTCAGCGAGGATCCGCGCGTCCAGCAGCTCTCGCGCGCCAGCGGGCTCCAGGTGTACGGATCGGTGCCGGCGTTCGAGCGGGGCATCGAGCTCGCAGCGCCGCGAGCGGGCGGGGCAGGGCTGGCGCGCAACATCGCCACGGCCGGCGGTGCCGGAGCCGCTGCGTCTGCCGTCCTCGAGCCACCCCCGACACCACCGCCCGCGCCGCCCTCGTTCGCAGCGCCGCCGACAGCACCCGTCACGCCGCGGCTCGAGCCGCGCCGGGTGCTGACGCAGATCCCGCCGGCTCATCCCAAGCGCGGCTGGGACCGTCGCCGCCTGCTGTCATGGGGCGGCGCGGCGGTGCTGGTCATCGGGCTCCTGTTGTTCATGACCCTGAGTCCGTCGGCGAAGGTCACCGTGACGATCGCCGCCACCCCGCTGTCGGTGAACTCGACGATCCAGGGCACCACGAACGCGGCCCTGTCGAGCACCGCCGATCATGTGCTCACCAGGGTGGTCACGGGCACGGCAAGCTCGACGTTTCAGGCAAGTCCGACCGGAACGTTGCCGATCGCCGCCGGCGCGGCAACGACCAAGGTGTCGTTCAGCACCGACTATCCGAACGGTTACTCATTCCTACTCCCTCAGGGCAACGAGATCAAATCGTCAGATGGCTCGACAACGTTCGCTGTGACGAAGGCGACATTCATCTGCATTGGGCCAAATGGAAGCCCGGCCCCCGCCGGATCGTGTGGCTCCGGCGTGCAGCCGAATGCACTCGCCACGGTTCAGGACAGTACGCCTGGCAGCGCTGGCAACTCAGTTGGCGCCGGTACCTTGACAAACTGGCCAAGCGACCCGTGCCCGTCGCCGGCGCCGCCACCGCCGCAGCGCAATCTGTCATGCGTCGACAGCCAGGGTCATTACCACTCCATCAACGTCACCAACCCGAGTGCGCCGACCGGCGGCGTCGACGCCAAGACGACAACGTCCGCGAGCGCGACCGATGTCTCGAACTGGACGCAGCAGGTGACGGCGGTTGAGGCATCGCTGACGAGTCAACTCAACCAAAGCCTTCAGGCTCTGGCCGGAGGGAAGGCGTTCGCCGTTGACCCGTCTGGCAACGGCAAGACCGTGGTGTTCGCGGTGACACCGCCGCTGCCGGCGGTGAATGCCCCGTTCACGGCGGCAACGATCACAGTGAGCGCGAATGGCGAAGCGGTCGTCTATGACCCGGTCGCGGTGCGCAATGACGTGATCGCCGACCTCAACAAACTCGTCAGGCCGGGCAATCAACTCGCACCGGGAAAGCTCGCGACACCGCCGTGCACGGTGACGCAGGCCAGCACCACGGGAACGGTCGTCCTGGCGTGCTCCGCCACCGACTTCAGCCAGCCCGCCGTCGATCTCAACGCGTTGAAGACAGAGCTGACCGGTCGCAATCCGGGGAGCGCTCAGAAGATCATCGAAGACAAGCTGCCGGAGGTGCAGAGCGTGCACGTCTCGATGTCGCCGTTCCAGCTCTTCTACATGCCGCTCTTCGCCTCGCGCATCGAGATCACCGAGAACTTCGTGGCACCCACGGCTCCGACACCGTCCCCGACCGCGTCGCCGAAACCGTCGCTGAAACCGTCGCCGTGACGCCGGCCGGGGAAGGCACCGGCAACACACGGGTTCTCGGAATCGACGTCGGCTCGGTGCGTATCGGTCTGGCGATCTCCGACGAAACATGCACGCTGGCATCACCGCTTGCGACAGTCCGGAACGACCCGCGCACCATGTGGGCACGTATCGAGCGGGAGATGGAAGATCGCCACGTGGAACGAGTCGTGGTCGGTCTGCCTCGCAGGCTTGACGGCACCGAGGGCGACGCCGCGGAGAACGCGCGCGGATTCGCAGCCGAGCTGCAGCGTCGCGTTTCGACCGCGGTGGAGTTCTGGGACGAGCGATTCACCACCACGATCGCGGAGCGTTCGCTCATCGAGAGCGGCGTTCGCCGGCGTCGTCGCCGCGAGGTGATCGATGCGGTTGCCGCCGCCGTCCTGCTGCAGAGCTGGCTCGACGCGCGCCGGATCGCACCATCGCGAGCTCGCGCATGAGGAGGACACCGTTGCGGCTCTGCCTTGTCGGTGCGGGGATCTCGCACTCGCCGAGTGCGGTGCTGCACCAGGCTGCAATGCAGTCGACGGGCATCGAGGGCACGTATGTGCTCCGCGACGTCGCTGCGGCCGACCTCGATCAGTTCATCGCCGAGCTTCGTGCCGGGCGCTACACCGGCTGCAACGTCACCACCCCGTACAAGGCAGCCATGGCGGCGGCATGCGACCGCCTCGAGGGCGACGCGGAGGTCCTCGGGGTCGTGAACACGATCAGCGTGCGCAGCGGGCGTCTCGTCGGAACGACCACCGACGCGGACGGGTTCGAGCTTGCGTTGAGCGCGGCGCACATGTGGCCGCGCCAGGGCGCAACCGCGCTTGTGCTCGGCGCCGGTGGCGCCGCCGCGGCTGTTGCCCTCGCCCTCACGCGAGTGCCGCTCCTGCGCCTGCGCATCGCTGCCCGGAACCCGTCCGCAGCCGAGCATCTCACGCGACGGCTGCATGGCTCCGGTGATATCCAGACGATCCCCTGGGACGCATCGGCAATCGCGCGGGAGAGCGCCCATTCCGCGATCGTCGTCAACGCCACGCCGGTCGGGCTCGATGCGATTCCATTCGACCCCCGCAGCGTGCCGGTTGGCTGCAGCGTCGTCGACATCCGCTACCGCCCCCGGCCGGTCGATGTCGTCGCCGCCGCGATCGAGTCCGGCCACCGGGCCGAGGACGGTCTCGAGATGCTGCTCCGGCAGGGGTTGTTGAGCTTCTCCATCTGGAGTGGCGCAACCGCGCCGGCGGGCGGCGTGCGGAGCGCCCTCCTGCGCGCCGTCGAGGCGTGACCCCACTCGTTGTCGCCGGTGTCACGGTGGCCGGAGGCGTCATCGGCCTGGGCTCAGGCTGGCTCGCCGTCGCCCTCGAAAGGCGCGAGAAGCTCGAGGACGAGGAACAGCAGGAGCGGCTCGAGTACGAGCGCGACATCGCCGAAGAGCGCGTACGCGCCGTGGCGGCGGGGGAGGAACCGGCCTCGGCGACTCCGTGGTCGGGCGAGCGTTATGGCTGGACCTGGCTGGAACGCTGGCTGTCGCCGGCTCTCGGTGCGATCGGCTTCGGCGCGTTCGCCGCGCACGAGGCTTTCGGTTGGGGACTCGTCATCCACCTGCTCTGGATCGCCGTCTTCGTCCAAATCGTCAACTTTGACCTCAAGCATCGCCTGATCCTCAACGTCATCACGTACCCGAGCGTCGTGATCGCCGTCGTGCTCAGCGAGTGGTCGCCGGGATTGACCGTGACGAGCGCGATCATCGGCGCCGTCGGAGTCGCGGCATTCTTCTTCGTACAGAACATCGTCTCGCGGGGGAGCATCGGCCTCGGCGACGCCAAGCTGGGCGCGCTCGTCGGCGCCGTGACCGGCGCCGGTCCGACGGGCGCGCACCTCGGCGCGGTCTACGCCGTGATCGCCGGAGTCTTCATCGGCGGCGCGACGGCGATCCTGCTCCTGGTCACACGCATCCGCCGGCTCAAAGACCCGATACCCTATGGTCCGTTCCTCTGTGCGGGCGCAGCGCTCATCCTGTACCTCGGTCCGTGACCCGCACGAGACCAGGGGTTTGCTGAGGTAAGAGATGCCGACAACCATGATGCCCGGGGAGCGATCGATCGCACTCGTCCGCCAACACTGGTCCGTTGTCGCCGGTCACGTCCTGGCGGCGGCGGTGGTCATCGTGGTCGCGATCGTGCTCAACGCGGTCCTGCCCGCCAAGGTCGGGAGCCTCTCGATCACCACCGTCAAGACCGTCGTCGCCATCGTGTTCATCGTCGCGGCGGTGCTCTGGGCAGGACTGCGCATCCTTCGCTGGCGCTTCGCCACGTATCACCTCACCGACAAGCGCATCGTCATGGAGGGCGGCATCCTGTCGAGGACCGCGGAGACGATCCCGCTCGACCGGATCCAGAACACGGTGATTCACCGTCCGATCGGCGACCGCCTGATCGGCGCCGGCGACATCGAGATCGAGTCCGCGGGGCGCGACGGCGTCGAGGTGCTGCATCGGATTCCCAAAGCCGAGCAGTTCTACAACGAGCTGCTGACCGCGATGAACGCCCCGCCACAGACCGGCGCGCCCGCGCGTCCGCCCGGCGGTATCTGAGCGCGGGCACCTTTTCGCGCTACGGAGCCGCCGCGGGCGCGGCTCGACGGGCGAGTACGGCGACCGAACAGCGCGCCTCCGTCGCCGCCGGCTCGACTCCCGCACGGATGACCTCGCGATAGGCGAGCACCGCTCCGATGGCGTCGCCGTGGGCCTCGAGCAGACGCGCGACGCGCAGATGCTCCGCGGCAGCCGTCCGGGTGCCGGGCTCGTGCATGGCGCCAGTGTCCGGCGGTTTCGGGGACCCGACCCGGACAAATGCCCGCACGGCCGCGGACCGTCGGAAGGGAGCACCAGGGCGTCCGCCAATACAATCGCCTGCAGATGCTTCGATTCCTCACTGCCGGCGAATCGCATGGCCCTCAGTTGACGGTCATTGTCGAGGGCGTGCCCGCGGGATTGTCGCTCGACGCCGCCCGTGATATCGACCCCGACCTGCGTCGGCGTCAGGGTGGACACGGGCGGGGCAAGCGGCAGCAGATCGAGCAGGACGCCGCGCGAATCGTCAGCGGGGTGCGCGGCGGCAGGACGCTCGGATCCCCGGTGACACTCGTCATCGAGAACCGCGACTGGCAGAACTGGAAAGGCCCCATGCAGGTCGAGCCCCGCGGGTTCACGTCCAAGCGCGTGACGCGGGTGCGACCGGGACACGCCGATCTCGCCGGGGTGCTCAAGTTCGGGTTCACTGATGCTCGGGACGTCCTCGAGCGGGCGAGCGCACGTGAGACGGCGGCTCGCGTGGCCGCCGGAGCCGTCGGCCGAACCCTCCTTGCGGCGGTGGGCGTCGACATCCACTCCTGCGTCATCCGAATCGGCGACGTCCACGTGCCTGTGCCCGGCTCCGATGTGGACTGGGAAGCGGTCGAGCTCTCCCCGGTGCGCTGCGCCGACACCGCCGCGTCCGGGCGCATGGTCGCTGCCATCGATGCCGCGCGCGAGAACGGGGACACGCTCGGTGGCACCGCGTACGTCGTCGCCTCCCATGTTCCTGCCGGACTTGGCAATTACGTGCACTGGGACCGCCGGCTGGACGGCCTCATCGCGCAGGCGATGTGCAGCATCCCGTCGGTCAAGGGCGTCGAGCTCGGCGCGGCGGTGCTGGCGGCGCAATCACCGGGGTCGGCTGTCCACGACGAGCCACGCTGGGACGCAGAGCAGGGCTTCCACCACCTGACCAACCGTCAGGGCGGGCTCGCCGGTGGGGTCAGCGACGGCGAGCCGGTGTGGGCGCTCGTCCACTTCAAGCCGATCTCGACATTGCTGCACCCGCTGCGCAGCGTCGATATCCGGACTGGCGAGGAGACCAACGCGCATTACGAGCGCAGCGACATCTGTGTCGTCCCCGCTGGGGCGGTGGTGGCCGAGGCGATGCTCGCCTGGGTCCTCGCCGTCGCGGCGATGGAGAAATTCGGCGGCGACACCGTCGCCGAGGTACGCCGCGCGGCCACCGCTCACCGGCGCGCCGTCCGCCGGCTGCGATGACGGCGGTCGATCGCATCGCGCTGGTCGGACTGCCGGGTTCGGGAAAGAGCACGATCGCTCCGCTCCTCGCCGAGCGGCTGGGATGGTCGTGCGTGGACCTCGACGCCGAGATCGCCGTGTCCACCGGACGCGGACCCGCCGAGATCCTCGCCGGCGACGGCGAGGAGGCGTTTCGGGAGCTCGAATTCGCGACCCTCGATGCGGTGACGCAGCGACCCGGATCGATGGTGATCGCATGCGGGGGTGGGTTGATCGGCGTCGCCGCGGCGCGGACGCTGCTCATCGACCGCTGCGTCGTCGTCTGGCTCGACGCTCCCGACGTCGTGCTGATCAACCGGCTCGGTGATGCCTCGGACCGGCCACTGCTGGGGGGCTCAGCGACGACCGGGATTCCGCTGCTTCGCGGCCGCCGTGAGCGAGCGCATCAGACGGCCCATCTGCGCGTCGACACGGACGATGTGCCGGAGACGGTCGCGTCGAAGATCGCCGCAGCGCTCGAGAGCGCGGTCGCCGTCGCGATCCCGGACGGGCGCTACCACGTCGGAGTTCGGCCCGGCGGGCTCGACGATGTGGCGCTCCACGTCCCGTCGGCGGCGAAGCGGGTCGCCGTGATCGCGGACAGGGCCGTCCCGCAGGCGGCAGATCGGCTCGTCGCATCACTGCGCAGCAGCGGCATGTCGACCACCGTGCTGCGCATCGCGGGCGGCGAATCCGCCAAGACCTGGGGCGCGGCCGGCCGCCTGCTCGACCGCCTCGGGAGGGCGAGGCTCGAGCGCAATGATTGCGTGATCGCGCTTGGGGGTGGCACGGTCGGCGACCTTGCCGGGTTCGCAGCGGCGACATACCTTCGCGGGGTCGCGTGGGTGAACGTCCCGACGACGCTGCTCGCGATGGTGGACAGCGCGGTTGGCGGCAAGACCGGCGTCAACCTGTCGCGCGGCAAGAATCTCGCGGGAGCCTTCTGGCAGCCGCGAGCGGTGATCTGCGACCCCGAGGTCCTCGTCTCCCAGCCACACCGCTCATACCGCTCCGCGTTAGCGGAGATCGTGAAGTACGCGATGATTGCCGAGACGCCGTTGGTGGAGACGCTGGACGCCCACCTCGATGCGCTGGTGGCCCGTGATCTCGAGGTGCTCACCGCGACCGTCCGTGAATGCTGCGCGATCAAGTCGCGAGTCGTCTCCTCGGATGACCGTGACGCCGGGCCGCGCGCGGTGCTCAACTACGGCCACACCGTCGGCCACGCGCTGGAAGCAGCCGCCGGTATGGGCGAGACCCTGCTGCACGGCGAGGCTCTGGCCGTCGGGCTGCGTGCCGCCGGCATGCTGAGCATCCGCGAACTCGGTTGCCCGGCCCGGGATATCGACTGGCAGGATGCGATGATCTCCCGATGCGGACTCGCGACGTCGCTGGTGTTTGATCCCGAGCGCGTCCTCGAGCACATGCGCGCGGACAAGAAGCATGTCGCGGGAACGCTCGGCTGGGTCCTGCTCGCCGGGCGGGGCATCCCGCGTTCTGGTCAGCACGTGCCAGAACGCCTGGTGCGCGAGGCGCTCGACGCGGTGCTGGCGCCATGACCCGGATCCTGCTGCTCAACGGACCCAACCTCGCGAGCCTCGGCGAACGCGAGCCCGAGATCTACGGATCGGTGACTCTCCGGGACATCGAGGCGGCTGTCCGGGCGCGCGCGGCGAAACTCCGGCTCGAGGTGCGGTGCGAACAGACGAACCACGAGGGTGCGATGGTCGACCTCCTCGAGGCGGAGCGCGGAGCGAGCGCCGGCTGCATCGTCAACCCGGGTGGGCTGACGCACACGAGCGTCGTCCTCGCCGACGCCCTCCGAAGCTTCGGTGGCCCGGTCGTCGAGGTTCACCTCTCGAATATCCTCGCTCGAGAGCCCTATCGCCGCATCTCCCTCTCGGCTGAGGCAGCGGTTGCGGTGATCTCCGGGCTCGGCGTCCACGGCTACGTCCTCGCTGTGGAAGGACTGGCTAAGCTGCTGGAGGACCGCACGACGAATGGGAGCACCGGATGATCACCGCCTCTGACCTCCGCCCGGGCGCGACCGTCGAACGCGACGGCGACCTCTTCGAGGTGATCGACTTCTCACACATGAAGCAGGGTCGCGGCACCGCCGTCATTCGCGCCAAGTTGCGCAACGTCACCACCGGCGCCGTCACCGACGAGACATTCCGGCCGGAGGAGAAGTTCGGCAAGGTCCGCATTGAGCGCAGCGAGGCTCAGTTCTCCTACAAGGACGGCGAGAATTACGTGGTAATGGACAGCACCACGTACGACCAGATCACCCTCAGTCCCGAGCAGCTCGGGAGTGCGGTCGACTACCTGCGCGAGAACGACACCCTCTTTCTCCTGCGGTTCGACGACCGCGTGCTCGGTATCGACCTGCCCACCTCCGTGGTCCTGGAGGTCACCGAGAGCGAGCCTGGATTCAAGGGGGATACGGCAAACGCGTCCTTCAAGCCCGCCAAGGTCGAGACGGGCCTCGCGGTCGACGTGCCGCTCTTCGTCAACCAGGGCGACAGGATTCGCGTCGATACGCGCACCGGTCGCTACGTGGAGCGAGCGTGATGGACGGCGACGCACCAGCAGGCCTCCAGCTTTCCCCCGCGATGAGTGGTCGCCGGCAGCTCGGCACGACGCGCGTCGCCAACGAGGTCGTCGCGTCGATCGCCGCCTTCGCTGCGCTGCAGGTGCGCGGTGTCCACGCCATGTACCATCCGGGCGGCCAGAACTTCGACCGCATCGTCCGCCGGTCCCATGCCCATCGCGGCGTCCGCGTCGAGCTCATCGATGACGCGCTTCACCTGAACCTCTACGTCGTGATGGAGTCGGGAGGCAACGTTCCGGTCGTCGGCGCCGAGATCCAGCAGCGCGTCGCGGACGCCATCGATCGCATGCTCGCGCTGCGCGTCGAGGAGGTCAACGTCTTCGTCAGTGAGGTCGCCTTCGCGTGACGCCCGCTGCGCCGAGCACCGGGCGGCGGCGGCGCGGAAGGGAGCTGGCGCTCCGCGTGCTGTTCGAGATCGAGGGAACAGCCAAGGATCCTGAGTTCGCGCTGCGCTACCAGGGCGGTGACCTCCGAGCCACGGCCGATGTCCTCGCGTTTGCACGCACGATCGTCGTTGGATGTGTCGAGCACCTCGACGCCATCGACACCGCGATCGCCGCGGGCATGGACAACTGGACTCTCGTCGACCTCGGCAAGGTGGAGCGCGCCGTCCTGCGGCTCGGCACGTTCGAGTTGCTGTACACGGAGAAGACACCCGTTCCCGTGGTGATCGACGAGTCGATCGAGCTTGCCAAGTCATACGCGGGAGATGAGGCCGCGCAGTTCGTCAACGGTGTGCTCGGCCACGTCGCGCGCGAACGCGTGTGATGCAGACCACCTGCACGGTCACCGACCTCACGGCCATGGTCCGCGACGCCCTCGCGGCGCGTCCGGAGCTGGAGGATCTGTTGGTTGAAGGTGAGGTGAGCAACCTCAAGGCGCACGTGTCCGGACATCTGTACTTCACGCTGAAGGACGCACGTTCGTCGATCGCCTGCGTGTGTTTCCGCGCCAACGCGCAGCTGATACCCTTCCGACCCGAGGACGGGATGACCGTTGTCGCGCACGGGTCCGTCCAGCTCTACGAGCAGCAGGGTCGCTATCAGCTCTACGTCGACCGCCTCGAGCCGAGCGGGGTCGGCGCCCTCGCCCTCGGCGTCGAACAGCTCAAGCGACGTCTCAGCGCAGAGGGCTTGTTCGACGAGCGCCGCAAGCGGCCGCTGCCGATGCTTCCGCGGCGCGTCGTTGTGGTGACATCGCGCAATGGAGCAGCGCTGCGTGATGTGTGCACGGTCATCGCGCGGCGTGCGCCGTGCATCGCCGTGGTCCTGTCGCCCGCGACGGTGCAGGGCGAGGGCGCCGTCGAAACGCTCGTGCGCGCCCTGCAGCGGGCGGACCGTGTGCGCGACGCCGACGTGATCCTGCTCGTCCGCGGCGGCGGATCGCTCGAGGATCTCATGGCGTTCAACAGCGAGGCACTCGCGCGGGCCATCCGCGCGACCCGCCTTCCGGTGGTCGCCGGCATCGGGCACGAGACGGACACCACCGTCGCGGACCTCGCGAGCGATCGCCGAGCGGCCACGCCGTCCGCCGCCGCCGAGCTGGTCGCGCCGAGCGTGGCCATCCTGCGTGATGACGTCGCCGCGCGCAGCGCCCGCCTCGGCCTGTCCATCGCCACGACGATCGCGGCTCGCCGCCACCGGGTGCAGCTCGCCTCGATGAGCCTTCGTCAGGCGCTGCGTCAGGAGGCACTGCTCAAGCGCGTTGCTCTCGATCGGCAACGGTCGCGACTTGCCCTTGTGCATCCGTCGAGGCGGGTCGAGATCGAGCGCCTGCACCTCAGCCGAGCCGAGGAACGCCTGCAAGCGGCGACGGTTCGCGTCACGGTCGCATGGCGCGCGGCGCTGCACACACGCTCCGCGCGCCTGGCCGCACTCTCGCCGCTGCGCACGCTCGAGCGTGGCTACTCGATCACGTCGGATGACGAGGGGCGCGTCCTGACCGACGCCGCGAATGCTCCCGCGGGAACCCGGCTGCGGACGGTGCTCCAACACGGCGCGCTCGCGAGCACCGTGGACCCGGTGGATGTCGACGAGACGAACATGGGCGAACGGATGTACGATCCCGGCGACGGATCAACAGCGCGATGACACCGACGGAGGACGACATCAGCACGCTCACGTATGAGGCGGCACTCGCCGAGCTGGATGCCCTGATCGCGAAGCTCGAAGGCGGCAGCATCGCCTTGGAGGAAGCCATCGGCGCCTACGAGCGCGGTGCGGTGCTCGCGCAGCACTGTGCCGCGCTGCTCGAGCGCACCGAGCAGCGGGTGAATCAGCTCGTGGTGAGCGTTGGCGGTGGCATGAGCGAGCGCCCGCTCGAATCCGTCGCCGTGGTCGCCGACGTCCGGCCCACGCTTGTCCCGGAACCGCCGGCTCGGGTCACAACGTCACGGATCGATCCGGACGACGTCCCGTTCTGATTACGCGAATACACTGTTTTGTGGTCATAATGGGAGCCATGACAGCGCCGTCCGCAGTTCGCAGAGTCGATCTCGAACTGGTTGCCAGACGTCTGGCGCCCAGCCGCGAGCGCGCCCAAGCGCTCATCTCGGCCGGCCTCGTCGAGGTCGATGGCGCTCCCGCGACGAGTGCCGACCAGCGCGTCACATCGAGCGCCGCAATCGCAGTGGTCGGCCGCGATCACCCCTGGGCGAGCAGGGGAGGCCTCAAGCTCGCCCCGGCGTTGGATGCCTTCGGTTTCTCGTGCGAGGGACGCGTCTGCCTTGATTCAGGGGCATCCACGGGCGGATTCACGGACGTCGTGCTCAGTCGGGGCGCCTCCCTCGTCTACGCAGTGGACGTCGGTCGCGGCCAGCTCGACCCCCGCCTGGCCACGGATCCTCGCGTCAGGGTGATGGATCGCACCAACCTGCGCCTGCTCACGGCGCTGCCCGGGCCGGCTCCGGAGCTGGTGACCCTCGACCTTTCCTTCATCTCCCTCCGGCTCGTCATCCCGGCGGTCGTCCGCCTGGTCGCACCCGGCGGCGCCGATCTTGTCGCGCTGTTCAAGCCGCAGTTCGAACTTGGGCGCGAGGCGATTGGGAAAGGCGGAATCGTTCGCGACCCGGCCGCGGCGGAAGGCGCAGCGGTCGCGTTCGCGGCGTGGCTCGAATCGCAATTCGGCGCCACCAGTCAGGCACCGATCGCGGCGGCGGTTCGGGGTGCGAAAGGCAACCTTGAGTGGCTGGTCGGGGCTCATCTCCCGCACGCGGTGCCGGCGGCATGAGCCCGGCCCGCAGTATCGGCTTCCTGCTCCATCCGGGCGAGCGCGCGACGGTCCAGAGCGCCATCGCTCGCGCCCAGTCCTGCGGGTTCACCGCCTGGACCGCGCTGGACGACCCCGAGGCCGCCATCGTCGAGCACGGAGCGAACACGGCGCTCCTGGTGACGCTCGGAGGCGACGGCACCTTCCTCTACGGCGCCCGCCTCGCCGCGCCGCGTGAAATCCCGGTCGTCGGTGTCAACCGTGGCCGCCTCGGGTTCCTCACCGACGTCGAGATCGGCGCCCTGCCCGAGGCGATCACCCGCTTCGCCGCAGGGGACTACACCACCCAGCGCCGGTCGCTCCTCGCCACGAGCGTGGGCGATGCCGCAGAAGCGGTGCTGGCCGTCAACGAGATCGTGGTGCGCGCGCGGGATGTCAACGTCGTCCGGCTCCGGGTGGACGTCGACGGCGAACTGCTCGGCGCGTTCGACGCCGACGGCGTGGTCGTCGCCACCGCGACCGGTTCCACCGCGTACGCGTTGAGCGCGGGCGGTCCGCCGGTGGATCCGCGGGTCAGAGCCGTCGTCGTCGTGCCGCTTGCGGCCCATGCGGTGATCAGCCGCCCCGTCGTCATCCCGGAGTTGCTCGACGTGCGCGTGACCGTCGAACGTGGGCAGGTCTTCGTCGCCGCCGATGGCCGGTCGGTCGCCTGGCTTGGTGAAGGCGAGAGCGTGTTGATCCGCCCCGGTCCCGATCTCGAGGTGATCCGCTTCACAGACTCGCCGTCCTTTCAGTCCCGCCTGCGCCAGAAGTTCCGCTACGGCATTCCGCACAAGGACCTGCTCCTCGAGCCGGCCGATGACGACACGCCCCGTGCCGGTGAGGGGCCGACGCCCGGAGAGATCAGTGGCCCTTCGTGAGCTGCGCATCAGCAACCTCGCGGTCATTGAGGAAGCCAGGCTCTCGTTCGAGGACGGCTTCAGCGTCCTGACTGGCGAGACGGGATCGGGCAAGTCGATGTGCATCAACGCGCTCCGCGCGGCATTGGGCGGACGGCTCGAGCCCGAGCAGGTCCGTGCGGGGACGCCGGGCGCGCGGGTCGCCGCCGTGTTCGACAACCCCACACCGCGCCTCCGCGCTCGCCGTGCCGAGCTCGGTATCCCCGACGACGACCTGATCACGCTCTCGCGCGACGTGCCCGCCACCGGGCGCGCAACGTGCCGCATCGATGGCGCGCTTGTCTCCCAGGCCGTGCTCCGTGAGATCGGGGATCTGTGCGTGGACGTCACTGCCCAGGGGACGAGCCAGCGCCTCGTGCGCCGGACCTGGCAGCGTGACCTCCTCGACACGTTCGGTGGCCCTGAACTCGGCCGAGCGCGCGCTGCCGCAGCCGAGGCGTTCCGCGCCTGGCGCGCCGCTGTCGACACACTGACTGCTGCGCATCGCGCCGCAAGCACCGGGGCCGCCGAGTTGCAGCGGGCTCGCGACCTCGTCGAGGACCTCGAGAGACTCGGACTCCGCTCGGGCGAGGATGCGGAGCTCCAGGCCGAGCGTCTTCGCCTGCGTCACGCCGCGCGCATCGCCGAGTCCTCCATCGCCATCGCCGAGGCGAGCGGCGGCGATGAACGATCCGCTGCCGACCGCCTCGCCGCCGCCATCGGTGGAGGAGCAGATCTCGCCGCCGTCGATCCGCAGCTCGGCGCACTCCTCGAGAACGCGGACGCATTGATCGACAGCCTCCGCGAGCTCGCGCTCGATGCGCGTCGCCACGCCGATTCGGTCACCGTCGACGAAGCCCGTCTCACGGCCGTCGAGGAACGGCTCGACACCCTCACCCGAGTGACACGCCGCCACGGCTCGCTGGACGCCGCGCTCGGTGAGCTGGCTCGCGCCAGTGCGCTCGTGGAGAGCGTTGACGGCGAAGGCGGGGCGACCGGCGTGCTCGAGGTGTCCACCGCCGCACGGCGAGATGAGGCCGGCGCGGCTGCAGCGGCGCTGAGCACGGCGCGAACAGCGGCGGCGCGGCGTCTCGAGCGGTCGATCACCGCAGAGCTCCGATCGCTCGAGCTGCCTCACGCTCGATTCCGGGTCGTCTTGAGCCGGAGCCTGGACGTCGCCGGTGTCGACACCGGCGACGGAACACCGGTGCGCTGCACACCGGCGGGGGTCGACGAGATCGACTTTCGTCTCGCTCCGAACCGCGACTCGGTCCCGATGCCACTCGACGAAGGACCCTCCGGGGGAGAGCTCGGCAGGCTCGCTCTGGCATTGAGCGCCGTGGTCAGCGAGGACGACGCGCCGGTGCTCGTGCTCGACGAGGTCGACACCGGCATCGGCGGCGAGACCGCCGCGCGCGTCGGCGACGTCCTCGCGCGCATCGGACGCTCGCGCCAGGTGATCGCGATCACGCACCGGCCGGAGATCGCGGCACGGGCTGCCGCACATCTGACCATCACCAAGCTCGATCGCGCCGGTGGAGCGGAGGCTCGCGCCACGGTGGTCGCGGGCGACGGGCGCGTCCGCGAAATCGCCCGGCTGATGTCCGGACGCTCCACCGACGCGGCGCTCGCCCGAGCCGCCGAGCTGCTGGAGGAGGGAGCGGACCGCGATAGGGCCACCCCCGGCCTCCGTACCATGTAGCGATGCAACGGGAGGACGCGGGAGCCACCGCGATCATGGTGGACGCGCCTGGGTTCCGTGGAAGCCTCGAGGAGCTTGTCGCTCGGGCCAACCGCGGCGACGTCGACCTCACCGGGATGTCGGTGAGTGCCGTGATCGCGGAGGCTCGCACGGCACTCGAAGCCCCGGAGCGGAACGGCGATCTCCGCGGGGTCGCGGACACCCTCACGCTGCTCGCGCGGCTCGTCGCGCTCAAAGCCGCAGCGGTGCTGCCCGATCAGACGGTGGACATCGTCGAGGACGAGGACGACGGCTCCACCGACGCGGGCCGGCGTCTTGCCGAGTACCGGCTCTTCAAAGCCGCGGCCGAGGCGCTGCTCGCAGAGGCGGCGACTGAGGGTGCGCGCAGCTTCCTCGGTCTGGTCTCGAGCGAGGTGATCCCTGTCGAGCATCTGCGCATCCCGCCGGAGCGCCTCGCTGCCGCATTCCGAGCGGTGCTCGAGCGCATCCGTGACGCCGATCCACTCCCGGTGGCGATCACGTTCTCGGTCGAGGACAAGGTGACGATGCTCCGCGACCGGCTTGCCCGAGGGACCCTCGACTTCGAGGAGGTCTTCGCCGGGGTCGTCAGCAGGCTCGAAGCCGTCGCGTGTTTCCTGGCACTCCTCGAACTGCTCAAGCGCGGCGAAGCGACCGTCGATCAGCGCGATGCCTACGGGCCGATCACGGTGACCGCTCGTGGATGAGGTGCTCGTCCTCGACGTGTTCGGACGGGCGGAGGTGCCGCACGGCACCGCCGACGCCGAGCCCGAGGATCTCGCTCCCGCGCTGGAGGCGCTCTGCTTCGCGCTCGGCCGTGAGGTGACCGTCGCGGAAGCCGCGGCCACCCTGGACCGGAGCCCGGCCGCGGTGACGCGTGCCGCCGGCGTGCTGGCCATGGAGCTGCGGGGACGCGGCCTCATGCTGCAGCGGTCAGCGGATGCCATGCAGCTCGTCACCCGCCCGGAGATGGCCTGGGCCGTGCAGCGCGGCCTGCACCCCGAGCGCCCTTCGCGCCTCAGCCGCGCGGCGATGGAAACGCTTGCGATCATCGCGTACCGTCAGCCCGCCACAAAAGCCGTGATCGAATCGATCCGCGGGGTGGATTGCGAAGCCGTCCTCGAGCACCTCGCCGAGCGCGGCCTCATCGACGAGATCGCACGTCAGGACACGCCCGGACATCCCCGTCTCTTCGGGACCACGCTCCGCTTCCTTCAGCTCGTCGGGCTCGAGCGTATCCAGGATCTGCCGCCGGTCTCCGACAACGTGGTGCTCCCGAACTTCGAGTGAGCGCGCATCCGCCGGAGCGGCTCAATCGATTCCTCGCCCGGCGCGGCGTCGCGTCACGTCGCGGCGCTGATGCGCTGATCGCGTCCGGTCGTGTCACCGTCAACGGAGACGTGAGTCCCCTCGGCGTCATTGTGGACCCGTCGAGGGATCGGGTGTGCGTCGACGGATACCGGATTCCCGCCAAGGCAGTTGCTGTCACAATCGTGCTCAACAAGCCGGTCGGCGTCGTCACAACGCGCAGCGACCCGTATCAGCGCCGCACGGTCATGGATCTCATCGAACCTGTCCCGGGCTTGGTCCCGGTGGGCCGGCTCGACGCCGACAGTCGCGGTCTGCTGGTGATGACGACCGACGGCGATCTCGCGCACGCCGTCTCGCACCCGCGCCACGGAGTCACCAAGCGCTACGTGGCCACACTGGACGCCCCGGTTTCCGCCGGGCAACTTGCGCAGATCGTTGCGGGAGTCGAGCTCGAGGATGGAACGGCGCGCGCGCTCTCCGCGAAACGTGGGGGATCGGATTCGAGCGTCGAGGTGGTGATGGCAGAGGGGCGCAAGCGCGAGGTGCGGCGGCTCTTCGCCGCGGTCGGGCTCGAGGTCCGCGACCTCGTCCGGATCGCCGTGGGGCCGCTGCTCCTCGGTGACCTCGCGGAGGGCGAGGCGCGCGAGCTGCGACCTGCGGAGCTGTCGTCGCTCCGTGCAGCGGCAGGACTTCCCGCGCCGCCGCGTCAACCGGCGACGCCTCGGTCGCGACGCTCGCGGTGAGCCCGCCGGTCGTCACCATCGATGGGCCTGCCGGGAGTGGCAAGACCACGCTTGGGCGGCGCCTCGCCGTCGCATTGAGTCTTCCGCTCGTGGACACCGGCCTCTTGTATCGGGGGGTGATGGTCGCCGCGGCGCGAGCGCGCATCGACCCGCATGACCGCCCGGCGCTGATCGCGTGCGCGCGAAGCGCCGAGATCGTGATCGACGTCGATCCGACCCACGATGACGCTGACAGCTCGGCGTCGGTGAACGGAGTCGAGGCCGGTCCCGCGCTGCGCGACCCGGCGAATGCACCGCTCCTCGCCGCGATGAGCAGCATTCCCGAAGTTCGTGCGGCGCTGCTGAGCGCGCAGCGCAGCCTTGCGACGGGGGGCGCCGTTGCAGTCGGTCGTGACTGCGGCACCGTGGTGTTCCCGGACGCGAAGCTCAAGCTGTATCTCGATGCGTCCGAGGATGTTCGTGCACGCCGCCGCGCGCGACAACTCGGGGGCGTCGGGAGCGATATCGACAGCGCACTCATGCGCGGCGAGGTCCGGGGACGCGATCAGCAGGACGCGACGCGGTCGGCAGCGCCGATGCGAGCCGCGCACGACGCGCACGTCATCGACACCGGCGTGCTCGGCATTGCCGAGGTCTACCAGGAAGCGCTCGAGCTCTGGGCGGCGGCCAGCAGCGCGGACGGCCAGTGATCTACGCAACCCTCCGTCTGGGCGTGCGGGCGCTTGCGTGGATCGTGCTCGGCCGGCGCCTGCGCATCGTCGGAATGGAGCACATCCCGCGGCGCGGGGCAGTCCTCGTGATCGGCAACCACGTCGGTACCGTCGAGCCCGCGCTCACCGGCGTCTTCATCCCACGCCTCGACGTGTTCTACCTCGCAAAGAGCGAGCTTTTTCGCGCGCCGTTTCTCGCGTGGCTCTTTCGCAAGAGTCACGCGTTCCCCGTGGTGCGCGACACGCCCGATCGATCGGCGCTCCGTGTCGCGCTGCACGTGCTCGCGGGCGGCCACGTTCTCCTCGTGTATCCGGAGGGAACGCGGTCGTGGGACGGTCAGTTGCTCGGCGACACGCACGGCGGCGCGGGCTTCATCGCCCGCCATTCCGGGGCGCTCGTCGTCCCGGTTGCAAGCTGGGGATCAGAGCGCGTGATCCCTCGCGGGTCGTGGCTGCCTCGCCGGACCGACGTCGAGCTGCGCATCGGAAGGCCGTTCCGGCTGCCCGATGCGGGACCGGACGGCAAGCGGCTCTCCAACCGCGAAGCCGCTGCAGCCATGATGGAGCGCGTGATCGCATTGCTTCCTGAGGAGCACCGGCCCGTCGGGAGCTCCACCGCGGCGTGACCATCGGACCGGCCCATCCGGACCATCTGGTCGCGTTCGACCTCGAGACGACCGGCCTCTCGCCGCGGAGCGATCGGATCCTCGAGATCGGTGCCGTGCGCTACGACGAGAACCTGCAGCGCATCGACCAGCTGCAATTGATCGTCGACCCCCAGATCCCCATTCCGCTCGCGATCCAGCGACTCTGCGGGCTCACCGACGCCGATGTCCTGGGAGCGCCACCACCGCTCGAGGCGGCGACGCAACTCGCCGGCTTCTGCGGGGATGCGGCGCTCATCGCCCACGGCGGCACGTTCGATCTGCTCTTCCTGCGCTCGCTCCTGACCGAGTCGTTCGGCGCCAGGCTCATCTTCGACACCCTCGACCTGGCGAGGATCCTGCTCCCGACATTCGAGAGCCACAGCCTGCCGCTCCTCAGCCGGCGGCTCGGGATCCCTCACGAGCGACCGCATCGCGCGCTCAGTGATGCCCTGGCAACCGGGGATCTCTTTCGAATGCTCGTCGGCGCCGGTCGCCGGCTGCCCGAGTCGACACAGGACGAGATGCGCCGGGTCGCAGCGCAGGCTCCCGGTGCGCTCGACGAGTTCCTCAACGACGTGATGCGCCGCCGTGGTGTGGAAGTCGAGGGCCCGAGTGAGCCGGCACCGTCAGTTGCAACACCCCCGGTCGCTGCTCCCACGCGCCACTCCGTCGCCTCGCTCGCCACACGCAACGTCGGCGATGCCGCGGCGGCGCTCCTCGGACCCGACGGCCCGCTCGCCGTGCGCGACGGCTACGAGTATCGCGAGGCGCAGCAGCAGATGGCCGTTGCCGTCGGGCAGACCCTCGAACGCAAACGGCGGCTCATGGTCGAGGCGGGGACGGGCATCGGGAAGTCGCTCGCGTACCTCACGCCGCTGGCGATCTGGGCAGCGCGCACGGGAAAGCGTGCCGTGGTTGCGACACACACCGTGAACCTCCAGGAGCAGCTCGCCGACCGTGATCTGCCGACAGTCGCCGGCCTCCTGGAGCAACCCGTCCCGGTGGCAGTGCTGAAGGGTCGAAACCACTACATCAGCCTCCGTCGCTGGCGGCGATTCCTCGATACCACGGACGTCAACGCCCAGGGTCCCGACCTTTCGGCGATTCGATTCAAACTGAAGATCCTCGCGTGGCTGGTCACCACCTCGACCGGTGATCGGTCCGAGGTGTATCTCTCGGGCGAGGAGGAGCAGCTCTGGCGCCGCATCGCGTCCGAAGTCACCGACTGCCTCGGACCCGCATGTGCGAACTGGGCCAACGCGCACTGCCACATGGTCAGCGCGCGACGCGGTGCGGCAGATGCTGCCATCGTTGTCACCAATCACGCGCTCCTGCTGGCGGCCAACGAGAGTCAGGGGCAGATTCTCGGTCCGTATGAGGCGCTCGTCGTCGACGAGGCGCACCACCTCGAGGCGGTGGCAACCGAACAGCTGGGGCTCGCCGTCCGCCTGTCCGACATCACCCTCGTCCTGGACCGTGTCCCGGCGATGCCTGGTGCGCCGCTCGGCATCGAGCTCGAGCGCTGCCGCGAGGCGGGCCAGCGCTTGTTCGGTGACGCCAAGGCGTTCATGGCCGCGCGCCTCGGCGGCGAGCACGCCGCCAACGGCAGGGTCGGACTCTCCGACGCCGTCCGAGAGGACCCGGGCTTCGCGCTGCTCGAGCGCTCGGCGATGCACGCCATCGGGGTCCTGCAACGCACCGCGTCGGCGCTCGCGTCCGCACCCGGTGGCGTGCAGATCGAGTTGCTGCCACAGCCCGACCGCGCCGGCGACGAGCTCGAGCATGCGTCGGCCGCGCTCGCAGGGTTGGCCGCTGCGATCGACTGTGTGATCGTGCGCCCGCGCCTGGGAACGGTCGCCTGGATCGAGATGCGCCGCGAGCAGGCGGAGCTGCACGAGGCGCCGATCGACGTCTCGGTGCCCCTTGCCGAAAGCGTCTTCAACCCGGCGGAGTCGGTCGTGCTCACGTCAGCGACGCTCTCGGTGGCGGGCGGCTTCGACTTCGTCCGGACTCGCGTGGGCATCGGCGCCGCCGCTGACGAGTTGACCCTGCCGTCGCCGTTCGACTACCTGCGCCAGGCGATCTGCATTCTCCCCGAGAACGCAACCGCCTATGACGACCCGATCCATGACGCGCAGATGGCCGAACTCGTCGACGGCATCGCCGGGCGGCTTGACGGCCACACGCTCGTGCTGTTCACGAGCTACGGACCCCTCAAACGGGTCTGGAGCCTGCTCCAGGACCGTCTTGATGCGCGGGGCATCGCCAGCCTCGCCCAGGGGCTCGACGGAACGCGGCGTCAGATCCTCCAGAGTTTCCTTGCCGATCCGCGCACGGTGCTCCTCGCAACGAGCAGCTTCTGGGAGGGGGTCGACATCCCAGGGGACCGGCTGCGCTGCGTGATCATCGACAAGCTGCCGTTTCCGGTCCCGACCGATCCGCTGGTGCGGGCACGGTCCGAGCAACTTCGGGACCCGTTCGGCGAATACGTCCTTCCCGTGGCGATCATCAGGCTGCGCCAGGGGTTCGGGCGCCTCATCCGGAGCGCCTCCGACCGTGGGGCCGTCGTGCTCTGTGACCCACGGCTGCGGACCCGCCAGTACGGCAGGGGATTCCTCAGTGCCCTGCCACCGGCACCTCGAGCGGTGAGCGGGCTTGCGGCAGTTCCCGCCATGGTCGACGCATTCGTGAACAGAGGGGCACTGCCCGAGACCATGGGAGAATCAAACCGATGGTCCTCGAACGATCTCGACCCGGCGTGATGCCGGGCACGCTCGACGCCCCTGGCGCGCAACGGCAGGAACGCCCAGCTGCGACCGGCGACCCGGCGGGTTCGCTCGTCGTCGCGCTCGCCCAGTGCTACCCGAGGCTCGGCGACGTTGCGGCCAACGTCGCGATGCACCTCGGGGTGATCACAGGCGCGGCCGCCCACGGAACGGGGCTGGTCGTCTTCCCGGAACTCTCGATCACCGGCTATTTCCTCAAGGACCAGGTGCCGGACGTGGCCCTGACGCTGGATTCGCCGGAGATCGCGTCGCTGTGCGCGGCGTCTCGCGAGGGACGGACCGACGTCGTCGCGGGACTCATCCTCGAGAGTGATGGTCATCGCTTCTACAACGCGTCGATCTACATCAGCGGCGGCGAGGTGGCGCACGTGCATCGCAAGGTCTATCTGCCCACGTACGGGCTCTTCGATGAGCAGCGATACGTCGCGGCGGGCGACCGATTTCGTGCGTTCGACGCGCCGCTCGGCGGCAGGACCGAGGAGCGCTGGCGCGCCGGGATGCTCATATGCGAGGACCTCTGGCACCCCTCGGCAGCGGCACTGCTCGCCCGCCAGGGTGTCGACATGCTCATCGCCCCGTCCGCGTCGCCGGGGCGAGGCGTGCTCCAGGGTGAGGCGCTCGGCACGGCGCGAAGCTACGACGCGATGACTCGCACCTACGCGCAGCTGTTCACGAGCTACGTCATCTACTGCAACCGCAGCGGGTTCGAGGACGGGGTCGGGTTCTGGGGAGGATCGCGCGTCGTCGGCCCCGACGGGACCATCGTCGGGTCCGTACCCGGCGCGGATGAGACCGTGGTCTATCACACGCTTGAGCGGAGCGCGCTCCGGCGCGCGCGGGTGGCGTACCCGCTGCTGCGCGACGAACGAAACGATGTCAACGACTCAGAAACCGACAGACTCCGCCGCCGACGCGCTCGCGATTGATCCGGGCTTCGTCGCCGGTCTGCTTCGTGGCTTCATCGCCGACGGAGTGCGCAAGGTCGGCTTCGAACGCGCCGTCATCGGACTTTCAGGTGGCGTCGATTCCTCGCTCGTAACGGCCCTCGCGGTCGCGTCGCTCGGCCCCGAACATGTCGTCGCCATCTTCATGCCGTACAGCACGAGCGACCCCCAGTCCGCACTGGACGCGCACGCGGTGTGCGCGACTCTCGGGATCACCGCGAAGACCATCGACATCACCGCGCAGGTGGACGACTATTTCGTGCACTTCCCGGATGCGGACCGCACTCGGCGCGGCAACAAGATGGCTCGTGAGCGCATGTCGATCCTCTACGACCAATCCATGGCGGAGCGCGCGCTGGTGCTCGGCACGTCGAACAAGACGGAGTTGTTGCTGGGCTACGGCACGCTCTTCGGCGACATGGCGAGCGCGCTCAACCCGATCGGCGACCTGTACAAGACCCAGCTGTACGCGCTGGCGCAGTTCCTCGAGCTCCCGCACAGCGTGCTCACCAAGGCGCCGAGCGCGGATCTCTGGGTCGGCCAGTCGGACGAGGAGGAGCTCGGCATTCGCTATGCGGTGGTCGATCAGATCCTCCACCTCCTCATCGATCAGCGCCGCAGCCGCGCGGAGGTCGTCGCCCTCGGGTTCGACGCCCCCGATGTCGATACCGTCATCGGGCGCGTGCACGGGAGTCAGTACAAGCGTCGCCCGCCGATCATCGCGAAGTTGAGCAACCGCACCATCGGCCGTGAGTTCCGCTATCCGCGGGATTGGGGACGGTGAACGGACCCACCGGGACACTCGCGGTGGTCGCGACGCCGATCGGCAATCTCGAGGACATCACGCTCCGTGCACTGCGCGTTCTCCGGGAGTGTGACGCGGTGGTGGCGGAGGACTCGCGCCGCACCAAGGCATTGCTGACCGCGCACGGCGTACAGAAACCCGTACTGTCGCTGCCTGCGTTCGACGAGCGGCGGCGCATCCCGCATCTCATTGAACGGCTCGATCGCGGCGAGACCCTCGCGCTGTGCACCGACGCCGGCACTCCGGCGTTGAGCGACCCCGGTGCATTACTGGTGAGCGCAGCCGTCGAGGCGGGGCACCGCGTGACGCCGATCCCCGGTGCGTCCGCATTGACTGCGGCCCTCGCCGCCAGTGGGCTGCCTGGCAACGCATTCTGCTTTCTCGGGTTCCTGCCACGCACGCCGGGCAAGCTGGTGCGCCTCCTGGAGCAGGCATTGCAGGAGGACCGTACGCTCGCATTCTTTGAGTCCCCGATGCGACTCGTCAAAACGCTGCGCATCGTCGCGCCGGTGCTCGGCGAGCGCCCCGTGATCGTCGCGAGGGAGTTGAGCAAGGTGCACGAGACCATGCACCGTGGCACTGCGGCAACGCTGGTGGAGGAGTTCACCGCGCATCCGCCCCGGGGCGAATGCACGGTGCTGATCGGAGCACGCGCTTGAGCAACGTGCTGCCATCGCTCGTGGACACGCACTGTCATCTGGTGCTTCTCGAGGAGCGTGGACTGCTCTCCCAGGCACTCGAAGGCGCTGCGACAGCGCGCGTCGACCAGATCATCTCCGTGGGTCTCAACCTCGACGACTCGGATCGTAACCGCGTCATCGCCGAGTCCCACCCCAACGTGTACTTCACCGTTGGCTGGCATCCGCACGAGACGGCACCACCGGACGCGCGCCAGGTCGAGGCCCTTGTTGCCTTATTGCGTCATCCCAAAGCCGTCGCGGTGGGGGAGGTCGGCCTGGATCTCTTCTTCCGCCCCGGATACCACGAGGTGCCGCTCGAGGTGCAGGAGCAGTCGTTCCGGGCAATGCTCGAAATCGCGCAGGACGCCGCGAAGCCGGTGCTCATCCATGACCGCGATGCGCACGATGAGGTGCTGGCCGCCGTGCGGGGGATCCCCGGGTTGCGTGGGGTAATGCACTGCTTCAGCGGCGACGCGGCGCACGCGCAACGGTGCGCAGAGCTGGGATTCATCGCCTCGTTCTCCGGCATCGTCACGTTCCCGCGCAGCGATCCGATTCAGGCCGCCGCGCGAAGCGTTGCAGATGACGGGTACGTCGTCGAGACAGACTCGCCGTTTCTCAGCCCGGCACCGGAACGCGGGAAGCCGAACCTCCCCGAACGTGTCGCGATCACCGCGGCGGCGGTCGCGCGACTGCGGGGGATGACGGTGGACGATGTTCGCGCGGGGACCACACGCACCGCCCGCAGGGTGCTCGGGCTCGGATCACCGGCGGCGTCATCGCATGCCTGACCGGTCGCTCGACCTCACCGACCCGGCGACGGTCTCCGCCGTCGCACGTCGAGTGGGGCTGCGTCGCGACCCCCATCTCGGCCAGCATTTTCTCGTCGATCGGCAGGTGCTCGAAGCGATCGCTGAGGCCCTTGATCCTGGTCCGGAAGACCAGGTGCTCGAGATCGGGTGTGGCCTCGGGACGCTCACCGGTGAGCTCGCGATCCGCGCGGGGCGCGTCGTCGCAATCGACATCGACCCCGCCTGTGTCGCGGGCACCAAGATCACCCAGCGGGCCAACGCGAATGTCACCGTGCTCGAGGTCGACGCGCGCGTCGTCGACCCGGTTGCGCTGGGCTTCGCACACGGATGGCTGGCCACCGGCAACCTTCCGTATCAGCTCACCGGGCTCGTGCTCACGCGCCTGCTCGATGCGGCGGACCCTCCGGCCCGAGTTGTCGTTCTCGTCCAGCGCGAGGTGGCCGCCCGTCTCGCGGCCGAGGCGGGCGACTGGAGCCTCGCCACCGTCGCGGTCCGTTCGCACGCCGCCGTAGACCGGCTCCTGGACGTGCCACCGCACGCCTTCGACCCACCCCCGGCGGTTCATTCGTCGATCCTCCGGCTCGTGCCGGCACGCGTGATGGCGCCGGAGATGCGCAGTGCCGTGCTCGCGCTCGCCAAGCCGCTCTTCCAGTCGCGGCGCAAGACCCTGCGCAACGGTCTGAGCCGCGCTCTCGGCAACGACATCGGCGCCGCGCTGACGGCTCTTTCTGCCGCAGGCATCGATTCCGGCCGCCGGCCGGGTACGCTTGCGCTCGATGAGTGGGAGCTCCTCGCTCGCGCGGTCGCGGAGGTGAGGTCCGGAACGCGATGAGGCAACCCTTGACGCGTCCGAGCGCCGAGCCGGCCGACGAGAGCACCGTCTCGCCCCTGCACGCGACCCGGCCGGCGGTCCCACCGCATCAGGACCAGGCCGGCGGCTTCATCGCCGTATTGCGCCGGCGCGACTTCCGCTACCTGTGGGGAGCGCAGCTGACGTCGCAGCTGGCGGACAAGTTCCTCATGTTCACGCTGCTCGTCTTCATGTATACGCTCACGAAGCTCGCGTCGTTGCAGTCGGTGTTGATGATCGCGTACACATTGCCGAGCGTCCTGCTCAGTGCGCCGTCGGGCGTGTACGCGGACCGCCACGACAAGCGAACGCTCATGATCCTGTGCAACGTCGTCCGCGGCGGTCTCGTCCTCCTGATTCCGCTGGCGCAGCTGTTTCCGGTGCTGCGAGGCCAGGCCTGGCCGCTCGTGGTCATCACGCTGCTGTTCAGCTCGGCCGGGCAGATCTTTGCGCCTGCGGAGGCAGCGAGCATTCCGTCGCTCGTGACGCGCCGGCAGATCACCGAAGCAACGTCGCTGTTCATGACAACGGTGATCCTCACGCTCGTGCTCGGCGTCCCGGCGGCGACGATCGCGATCGGCTTGTTCGGCAACCAGGCACCCTTCTACATCGCAAGCGGGCTCTTCGGCGTTGCGGCGCTCTCCGTGTGGAGAGTGAGCGTGAGCCTGCGTGCCGAGAAGGTGAGCAGCGAACCGTCGCAGGGCATCCTGCGTGAGCTGCGCGACGGCATCGACATCCTTCGCGGCAGCCCGGCGCTGCGTCTCGGGCTGTATCAGCTGGCGCTGGCGATCGTGGTGGTGTTCACGATCTTCGCGCTCGGGCCTGTGTATCTCGTCGAGGTGCTGAAGCGGTCCGACAATGAGACCTACATCGTGCTGGTTCCCGCGATGTTCGGGCTCATCGCAACCGGCGCGCTGCTTGGCCAGCGACCGACCTTCTCTCGGGCGACAACACTGGTCGCGGGGATCGCCACCGCCGGCACCTCGTTGCTGATCATGGGCATCGTGCCGGACCTCCTGCGAACCCACGGGTTCGCCGGCCTGATGGTGCCGCTCGCGGTGTTCGTCGGCGTTGTGTTCGGTGGTGCGCTCGGCGCCCTGCTCATTCCCGCGTTCACGGTCTTGCAGGAGCGAACCGACAGCGACAGCCGTGGCCGGATCTTCGGCGGCATCTTCACAGTCATTAACGCCGCCGTCGCGATCCCGCTCCTCCTGGCCGGTGTCGTGTCCGACCTGATCGGCGTGGCCCGCGTGGTTGCGGCGCTTGGAGCACTCTTGCTTCTCGTCGCAGCCGGTGTCCGATGGCTGGGATGGAACCGCCTGCGCGTGCTTGAGCCGGACCCGACGGCGCACAGCGCTGTCGTTCACGATCCGACCTGATTAACGACGCTGCAACGACGGTGTCGCGAAGCCGTGGAATCACCGGGGCCGATGGGAGGCGGTGGCAAGCTCGCAGACCGGTGGTCCGAACTGACGGACCGGGCGTGGAGAAGAGATGCGAGCCGTCGTTACATGCGAGTGCTGCGGGCACCGACAGGCAATTGCCCGCCAGATCGTCCGGCCGGAGTCGTTCAACCTGGTCTGCCACAGCTGCGAGGGCGTGCTCCGCATCGACGTGACTCCCGACGACCTCGAGGCCGCACAGCACTCGACAGGGAAGAAGACCCAACCCGTCGCCTGGGTCTGACGTTTCCCGGGGGTCGCCCCGAAGCGCTGGTATCATCGACGGCGCTCACGCTTGCCGGGTGCGGGCCAGGGGCGCATAGCTCAGTTGGTACGAGCGCTGCGTTGACATCGCAGAGGTCATAGGTTCGATCCCTATTGCGCCCACCACCGGCTTTTTGAATACAAACCAGCCGGTTCCAGCGGTCCGCTGACTGCCTCCAGAAAAACGTAGGATGTTGCTGTCTCCGCGGGAGTCTGTGTCCTTGAAATAAACTGCTGTCGATGGCCACAGCCTTCGTGCCGGCTCCGAAGCCCCCGCGCCGGGACTACTACGACACCGCGACGGGCGGCCAGCTCGCCGTAGAGAGGGCTCCGCGGCGGGGCCAGCCAGGGGAGCGACCGACAGTCATCGACGCCGTCCACGCGCTGCTCCACCACCACAAGCTCGACTGGTCGCAGAGCACGATGCGGAACGCGGAGGACTACCTGCTCCGGGGGCGCTGGCCTGGCTACCTGGCCCACGAGGGGATCGTCTATGTCGACCAGCTCAGCACCGAGAGCATTCGGGAGTACATGACCGTCCACGCCGACGTGCTCAAGCCCGCCACCCTGATGAAGTTCCGCTGCTATGCCCGGTCCCTGGCCAAGTTCTGCAAGGAACGGCCCGGGTTCGATGCGCCACTCCTGAGCGATGGGCGAGACCTGCCCAAGCCACGTATTCCGAAGCGCAAGCTGCCGATGGCGTTGAGCGTGGACGACGAGGCTCGGGTGGTCGCGGCGGCCAAGCCAGGCCGTGACCGCCTGATCGCCATGACGCTGCTCGCCACCGGGCTCCGCGTCGGCGAGCTGTGCGCCCTCACCACGGACCACCTGGAGGGCCTCAAGGGCCGCCCCGCCAAGCTGACAATCGTCGGCAACATCCACAACCGGACGCTCACCAAGGGGCGACGGGATCGGATCGTCGGATTCCGGGACACCTACCGGAATCTGCCTCGCGACCTGCTCGAATGGGCGGTCAAGGAGCGGCCGGCGAGCCACCTCCGTGACGTGTTCCTGTCGGACGCCGACCATGCCCTCACCACCTGGGGCGTCGAGCAGCTCATGCAGCG
>DATKQX010000086.1:0-73502 GCA_035532495.1 Saccharimonadales bacterium (SeqCode)
CATGGCAGACCTCGACCGGACACTCGAAGGCAACGCCCGCATCCGCGTCGTGGGGGTCGGCGGCGGCGGCAGCAACGCCGTGAATCGCATGATCCGGAGCAACCTCAAGGGCGTTGAGTTCATCGCGATCAACACCGACCATCAGGCGCTCAGCGCGTCGAGCGCGAACCTCAAGATCCGCATCGGAGGCAAGCTCACGCGCGGACTCGGCGCCGGCGGCGATCCGCAGAAGGGCATGGAAGCCGCCGAGGAGTCTCGCGACGAGTTGACCCGAGCGCTCGCCGATAGCGACATGGTCTTCATCACCGCCGGGATGGGCGGCGGGACCGGCACCGGTGCGGCGCCGATCATCGCCGAGATCGCCCGTGAATCGGGTGCGCTCACCATCGGTGTGGTCACCAAGCCGTTCCGCTTCGAGGGCCTGCGCCGTCAGAAGTCGGCGGAGGAGGGGATCGCCAACCTCCAGGGCCGCGTCGACACGCTCATCACCATCCCCAACGAGCGTTTGATGCAGGTCGTCGACAAGAAGACTCCCATCGGTGACGCGTTCAAGGTGGCGGACGATGTGCTCCGTCAGGGCGTGCAGGGCATCAGCGACCTGATCGTCTTCCCGGGCCTGATCAACCTCGACTTCGCCGACGTCAAGACGATCATGCAAGGACAGGGCCAGGCGCTCATGGGCATCGGCTTCGGCAGTGGCGACACGCGCGCCGCCGATGCCGCCAAGGACGCTGTCGCGAGCCCGCTGCTCGAGACCACCATTGCCGGCGCGAAGGGCATCCTGCTCAACGTCACGGGCGGCCCCGACCTCACCCTGTACGAGGTCAACGAGGCGGCGCAGCTCGTCAGCGAGTCCGCGGATCCGGACGCCCAGATCATCTTCGGGACGGTCATCGACGAGCACATGAAGGGCGAGGTGAAGATCACCGTGATCGCCACCGGGTTCACCGGGCAGATCGACGTGATCGGGACGCTCAGCTACGAGCCATCCGCTCGTCCGGTTGCATCAGATCAGCGTCAGCCCGCGTTCACCGTGGGCGGCCGGCCGACCGGTCCGTACAGCGTCGACGATCTCGACATCCCGGCCTTCCTGAGGGACCGTCGATAGACCCGTGAAGGGGCACGAACGTGAAATGCCCGTTCTGCGGCGAGACGGACATCAAGGTCGTCGACTCGCGCGACTCCGAAACGGGAGAGGCGATTCGACGACGGCGTGAATGTCTCGCATGCAGCAAACGATTCACAACGTACGAGCGGGTGGAGGTACCACCGCTCTACGTCGTCAAGAAGGACGGCCGTCGCGAGGAGTTCAGCCGCGCGAAGATGCTGTCCGGCCTCGTCATGGCAGCGACCAAGACCAGGCTGACACCGGCGAACCTGGAGCTGATGGTGGCCGAGATCGAGAACACGCTGCGCAGCCAGAACATTTCCGAAGTGCCGAGCCGCGAGGTGGGCGCGATGGTGATGTCGCGGCTGCGCGAGCGCGACGAGATCGCCTACATCCGGTTCGCGTCCGTCTACCGCTCGTTCAAGGATGCGCAGGAGATGCGCGCCACCATCGAGGATGTCCTGGCACATCCACCGGGGACTCGTCCCGATAGCGTGCGCCGTCAACGTAAACGTCGCGACACCGAGGGCCGTGAGCTCCCGCTCGACCTCGGGAAGTGACGTGCAGACGACACCCGTAGCGGTCCGCATCGAGCGCGTGCGCGCTCGCATCGCCGCCGCCGCGGACCGAGCGAATCGCGATCCCGCCGGTGTCCTGCTCATCGCCGTCACGAAGGGGACGGCTGCAGCGAGTGTTGACGCGGCGATCGCCGCCGGCATCCCCGATGTCGGTGAAAACCGCGTCCAGGAGGCGTCGGACAAACAGCAGCTCGTCAAACGGGATGCGCGCTGGCACCTCATCGGCCATCTGCAGACGAACAAGGCAGCACGGGCGGCACGGCTCTTTGACGTCGTGCACTCCGTCGACAGCAGGCGCGTCGCCGAAGCACTCTCGTCGAACCGACCGCCGGATCGCGATCCGCTCGTCGTGCTCATCGAGGTCGAGTTGACGGGCCTGCCAACCCGGTTCGGCGTCGCGGAAGCAGACGTTGAGGGGGTGATCGAGCAGTTGGTCAATGTCCCGTCGATCCACGTGATGGGGCTGATGACGATCGCTCCACATCTCGAGGATGCCGAAGGCGCGCGTCCCTATTTCGTGCGCCTGCGTCACCTCCGGGACCACATGGAGCACGTCACCGGATGGGCACTCCCTGAGCTCAGCATGGGGATGAGCGACGATTTCGACATCGCCGTCGAGGAAGGAGCCACCATGGTTCGCGTCGGGCGCGCCATCTTCGGCACCCCGGGGTAGGACGCGGCCTCAGTCTCCGGCGGCGAACGATCTGCCGGTATCCTTGCGTGATGCCCAGGTATTCATCGGTCAGTGCACGCGCGGGCTTCGCCGAGGCGGAGCTCGAGATCCTCGAGCACTGGAAGCGCACCCACGTCTTCGAGCGCAGCCTGGCGATGCGCCGCGACGCGCCGCCGTATGTGTTTTACGAAGGGCCGCCGACCGCCAACGGGTTGCCGGGGCTCCACCACGTGCTCGCCCGCTCCTACAAGGATGTGTTCGCTCGCTACAAGCAGATGACCGGGTTCTCGGTGGCGCGCAAGGCCGGCTGGGACACGCATGGACTGCCCGTCGAGCTCGAGGTTGAGCGGGCGCTGAAGATCAGCGGGAAGAAGCAGATCGAGGCGTACGGCATTGCTGAGTTCAACGCGCGCTGCAAGGAGTCGGTGAACGAGTACATCGACCAATGGCGCGAGATGAGCGAGCGGCTCGCCTTCTGGCTCGACTTCGATCATCCGTACCGGACGTACGACAGCTCGTACATCGAGTCGGTCTGGTGGAGTCTCAAGGAGCTATGGAACGAGGACCTGCTGTACAAGGGCTACAAGGTCACACCGTACTGCCCACGCTGCCAGACGACGCTGTCATCGCACGAGCTGAGTCAGGGATACCGCGAGGACACGCCGGATCCGTCCGTGTACATCAAGTTTCGCGTCAACGATTCGGACGGAAAGACCTTCCTGCTGGCGTGGACCACGACGCCGTGGACTCTTCCGGGCAATGTCGCACTGGCCGTGCACTCAGGCAAGCGCTACGTTCGCGTCGCGCAGGGCGACGAATCGTACATCCTGGCCAAGCAGCGACTTGACGTGCTCGACGGCGAGTACGAAGTGCTCGGCGAGATGGACGGTCGAGACCTGGTGGATCTGACGTACGAGCCGCTGTTCACGGACATGCTCCCCGAAGGCAAGGCGTTCATCGTGCTTGATGCGCCCGAATTGGTGAGCATGGATGAGGGCACCGGGATCGTGCATACCGCTGCCGCCTACGGCGTCGCCGACCTCGAACTCTGCCAGCGCATGGGCGTCGCCGTTCGGCACGTCGTCGGGCTCGACGGCCGCTTCCTCGACGGGCAGACCCGGTACAAGGGGATGTTCGTCAAGGACGCCGACCCGACGATCGTCGAAGACCTGCGCGCGATGGGTAATCTCTACCGGTCCGAGCGGATCCTGCACACGTATCCGTTCTGCTGGCGCTGTGACACGCCGTTGCTGTATTACGCGGTCGACTCGTGGTTCATCAAGACGACCGCCGTCAAGGAGCGGCTGCTCGTCAACAATCGCAGCGTGCACTGGCAGCCGGCGCACATCCGCGACGGGCGCATGGGGAACTGGCTGGAGAGCCTGATCGACTGGAACCTGTCGCGGAGCAGGTATTGGGGCACGCCACTGCCCATTTGGGTCTGCGAGTCGTGCGACGAGAAGTTCTGTGCGGGCAGCACGGCCGACGTCGGGTTGACCGTCGACGACGATCTCCACCGCCCGTTCATCGATGAGGTGACGCTCGAGTGCAGGGCGTGCAAGGGCGTGATGCGTCGCGTGACCGATGTCATCGACTGCTGGTACGACTCCGGTGCGATGCCCTTCGCACAGAAGCACTATCCGTTCGAGAACAGGGAGCTGTTCGAGCACACGCACCCCGCCGACTTCATCTGCGAGGGCGTGGATCAGACTCGTGGCTGGTTCTTCTCGCTGCTCGCGGAGTCGACGCTGCTGTTCGATTCGCCCGCATACAAGAACTGTGTCGTCGTGGGAACGCTGCTCGACAAACAGGGCAAGAAGATGTCGAAGTCGCGCGGCAACGCCATCGAGCCGGAGACCATCTTCAGCCAGTTCGGCGCGGATGCGGCTCGCTGGTACTTCTTCGCTCAGGGCGTGGAGAACGCCGAGCTGCGGGTCAGCGCGAACTCGTTCCAGGATGTCGTCCGCCTGTTCATGCTGACGCTCTGGAACGTGTACTCCTTCTTCGTGACGTACGCGCTCACCGAGGAGTTCGACCCGGCATCCGCGGGACCGCCGGTCACCGAGCGGCCGGTGCTTGACCGCTGGTGTCTGTCGCGGCTGGCGGAGACCGTCGAGTCGGTGCGCGAGGCGATGGAGCGCTACGACGCGTCGGACGCCTGTCACGCGGTGGAGGCATTCGTCGAGGATCTCTCGAAGTGGTACGTCCGGCGCTCACGTCGCCGCTTCTGGAAGAGCGCCGGCACCAGCTCGGACGCACAGGCCGCCTTCGCGACGTTGCACACCGTGCTCATCACGCTGTCCGGGCTGGTGGCGCCGTTCATGCCCTATATGGCGGAGCGGATGTACCGCAACCTCAGCGGATTCAACGGCGATCCGCCGCCGACATCGGGAACGCCGGATTCGGTGCACCTCACCAACTACCCGAAGGTGTCGGGATCGTGGCGCGATCCGGACGTGCTCGCGGAGATGAGCAGGCTCCGCCATCTGGTCGAGGACGGACTGGCGGCGCGGACGACCGCGGGTGTCCGGGTGCGCCAGCCACTCGCCTCCGCGACGCTGGCGAGCGAGCCGCTCAGCGCCGAGGTTGAAGCGATCTTCTGCGAGGAGCTGAACGTCAAGCAGGTGCTGTACGTCCAACCGACAGAAGGACACGCCGCGGTCGTGCTCGACACGACGATCACCGATGCGCTCCGCCTCGAGTGGCTCGCGCGCGAGGTCAGCCGCAAGGTGAACGAGCTCCGCAAGCAGGCGGGACTGCGCGTTGAGGACCGGATCACGCTGATGGTCGACGCAGACGGCGACGTGCGTCGCGCGGTCGACGCGCACGGCACGTGGCTGCAGGCCGAGACGCTCGCGCTGGCGATCGAGGACCAGCGAGGCGATGATCTCGCGCAGTGGGAAGGTGAGGTGGGAGGTGCCAGATGCTGGCTGGGAGTCAAGCGGTAGCCGACCCGCGCCGCGTCTCGCGCCGGCAGATCTACGTGGTCATCATCGGCACGGCCGCGTTCGTCGCCGCGTTCGATCACTTCACGAAGTGGCTCATCGCCACACACCTCGCCCTCGGACAGCAGGTCTGGCCGAACGCGATCGTGTCCATTGATCGCGTGCAGAACACCGGCGCCGCCTTCAGCGTGCTGCCGCAACTCCACTGGTTCTACCTCGCGGTTGCGCTGGCTGTGAGCCTCTACATCATCTTCTTCGGCTACCGCTACGGGACCACGTGGTACCGCCAGGTGCTCATCGGCATGATCCTCGGCGGCGCGCTCTCGAACGGTGTCGACCGTCTCGTGCAGGGCTACGTCGTCGACTTCGTCGACTTTCACTTCTGGCCTGTGTTCAACGTTGCCGACAGTTCCATCGTCATCGCGATCGTCGTGTTGCTGGTGCTCAGCTTCCTGCCGTCACAGCGTTTCACGCCAACACCGAAATCGTCATGAGCGACGCCGCCACCGCGGTGCTGCCCCGACTCGACGTCTGGCTCGCCGAGCATCGCAACGTCACGCGCCATGCCGCTCGAACCATGATCGACGCTGGGCTCGTGACCGTCGACGGCCGGACGGGACGCCCCGGACAGCGGGTGCGCGACACCGCGTCGGTCGTCGTCGAACCGGGTGACATCGCCGACACGGGGTCCCCGGGCCCAACGCCGGCTCGGCCGCAGGTGGACCTCACCGTCGTGTACGAGGACGACGCGCTGGCTGTCATCGACAAGCCGTCGGGACTCGTCGTGCATCCCGCGCCGGGACACCCTTCGGGAACGCTCGCCGACGGGCTCAAGCAGCGCGGGACCACATGGTCGCTGCTCGGCGGCGTGGAGCGCGCGGGCATCGTGCACCGCCTCGACCGAGACACGAGCGGTCTGCTCGTGGTCGCCAAGACCGAGGCCGCGCACCGCAGTCTGGCGCGGCAGTTGAGCGATCGCACGCTCGGGCGGACGTACTGGGCGCTCGTCCATGGCGGGTTCCGTGAGGAGTCGGGGACCATCGACGCGCCGATCGGGCGACACCCCCGCGATCGCCGGCGCATGGCCATCATGGAAGGAGGCCGCGGGGCGGTCACCGACTTTCGCGTCGTCGAACGGCTCAATGGGGCGACCGTGCTCGAGTTGTCGCTGCGCACAGGCCGTACGCACCAGATTCGCGTGCACCTCGCGTCGATTGGACATCCGATCATCGGCGACACCGTCTACGGGCGCCCCGACGCGACGCTCGCACGCCCCGCGCTCCACGCGATGCGGTTGCGCCTGGTTCATCCCGCCGATGCCACGGAGCGCACCTTCGACTCAGCGCTGCCACAGGAGCTCGTCGCAGCGCGCGACCGCTTGCGGAGTCCGGAGCCTTGAGCGCTCGAGGCATCCTCATCGTCCTCACCGGTCCGAGCGGCGTCGGCAAGGACACCGTCCTGCGCGAGCTGTTCGCCCTCGATCCGACGCTTGCGTACTGCGTGTCGTACACGACGCGCGCGCCCCGCCCCGGCGAGGTCGACGGCGTTGCGTACTGGTTCGTCGACGGGGCTACCTTCAGGGCGATGATCGATCGCGACGAGTTCTTCGAGTGGTCGACCGTGTACGGCGAGCTGAAGGGGCGGACCTTCGAGAGCGTCGACCGGGCGATCTCGTCCGGGAAGGACACCGTGATCAAGATCGACGTCCAGGGCGCGGAGAAGGTACGCAGCCGCCTCGGGGACGGAACGATCTACGTCTTCCTCCTGCCCCCCAGCGCTGAGGCCCTCGAGCAGCGCCTCGTCGATCGCGCCACCGAGGATCCGGCGAGCCTGGAGGCACGCCATCAGCAGGCCATCTCGGAACTGGCGCTCAAGGACACGTACGATCATCAGGTCGTGAACGACGATGCAACCCGCGCCGCCCGGGAGATCCTCGCCATCATCGAGGCGGATCGCGCCGTCCGCGACGGAGAACAGCCATGACCGTCGACTTGCAGGGCCGGAGGGTCCTCGTCGGTGTCGGCGGCAGCGTCGCCGCCTTCAAAGCCTGTGAGGTGATCACCGACCTCCGCCGCGCGGGCGCCGAGGTCCGTGTGGCGATGACCGACGCCGCCACGCATTTCGTCACGCCGATGCTGCTGCGCGCGCTCAGCGGCAGCCCTGTCGCCTCGAGCATGTGGGACGAGGATGGAGCGGGCGACGGGCACGGGATGAGCCATCTGTCCCTTGCGGAGTGGTGCGAGGCGCAGGTGGTGGTCGCGGCGTCGGCCGACTTGATCGCGCGCCTCGCCCTCGGGCTGGCGAACGACCCGGTGACCGCAACGGCACTCGCGTGCCGCGCGCCGATGCTCGTTGCCCCGGCGATGGAGGCGGCGATGTGGGAGCACCCCGCCACCCAGGGTCACGCGGCGACGTTGACCTCGCGCGGCGCGCGGATCATCGGGCCGGTGCGAGGCAGGCTCGCCAGCGGCCACGAGAGCACGGGGCGCATGGTCGAGCCGGACGAGATCGTCCTTGCGGTGGGAGACCTCCTTGGCGCCGGGGCCTGACCCCTCGTTCGCCGGCCTTCGTTTCGTCATCACCGCGGGTGGGACCCGCGAGCCGATCGACCCCGTCCGTTATGTGGGCAACCATTCGAGCGGGAAGATGGGGAATGAGCTTGCGGCGGCGGCGATGGGCCACGGAGCGACGGTCACACTCGTCACCGCGGCGAATCCACCGGCGCCGCGGGCCGGTCTTGACATCATCGCGGTGGAGACCGCCGCCGACATGCATGCCGCTGTGCGTGCCGCACTCCCCGGCGCGCGAGTGCTGATCATGGCCGCCGCCGTCGCCGACTGGCGCTCCCGCGACGTTGCGGCGCAGAAGCTCAAGAAGGGCTCGGGCGTGATGACGCTCGAGCTTGTGCCGACGATCGACATCCTCAGCTCACTTCGTGACGACGATGCGGCCGCGGGCGTGTTTCGCGTTGGGTTCGCCGCCGAGACGGAGCATCTCATCGAGCACGCCAAGGCGAAGCTCGCGGCGAAGCAACTCGACCTCATCGTCGTCAACGATGTGTCGCAGTCCGGCATCGGCATGGGTGCCGACGACAACGAGGTGACCGTGATCGACCCGGACGGCGGCTCGCAGAAGATCGCGCGCGCGCCGAAATCGGTCATTGCGGACGAGATCCTGCGCATGATTGCAAGCCGGCTGCGATGAGCTTCGCGTCAGTCGTCCCCGAGACGCGCTCGCAGCTGCCGCGCGACGCATACACGTACTCGATCCCGGACGAGCTCGTCGAGCTCGTGCTGCCGGGCGTGCGCGTGCAGATCCCGTTCGGCAAGCGGTCCATCCTCGGCTACGTCGTCGAGCGCTCAGAGCTGACCGATCACGCCGATGTGCGCGCCATCGACCTCGTCATCGACGAGCCTCGTCTCATCCTGGACCACCATCTCGCGCTCGCGCGGCAGATCGCGCAACGGTACTGCGCACCGCTTGGCGAGGTGCTCCGGGCCATGCTCCCCAAGGGAGTCCGGACACGTCCCTCGCGACGGGCGGGGCCGCGTTCGATGTCGCGCGCGGTCGCCGAAGCCGGCGCGGCAGGCCCACCCGAGCCCCCGCCGGTGCTTAACGACGCGCAGTGCTCGGCCGTTGCGCCGTTGCTGGAAGCAATCGCCTCGCGAACGCACCGCCGCGTCTTGCTCCACGGCGTCACCGGGAGTGGGAAGACGGAGGTGTATCTCGCGGCAATCGACGCCGCGCTCGCGGCCGGGCGCGGAGCCATCGTGCTCGTCCCGGAGATCGCGCTGACACCACAGATGATCCGGCGTTTCGCGGTCCGCTTCCCGGGGAGGATCGCCGTGGTCCACTCTGCGCTCACCGACGCCGAGCGCGCCGCCGAGTGGCGTCGGATTCGCGCCGGGGCGCACGACGTCATCATCGGTTCGCGCAGCGCCGTGTTTGCGCCCGTCGCCGACCTCGGCATCGTCGTCGTCGACGAGGAGGACGCCCCCGCGTACAAGCAGGACCGCATGCCGCGGTACCACGCCGTCGACGTCGCGCTCATGCTCGGCGCGCTCTGCGACGCGCCGGTGGTGATGGGCAGCGCCACGCCGCGCGTGGAAAGCTTCTATCGCGCGCACACCGGCGACCTCGAGCTCGCGACGCTGCCGGCGCGCGTCAGCGGCCGCGCGCTGCCGCCGATCGAGGTCGTCGACCTGCGCGACGAGCTGCGCGCGGGCAACACCGGTCCGCTGTCGGTGACGCTCGATCGTGCAATGCAGGAATGCCACGCGCAGGGTGGGCAATCGATCCTGTTCCTCAATCGCCGGGGCACGGCGACGGTCGTGCTGTGCCGCACGTGCGGCGAGGCGCTGACGTGCAGCAACTGCAGCGTGTCGCTCGTGCACCATGTCGACCGCGCCAGCTGCGACTGCCACTACTGCGGGCTCTCCATCCCACTGCCGGACGCGTGTCCCGCGTGCGGGTCGCGCTCGATACGCGCGCTGGGCATGGGCACCGAACGGCTCGAGCGAGAGGTACGCGAGCGTTTCCCCACCCTGCGTCTCATCCGCATGGACCGCGACACCACGCGCACCCGCGACGCGTACTTCGACATCTATGACGCCTTTCGCCGCCACGACGCCGACTGTCTCATCGGTACGCAGATGGTCGCGAAGGGGTGGGACCTCGGCAACGTCCGGCTCGTCGGCATTGTCAACGCGGACACGTCCTTGCACTTCCCCGATTACCGCAGCGGCGAGCTGACCTTCTCACTGCTCACGCAGGTGGCAGGGCGGGCCGGGCGGGGCGACGAGCCCGCGCAGGTGGTGCTGCAAACGTACAGTCCCGAGCACTACGCGGTCCGGCACGCGACCACCCACGACTATCTCGGATTCGCACGCGACGAGATCCGGGTTCGCAAAGCGCTGCACTTCCCGCCATACGCACGGCTCTGCGTCTGCACGTTCACGCATCGCGACGACGCCGAAGCCGAGATCGAGGCCCGTAGGGACGCTCAGCGACTGTCTGATACACTCGGAATTGGCGCCGGGCTCGAGGTCCTCGGTCCGACGCCGGCATTTCTGCATCGCCTGCGCGGCGAGTATCGCTGGCAGATCACGGTGCGGGGCACCGACATCGAGAGGGCGTTTGCACATCTTCCCAGGGGTCGAGGCTGGAGCATCGACGTTGATCCTGGGCCATGAACGGAGATAGACCGTGGCAGTCCTTCCCATCATCCTGACGTCGGATCACAACGACGTCCTGACCACCAAGGCGACTCGCGTCCCGCGAGTCGATGATGCGATTCGTCGCTTGATGGATGACATGGTCGAGTCGATGTTCGAGGCCAACGGCGTAGGCCTGGCCGCACCGCAGGTCGGCGTGTCGCTGCGCGTCATCGTCCTGCGCGTCGACAACCAGATCTATCAGATCGCCAATCCCGAGATGGTTCGCTGCGAGGGCGAGCAGACCGGCCTCGAGGGCTGCCTGTCCGTACCCGGATGGGTCGGCGAGGTCACTCGCTGTCAGCGGGTGGTTGCCAAGGGTTTGAACCGCCATGGCAAGGAGGTGCGCATCAAAGGCGACGGCCTGCTCGCACGCGCGATCCAGCACGAGATCGACCATCTCGACGGGATTCTCTTCACCAGCCGGGTGAACGAGGGAACGCTGCGCGAGATCGAACCCGCACAGGAGGCTGAGGAGCCCGGCGTCGTCAGCGCTGTGTGAGGCTCGTCTTCTGTGGCACCGCGGCATTCGCGGTGCCGTCGCTGCAGGCATGCGCAGAGCATCATGACGTGGCTGCCGTGGTGACGCGGGTGGATCGCCCGGGGAACCGCGGACGGGCGGCGCCGCGCCCGGTCGCCGACGCCGCGCGCGACATGGGACTTCCGGTGCTGATGCCCGTAAAGATCGGCTTTCCGGGAACGGTCGCCGAGGTGCTCGCGCTGCAGCTCGACTGCCTCGTCGTCGCTGCATACGGGCAGATCCTGCCGTCGCCGCTCATCGATGCCCCGCGCTATGGATCGGTGAACGTGCATGCGTCCTTGCTGCCACGGTGGCGCGGCGCCTCCCCGGTCGCGCACGCCATCCTCGCCGGTGACACCGAGACTGGCGTTTCGATCATGCGCATGGAAGCCGGACTCGACACCGGACCGGTCTACGCAACTGCGCGTCTTGCCACCGGCGATTCGGCGACAACGCCGGCACTGACGCGCGAGCTGGCCAACGTGGGCGCGAAAGCGTTGCTCGGTGTGCTCGACGCCCTCGCGCAGGGAACCGCGGTGGCGCAACCGCAATCGACCGTCGGTGTCACGTACGCCCCGCGGCTCGGGCGCGACGACGGTCGCGTCGACTGGTCGGTACGCAGTGCCGTCGAGGTCGATAGGATGGTCCGTGCGTTGCAACCATGGCCAGGCGTGGTGGCACCGCTTGCCGGCGTCGATGTCCAGGTGCAGGAAGGTGCGGTGACCGATCTGTTCGAGATGGTCGGGGCCGGCGAGGTGGCCCGGCATGAGGGTGAGTCGGTCGTCGTCGCGGCGTGGGGCGGTGGCTATCGGATCGACATGATCACGCCGCCGGGAAAGCGTGCGATGACGCCGGCGGCGTTTCTGCGCGGTCGCCGGTCATGACGACGCCCGCGCGGAAACCAGGAGACAACCTGCTCGCGCGCAACCGCAGCGCAACGCATGAGTACAGCATCGTCGAGAGCCTGGAGGCCGGCATCGAGCTGACCGGCACCGAGGTGAAGTCACTGCGCAACGGTCGCATCGGCCTGCGAGAAGGCTATGTGCGCATCGAGAACGGGCAGGCGTGGCTCATGCAGGTGAACATCGCGTCGTATCAGCAGGGCAATCGGCACAACGCCGAACCCGAGCGCCGCCGCCGCTTGCTGCTGCACAAGCGCGAGATCGAGTACCTCGACGCGCGTGTGCACACACAGGGGTTGACGATCATCCCGCTGCGCCTCTACCTCGTGCGCAACCGGGTCAAGGTCGAGATCGGGCTCGCTCGCGGCAAAAAGCTCTGGGACAAGCGCGAGGACCTCGCCAAGCGCGATGCGCAACGTGACATGGATCGTGCGCTGAAGCGCTGATTCAGCCCGCCGCTGCCTCGATCTCGGAGTCCGGTGCGACGGCCTGCGAGGCCGCGCTCGGACGGTTCGCCTTGATGTCGGGGACAAGTTCCGCCGCCAGCCCATCGATGCGCTGACGCAGCTCGCGAAGCCCGACGCCGCGGGTCGCGCTGACCGCAAGTGCCGACACGCCGGCGACGTCGCCGAGGCGGAGACGTGCGGCGCGGACCTCCGAGGTCGTGAGCCGGTCGACCTTGCTGATCACGAGGATCATCGGCTGCTCGCACTCCATCGAGCGGAGCGTTTCGAGCACGGTCTCGAGCTGCTGCTCGGCATCGGGATGCGAGGCGTCGACCACGACACAGAGCATGTGTGCCTGGCGCACCTCCTCGAGCGTCGCGGCAAAGGCCTCGACCAGCTCGGTCGGCAGCTTCTGAATAAAGCCGACCGTGTCGGTGAGGATCACGAGCTTGCCCGACGGCAGTTCGAGCCGGCGCGACGTGGGGTCGAGCGTGGCGAAGAGCAGGTCGTCGGCGAGCACCTCGCTATGGGTCATGACGTTGAGCAGCGTCGACTTGCCGGCGTTCGTGTACCCGACGAGCGCGCACGACGCCAGCGGGACATTGGTGCGCGCCGTCCGCCGGGTTTGGCGCTGGCGTTCGATGACGACCAAACGCTGGCGCAGGCGCTTCAGCTGCTGGCGAATGAGCCGGCGGTCGACCTCGATCTGCTTCTCACCAGGTCCGCCGCGAAGCCCGACACCGCCTCGCTGGCGCTCGAGGTGCGACCAGCCGCCCGCCAGGCGGGGGAGGAGGTGCTCGAGTTGCGCCATCTCGACCTGGACGCGGCCCTCGGCGGTGATCGCCCGCCGGGCAAAGATCGCCAGGATGACCTCCGTACGGTCAAGCACCGGGACTCCCCATTCCTCCTGCAGGTTCCGCTGCTGGCGAGGGGTCAGCTGGTCGTTGCAGAGCACGGCCGGATTGCCGAGCTCCGCAAGGTGCGACGCGAACGCCGCGACGACACCAGAGCGGAAGAAGGTCGCCGGGTGCGGCTCCCGCAATGCGATGAGGCTGCGCTCGATCACCTCGGTGCCGAGCGTGCGCGCGAGTTCCTCGAGCTCGTCGAGCTCGATGTCGCGCTGCTCGCGCTCGTCCGTGCGCGCGCTCGTCCCGATGACGATGACGCGCTTCAGCTGCCGGCCGACCGCGGGATCCGCCCCGGACGGTGCGTCGAAATGAGGCATGGGGTCAGCCTAGCAACGGCGCCCGAAGTCTGCTGCGCGGGCGCGGTCATGCAACGTCCATACACTGCTCGCGGTGCGGATCCTGAGCACGTTCATCGGCGGCCCTGGTCACCTCCAGCCGCTGGTCCCCATTGCCCATGCCGCCGAACGTGCCGGTCACACCGTTGCGGGTGCCGGTTCGGGCAATCTCCAGTTCGCCGTCAGCGCTGCTGGTTTCACGGCGTTTCCGACGAGCGAGTCGCGCGCCGGGTCGGTGGAGCCGCGACGCTCGTCAAGGTCGACCCAGAACGGGAGGACGGGGATCTCCGAGAGCATTTCGCGCGGCGGGGCTCCCGGCGTCACGCCCCGGCCATCGTCGAGCTTGGCCGGGCGTGGCGACCTGACGTCCTGGTACGCGACGAGGTCAACGCGTTGCCGGGCCCCGAGGCAACGGTGCCACTGCTCGAGCAGCTTGGCTGATCGAGACAGTCAACGCTGACGCCGGTAGGCTTCCTTGCGATGAGCGAACAGTGCATCGGCCCGATCAATCCCGAAACCGATTTGCCGGCGGAGGCGTGCGGCGAGCAGGCGATGAAGTTCCTGTTCTTCCCGCACCGCGATGGCGTCGCCTTCATGTTCTGCTGCGATCGTCACCTCGAGAGCGTCAGCCGGTGGGCCGGGACGCGGTTCGGCGGCTGCTTCGCCGGCGGACCCATCGCGAAAGGCGAACGCACGATGACGGACGCCGTGGAGCAATTCGGTCGGATCGACATGCCCCACGGCGACGACTTCAACGCACTCGTCGCCTCGACCAAGGTCTCCGACTTCCGGCACCGAGGCAGACCGTCGCGCGGGTGAGGCGTCCAGTGCTACGCAGGCTCCTCAACCGCGGGAATCTTGAGCACCATCAGGACGCCTCCGCTCACCATCAGCAAGGCAGCCAGCGCGATCGCGAACGGGATCGAGGCGCCGAGGATCGGGCCCGAGAGGGCAGATCCAATCGGGACGCCTGCGAAGTTGAGCGCCATCGAGACCGCGAATGCGCGTCCGAACCATGCACGGGCGGTTCGGCGCTGACGGAGGGAGAACGTGCAGATGTTGAAGGGTCCGTCAGCCGCGCCGATGATCGCGATCCCCACGGCAATCGCCGCCACTGACGGGACGAGCAACAGGAGGGTGGCGAGGCCCATGGTCGTGCCCAGAATGGCCATGAACTGTCGCTCCCGTCCTTCCGTTCGTACCCGGCCTGCGAACAAGGCGGCTGGAATCCCGATCGCGCCGTTGATCGCCAGCAGGACACCCACGAGCGCCGCCGTGCCGTGGAGGCGGAACACGATCACCGGAAGCGCGACGATGACCATGCCCCAACCGACATTGAGGATCGACATCGAGACAGCGATCCAGCGCAGCGTTCGATTGGCAATCACATAGCGCAGGCCACGCAGAGCCTCGTACAGGATCCTGCTCGACACCTCGCCGAAGCCTGCCGGTTCGATGACGCCCTGCAGAGCGATCGCTCCGACGATGTAGGCGACGGCAGCGCCCGCCAGGGCGGCCTCACTCCCGAGCGCGGCGATGAGGAAGCCGGCGAGCCCGGGGCCGAGGATCGCCGAGACGCCGAAGCAGATGCTGTCGGCCGCGTTGCCACGGTCCCAGAGGTCGCGGGGGACGATGAGTGGGAAGAAGGAGCGAGCGCCCGCGATGCTCAGGGTGCTGGTCACCGACCCGGCGACAAGCAGGGCATACAGACCCCACACCGGCAGGTGATTCGAGGCGGCCAGCGTCACGATCGCTGCCAGACACGCCGCTGCGACGCCGAAGTCCAGGCGCATCAATCGCTTTCGCCCATGCCGGTCGAGCAGCGCACCGGCAATCGGGGCGAGCATCAGGCCCGGAAAGATGAGCAGGAAGATGGACACGCCGGCGACACCCGCCGAGTGATATCGCTGCAGTGCGAAGAGCACGAGTCCGACCGTCCACATCTGCGACGCCGTGCGGGTCAGCAGTGAGGAGACCAGCAGCGAGCGCAGCCCCGGAGTGCGCAGCAGCCGGCCATATGTCGCCGGAGACGCGACGAAAGGCTGCGTGGCCGTCACTGTGACGTCAGCAGAAACGGGTGTCATGACGATCTCGACGCGCGGGCGCGCTGAATCGCCGGAGCGGTAACCACGGCATTAGCCTACCAACGAGCGCACGCATGGCGCGGTGAAGGATGCGAAGCCGTTACGTACCAACAACTTTGCCGTGAGTGCTCTCTCACGACGATTGCGCAGCGCACCGCGGCGAGGTATCATGGTTGGGCACGCCGATCTCGGATCGCTGCGTCCATGGGGGCGTATTGGTTTCGACGGGGTCGTGGGTCGTGCGAATGCGAGTCGAGCCCCGGGCTCGTAAAACCGGGAAAAATATACGTGCGAATAACGCACCCCTCGCTCTCGCTGCGTAAGTAGCAAAAGCGAAAAAAGCTCAGGCTTCGGCCTGACGTCGACCGGCTTCTCGGCTGTGGAAGTCGGATCCGACGTTAATACCAGCAGCCTCGCCGCCCGGTGGCGCCTCGGCGCCGGGCGGGACATACACCGAGGCTGGCCGAAGCCGAGCCTGGTCCCAGGGCGCGGCTCTGGTGAGATCAATACCGGGACTACGCTCGTAGATGTCGCATGGAACGCGGCTTCGGACCCGGGTTCGATCCCCGGCGCCTCCACCACACCGCCGAATACGGTAGCCTCGCCGGAAAGGCGGTTGGACCCCTGCTATGACCCCCGAAGACCAGGCGCACGAGTGGCGCTGCAAGCACTGCGGCGGCACGCGCGTGGTGCCATTGACGTTCGCGGATCCTCAAACGGGGTTTGAACGACCTGGCTTCAAATGCGCTGATTGCGGCATGCGAATGGTCTCCCTGGCAGGAGACCAGCGAACGCCTCGTCACATCTGACTGAGCACACCGAATGCCACGATGATGCGGACGATCGCTCCGGGAACCGCGCCGCCGGACACGGGTCGTGGCACAGCCATGAAACCGGGCGGGCGATAGGGTCGTGATCGGGCATGCCTGCGCGTACACTTCGGCCATGCGGAGGCGCTTCTCGGCATTGACCGTCCTCGTCATCTCGCTCGCCGGGTTGGCTCAGGTCGCGTGCGGCGGCTCGACTGCGACGCCGTCGGGTTCAAGCGCCCCGGCAACGTCCACTCCGACCGCGGCGCCGACGTCTACTGCTGGTCCGGTGAGCGTGACGTGCCCGACAGCAGATGTCCTCAACGGCGCGCTGGGGCTGACGGTGGGTGCTCCGAAGCAGCAGCCGACGACCGGCAACGCCCCGGGCGACTCAGGGGTCTCCTGCCAGTACACCTCCACTGACTTCAGGGACGTTGCCATCCTCGTCGTCGGCACAGGCCCGGTCAAGGTGGATTTCTTCACGTCCGTCGAGGCCGGCCAACGGAAGGCCGCGACGCAGCAGGGGGTGACGTATAACGTGACCGCCGTGTCCGGCGTCGGCGACAAAGCGGACTACGTCACCTTCGCGAAAGGGGGCAGCACGACCGAGGATGGGATCCTCGCCGAGTCGGGGAACTCCGGAGCCATCCTCACCGTAGTCCCCGCCGTGAGCGAGTCCCGGCTCGAGTCGTTCGCCTCCCAACTGCTCGGATAGACTTCGCGCGCACAGTCAGGGAGGGAGACCCCTAACTGGAGGTCACCGATGCGCTACCAGGTCCGCGAGAAGCTCTTTCGCCTGGGTGAGGACAACGACATCCTCAACGACGCCGGCCAGCCGGTCCTGAAGGTCGACGGCAAGGTGCTCAGCATTCACGGGTTGATGCTGGTCAACGACCTGACCGGCGCGGAGGTTGGGCGCGTGAGCCGCAAGCTCGTCGCACTGCTCGCGACGTACGAGATCGCGCTGACGAGTGGCGTGACTGCCGAGGTGCACCAGCGTTTCACGGGCCCCTTTCACCCGAAATGGAACGTCTCCGTGTCAGGCGGCCAGGAGATGGAGATGAGCGGCAACTTCTTCGGGCACGATTTCACCCTCACCGCCAATGGGCAGACCATCGCCACCGTGTCGAAGGCCTGGATCAGCCTCGCCGACTCGTACGGGGTCGACATCGCCGAGGGTCAGAACGATCTCCTGGTCCTCTGCTCCGTCCTGGCGCTCGAGGCAGAGCAGGACCGTACCCAGGAACACCACCGCGGTGAGGGTCCGCTCGGTGGCCTCGGAGGCGGAGGAGGGCTTTTCGGTGGCGGCCTCGGGGGTCTGGGCGACCTAGTCGACCGGGGCATCTGAACCGATCGCCCTGACCGAACACCTGTTCCGGGGCCGATGCTAGAATCGGCGTCCCAGATGAGCGACATGAGTGCGTTCCACCCGGTGGTGCGGGCTTGGTTCGAGCGCCGGTTCGCTGAGGGCCCCACGCCCGCACAGAGCCAGGGGTGGCCGCAGATCGCGGCAGGAAACGACACGCTCATCGCAGCGCCGACGGGCTCGGGCAAGACCCTTGCAGGTTTTCTTGTCTGCATCGACGCGCTGTATCGGGCCGCGGAGCGCGGCGAGGCTGTTGAAGGCGCGACCCAGGTCGTCTACGTGTCGCCCCTCAAGGCGCTCGCCGTGGACGTGCAGCAGAACCTTGAGACGCCGCTCGCGGAGATTGCCGCCATCGGCGAGGAGATGGGCCTGACGCTGCCCAGACTCCGCGCGGAGGTGCGCACCGGGGATACGCCGGCGTCCATGCGCTCCGCGATGATCAAGCGGCCGCCGAACTTCCTGGTGACCACGCCGGAGTCGCTGTATCTGCTCGTCACGTCCCAGCGCAGCCGCGCCGCGCTCACGTCCGTGACAACGATCATCGTCGACGAGATCCACTCGGTCGCACGCGACAAGCGCGGATCCCACCTCGCGATCACGCTCGAGCGTCTCGAGCGGCTCTGCACGCGCCGCCCGGTCCGCATCGGGCTCTCGGCAACGCAACGCCCCATCGGGACAGTCGCGCGCTTGCTGGTGGGAGCCGGTCCCACGCGGAGCAACGCCGACGGCAGCCCGCGCTGCTCGATCGTCGACGTCGGCCACCGGCGTGCGCTTGACGTTGCCATCGAACTGCCATCGGGAGAACTGGAGGCGGTGTCCTCGCGCGAGCAACTCGGTGAGGTCCTCGACGCCATCGCAACGCATGTGAAGGCGCATCGCACCACACTGGTGTTCGTCAACACGCGGCGCATGGCCGAGCGCGTCGCGCACCTGCTTGCGGAGCGCCTCGGCGATGACGCCGTTGCGGCGCATCACGGCAGCCTGTCGAGAGAGCGGCGTCAACGCGTCGAGTCCCAGCTCCGCGCCGGCGAGTTGCGCGCCCTCGTCGCGACCGCATCGCTGGAGTTGGGTATCGATATCGGGCCGATCGAGGTCGTCTGTCAAATCGCGTCGCCGCGAAGCATCGCGACCTTTCTGCAACGAGTGGGCCGGTCGGGCCACAGCCGGGGTGGCACACCGAAAGGACGCCTGTACCCGCTGACACGCGACGAGCTCGTCGAATGCACGGCCCTGCTTGCGGGCGTTCGCAGCGGCGCGCTCGACGCCGTGCACCCGCCGCATCTGCCCATGGACATCCTTGCGCAGCAGATTGTTGCCGAGTGTGCAGCGGAGAACTGGCGCGAGGAAGACCTGTTCGAATTGATGCGCAAGGCGGCACCATTCGCCGATCTGCAGCGCGAGGAGTTCGATCGCATCGTCGAGCTCGTGTCTGAAGGCATTCCGACCGGCCGCGGCCGCGTGGCCGCGTACCTGCACCGCGACCAGATCAACGGCGAGGTTCGCGCGCGTCGCGGCGCGCGCCTTGCGGCATTGACGTCGGGCGGCGCCATACCGGAGACCGGCGACTACCGAGTCCTCGCTGAGCCGGATGACACGTTCATCGGCACGGTCAACGAGGACTGGGCCATCGAGTCGTCCGCGGGCGATATCTTCCTGCTCGGCAGTACGTCGTGGAAGATCCGGCGTGTGGTTGCGGGCACGGTGCGCGTGGTGGACGCGCACGGCGCGCCCCCATCGGTTCCCTTCTGGCTCGGTGAAGCACCCGCGCGCACGGAGGAGTTGAGCCGCGAAGTCTCCGATCTCCGCAGCGGAGTCGACGCCCTGCTCGCCGAGGGTGGCGCCGACGAGGCGATCACGTGGGTGGAGCAACGCGCCGGCGTCGACAACGATGTCGCCGCCATGGTGGTTCGCTACCTTGCCGCGGGTCGCACCGCGCTCGGGGTCCTGCCGACCCTCGAACACATCGTCCTCGAGCGCTTCTTCGACGACAGCGGTGGTATGCAGCTCGTCGTGCACGCGCCGTTCGGCGGACGCGTGAATCGCGCCCTCGGTCTCGCGCTGCGAAAGCGTTTCTGCGCGACGTTCGATTTCGAGCTGCAGGCCGCGGCCAGCGACGACTGCGTGCTCCTGTCGCTTGGTCCGCAGCACAGCTTTCCGCTGGAGGACATCCCAAAGTTCCTCTCGTCCAACACGGTGGAGTCGGTCCTGCATAAGGCGGCGATCTTCGCGCCGATGTGGGCCGTGCGCTGGCGCTGGAACCTCAACCGCTCGCTCACCGTGCTGCGCTTCAAGGGCGGTCGCAAGAATCCGGCCCCGATTCAGCGCCTCGAGTCCGACGACATCATGGGCGCGGTGTTCCCGCAACTCGTCGCCTGTCAGAACGAGAATCCGACGGGTCCCTTTGAGGCGCCGGATCATCCTCTCGTCAACCAGACGATGTACGACTGCCTGCACGAGGTGATGGACGTCGACTCGCTGCGCGAGCTCGTCGTGCGCATCGAGCGCCAGGAAGTCGAGATCAGCTATCGGGACACGGTCGAGCCCTCGCCGCTGGCGCACGAGATCGTCAACGGGCGGCCCTACACGTTCCTCGATGACGCACCGCTCGAAGAGCGTCGCAGCCGAGCGATCACACTGCGCCGCGGGCTTCCAGTCGAAGCACGCGACCTCGCTGCGCTCGATCCCGACGCGATAGCGCGAGTTCGCGGCGAGGCGAGCCCCGATCCGCGCGACATCGATGAGCTGCACGACCTCCTCGTGTCGCTCGTCGTGACCCGTCCCGTTGCCGCATGGGGCGAATGGTTTGCGGCACTCGTCGAGCGCGGTCGTGCGGTCACCGTCACGCACGACACGCAGCCGTTCTGGTGCGCCGCCGAACGTCTTCCCGCTGTCGAGCGACTGTGGACGGATGCGACTCTGGACCCATCGACGTTCGCGCTCCCACTCGCGCTTCGTGGCGCGGCGCCGGAGCCCGATGCCACGGTGACCGCGACGCTCCGCGGCCACCTCGACGTGAGTGGACCCCTGAGCGCAGTGGCACTCGCGACGCTGACGGGACTCGGGACGACGGAGATCGCTGTCGGGCTCGCGATGCTCGAGGGTGAGGGATTCGCGCTGCGCGGGCACTTCGATCCCCGTGTCGACACAGAGCAGTGGTGCGCGCGCCGTCTGCTCGTGCGCATCCACTCATACACGCAGCAACGGCTCCGTCAGGAGATCGAGCCTGTCACCGCCCAGGATTTCATGCGCTTCCTGCTCCGCTGGCAGCGAGTGGCTCCCGGGACACAACGGGAAGGGCGCGCGGGTGTCGCGGCGACCATCGCGCAACTGCAGGGCTTCGAGATCCCCGCCGGCGTGTGGGAGGAGACCGTCCTGCCGGCGCGCGTGTCCGGGTATCGCAGCGCATGGCTCGACGAGCTGTGCATGTCGGGTGAGATTGCGTGGGCGCGGTTGAAGGTGCGTGATGATCCCGACGGATCACCGAATCGCAGCAATTCCTCAGCGTCGCGCGCGACGCCGGTCACGCTGGTGATGCGCTCGGACCTGCCCTGGCTGCTGCAGGCTGTGCGCGGCGAGGCGCAACCACTCGAGCCGGCATCGGGCGCCACACTCGACGTTCTCGATGCCCTGCGTGAGCACGGAGCCCTGTTCACCAGCGACATCGTGACCCTCTCGCGGAGGATGCCGACTGAAGTCGAGACGGCACTCTGGGACGGCGTCGCTCGCGGCCTGCTCACGGCAGACGGGTTCAGCGCGGTGCGCCGACTGCTCATCAGCCGTCGCATCGGTCGGTCGCGCCCGCAGCATCGCGGGCTCCGCCACGGTGTGAGCGGGTACGCGTCAGGCGAAGGGCGTTGGTCCCTCGTCCCACGGGTGTCATCGATTGCCGAGCACGACGCCCTCGCGGAGGCGATAGCCGAGCAACTGCTCGTGCGCTGGGGCGTCGTGTTCCGTGACGTCGTCGCGCGCGAGACGATTGCACTGCCGTGGCGCGACATCGTCTGGGCGCTGCGACGCATGGAAGCACGCGGCACTGCGCGTGGCGGCCGGTTCGTCACCGGTTTCGCGGGTGAGCAGTTCGCGCTTCCCGAGGCGGTCGACCAGTTGCGCAGCGTGCGCCGGCGCGAGCGCTCGAACGAGACGGTTCGCGTGTCCGCCACCGATCCGCTCAACCTTGCCGGGATTCTGCTGCCAGGGCCGCGCATCACGTCGATACGAACGAACAACGTGCTCTTCGAGGACGGACTGCCCACCGCGATCGCGGGTACTGCCTTCGCCGCGTTCGCGGCGCGCTGAGAGTCGCTGCCGCTAATCAGCGGTGGTGGTGACGGGCTCGAAGACTAAGCCGGCCGCCGGCGGCTCAGGTTTCACATCGGCGAGCGGCCAGAGGATCGTGAACGTGCTGCCGCCACCCTGATCGCTGCGCACCTTCACGGTCGCGATGTGTGCGTCGCACAGCCGCCTGACCAACGCCAGCCCCATGCCCATGCCACCATGGCGCCTGGTGCGGCTGTTGTCCTCCTGGTAGAAGCGGTCGAAGAGTCGCGGGATCGCCTCGGCGCTGATGCCGATGCCGTCGTCGACGACCTCGATGCGGCACGAGCCCGTGCCCTTCTCGCGGCGCGCGGTCACCGTGACATGGCCGCCTTCGGGCGTGAACTTCACGGCATTGTCGATCAACGCACGGAGCACCTGGCGGAGACGAAATGGATCCGCGTTGACGAGCGGTGCGCCGCGGACATCGACCACCAGCTCGACCGGCAGCGCGTCCTTGAAGTGACGGCGCACGTCATTTGCAGCATCCCGGATCGCGCCCTGCACATCGACAGGCGCCATGCGAACGTCAATGGTGTCGGAGTTGACGAGTGCGAAGTCGACGATGTTCTCGACCGTCTCGCCGAGCAATTTCACGGAGATGTCGATGTCGCGCACGATGTCCAGTCTCGTCGCCTCGTCCCACTTGTCCCACGCGACGTTGAGCAGCTCGATCTGCCCCTGGATGGCGAGCACCGGCGTGCGCAGCTCGTGCTGGGCGGTGTCGAGGAAATCGCTCTTCAACTGGTTCAACTCGCGGAGCCGGCGCACCGCCTCGCGTTCCTGTTCGAGAGTTCGTGTGTTCTCGATCGCGACGGCGGCGTTGTTGGCGAGCGTGATGAGCGCTCGCTCGTCACTTTCCGCGACCGGCCGGTCGGCTGCCACGAGGAGGACGCCGGTGAGCGCCTCCTGATAGAGCATCGGCACTGCAATCGCGGGGCGTCCCGCGACATCGAGACGCACGCTTCTGCCGGCCGCGAGCTCGTCCGCCGACAGCTCGTCCGCCATGTCCGGCATCTCCGGTCCACGGCTCCGCATGCGGAGGATCTCGGTGCCGCGCTTGGTGTACATCGTCGCGCTCGCGGACCCGCCGGCGATCGCGTCTGCGGCGCCGAGCACCGCGTCCTGGAGTTGTTCGATACCGCCCGTGGTCATGGTCAGCGCCCGCGATACCTCCTGCAGGCGGCCGACGGACCCGTCGATGTGCTCGATGTAGCCGGCGATCTGCCGTCGCATGCTGTTCACCCCGACGGCGAGGCGTCCGAGCTCGTCGCGCGAGGTCACAGGGATGTCGGTGGTGTAGTCGCCCGCGGCGATCCTGTCAACGCCGCGCTCGAGGCGAGCAACCGGCCTGCGGACGAACCGATCGACGAAGAGCAGCACGAGCACGCAGACGACGACAAGCGCGGTGAACGCGATCTGCGCGATCGTCCCCTCATCCTGAGCCGTGCTCGCGGCGAAGAGCGCCACCGGCACCTCGACCCCGATGTAGCCGGCGATCTTCGTGCCGCCCGGTGCCTGCAACGGCACGAAGCTCCCGGCCACCGCGCCGACGCCTGTCACGTTGTAGATCGCCCTGGCCGCGATCGCCGCGGAGGTCGGCGTGGCGTGTGCAGTCAACTGCTCGGCGATGGGTGAGGGCGTCATGGCGACCTCAGGGGTATCCGCGCCACCTGTGAACCGGATCACGGTGCCCCCACCGCTCGCGCTGAGGAAGACCGGCGTGTACCCGATGACCGGACCGAATCGCGCGAACTCGGCCTGCAGCGGCGCGCTGTAGACCGCGACACCCAGTGGCGCATACGTACCGGCCTGCACGTCGAACACGGGCACCGCAACGTCGAGCGCCGGGAGTCCGCCGCTCAGCATCTCCACACCCTCCACGCCTGACGGACAGAGCGCCGCGCGCGGCGAACCGGCGGCGATGGTGGCGGGGGCCGCCTGACATTGGACGGTCGTTGCCACCTGGAGGGCGCCAGTCACCGATGCCAGCGTGCTGACGACGTGCGGCTCGGACCCCTGCTCGCACGCGGCGGTCGTTGGGTGGGTGACCGTGCCGGCTGTCGCCGTGTCGCATTCGCTCGTGTAGAGCACGGTGCCGTGGATGTCCAGGATGACGACGTCAAGCCCCGGAACGTCGACAACACGCTTCTCGGTGAACTCGTCTGCGACCAGGGACGCCGGAGTCTTGCCGCTCAAGGCGAGCTGCATCGATGACAGCGACGCGGTGTTGGTCGCGGCGTACTGCGCCTGGGGCTGGACGACCCGGGCGATCAGCTGCCCGGCCACCCCAGCCCGGTTGTCCGCGTTGGACTGCGCGCCGGCATTGGTCTGCTGGGAGCGGCTCACGAGCAGGAACCCGCTGACCCCCGCGATGAGGAGCGCGGTGAAGACGGCCCCGCCCGCCAGCATCCGGCCGGCAAGGCTGGTTCGCAGGCCGAACCTGCGGGCGACGAGACGACCGCCCGAGCCACGCGCACGCATTGATCGAGCCTATGGGGGGGCTGCGGCGCCGAGTCGAGCGACCGCTCGCAGTCCGGCAACGGGCCGGTGACGAAGGGGCGTTCCCCAGGGCCTCGAGACCCGTAGGCTTATGGCATGCCGTTTGGACGAAGCCGCTCTCGGAACCGGGTCGACGACGAGCCGGAACGTCGCGGCGCGGGCGCCTTCCTCAAGCGCTGGACCATCCCGATCATCGGGGCCCTGACTCCGGTCTCGCTGATCATCGTCAACATCGCGGCCTTCATCGTCAACAACCTGACGCAGTTCCGCTGGACGATCACGATCCTCGCCTTCGTGAGCGGCATCATGCTCAACTCCTGGACCGCGCTGAACATCTATCGAGTGGTGCAGGCACGCCGTCCTGACCATGCCATCGTGCACGAGCGCAACCAGGAGGTGGTGCTCGTCGTCGGGATGGCGGTCGTCATCCTCCTTGCCGCCCTCACGGCCTGGTTCTGCTTCCTAGGGCTGGCCCACAAGGCAGACCTGCCCAACGGGTTGACGTTCTTCACCGGGTTCTTCGCTATGGCGATTCCGATCCTGCTGCGCGCCGCCTTCCGGCGTGGAGCGCCGCGCGGGCGAACCCGTGGCGACTCGCAGATCACCACCGTCGGTGGCCTGCCGCCAGGTGGGAACCTGTCGCCGCCGACGTCATCGTCGGTGCATCAGACGATCCCGAGGCGCTAGCGAACACGATCGCCCAGAAGCTCATGCGCTCGAAGCCCGTCTGCTCGAGCTGACGGGGATGCGAAAAGGCGGGCGCCTCCGATGAGGACGCCCGCCTGCTGCCTCGGGTGAGGCCTAGACCTCTTTGAACTCGGCGTCCACGACGTCGTCGGATCCGGCTCCATCGCCGGCACCTGCATGCGGGGCGCCACCATCGCCATTGCCTTCATGCGGTTCGCCCGCACCCGTCTGTGGCTGCTGGGATTGCGCGTACACCGCCTCACCGATCTTCTGGATCGACGCTGCGAGGTCGTCGTGCGCCTTCTTGATGGCGTCCGAGTCATTGCTTGCGATTGCGTCGCGAACAGCCTTGACCTTGCCGTCGATGTCGGTGCGCAGCTCGGCCGGCACCTTGTCACCCGCGTCCGCGAGTGCCTTCTCGGCCTGGTAGGCCAGCTGGTCCGCGCGGTTCTTCGTCTCGACGCCTTCCGCACGCTTGCGGTCCTCGTCGGCGTGCACCTCGGCTTCCTTCACCATGCGCTCGACCTCGTCCTTCTGGAGCGTCGTCGACCCCGTGATGGTCACCTTGTTCTCCTTGCCGGTGCCGCGATCCTTGGCGCTGACATTGAGAATGCCGTTGGCGTCGATGTCGAAGCCGACCTCGATCTGCGGCATACCCCGCGGTGCGGGTGGGATGCCGTCGAGCGTGAACGTCCCGAGGATGCGGTTGTCCCGCGCCATCGGCCGTTCCCCCTGCAGCACAACGATCTCCACCGACGGCTGACTGTCGGATGCGGTCGAGAACACCTGCGTCTTCGCGGTCGGGATCGTGGTGTTCCGCTCGATGAGCTTGGTGTTCACCTCGCCCTCGGTCATGAGACCGAGCGACAGGGGCGTGACGTCGAGGAGCAGCACGTCCTTGACCTCGCCCTTGAGCACACCGGCCTGGATGGCCGCGCCGATGGCAACGACCTCGTCCGGGTTCACGCCACGGTGCGGGTCCTTGTCGGTGAAACTCTTGACGAGTTCCTGGATGACCGGCATGCGCGTCGAGCCGCCGACGAGGATGACCTCATCGAGTTCGTGCGCGGTCATGCCCGCGTCCTTGAGCGCTGCCTCGAACGGGCCGCGGCAGCGCGACGTCAGGTCGTCGGTGAGCTGCTCGAACTTGCTGCGCGACAGCGTGATCGCAAGGTGCTTCGGGCCGGAGGCATCGGCGGTGATGAAGGGCAGGTTGACCTCCGTCTCCGGACGCTGCGACAGCTCGATCTTTGCCTTCTCCGCGGCCTCGGTCAGACGCTGGAGGGCCTGGCGGTCCTGGCGCAGGTCGATGCCCTGGTCCCTCTTGAACTCATCGGCGAGCCAGTCGACGATGCGACGGTCGTAGTCGTCACCACCGAGGTGGGTGTCGCCATTGGTGGATTTGACCTCGAAAACCCCTTCTCCCACCTCGAGAATCGACACGTCGAACGTGCCGCCGCCGAGGTCGAAGACGAGGATCTTCTCGTTCTCCTTCTTCTCGAGCCCATACGCAAGTGCGGCCGCGGTGGGCTCGTTGATGATCCGGAGCACGTTGAGCCCCGCGATCTGCCCTGCGTTCTTGGTCGCCTGACGCTGAGCATCATTGAAGTACGCGGGCACGGTGATCACCGCATCGGTGACCTTCTCGCCGAGGTACGCCTCTGCGTCGGTCTTGAGCTTCTGCAGGATCATCGCGGAGATCTGCTCGGGCGTGAAGTTCTCGGCGTTGACCTCGACCTCGACGCGGCCATCCTTCCCGGAAACGACCTTGTACGGCACCTGCTTCGCCTCGGTGCCGACCTCACTGACCTGCCGGCCCATGAAGCGCTTGATCGAGTAGACGGTGTTCTCGGGGTTGACGGCTGCCTGACGCCGGGCCAATTGCCCAACCAGGCGCTCACCGCTGCGCGTGAATGCGACCACCGACGGGGTGGTGCGGCCTCCCTCGGCGTTGGCGATGACGACGGGTTCGCCACCCTCCATCACTGCCACCACGCTGTTGGTGGTGCCGAGATCGATACCGACTGTCTTTGCCATTGAGGTGTCCTCCGGGACTGTTGTTCAGGATTCGTCAAGCGTCATGTGAACGCCCCTTATCGATACCTCGCTCGACGGACATGCTAAACGTAGGGTCATGGCTGATTCTCGAACGATCGAGGCGCAATTGCTCGACCTCCGCGGCCGAGCCGACCAGGATTTCCTCAACCCGGACGTGCTCCGCGAACCTGGGCGGCATCAGCTTGATCTACCCGAGCTGGGCCTCCGCGTCAGCGTGACGCGCTCGCGCTACCCCAACCGATCGGACGGCATCGACCAGTACGCCGCGACGATCTCGCGTCCGGATCTCGCGCGCCCGCCGTCGGCCGAGGAGGTCTCGATGGTGCTGAGCTCTGCGTTCGGGGACGCCGCGTCCCAGGCGGTCGAGCGCTCAGGCGGGGCGTCACGGGTCCGTATGTTCCGCGTGCCGGCTCAGCCGGGCTCCGCCTCCGCGTAGCCGTCCGCGCCGATCAGCGGCACGAACCTGCAGGGCCCGAGCGACTCCGTGTGCCACCGGCCGTCGATGAGCCGGAGACGGGTCAACTCCTCGGCACGGGACCCGTCGGAGATGGGGATGACGAGCCGGCCGCCCTCGACGAGCTGCCGGGCCAGTGCGACGGGCAGACGCGGCGCTGCGGCTCCGACAGCGATCGCATCGAAAGGCGCGCGCTCCGGGACCCCGAGCGAGCCGTCGCCGGCGATGACATCGACGTCGTAGTTGAGGCGCCGCAGGCGGTCAGCCGCTTCGCGGGCAAGCGGCTCGAGCCGTTCGATGCTCACGACGCGCGCTCCGCACGAGGCCATCACGGCGGCCTGATAGCCCGAGCCGGTGCCGACGTCGAGTGCCAGCTGCCCGGGTTGCAGCTCGAGCGCCTCGACGACGATGGCGACCATGAGCGGCTGGCTGATGGTCTGCCCGGCGGCGATCGGGAGGGCGCGGTCGGCGTACGCATGGTCCCGGTCCTCGGCGAGCACGAATTCCTCGCGGGGGACGGCTGCCATGGCGTTGAGCACGGAAGGCGATCGGATGCCGTGCTCGATGAGCAGCGTCATCATCCGATCGCGCGGTGCCGTGGCAGTCAGCCCCTGGGCTTCAGATCGAGGTCCGGTGGCGGGGTGTCGGGCAGTTTCCACACGATCCATTCCTTCTGCCCGCGCCGGTGCATCTCGTTTGCGGAATCGACGCCTTCGCGATAATGCCGCTCGAAGGCCTCCAGGTTGTGCGCGTCGAGCGCCGCCATGAGGGGGTCGAGGTCGTCGTGCAGCCATTCCTCGATGTCGTCCGTGTATTTCGGCCGCGTGACCTCACAGAGCTTGAGCAGCTTCCGCATCTCCCGGAGCTGCCAGGCGGCGAGTGGCCAGTTGGTTGCTCGCGCCGCGTAGTACGCCTTCCAGAAGCGTGCGCCGATCTCCGGCATCAGTCGCGCGAGCCCCGGCTGCAGCGCGGTCAGCTGCTCGAGCTCGAGACGCACAGGGGTCTTGGGCTCGGAGCCTGTGGGCTGCGCCGTCGTCTCGGTCATGTGTGCACGAGTCTAGTCACCGTCCCGTTCCGGGAACTTTTGCGCGATCCGGCGCGTCGTATCGTCGTGGCCATGCGGGACAGCGCAATCACCTCACCCCGCCGGAGTGCCCGATCGAGGGCCCTGATGGGAATCGGCGTCGTCGCCGTGCTCGGCGCGGGCCTCGGCGCGTACTTCGGCATCCGAGGGGTCGCTGGTGCCGGTTCCGTCCCGACTGCCGGGCAGCCGGCTGCCCGGACGGCCGCCGCGATGGCATACGACGCCGCCGACGGGACGATCGTCATGTTCGGCGGCGAGGGGAGGACGGGGAGCCTCGACGACACCTGGACCTGGAGCGGCTCGGCGTGGACGCAGGCGCATCCGTCGACCTCGCCGCCCGCACTTTCGGGCGCCCAGATGACCTATGACCCCGTGAGCCACCATCTCCTGCTCGTCGGCGGCGCGCGTGTCACCGGAGCGCCTCTCGGCGGTGCCGTCTGCGAGGCAACCGGCTCGTCGGGTTCGAGCTCGTCGGGCTCGGTGAAATGGATCCCACCGTCCGCCGCGCAGCCGGCTGACGCTCCGGCGCCCGGCGGCACGCTGAGCATTCCGCCGCTGATCTCGACCGGCTGCGGATTCTCCGATGCGGCGAGCTCCGCGACCTGGGTCTGGAACGGCAGCGACTGGGCCAAGGCCGCAGGAGCGAACCCGGCGATTGGGTACGGCCAGTGGAACCTGGCGACCGACCCCGTGTCCGGTCGGGCGCTGCTGCTCGCCGACCAGACGCTCATTGCGCAGCCGGACGTGCCGGTTGCCCAGCCGGCGATCGCGTGCCCCATGCCGGCGAAGATCACCAACGGCGCAAGCAATGCACCCGCATGCCCCGTGTTCCCGATCCAGACCCCGAACAGGAGCTACATGTGGACAGGTGAGGCGTGGCACGTGATCAAGGGCGCGCCGACCGCGCCGGCCATCGACCTGTTCGGGTCTGGGGTCATCGCCGACACGGTGACCGGACAGCTTGCGATCTTCGGCAACGAGTTCCTTCCCGCCACCCCCTCCACGTGCCCCACGTGCGCAGCGGGGACCCCGATCCGCAACGACTCCCCCGCCTGCTGCACCGGCAGCATCAGCGTCTGGAGCGGCACCACCTGGAAGCACGCCAAGTCCTACACGAACGGTCCGTCGCTCTCCAACGGCATTTTCGTCGGCGACCCATCGACGCACGGCGACCTCGCGCTCACCGCGAGCGGGCAGACCTGGACGTGGACCGGCGTCTGGACACGGCAGCACCCCAAGTCCACCCCGCCGGCACTTGATAGAACGGCCTTCGCGTACGACGCATCGACCGGTCAGGTGGTGCTGTTCGGGGGCATCACGCTCTCCGGGCACGGCAGCGGCCTCTACAACCAGACGTGGACGTGGGATGGATCGGACTGGTCGATGCGCGGCGGGAGCACCGGCCCGGCCTTCTCCATTCCGGTGCCGACGCCGGTGAGCGTTCCGCCGGCGCTTCCCTGCAACAGCCCGCTGCACAAGGCTCCGGCCGATGTCCCACAGCCGCAGTACGCGTGCGCCGGCTCGAAACCCGGCAGCACGGGCGGTGGCTCCGGATCCGCGTCCGGGAGCGGGGGCGGCGCCGCAACAGGCGCATCCGGCTCTGCCTCGAGCACCGGGGTCCTCGCGCCCTGAGCCGCCACAATGGCTGGCGATGGGAGACCCTGACGACATTCGGATCGAAACCCTCGAGGACCATGAGGATGCCGACGTCCGCGCGATGCTCGTCGATCTCGCGCTTGTCGAGCAGCGGCATTTCGATCACCCAGCGGAAACGGCAGAGCACCTGACGGAGCGTCTTCGTCCGTCTCCGCACTTCCGCGGTGACAACCACGTGCTCGTCGCCCGCGCGCGCGACGGTGCTGCGGTCGGTCTCTGCTGGGTCGTGTTGTTCGACCCCGGCACGGGGCTCGAGGCCGAGGTCGCCGAGTTGTATGTCCGCCCCGAAGGTCGCGGCCAAGGCGTTGCTCACCGGCTCATGGCTGCGGCGATGGACGTGATCCGCGAGCGCGAGGTCACCTTCGCCTGCGTCTGGACCAGAGGCGACAATCCCGCGGCGCTCGCCGCGTACGAGGCCGCCGGTTTTGCCCCCACCGAGCAAACCGTGCTCACATGGCTTCCGCTCGGCTGAGTCGAGAGGCCGGGATAATAGCCGCTCCATGACACTCTCCCGGGACGACGTCGATCACGTTGCGATGCTGGCGAGGCTCGGCCTCAGCGACGAGGAGAAGAGCCGTCTGCTCGCCGAGCTCGAGAAGATCCTCGGTCACATCGCGCGTCTCCAGCAGGTCGACACGTCGATGCTCGCGGAGACCGCGCAGGTCGGTGACCTCGCCAATGTGATGCGCGCCGACGAGCCGAAGCCGACGCTCGGCACCGTTGCGGCGGTGCGCAACGCCCCGGCGGCCGATGGGAGCTATTTCATCGTTGGAGCGATCCAGGGCAATGAGCTCGACAGCTAGCACGATCACCGAGCTCGCCGCGGCGCTCCGCGATGGTTCGACGACGCCTCGTGCGCTGCTCGACGAAGCGCTTGCGCACCTGGAACGGAGCGACAAGCAGCTCAACGCCTATCTCAGCGTGACCCGCGAGCTCGCGATCCAGCAGGCTGACACCGCCGCCCGTGCGCTCGCGGAACACCCGGAGCGTGCGTCGCCGTTGTGCGGGATTCCGATGGCCCTCAAGGACGTGCTCTGCGTCGAGGGCGTCGAGACCACTGCGGCGTCAAAGATCCTCAACGGTTTCAAGCCGCCCTACACCGGCACGGCTGTGCAACGTCTCTTCGATGCCGGCGCGGTGTGCGTCGGCAAGACCAACTGCGACGAGTTCGCCATGGGCTCGTCGACGGAGAACTCGGCGTTCGGCTCGGTCGGCAACCCCTGGGATGTCGAGCGTGTGCCCGGGGGCAGCAGCGGTGGCAGCGCTGCCACCGTCGCCGCGGGCACCGTGCCGTACTCGCTTGGCAGCGACACCGGTGGCTCGATCCGCCAACCTGCGGCCCTCACCGGCGTCGTCGGGTTCAAGCCGACGTACGGTCGTGTGTCACGCTATGGGCTGATCGCGTTCGCCTCGTCGCTCGACCAGATCGGGCCGTTCACGCGCACCGTCGAGGACTGCGCGACGGTGTACGCAGCGATCGCCGGGCACGACCCGCGCGACAGCACGTGCGACCCGCGCGCAGTGGACGACCCGCTGCTCACGTTACGCAAGGGCGTCGAGGGCATGCGCCTCGGTATCCCGCGCGAGTATCTCGGCGAGGGAACCGAGCCAGGTGTGCGCGCCGCTGTCGAAGCGGCGTTCGCAGTCCTCGAGGCGCAGGGCGCGACCCTCCATGAGGTGTCGCTCCCAAGCACCGACGTTGCACTGAGCGTCTACTACGTCATCGCGCCGGCCGAGTGCTCATCCAACCTCGCGCGGTACGACGGCGTTCGTTTTGGCAACCGGGTCGAGCGACAGTCGCTGACCGACATGTATCAGCAGACCCGCGGCGCCGGCTTCGGTGCCGAGGTGAAGCGGCGGGTGATGCTCGGGACCTATGCGCTCTCGAGCGGCTACTACGACGCCTACTACCGTCAGGCGCAGAAGGTGCGCACGCTTGTCGGCCAGGAATTCGACAGCGTCTTCCAGGAGGTCGACGCGATCGTCTCTCCGACATCGCCGAGCGTCGCCTTCCCGATGGGGTCACGAAGCGACCCGCTCTCCATGTACCTGTGCGACGTCGTGACGCTGCCCGCGAACCTCGCGGGCATCCCCGGCATCTCGGTGCCGTGCGGGTTCGTCGACGGCCTGCCGGTCGGGCTTCAGGTGCTCGCACCTCGCTTTGCGGACGCGCGAGTCTTCCAGGTGGCGCATGCCTACGAACAGGCCACCGCGTGGCACTCGTCGCGCTCGCCGTTCGCGACTGAGGCTGCATGACCGACTACGAGGTCGTCATCGGGCTCGAGGTCCACGCGCAACTTCTGACTCGCAGCAAGATGTTCTGCGGGTGCCCGGCGAACTACCTGGGTGCGGAGCCGAACGCCAACACGTGTCCGGTGTGCCTGGGGCTTCCCGGCGTCCTGCCGACGATCAACGAGCAGGCGGTGGACTTCACGGTGCGCACCGCGCTCGCGCTCCAGTGCGACATTCCCGCCTTCACGAAGTTCGATCGCAAGAACTATTTCTATCCGGACCTGCCCAAGGGATATCAGATCTCGCAGTACGACCTCCCCCTGTCCCTCAACGGACATCTGGAGTTCCCCGTCAACGGTGAGACCGTCCGGTGCGGCGTCACGCGCGTCCATCTCGAGGAGGACACGGGGACGATGCATCACGCCGGAGATGTGCTCCAGAGCGCGACCTCCTCGCTCATCGACCTCAACCGGTGCGGTGTCCCACTGATGGAGATCGTCGGTGAGCCGGATCTGCGCACGCCGGAGGCCGCGCGTGAGTACCTCGTGCGACTCCGTCAGATCCTCACCTATATCGGGGTCAACGACGGGAACCTGGAGCAGGGGTCGTTCCGCTGTGATGCCAACGTGTCATTGCGACCTCGAGGCGACACCGAGCTCGGTGTCAAGGTCGAGGTGAAGAACATGAACTCCTTCCGCGCCGTGCAACGCGCGCTCGAGTCGGAGATCGAGCGGCAGACCTCGGTGCTCGATGCCGGCGGCACGCTCGTGCAGGAGACGCGTGGCTGGGTTGAAGCGCACGGGCGCACGATCGCTCAGCGGAGCAAGGAACAGGCGCACGACTATCGCTACTTCCCCGAGCCGGACCTGCCGCCGCTGCGACTCGACAGTGCATTCGTGGAGCGCGTCCGCGCAACGCTCCCGGAGCTGCCGGAGGCGCGCGCCGCGCGGTTCCAGTCGCAGTATGGGCTGACCGCATATGACGCGGCGGTGCTCACCGATACTCGAGAGAGCGCCGACGTCTATGAGGCACTCGTCGCCGCCGGTGTTCCGGCCAAACTTGCCGCGAACTGGCAGAGCGGCGATGTCGCCGCGCTCGCGAACGAGCACCGCGTGCCGCTCCCCCAGAGCGGGCTGGGCATCGCCGGTCTCGCGGTCCTGCTGCGCCTCGTCGACGGCGGCGCCATCAACGGCCCCACCGCCAAGGAGCTGCTCGTCGAGCTGTACGTCTCCGGCGGCGATCCCGAGGCACTGGTTCGCGAGCGCGGCCTTGCGCAGGTGAGTGATGCCGGCGCCTTGACGGCGCTCGTGGACGCGGCGATCGCGGCGAATCCGGGCGCGGCGGCCGACTTCAGCGCCGGCAAGCAGCAGGCCCTCGGTCAGTTGATGCGTGCCGTCAAGGACGCGACCGGTGGCAAGGCTGACATGCCGTTGGTGAACCGACTGCTGCGCGACCGGCTCTCGGGGCAGTAGCCAAGGTGCGCCTCGGGCGCATGGTCCACGGTGGACTGTGCCTTGCCCATGATGACGACGGCGCCACCATGCTCGTCGAGGGCGGCATTCCCGGCGAGGAGGTCGAGGTGTCGGTCCGGTACAAGAAGGGCTCGACGACATTCGCGGAGGTCGTGCGTGTGCTCGAGGCGTCGCCACATCGAGTCGTCCCACCCTGTCGGTACGTCCCTGCGTGCGGAGGATGCCAGTTGCAGCACGTCGGATATGAGCACCAGGTGGAGTTGAAGCGCGACATCGTCCTGGACGCGCTGCACCGTCAGCACATCACGCATCCGGCACCGCGCGTGCATGGCGCCGTCGAACCCTGGCGATATCGCCTCCGTGGCGAGTTCCACGTCATCCCGGGGGTTGCGGGGAAGGCGCCCGCGCTCGGGTTCAACAGGGCTCGCAGCTGGCGTCCGATTGCCGTCGACGACTGCCTGATTCACCACCCGCGGATCACCACCGCACTCCCTGCGGTCCGATCCCTGATCGCACGCGAGGGCAACTCGGACCTGGGGACCGTGCACCTCACCGTCGGTGAGGACGGCCAGGAGCTGCTCGTGCGACCGAAGCCGCCGCGTGGACTTGCGCCCGGCGCGCTTGATGCGGGACTGGACCTGCCGGACGATGGACGCGTGAGCACCACATCGACAACGTTGCGCTGGCGGGGGTTGACGTTTCGCGTCACCGCCGATGCCTTCATCCAGGTGAACTGGGCGCAGATGGATGTGCTCTACGGACGCGTCATCGAGGCGCTCGGCGGCCACGCGGGTCTGCGCATCGTTGACGCATACGCGGGCATTGGTGTGCTGGCATGCCATCTGGCAGTGGATGCGCGCGAGGTGGTGTGCATCGAGAGCAATCGCAGTGCGGCGCAGCTCGGAGTGCTCAATGCGCGCGTCAACGATGTCGATGAGCGACTGCACTACGTCGTGTCGCCGGTCGAGGATGCGTTGCCGGCGGTTGCCGCGGGTGACATGGCCGACCGCGTGATCCTCGACCCTCCGCGTGCCGGCTGCTCGAGCCGCGTCACCGGCTGGCTCGCGATGGCGGGGCCGGAGCGGGTCATCTACGTGTCGTGCGACCCGGCGACGCTCGCTCGCGATCTCCACGTGCTGGTGGCGTCCGGGCCGTACCGTGTCGAAGCGCTCGACGTCGTCGACATGTTCCCGCAGACGTACCACGTGGAGAGCGTTGTCACGCTGATCCGGGACGACAGCGCTCGGGCCGCGCCGGAGCACCCCACCACCCGCTGAGGGGTACGCTCAGACGGTGCGGCGGCGGGTCGCCGAGGAGTGGTAGCGTACGTCTGTTCGCCGTCCATCGACCGCAGCCAGGAGGCACAGTGCAGGGCACACCCGAGACCGGCGAAGAGATCGAAACAGGCGGCTTCGTCCATCTCCACACGCACAGCGAGTTCTCGTTGCTCGACGGAGCATCGCGTGTCGGCGAGCTGGTGGACAGCGCCAAGGCGATGGGACAGACGGCCATCGCAATCACGGATCACGGAGTGCTCTACGGCGCCGTTGATTTCTACTCGACGGCTCGCGCCGCAAAGATCAATCCAATCATCGGTTGCGAGATGTATATGGCGCCCCGCTCACGGACGGATCGTGAGGGCCGCGCGGACCGCGATCCGAACCACCTGATCCTGCTGGCCCGCAACGACATCGGATACCGGAACCTCATCAAGCTGGTGAGCGCGTCACATCTCGAGGGCTACTACTACAAGCCACGCATCGATCGCGAACTGCTCGCGGAGCACGCCGAGGGGTTGATCTGCCTATCGGCGTGCCTCGGCGGTGAGCTGCCGCAGGCGATCGTGCGCGGCGACATGGCGGCGGCCGAGTCGATCGCGCGTCAGCATGCTGAGATCTTCGGGCCCGACAACTATTTTCTCGAGTTACAGGATCACGGCATTCCCGAGGAGGACGCCGTGCGAGTGGGCCTCGTCGAGATCGCCCGGCGCACCGGCCTCCCGCTGGTTGCAACCAACGACTCGCACTACATCAAGCCTGAGGACGCTGAGGCGCACGACATTCTCCTGTGCCTGCAGACCGGAGCTCGCCGAGAGGAGGAGAAGCGGTTCCGGTTCTCCGGTCCGGAGTATTACCTCGCCAGTACGCAGCAGATGCGCGAGCGCTTCGCCGCGTACGGTGAGGCCGTCTCCAACACGGTGGCCATCGCGGATCGTTGCCATATCGAGATCCCATTGGGGCGCAACCTGTTGCCGACGTACTCGCCAATTCCTGAGGGCCTCAACGCCGACACGTACCTGCTCCAACTCTGCGAGGCAGGCGCCCACGAACGGTACGGGGATCTCGTGAACGACGAGGTGCGTGAGCGCCTGGGCATGGAGCTCGACGTCATTCGCGAGACCGGTTTCTCGGCGTACTTCCTCATCGTCTGGGACCTCATCAAGGCGGCGCGCGCGCTCGGCGTTCGCGTCGGTCCCGGCAGAGGCAGCGCCGCCGGGTCGGTGGTGAGCTACGTGCTCCACATCACCGACATCGAACCACTCCAGTACGGGCTCATCTTCGAGCGCTTCCTCAACCGCGAGCGTGTGCAGATGCCTGACATCGACATCGACTTCGACGATCGCGGCCGTGATCGCGTGCTCGCGTATGTGCAGGAGAAGTACGGGCGCGATCGGGTCGCGCAGATCATCACCTTCGGGACGATGGCCGCGCGCGCCGCGATTCGCGACGTCGGCCGTGTGCTCAACATCCCCCTGCCTGACGTCGATCGGCTGGCAAAGCTCGTGCCGCAGGTGGTCAACATCACGCTCGAGCGGGCGCTCGAGGAGAGCCGTGAGCTGCGCGAGCTGTACCAGCACGAGGACTGGGCGCGTCACGTCATCGACAATGCCCGCCGTCTCGAGGGCATCTGTCGCAACGCTTCCACGCACGCCGCCGGCGTGGTGATCGGATCGGAGCCGCTCGCCAACATCGTTCCCCTGCAACGCTCGACCGCAGGTGACGGCACGGCGATGACGCAGTTCGACATGAACGGGGTCTCGAAGATCGGGCTCCTGAAGATCGATCTCCTCGGATTGTCCAACCTCACGGTCATCGCAGAGGCCGCGGAAACGGTGCGGGCCACGCGCGGGATCGACCTCGACATTGACCTCATCCCGCTCGACGACGCAAAGACGTACGAACTGCTGTGCAAGGCCGACACGCATGGCATCTTCCAGCTCGAGGCGACCTTCGCCAAACGCATCCTCATCGACATGCAGCCCAACTCCCTGTCGGATATGGGGGTGGCGGTTGCGCTGAACCGCCCTGGTCCGATCGAGGGCGGTGCAACTGGGATGTGGATGCGACGCAAACGTGGCGAGGAGCCTGTGACGTATGTGCTCCCCGAGCTGGAGCCGATCCTCAAGGAGACGTACGGCGCGATCCTCTACCAGGACCAGGTGATGAAGATCGCCTCCGCCGTCGCCGGTTTCTCACTCGGTGAAGCGGACATCCTTCGTGCCGCGATGGGCAAGAAGGACAAGGTCAAGATGTCCAGGCAACGCGAGCAATTTCTCACTGGCGCGGCTGCGCGCGGCGTCGCGCCGGAGACCGCGCTTGAACTCTTCGAGCTCATCGCGCTGTTCGCCGGATATGGTTTCAACGGAGCGCACTCGATCTCCTACGGTCTGATCGCGTACCAGACCGCGTACCTCAAGGCGAACTACCCGCGCGAGTACATGAGCGCGCTGCTCAACAGCCGCGCGGACAACTTCGACAAGCTCAAGCAGTCGATTCTCGACGCGCATGCGCGGGGCCTGGTGGTCCGGCCACCGGACGTCAACCGGAGTGCGTCAGCGTTCAGCCTCGGTGCCGACGAGCAGGGCGAGATCCTGTACGGGCTGCGTCACATCAAGAACGTGGGTGAGCGTGTGGCCGCCGAGATCGTCGCCGAGCGCGAAGCCGCGGGACCGTTCGCGTCGCTCTTCGATCTCTGTCTGCGTGTGTCGAGCCGCGACCTCAACCGGCGTGTCGTTGAGGCGCTGATCCGGAGCGGCGCGTGCGACTCACTGGGCGAGCGCGGCGCGATGCTCGCGGTGCTCGACCGCGCCATCGACCGCGCCAACGCGATCCGGCGCGAGCGCGAGTCCGGTCAGACGGCGCTGTTCGGCGACACAGTGGTGCTGATCGAGCCGGTCGCACCGGCGCCGGACGATCTCGAAAGTCGCAACGCCAATGGTCCCCACGCGATCGCGGCGGATGAGCGCCTGAGCTGGGAGCGCGAGTTTCTCGGCATGTACCTGAGCGATCACCCTCTCCGCCGCATTGCCGGCGAGCTACAGGAGCGGATCGACACAACGATCAACGAGCTCGGTGGCCACCTGGATGGTTTGATCGTTCAGGTGGGCGGTGCCATCCGCGACATGCGCACCTTCATCCCGCGGCGGAGCACCACCGGTCAGCGCATGGCGTCGCTCACGATCGAGGACCTCACCGGAAGTGTGGAGGTCGTCGTCTTCGCGCGGGTCTTCGAGGAGTGCGTGAACGTGCTCCGACCCGACGCCGTCATCGTGGTTCGGGGCAAGGTCGAGGCTGGGCGCAGTCCCAACGGAGGGACGCCGCCACCGACCGGGGAGGAGGACGATCGCGTCGACATCGAGCCGCCGCAGATTCTTGCTGAGGCCGTCTACGCGTACGACGACCCGCGCCTCGCGGCGTGGCGGCGTGACAGCACGGTGCACGTCACCGTCAGCGCCGCGCAGATTGGCGTTCTCGGTGCGCTGCGGCGTGCTCTCGACGAGCATCACGGCGACTGCCCGGTGGTACTCCACGTGGATTCCGGAACGAGTGTCGATGAGATCTCGCTCGCGATGAACTTCTCGGTCGAACCCGGGCCTTCACTCGAGCGCGCCGTCGAGATTCTGGTTGGCGAGAACGCATATCGCCTCGAGATGCATCGAGTGCGCGCTCCCGAACGCGAGCGAGCGCCCGCGCGACGCTGACCGGTCGCGTGCTCAGACCGAGTTGAGCAGGAACCCGAAGAGCAGCCTGATCACGAAGATCAGCACGACGTACATGACGAGGGCGGCGATCGCGGGGTAGTCGAATCCGGTCGAGCTGCGTCCGCGGCGCAAGCCTGCGAAGGGCGCGACGAGCGGATTCGTCATCGTGCGCACCATCTGGACGAGTGGATGCCAGGGATCGGCGTGGAAGAGCGCAAGCAGGATGCGCACGAAGACGAGCACCGCAATCGCGATGGCGATGTCCACGACCAGTTGCTCGATGAGGCCGACGACGGTGGCTGCGGGGTTGATGCCGCCGCCGAGCACCAGGGTCTGCAGGATGTTGGCGATGAAGAAGATGACGACGATTGCGAGGATCGGGGAGAAGTCGATGCCGCTGAAGTTCGGAAGGATCTTCCGGAACGGCGCGAGGATCGGGTCGACGATGATGCGCAGCCATCTCACGACCGGATGCCAAGGGCTCAGGCCGATCCACGACACGGCGATGCGGGCGATGATCAGCACGTACAGCGCTGTCGCCACGAAACCGATGACGTCGTAGAGCGTCAAGGCCGTCACCGAAGTGCTGCCTGCTCCTTCGGGACCCCCAACTCATCGTCCGGTTCCTTCTTGTCGAAGCGCAGGCGAGTCCTGCGCCAGAGCACGTACAGCGCCGGCACCGCAAGCACGAGCACCGCGATCGAGGTCCACTGCGCCTCGCGAAGGCCGAGCGGTCCGGGAGGCTCGCTGGCACGAAACTCGAAGAGGATGAGCTGGCTGATAGCGTACAGACCGACGTACACGACGGCGATGAACCCGGGCCGGGGATTGCGGCGCAACAGCAGGTACAGGATCACGCCGATGATGACTGTGCCGATTGCCTCGTATGCCGCCGCCGGCTGATACGGGACACCGAGCCTGCAGCAACTCTGCAGGATCGCGTTGGGATTCGTGTACGCGGTCGCCCACGGCAGCGTGCTTGGAGCGCCGAGGATGTCGCCGTTGATGATGTTGCCGATCCGTCCGATCGGCTGGCCGACAACGGCGAAGAGCACGCCGCCGTCGAGCGCGATCCAGGGGTTGTAGCCGTACCGCCAGGCGCAGATGGCGAGCGTCGCGAAGCCCGCGGTGATCGCGCCGAAGAAGGCCATGCCTCCTTGCCAGAACGCGATGATGTTGATCGGGTTCAGGACGTAGTTGTGCCAGAGATCCGGCTGCTGGACCACGTAGTACAGGCGGCCGCCGAGGAGGCCGAAGATGATCGTCCAGACGGTGATCTTCTCGGCGGTCGCCTTCGGGATGCCGCGCCGAGTCGCGTAGGGCAGCACGCCGAAGCGATACGCCACGATGAATGCGAGCGCGTACATGACGCCGTACCAGTGAATCGGCAGCGGGCCGAGGTGCAGGACTGGATCGACGTTGATCGTGATGAAGCCGAGGGGGGCGGGGCTAGCGAGCACGACTGCCATGATGCGGGCTCTCGGCGGCCGAGTGCACCTCGAGGACGCGATAGCCGCCGCGGGACCGGATCCGGTCGACGCGGTGTCCGAGGCTCGTCAGCCATGCGGCGAGCGAGTCCGAACCGAGATGGCGCTGGACCACGAGGGTGGCGGTGGCGTCGGGCTCGAGCCGGCTGATCCACTGGAGCAGCAGGTCGTGGAGCCCCTCCTTCCCCAGACGCACCGGTGGGTTCGAGTACACGCCGGCGAAGCGGATCGCCTCCGGCACCGCGTCGGGCTCCACGGGCACGACATTGGTCGCTCCGGCTCGTTCGGCGTTGCGGCCACAGAGGTCGAGCGCCCGGTGATTCACGTCGACCGCCCACACTCGCGCGTCGGGCTGGCGCAGCGCCAGCGTGATGGCGATCGCCCCGTACCCACAGCCCACGTCGACGAGCTCGCCGGGTGGTGGAGTCGGCATGGTGCGGAGCAGCAGATCGGTGCCGAAGTCGATATGGCCGTGGGCAAAGACCCCTCGGTCGGTATCGAGCTCGAAGGTTCGATCGGGCAGGGCGACGTGGATCGTCCGCGGCCGTGAGGGGACCTTCGGATCGGCGTTGAAGTAGTGATCCTGGGGCACCATCGCAGGGTAGTAGGCTGCGGCGGTGAGCACGCCTGACGTCATCGTCGTAGGCCTCGGCGCGGCGGGCGCCGCGACGCTGTACCAGCTCGCACGACGGGGCATCAGCGCGCTCGGCATCGACAGTCACTCGCCGCCGCACAACTACGGGTCGACCCACGGCGACACCCGGATCACGCGCGAGGCGATCGGCGAGGGCATGCAGTACACGCCACTCGTCCGGCGCTCGCATGCGATCTGGCGTGAGCTCGAGGCCGAGACCGGCCAGGATCTCCTCACCCAGTGCGGCGGTCTCATCATCGAGGCAGCCGGCGGTGGCGCCGCGGGCCACCATCGCCACGACTTCCTGTCCGCGACGACCGCCTGCGCGAACCACTACGGAGTTCCCCACGAGCGCCTCGATGCGGCCGAGGTGATCGCCCGCTTTCCCCAGTTCCACCTGGACGGAGACGAGTCCGCGTACTACGAGCCGGGCGCGGGCTTCGTGCGGCCGGAACGGTGCGTCGAAGCGCAGCTGACCATCGCTGAACGTCTCGGCGCCCGGGTCGTGCGGGAGGAACGCGTGCTGGCGATCGAGTCGAACGAAGGCATCGTTCGCGTCCGCACCGAGCGCGACGTGTATGAAGCGCCGCGCGCGGTCCTGGCCGTGGGCCCCTGGATCGAGGGATTCATCGATCAGCGCGAGCTCGTGCTGTTCAGGATCTATCGACAGGTCCTGACGTGGTTCCCCCTGCGGGGGGGCGCGGTCGACCACGCGCCGGGTGTCATGCCGGTCTTCATCTGGGGGCTCAGTGATGGCAACGCCTTCTACGGATTCCCGGAGGTGGACGGTGCGGGCACGATCAAGATCGCCACAGAGCAGCTCGACATCACCACCACAGCGGAGTCGGCGTCAATGGAGGTCGAAGCGTCCGAGACGCGATCCAGCTACGAGCTGTTCGGCCGGCGCCTTCCCGCGCTTTCCCCGGACTGCGAACGCGCCGTGCGGTGCCTCTATACAGTCACGCCCGACGCCAACTTCGTCGTCGATGAACATCCCGACCTGCCCGGCGTCATGCTCGTCTCGCCGTGCTCCGGACACGGGTTCAAGCATTCCGCCGGACTGGGCGAGGCGATCGCGCAGCTGCTGACCACCGGCATGTCCGACGTCGATCTGTCGCCATTCCGCATCGGTCGCTTCTCGGAGTTCCGCGCCGCCGGTTAGACGGGAGGCGGGGTCGGCGCGCTCACGCGGTTGGCGATGACGGCTGTGCCGTACGCGCAAATCTCCGTCCAGGTGCCACCCATCTCTGACGTGTCGAACCGCATCGCGACGATGGCGTTCCCGCCCTTTGCCTGCGCCTCATCGACCATCCGCTGGATGACCTCGTTGCGACTGTTGGCGAGGTTGATCGTCATTCCTTTGAGCTCACCACCCATGATCGACTTGAGCCCCGCACCGAACTGCGAACCGATGTTGCGGGCGCGAACGGTGAGCCCGAAGACCTCGCCGAGCACCTCGGTGATCTGGTAGCCGGGCAGGTCGTTGGCGGTGCTGATGAGCATGGCTGTCCTCCGTACTGGTGGATCACGCACGGATGCGCGCTGCTCCCTTCATACCCCATGCGGGTGGGCTCCGGCGCGACGGCGCCTAGCTCGCCTGAGACCTCAGACGCTCGGACTCCGACCGCGCCGAGAACCACGCCAGCGTCGCCGGCAGCACAAACGGCACCAGCAGGAGGCGGATCCAGTCCCAGAGCGTGTTCCCGCGAAATCCGGTCCACCCCCAGCCGAGCGCGTAGCCGCCCACCACGATGACGACGAACACGACGAGTGCCGTCAGACCGACGACACGCCACCGGCCCTCGAACCGCTTGCGTGTCGCGAACCACAGCGGGAGAGAGGCCACGACGAGCGGCAACGCGAGCAGTTCGAGCCAGTCCCACAGTGTGTTGCCCTGGAACCCGGTCCATCGCCAGTTGAGCGCGTACCCGCCAAACACGAGCACGGCAAACACCGCGCCCAATACGCCGAAGACCGCATGCCATTCCATCTTCCAGCGGTTCCGCGTGCGATACCAGATGGGAAGCGTCGCCAGCACCACAGGGAGCACTATGACGTGGAGCAGATCCCACATCTGGTCTCTCGGCGTGATCCCGGTCCACGACCACCGAAACGCGTAGCCGCCGATGAGCGCGATGGCGAGTGCAACGATCCCCGCCGGCAGCACCCAGCGAATGAGCGACGTCGACGGAGCCGAAGTCTCCGGCGTTCCGACGCCCAAGGATGCCACATCCATGACCGGAATCATGCCGGTCACGAGACCGTTCGGGCATCATCGATCCTCGTCGATGCCGCCTCCGATCCAGGGGTTGTACCCCACGCGTGTTGCACCGCGATGCGGCCATCGGCGCGGTCTGCGTGGCCGGACGTCGAAGCGCACGCCCAGCAGTGCCCAGACGACGACAGCGCCGGGAATGCACAGGAGCGCGGCGATCAGCAGCGCCCCGCCCGTCGCTGCGATGTACACGCCCGCCAGATCGATGAACAGCAGGATGAGCATGGTCATCGTGAAGAGGACGACTCGATACACAGCTACTGACCGACGCGACCGTCGATCCGTTCCCGGATCAGGTCGGCGTGTCCGCAATGCCGCGCATATTCCTCGATCATGTGGACGAGCACCTCGCGCAGCTGAAGGGTTTTCCCGTCAGACATTCGGCCCACCGCATCGAGATCGACCGTGTCGGAGACAAATCGCTCGGCGAAGCCGATCTCCTCTTCCCACGCAGACCACGCCTGAGTGACCACGCCCGGATCGGCCACTGCGCCACTCCATGCGCCCTCGCGGTCCTCGTCGGATGAGAACCGCCTCGGCGCATCCTCACCCGCCATCACGCGCCGGAACCAGTGCCGCTCGACATCTGCCATGTGCCGGATGAGCCCCAGCAACGACATCGTGGACGGCGGCACCGATCGGCGCGCCATCTGGCCGGCGTCGAGATCCGCGCACTTCATCCGCAGCGTCAATCGCTGGGCGCGCAGATAGTCGATGAGAGTCGAACGCTCGTCAAGCAATTCGACGCCGGGATCGCGGGGATCGTCCCTCGGCTCCGCCCACACGTCGGGATATTCGGTCGACGCCGTCCAGCGTTCCGGCACTGAATTGTCGGTCCGATCGAGAGCAGTCACATCAGCGCCTCACCTGCATGTCTCGTGCCGGGAGAGGGAGTCGAACCCTCACGAGGTTGCCCTCGGCGGTTTTTGAGACCGCTGCGTCTACCATTCCGCCACCCCGGCCAGATGGACAGCGTACCGGCTCCCCCGACCTTCCGGCGCGAACGCGCCGCGCCATTCGGGAACCCAAAGCCGCCGCCGCGCGTACTCTCAAACGCATGGACGACGAGGCGCTCCTCGAGCGGGCACGCCGCGGGGACCGCGACGCCTTTGCCGCAATTGTCACCCGTCACCAGGACGAGCTATTCACGATGGCACTCAGGATCACCGGCGTCCCGGCAGACGCCGCAGACGTCGTTCAGGAAACGTTTCTGCGCGCCTACGTGAGGATTCCGGTGCTGCGCGGCCAGACCATCCGCGCATGGCTGTTCCGGGTCGCCATCAACTGCAGCCACGATGTCCAGCGCAGAACGGTGCGCCGGCCCGCGGATCCACTCGAGGATGCGCAGGGCAACATCGTGGAACTGCCCGATCCGGCCATGGGGCCCGAGGCGACTGCGCTCTCGAGGGAGCGGGTCGCGGCGGTCCGCGACGCACTGCTCACCCTCCATCCGGACTTTCGCGCGGTCGTCGTCCTTCGCGACGTCAACGACCTGAGCTACGAGGAGATGTCCGCCGCGCTCCGCGTCCCGATCGGAACGGTGAAGTCACGGCTCAATCGCGCCCGCACGATGCTCGCCAAAGCGCTCCGCGGCACGGCGGCGTTCCCCGGCTTCGCCGAGGAGAAGGCATGAGCCCGCGGCGCCACGTCGATGACCTGTTCACCGGCGCCTACGACGACGACCTCTCACCGATCGACGAAGCACGCTTCCAGGCGCACCTGCGTTCGTGCCCCGACTGCTCGGCCGGCTACACGGAGTTCACCGCAACGGTCGAGGCGCTGCGCGAACTGCCCAAAGCGCGGATGGCCCGGGTGGTGCACCTGCCCTCCACTGCGCCGGTGGCCGAGGAATCGGGACGTCGGCGTATCCGCTTCGATTGGCTGAACGCCGGCCTGCTGCGCCCCTTCCCCGCGACGGCACTCGCCGGAGCCGCCGCCCTGGTGCTCATCGTGTTCGCCCTCGCCCATACGGGTGGCGGGACCACCAGCACGGCCGGCATCGCCTCGGGAAGCGCAGCGGCGGGGTCGGCAGGGGATCATGGTCCGGCCGTCCCGGCGGCGGAGTCGGCCTGCACGAAGCAACTCGCCCCCGTCGCCGGCGCGACGCCTCCCGCGGATTTCTCGCAGGCTGTGGTCGCCAAATCCCTGGGCCGGCCGGGCGCTCAACTCAGCCTCGCCGCCTCGTCGCTCTCGGTCACAGCCGGCCAGCCGGTCACGCTCTACGCGCAGCTCTCCGAGCCCCTCTCCTCGGCTGGAGCGCCAGGGGCTCAGAGCACGACGCCGGCAATCCGTGCCGTCCGTCCCTGCGTGTCCATCGCTGTGGGCGGCGGCGCGCTGTCACTCCTCCCAACAACTGCCAACCAGGGATCCGGGAATGGAGTGCCAGGCGCGGCAACCGGCGACTACGCCGGGAACCCGGGTCCCGCGGCGACCGGATCCGGCTCACTCGTGAGCTTCACCGTCCCCGCCGGTCTGGCGCCGGGCACCGTCATCCATGTGCAGGCCGAGATTCCCGCGGGATTTGAGTTCGCCGGGAGCAGCGCGCTGACCGCGACGCTCACCATCACGACGCGCTAGCCACCCGGCGTCCTGCCCGGGTCAGGCCAACCTGACTAGACTCAACCGCAATGCACCGCCGCTTGGCGTGCCTGGCTGTTGCGCTGCTGGTCTCTGGCTGCAGCATCCCCGGGTTCAGCCAACCTCCCAACTACCAGTACGTCGTGATCACGTCAGGCGGCGTCGGTCTGCGCACCGGTGATATCGATGTGCCCCCGAGCCTCGATCTCAAGCTCCACGCAACGGGGGCCGTCCTCCAGGTCAGCGATGTGACCGCGACGCTCGACGGGACGAAGCTCGGGCTCAGCCAGACGGGCCAGAGCCTCTTCGCCACCGTCAAGCCGGTGATGCCCCTGAGTTCGTCGCATCGCCTTGCGGTCGCCGTCACCGGCTTGCCCACGACGTACATCAACTTCACGGTCATCCCGCCGACCGCCGCGATGCTCGCGGCGCACATCGACCCCTCCGCCGGGTTGGTCGTCGACGCGGTCTTTTCCGACGCCCCCGAGCAGCCAGCGGTGCAAGCGGCGCTGCCCGGCGCGACGATCGCGTGGATCGACGGCGATCATGCCCGGATCAGCTGGCACGGGAAGGCGCCGGCTTCGATCTCGCTGCCTGCGACGATCCCGACCGCCGGGGACGCGCATCTTGATCCCGGCATCACCCTTGCGCTCGGAGGCATCCCGCGCAACGCGATACGCCGGGTGACCGTGCCTCCGGCGCCGAGCGTTGGCGGCGTCAAGATCGACGCCTTCGTCATCAACACCGCCCTCTCCAACACGTCCTTCGCGCTGCACCTCGGCGGGGTCACCGAGATGACGCCCACCGGCTGGCAGGCGCAGGCGGATGGGACGCTGCTCGGCACCCCGGATCAGTCGGCGGTCAATCGCGCGGCGGCGGCGGGGATCCCCGTCTGGCCGTCGCTGTCGAACGACCCGGTGAACCCGCAGGCGACCGATCGGCTGCTCAACAGCCCCAAAGCGGTCGGCGCGCTCATCGACGAGATGCTCGCCGGGATCAAGTACGCCGGCTACACCGGCATCAACGTGGACTTCGAGGGGATGCTCGCGGCGGACAAGGACCCGTTCACGGCTTTCATCCAGCAACTCGGCACCGCATTGCACGCGCGCAACGCCAAGCTCATCGTTGACATCGTTCCTCATGACTTCGCCGGCGTGAACCTGTATTCAGCCGCGTACGACGTGGCGGCGATCGGCAAGGCGGCCGACTTCGTCGACCTCATGGCGTACGACGAGCATGGCGGCGGGGGCACGCCAGGACCGGTCGCGGGGCTCGACTGGGACAGGTCGATCCTGCAGGCGACGCTTCCCGATCTCGACCCGTCGCACGTTCTGCTGGGTATTCCGCTGTACGGGCGGGAGTGGGGGAGCATCGGCGGCGCGTCGGCGTATTCCAATGTCCTCTACAACGGGCTGCAGATCCCCGGCGCCCGAGTCGACTACGGATTCAGCACGCAGACCCCGTTCATCGTCTCGCCGAACGGTTCGCTGACCTCGTATTTCGACGACGCCGACAGCTTGGCTCGCAAGATCGCGCTGGTGAAGACGGAGGGCCTCGCCGGCATCGCTGCGTGGCGTCTTGGCTTCGAGGACCCGAAGTTCTGGTCGCTGTTTAGCGGCTAGGTCAGCTCTCGGAGGCGCCGGTCCCCAGGTCCGGGAGGTTGAGCGTGTTGACCCAGTCGCGGATCTTCGCCAGGCGCTCGTCGCTCTCCGGATCTGCCTCGGTGAGCTGACCGTCCTTGTCGTTCTCTGGGAGAACGCCCGCCTTGTCCAGGACCTCGTCGGCGACGTAGATCCCCGCGCCGACCCGCACTGCGACCGCGATGGCGTCGGACGGACGCGAGTCGATCTCCAGGCGGCGCCCGTCGACGTTGGCGAGGATGCGCGCGTAGAACACCTCGTTGCTGAGCGACGTCACGACGATTCTGTCGACGGTCACCTCAACCGCGCTCAGGAGGTTGGCGAGGAGGTCATGGGTGATCGGCCGCTCGGGTGTGATCCCGGTGATCTTCAAGGCGATCGCGTTGGCCTCGTTGATGCCGATCCATATTGGGAGGTAGCGATCCGCCGTCTTCTCCTTGAGGATGACGACGTGCTGCCCCGTCGGCATGTGCACCCTGATGCTGTCGACGGTCATCTCCACCAGGTCTGCCATGCCTCGATCATAACCCCGGGGATGCGCCGCCGAGGCCATACCCGTCGCGCCGCTACCATGGTCCGCTGTGGCACGCGAGACCCTGTTGCTGGTGGATGGACACAACCTCGTGTACCGAGCGTTCCACGCGATGCCGGCGCTGAGCAACAGCCGGGGCGAGATGACCAACGCCGCCTACGGCTTCACGTCGATGCTCTTCAAGGCGCTGAACGACACCACGCCGACGTATGCCATCGCTGCGTTCGACCTGCCCGGACCCACCTTTCGCCACGAGAAGTTCGCGGAGTACAAGGCACAACGCACGCGTGCTCCCGCGGAGTTGAGCGCGCAATTCCCGTGGGCGCGAGAGGTTGTCGAGGCACTCGGCATCCCCATCATCGAGGTCCCGACATTCGAGGCTGACGACGTCATCGGCACGCTCGCCGTCAAGGCCGAAGCGGCTGGACTCGACGTCATCATCCTGACCGGCGACCTCGACACGCTGCAACTCGTCACCGAGCACATCCGCGTATACGCCAGCCGGCGCGGTATCTCCGAGACGATCATCTACGACCTGGACAAGGTCCGCGAGCGTTACGGCTTCGAACCGCCACTGGTGGTCGATTTCAAGGCGCTGCAAGGGGATGCGAGCGACAACATCCCGGGTGTTCCCGGCATCGGCGAGAAGACCGCGATGTCGCTCGTGCAGCAGTACGGACCGCTGGAGAACGTGCTCGAGGCGGTGCCGTCGATGCCGGAGGGACGGGTGCGTCGTGCGCTCGAAGGTCATATGGAACAGGCGCGATTGAGCAAGTGGACAGCCACGATCGTCGTCGACGTCGACGTCCATCTTCCACTCGAGGCAGCGCGCCTCTATCACTACGACGAGACCGAGGTTCGCGAACTGTTCGATCGTCTCGAGTTTCGGAGTCTGCTTCCGCGCCTTCCGGGAAGGACGCCCGGCGCCGACATGCCGCCGTCGTCCATCGAGTCTCGGGCGGAAGAGATTCCGGTTGGGGACCTGCAGGACCCGGCGACCGACGTGATCGTCGTCCTCGACGCGCACGAGGCAACCGATGCCGTCGAGCGCATCCGAGCTGCAGGCTCGTTCGCGCTCCGCACCGTGGTGGAGGGCAATCCCCGCACGGGCGACCTGATCGGCCTAGCGATCGCACCCACCGGCACGGACACCGCGTACTACGTGCCGGTGTGGCACTCGAGTCTTGTCGAGCGCAACGCCGATGCCGCCGCAGTATCGGCATTCGAGGAGTTGCTCGGGGATGAGTCGATCCCGAAGCGTGGGTACGACCTCAAACGCGAAGTGCTTGCATGGCGCCGGCGGGGCATCGCGGTGCGGGGGCTCAAGTTCGACGCGATGCTGGCCGCATATCTCACCAATGCCCGCCTCAAGGTGCCGACGCTACCGGTGCTCGCGCACGACCTCTGCGCGCTCCGAGTCGATGCCGAGGAGTCTCTGCTGGGAGCGGGCCGCGCCAAGCGCGGGGTCGCCGACATTCCCGTCGAGGAAGCAGCCGCGTACTTCGGCGTATGGGTCGGCCTCATCGACCCCGTCGGCGCTGCGTTGGCACAGCAGATGGAACGCGCAAATGCAAGCCGCCTCCATGATGCCATGGAGCTCCCGCTGGTCCCGATCCTTGCGGCGATGGAGGTCGAAGGCGTTGCCGTGGACTGCGATCTCCTCGGGTCCATCAGCGCCGAGATGCACAAGCGCATCGTCGCGATCGAGACCGAGATTCAGGATACGGCCGGATACACATTCAATCCGGGCAGCACGCAGCAGCTCGGTCGTTTCCTCTACGACGATCTCGGTCTCGCCAGCGGCCGAAAGACCAAGACCGGTCGCAGCACCGATGCGGACTCGCTCGAGTCGCTGCGCGGCGAGCATCCCGTCGTCGAACTGATTCTCGAGTGGCGACAGCTCACCAAGCTGAAGAGCACATACGTCGACGCGCTGCCGCTGCTGTGCACCGCGGACTCGCGCGTCCACACGTCGTTCAATCAGGCCGTCGCCACCACGGGACGCCTGTCGTCGTCCGATCCCAACCTGCAGAACATCCCCGTGCGCACGCAGTGGGGGCATCGCATCCGGCGCGCCTTCCATGCGGACACCGGTCAACAGCTCGTGAGCGCCGACTATTCGCAGGTGGAGTTGCGAGTCCTCGCGCACGTCACCGGGGAGGCCGAGCTCATCGCAGCCTTCCAGCGCGGTGAGGACATTCACCGGCGCACGGCCGCCGAGGTGTACTCGGTGGCGCCCGAGGATGTCACCGCCGACATGCGGCGCATCGCCAAGGTGGTCAACTTCGGTGTGGTATACGGCCTCAGCGACTTCGGGCTGGCGCGCGACACGGGAATGAGCCGCGAGGACGCGCACACCTTTATCGACGCGTACTTCACCAACTTCCCGGCGGTGACGCACTACCTCGAACAGGTGCGCAACCACGCGCGCGAGTACGGGTGGGTGGAGACGTTCATCGGCCGGCGCCGCTACATCGCCGACATCCGTGCCGCAAACCGGCAACTCCGCTTCGCGGCCGAGCGCATGGCGGTGAACATGCCCATCCAGGGTGGCGCGGCCGACATCATGAAGCAGGCCATGATCCTCGTCCACGAAGCCCTCCACGACGCCGGCCTCCGCAGTCGCATGCTCCTTCAGGTCCACGACGAGCTGCTGCTGGAGGCTCCCGCGGAGGAGATTGACACGCTGATCCCACTGCTGCGCGAGCGCATGGGCGCCGCCGAGGCGCTCAAGGTCCCCCTGGAAGTGGACGTCAAGGTCGGCGACAACTGGGGGGACATGACGCCCGTCGCGCGGATCTGAGATGCCTGAGCTTCCCGAGGTTGAGACGGTCGCGCGCGACCTCCGCGGTGCCGTCACCGGCCGTCGCATCGATGGGGTGACGGTGCTGCGGCCGGACATCGTTCGCTATCCCGACGGCACGATGCTGCCGGCGCTGCTCACGGGGCAGACATTCGGCGAGGTGGAGCGCCACGGCAAGTACCTGTTCCTCGGGCTCGACTCCGGCGACGACCTGATGGTGCATCTCGGTATGACCGGCCATCTGCTGGTGTGCGACGCCGGCGCGCCAGTGCCGAAGCACACGCATATCCGCGCCAGCCTCGACGACGGGCGCGAGCTGCGGTTTGATGACGCTCGCCGTTTCGGTCGCGTCGCCTATGGATCGCGCGAGGCGCTCATCGCCGCGCGCGTCTTTCCGCGGCTCGGTGTCGAGCCACTCTCCACAGACTTCTCCCAGGACCGCCTCGACACCGTGCTCAAACGCACGACGCGCACGGTGAAGGCCGCGCTCCTCGATCAGCAAGGCGTTGCGGGGCTGGGCAACATCTACATCGATGAAGCGTGCTTCCTTGCCGGGGTGCGGCCGACGAAGCGCTGCAATCGGCTGACCAAGCGCCAGCGCGCGGCATTGCTTGACGCCATCCCGCGGGTGCTCAGTGCCGCGGTCGCGAATCGCGGCAGCAGCGTCGACGACTACCGCGATGTCTGGAACGCGCGCGGCACCAATCAGGAGCGTTTGCAGGTCTATGGCCGCGGCGGGCAACCGTGCTTTCAGTGCGGGGCCATGCTGCGCCGAACGCAGAACGCCGGCCGGACCACCGTGTACTGCTCCACCTGCCAGCGATGACGCGCCTCACCATGGTCAGTTACGACGACGACCCACCGCTCGGCGGTCAGGGTGTCGTGGTGATGGGCATGCGCGCGGCGCTCGAACGTCGCGGCGTCCATGTGCACACGATCGCCGGCCGCGGCGAGCACGCGATCGCGGTTGCGCGCCGTACCGGCAGGCCGCCGCTCGATCTCTCATTGCAGATCAATCGCTACCCGCAGATCATGCTGCGAGCCCAACCCGACGTCGTGCATGCGCATGGTGGCCCCGGTGGCGTGCTCATCTGGAAACATCTCAAGGTGCCGCTCGTCTACACGGCCCATCACACCTACCGCCAGGCTCATTCGCGGCGTTCGGTGAAACGGTGGCTTGCTGGCGTCGAGGCGCGCAGCTATGAACAGGCGGCGATGGTGCTCCCCGTCTCGCGGTCCACTGCCAATTCGCTGCTGGAGATGGGCGTTCCGGCATCGCGCATCGAGGTGCTCCCCAACGGTGTCGATCCCGTCGACGTGCCCGGCGTCGACCATGAGGGCGGACGGGTGCTCTTCGTCGGCCGCCTCGAACGCGACAAGGGTGTCCTCGAGGCGCTGTCGGTGCTTGAATCGCTCACCCGGACGGATACGGGTGTGCGCGGCGTCATCGTGGGCGCCGGCAGCCTGGAGCAGGAAGTGCGGCGCGCGGCAACAGCGAGCCGCGGGCGCATCGAGTACCGCGGCAGTCTCGACCGCGACACGCTGAACCGCGAGTACGCGCGTGCGGCGGTCCTGCTCATGCCCTCACGCTTCGAGGGTCTGGGCATGGTGGCGCTGGAGGCGCAATCCGCCGGCACCCCCGTCGTCGGTTATGACGTCGACGGACTCCGCGATGCCGTCGGTGACGGTGGCGTGCTCGTTCCCCCCGGTAATGTCGCGGCGATGCGCGGTGCGGTGGCGGCGCTGCTGGGTGACGAGGGCAGGCGTCTCGACGCCGGCGCGCGCGGCCGCGAGGCGGTGCTTGCTGCTCACTCCTGGGACACGATCGCGGGGCGTCTCGAGGAGGTCTACGCGTCCGTCATCGCCGGCTGAGGTCGCGGACCGCTCCTCGCTAGACTGGACGCATGCCCGCCATGGAATTGCTCGCGCCCTTCGCACCTGCCGGTGATCAGCCTGCAGCGATCGAAGCGCTCAATCGCGGGCTCAGCGAGGGGCAGCGCGAACAGGTCCTCCTCGGCGTCACCGGATCGGGCAAGACGTTCACGATCGCCAACGTCATTGCGCAGCAGCAGCGGCCGACGTTGGTGCTCTCGCCGAACAAGACGCTCGCCGCGCAGCTCTGGGCGGAGTTCCGCGAGTTCTTCCCGCACAACGCGGTCGAGTATTTCGTCTCCTTCTACGACTTCTATCAGCCGGAGGCATACATCCCGCGCACCGATACCTACATCGAGAAGGACTCATCGCGCAACGACGAGATCGATCGGCTGCGCAACAGCGCCACGCGCGCTCTGCTGACCCGTCGGGACGTCATCGTCGTTGCCTCGATCTCGTGCATCTACGGCATCGGCTCCCCGGAGAATTATCTCGGTGAGTCGATCACCGTCAAGGTCGGTGAGTCGTGGCGGCGCGACATCATGCTGCGCAAGTTCTCGGACCTGCAGTACGCGCGCAACGACATGGACTTCGGACGCTCGCGTTTCCGCGTTCGTGGCGATGTCGTCGACGTCCAGCCCGCGTACGAGGAGGTCGCGACTCGGATCGAGCTCATGGGTGACACCATCGAGTCCATCAAGGACTTCGACCCCCTCACCGGCGAGATCCTCACGATGCGCGAGGAGCTGACGGTCTTCCCCGCGTCGCACTACGTCACACCGCAGGAGCAGCTGAACCGCGCACTGGTGTCGATCGAGGCTGAGCTCGAGGAGCGCGTGACCCTGCTCGACCAGCGAGGCCGGCTGCTCGAGGCGCAGCGGCTGCGCCAGCGCACCAACTTCGACATGGAGATGATGCGAGAGACCGGGACGTGCGCCGGCATCGAGAACTACTCGCGTCACCTCAGCGCACGCGAGGCGGGTCAGCGGCCGTTCTGTCTGCTCGACTTCCTTCCCGACGACGCGCTCATCGTCGTCGACGAGTCGCACGTCGCCGTCCCGCAGATCGACGGCATGAACAAGGGCGACCGTGCCCGCAAGATTCCCCTGGTGGAATATGGCTTTCGGCTGCCCTCGGCGCTCGACAACCGGCCTCTGACGTTCGCAGAGTGGGACTCGATGATCGGGCAGATCATCTATGTGAGTGCGACGCCCGGTCCATACGAGGAGGAGCACGCGACCCAGAAGGTGGAGCAGATCATCCGGCCGACGGGTCTGGTCGATCCCACCAACGAGGTGAAGGAGTCGCACGGGCAGATCGACGATCTCATCACGCAGATGCGCCTGCGCATCGAGCGCCACGAGCGCTGTCTCATCACGACCCTGACGAAGAAGATGGCCGAGGACCTGACGGACTACCTTCGCGAGGCGGGCATCAAAGTCCGATATCTGCACAGCGATATCGACACCATGGAGCGCGTCGAGATCATCCGTGACCTGCGCCTCGGCGTCTTCGACGTGCTGGTGGGCATCAACCTGCTGCGCGAGGGCCTTGACCTCCCCGAGGTGTCGTTCATCGCCATCCTCGACGCCGACAAGGAGGGATATCTGCGCGGCTACCGCTCGCTCATCCAGACCATCGGCCGCGCTGCGCGCAATGTCTTCGGTCATGTCGTCATGTACGGCGACCGCACGTCGGAGGCGATGGAGCGGGCGATCGCCGAGACCGACCGGCGCCGCGCAATCCAGGTCGAGCACAACGTCGAGCACGACATCACGCCGCTCTCGATCGTCAAGGCCGTCTACCAGATGGAGTCGCACCGCGACCAGCAGTCACTGCGCGCGGCGGCGTTCCAGGAGGCGGCCGGGCTCCCGCCCGACGAGGTCCTGCGCCTTGCAAAAGACGTCGAGAAGGAGATGCTCCGCGCGGCTCGCGACCTCGAGTTCGAGCGCGCCGCGGAGCTGCGTGACCGTCTTGTCGAGCTGCGACGCCGGCTCGAGGGCAAGGACGAGCCGGTTCCTGTCGGCGCCCAGGCCCAGGCGCCACCCCGAGGCCGGTACCGCCCCCGTTCTCGTTAGGGCGGGCGTCGCGACCCTTGACTGGACGTACATATGTTCGGTAGGATTCGTCGCCCATGCCTACCGAGCTCCGCCGCCCCGCTCCCAGAGTGCAGTTCGTCTGTTCCGCGTGTGGCGCGGAAGCACCGAAATGGCAGGGCCGCTGCGGGGCTTGCGGGGCGTGGAACAGCCTCAGCGAGACCGCGGTTCTTCTGACCGGCCGCACGCCGCTGCGTGTCGCCGCAGCGGAGAGCACGGCGATGGAGCAGGTCATGTCCGTCCCGATGCGGATCATGCCGTCCGGATCGGGCGAATTCGACCGCGTGCTCGGCGGGGGCGTCGTGCCCGGCAGCGTGGTCCTCCTCGGGGGCGATCCAGGCATCGGCAAGTCCACGCTGGCCCTCCAGGTCGCCCATCACTGCGGGCATTCCGAGGCGCCGGCGCTGTACTGCACCGGCGAGGAGTCCCTCGACCAGCTCGCGCTCCGGGCGCGCCGGCTCGGCTGCACGGGCGCACGCGTGCGTCTGCTCGTCGAATCGGACGTCGACACCGTCATCGCCACGGTCGAGGCCGAGCGGCCCTCGCTGGTGGTGGTGGACTCGGTGCAGACGCTCCGCGACACCACGACCCCGGGTCCGCCCGGGAGCGTTTCCCAGGTTCGGGCGGCGGTGCTCCGCATGAGTGATGTGGCCAAGGCGACGGGCGTTCCCGTGCTGCTCGTGGGTCATGTGACCAAGGAGGGGGCTATCGCGGGGCCCCGCACGCTCGAACACATGGTGGATGTCGTCCTGTACCTCGAGGGCGAGCGCCTCGGTGAGCACCGGATGCTCCGGGGGATCAAGAACCGCTTCGGCGCAACCGGCGAGGTGGGACTGCTCAGCATGGAGACCACCGGCATGCAGGACCTTGCGGCTCCCGGGCGCGGGATGCTCGACGCCGCGTCGCTCGGCGCGGCGGGCAGCGTCCTCACGGTGACCTGCGACGGGCTCCGGCCCATGGCCGTCGAAGTCCAGGCGCTCGCCGTGGCGTCGCCGTTCGAGTTCCCACGCCGGGCTGCGTCCGGGTTCGAGTTGAATCGCCTCCACCTCATGCTCGCGGTGCTGGCGAAGCGGGCGGGCATCGTGTTTCCCAAGATCGACGTTTTTGTCAACGTGGCCGGCGGTGTGCGCCTCGCCGAACCGGGCACCGATCTCGCGGTTGCGCTGGCGATCGCCGGCTCGGCCCGGAATCGCGCGATCTCACCGTCCTGGGCAGTGCTCGGCGAACTCGGCCTGGGCGGCGAGGTGCGCCGGGTGGCTCGCACCGAGGTGCGTTTGGCTGAAGCGGCGGCGGTGGGGATGGAGGCTGTCGTCGTGCCCGAGAGCTTCAAAGGAACGCCTCCGCCCGGAATCCGCTGCCATCGCGTTCGCAACCTGGCCGAGGCCATTGCGCTACTCGGGTGACCGTCGTGTCGCGCCGCCATTGCGCGTGAGAAACCTGTGCTTCAATCGGGCGGATGGATATGCATGCCGCTCGGTCGATTCGTAGAGCGCGGACGCTCTCCCGGGTCGTCGGAGCCGTCATTGGCTTCGTGGCCGGCATCCTGTATGCCGCGTTCATCCTCTCCGACTCGCGCAGCGTCCTGACGCAGAACACGACCATCGCGGGTGCGGCGCTCCTTGCCGCGGGTGCCGCTGGAGCCGCGTCACTCGCGCTGGCCGCACCGCTGCTGAGCGTCGACCCCTACCTCTGGCTCGAGCGAATCCTGGACGAGTCACCACCCAGTCAGGTCATCGGTGGCCTCATCGGGGTGCTTACCGCGCTCCTCATCTCCGCGCTGATCGCTGTGCTGCTCAACCCGCTGCCGTGGGGCATCGGCGTGATCATCTCGATCACCGTGGCCGCCGCCCTCGTCTACGTCGGTGTGCGCACGGGGTCGCGTCGACGCGATGCGCTCGCGGTCGTCTTCGGCAGAGGGCCGGACGAGTCAGGTATCGATGAAGCGCTGGCACCCCTGGACGGACAGCCCGTGATCATCGACACCAGCGTGCTCATCGACGGCCGCATCGTCGACGTGGCGGCCGCCGGTTTTGTGCCCGGCAGGCTGCTCATCCCCGGGTTCGTGCTCGAGGAGCTCCAGCGCGTCGCCGACTCCGCGGACCCGTTCCGGCGTCAGAAGGGACGCCGAGGTCTCGGCGTCGTCGAGGCGCTCCAGAAGGGCGAGGACGTCGTGTGCGAGATCGTGGACCTCGACTTCCCGGGCACGCCCGAGGTTGACGCGCGGCTTGTCAAACTCGCTCGCGCTCGCGGCGCGGCACTCATGACCCAGGACTACAACCTCAACCGGCTTGCCCAGATCGAGGGCGTGCGCGTCCTCAACCTCAACGACCTCGCCAACGCGGTCAAGCCGATCGTGGCGGCGGGCGAGAGCATGGCCATCTCCATCGTCAAAGAAGGCAAGGAGCCCCATCAGGGCGTCGGCTATTTCGAAGACGGCACCATGGTCGTGGTGGAGAATGGGCGCGACCACGTGGATGAGACCGTCACCGTCACCGTCACCACCGTGCTGCAGACCACGGCCGGCCGGATGATCTTCGCGTCGCTCAACGCTGACGAGCCGGCCAAGCCCCGGGTGCTCCGGCCGGCCCGCGCCAAGGTCGCTCAGCGCTGAGCAGCGCGCTGATCGTGCCCGCCTTCGGGCGAGGCATCCGGACGGGGGAGGACAAGTTGTGGGCAGACGCCGGCGGTCGCCCCGTCTTCGCGATCACGCTCGAAGCCATCGCAGCGGCGGGGTGCTTCGACCTCCTGGTCGTGGCCGCCCCGATGGCCCGCTGGGAGACGATTCGCGGCCTGGCGACCTCGGGTGAGCTCCCGCCGCTCGTCCTCGTGGAGGGCGGGGAGAGGCGCCAGCAGAGCGTTGCCGCTGCGCTGGACCGGTGCGACGGTCATGACTGGATCTCGGTGCATGACGCTGCCCGCCCGCTGACCCCGCCTGCGCTGTTCCGCGCGGTGCTCGATGCCGCGCGCGCTGAAGGAGCCGCGACCGCAGCGGTACCCTGCGTGGACACTGTGAAGCAGGTGCGGCACGGCCGGGTAGCGGCCACCCTGGACCGCTCGTCGCTGGTCGCGGCGCAAACCCCCCAGGCCTTCGGCGCCGATCTGCTCCGGCGCGCGCACGTCAACGCCCTGGCGACGGGCCTCCAGGGGGCCGATGACGCCACACTCGTCGAGGCACTCGGCGAACCCGTCGTGGTGGTCGCCGGAGATCCCCGTAATTTCAAGATCACCTTCCCGCAGGACCTGCTCCTGCTCCGCTCACTGCTCGAGGAGTCCCGATGACGCCACGTATCGGCCATGGCATTGACGCCCACCGCTTCATCCCGGGACGGCACCTCATGCTCGGTGGCGTCCTTGTCCCGTACAGCCGTGGACTCCTCGGGCACTCCGACGGGGACGCGGTCGTGCACGCGCTGGTCGACGCGATCCTCGGTGCGTCGGGCCTGGGCGACATGGGCAAGCACTTCCCCTCCGGTGACCCACACTGGAAGGACACCTCGGGCATCGAGTTCCTCCAGGTCGTCGCCACGAAACTCGAGGAGGAGGGCTGGACGATCACCAGTGCGCACGTCATCGCGATCGCGGAGGAGCCACGTCTGTCGCCGTATCTGCAGGCCATGTCGGACGCGATGTCGTCGGCTCTCGGCCTGGAACCTGGAACGATCGCCGTTGGTGCGACGACCACCGACGGGATGGGATTCTCGGGCCGGAGCGAGGGAATCGCCGCGTCGGCGACGGTGCTGCTGGAACGGCGGTGACCCTCCACCTGCATGACACGATGAGCCGGGAGCTTGTCGCGGTGGAGCCGATCGAGCCGGGCCACGTGCGGCTCTACACGTGCGGTCCGACGGTGTGGAACCGCGTGCACATCGGCAACTTCCGCACCTTCATCTTCGAGGACGTGCTCCGACGCTGGCTCGACCGCAGCTTTCGCGTCACGCATGTCATGAATCTCACCGACGTCGACGACCGCATCATCAAGAACGCGGTCGAGCATGGCAACACGCTCGAAGCGGAAACAACGCAGTGGATTGCGGCGTTCGAGGAGGACCGCGATACGCTCGGCATCCGCCCCGCGCACCACTATCCGCGCGCCACCGCGTACATCGAGCAGATGGTCGAGCTCATCGAGCGCCTCGAGCGCGCCGGCGCCGCATATCAGTCAAACGGCAGTTACTACTTCCATATCGCCGCGTTCCCGGCGTACGGCAAGCTGAGCGGTGTGAGCGCAGAGGGGCTCGTTGCGGGTGCGAGTGGACGCATCGACGCCGACGACTACACCAAGGAAGATGTCCGCGACTTCGCGCTGTGGAAAGCAGTCGGCCCGGACGAGATCGGCTGGGACACTCGCATCGGCCGCGGTCATCCAGGCTGGCACATCGAGTGTTCGGCGATGAGCATGAGCATCCTCGGCGAGAGCTTCGACATCCACTGCGGCGGGGTGGACAACATCTTCCCGCACCACGAGAACGAGATCGCGCAATCCGAAGCCGCCACCGGCAAACGCTTCGTGCGCATCTGGTGCCACAGCCAGCATCTCCGTGTCAGCGGCGAGAAGATGGCCAAGCGGCTCGGCAATTTCGCCACCGTCCGCGAGGTCCTCGATGAGGGGGCAAGCCCGGCAGCGTTGCGCTACCTGCTCGCCGCGCGCACTCACTACCGGAAAGCGCTTGACTACTCCGACGATCTGCTCGCCGACAGCAATGAGGCGGTGCAACGGCTGGTGGCATTTCAGTCGCGCGTCGCCGAGCAGCGCACGGTGGACGAGGGGAGCGACCGCGATGAGGAGGTGCTCGCCTCCGTTCGCGGCATGCGCATCGGCTTCGATGAGTCGATGGACGACGATCTCAACCTGCCTGAGGCGATGGGGATCATCTTCTCCGGTCTTCGCGACGTCAACCGCATGCTCGATACCGGGCCCGTCTCGGTCGAGACACAGCGCACGCTGCAGCATCTCCTCGGCGAGGTCGACAACGTCCTGGGCGTGCTGAGCCTCGTTGCGCGCGATCACCAGGCGGCACCGGACGTTGAGGAGCAGCGGATGCTCGACGAACGCGCGGCGGCACGGGCTTCCCGCGACTTCGCGAAGTCCGATCATCTCCGCACCCAGCTCGCCGCCCGCGGCATCGAGGTGGAGGACACGCCCGAGGGCCAGCGCTGGAAGCGGATCGCGACGCGACGCGACTGACGTCGTGGACATTCTCTACGGGCGCAATCCTGTGCTCGAAGCGCTCCGTGCCGGCCGCGGCGTTCGCAAGATCGTGGTTGCCGCTGCCACGCGTCCGGAGGCGCGCCTCACCGAGATCCTCGATTACGCCGAGGCGCGCGACATCCTCGTCGAGGAGGTGTCACGCCAGCGCCTGGACGACATCGCCCACACCGAGCACCATCAGGGCGTCGCCGGATATTTCCACGCGCGCGAAGCGCTCAGCATCCACGACCTCCTTGACGACGCTCGCGCGCCGGCGTTGCTCGTCGTGCTCGACGGCATCCAGGACCCGCAGAACGTCGGCGCCATCGCGCGGAGCGCCGAGGCGTGTGGTGCCGACGGCATCGTGATGCCGCGACACCATTCCGCTCCACTCACGGCGGCAGCCGTGAAGGCGTCGGCGGGAGCGACCGAGCATCTGCCGATGGTCACCGTGCCCAATCTGGCGCAGGCGCTCGACGTCATCGGCGCTGCGGGCATCTGGCGCGTCGGGCTCGCCGGCGAGGCCGATGCGCGCTACGACTCCGTCGACCTCGCGGGACCCGTTGCCGTTGTGGTCGGGGCGGAGGGTGCGGGTATGCGGCGGTTGACGCGCGAGCACTGCGACGTGCTGGTCTCGATTCCGATGCTCGGGCATGTCGCCTCGCTCAACGCGGGCGCAGCTGCAGCGGTGCTGCTCTTCGAAGTGCAGCGGCAGCGCGGCTTCGCGCAGCGCTGACATGCGCGCGCTCATCGTCGACGGCTACAACATCGTCCACGCGTGGCCGTCGTTGAACCTGACGATGCGCACTCGCGGCCTCGAGGATGCGCGCCGGCAACTCATCACCGCGCTCGCGGAATATGCGGCGCAGACCGGTGTCGCGGTCACGGTGGTGTTCGACGGCCAGGCGCGGCCGGGTGGATTGCCGACCAATGAGCACCAGGATGGCGTCACTGTGCTGTTCGGAAGCAGGCGTGCCAGTGCGGATCACGTCATCGAACGTGCCGCCTATCAGGCCGCGCAGCGCGGTGAGGGCGGGGACGTCGTGGTGGCGACTGACGATCGCCTCGAGCGTGACGTGGTCGGCGGCATGGGCGTGGCGACGATGGGGGCCCGGGCGCTCGAGGCCGAGGTAGCGCGCGTCGCCGGCGACGTGAACATGGAAACCCGGCGGATGCGGGACGACAGCCGGCGGACGACACGTGTCGAGGATGGTCTCGACCCGGAAGTGCGGGCACGTCTGGAGCGCATCCGTCGCGGCGAGGATCGCTGAGGCTACGCTGACACCCCATGCCTGAGACACAACAGCGGCGCGTCGTCGTCACCGGCATGGGTGCCGTATCGCCTGTGGGCAACACCGCCGCCGAGAGCTGGGACTCCATCCGTTCGGGACGCGGCGGCATCGCCAGGATCACGCACTTTGACTCGAGCATGCTCCCGGTGCACATTGCAGGCGAGGTGAAGGGCTTCGACGCGGCCGCGATCTTCGGGACCAAGGAAGCTCGACGAGGCACACCGCACGTTCACTTTGCGATGGCCGCCGCGCGTGAGGCGGTCCGCCACTCGCGTCTCGACATCGCCGCCGAACCCAACGAGGTCGGTGTGCTGATCGCGTCGGGTATCGGGGGGCTCGAGGTCATCGAGAAGGCGACGCGCACGCTCGACGCCGAAGGGCCGCGCCGTGTCTCGCCGTTTGCGGCGGCAATGGCGCTCGTCGACATGGCTCCAGGGATGGTCGCGATCGACCTCGGCGCGCGCGGACCGAACATGGCGGTGGTCAGCGCATGCGCTTCGGGTGCGGATGCCATCGGCCAGGCGGCCAGCTGGATCCGCCAGGGCGATGCTGAGGCGGTGCTCGCAGGCGGCACCGAGGCCGGAATCACGACGGTCGGCATAGCGATGTTCGCCGCTGCGCGTGCACTCTCGACGCGCAACGACGACCCGGCGCACGCGTCCCGTCCGTTCGATCGCGATCGCGACGGATTCGTCGCCTCGGAGGGATCGGCGGTGCTCGTCCTCGAGGAGCGCGAGCATGCGCTTGCCCGCGGGGCCACCATCCATGGAGAACTCCTCGGCTATGCAGCCGCGGCGGACGCGTACCACATCACCGCACCCGACCCCAGCGGCCAGGGCGCGATTCGGTGCGTGCGCCGCGCGCTCGAGCGTGCCGGTGTGCAGCCAGGCGACATCCAGTACATCAACGCGCACGGTACCGGCACCGGGCTGAACGACCTTGCGGAGACGGGCGCCATCAAGGCGGTGTTCGGCGACGACGCGTACAAGGTCCCGATCTCATCGAGCAAGTCGATGACCGGTCACATGCTCGGCGCAGCGGGGTCGTTCGAGTCCATGGTGACGTTGCTGACGATGCGGGACAGCTTCATCCCGCCGACGATCAACCTCGACAATCCCGATCCGGAATGTGATCTTGACTACGTGCCATTGGTCGGACGCGCCGCCGATGTCCGCCTTGCGATGACGACGTCGTTCGGCTTCGGTGGACACAACGCCTGTCTCGTCTTCGCAGGACCGTCTGCGTAACCGGCGTGGGTCAGGCGGCGGTCGACACCACCCGATCGAGCGCGGCTTTGATGATCCCGTAGCACTCGCAGGAGACTCCCTCGAGACCGGCCCGATCGACGATCGTCACGCGCCCGCGGTGGTATCGAATGAGGCCCGCTGCCTGCAGGAGGCCCGCGGACAGCGTCACCGTCGCCCGCCGGGACCCGAGCATCTGCCCGAGGAACTCGTGCGTGATCGGGAACGAGTCCACGCCGACGCGGTCGTGACTCATGAGCAGCCAGCGGCTCAGCCGCTCTTCGTTGGAGTGCAGCCGATTGCATGCCGCCGCCTGGGAGATCTGCCCGAAGAGCGCCTGCACGTATCGCTGGATGAGCTTGCGAAACCCCGGGAGGCGCTCGAGCTCCGCGATGAAGGTTGACGCATCCATGCGCAGCGTTCGTCCGCCGACCTGCGAGATGGCGCGCACGGCGAGTGAGCCGCCGGCGACCAGCGGAACGCCGACCATTCCCTCATTGCCGATGGTGGCAACCTCGACGATGTTGCCGTCGGCGAGTGGCGTGACGAGCGACACCACCCCATCGAGCGGGAAATACACCGACGTGATCACCTGGCCCGGGTCGAAGAGCACCGTCTTGACCGTGAGATGGTTCGGCCGCATGTGGGCCGCCAACGCATCACGCTCTGCGACCGGGAGAGCGTTGAGGAGCTGATTTCCGACTGTCGAGACTTGAGGAGTGCCGTTGCTTCCCATCTAACGGTTTCGGAGGTTACCGGAGATCCGTCTTTTTGCGCAAGTCGCTGTCGCGTCGATCCGTGGAGCGGTCTCTGCCGCAGGCCCATGGGAGAATCGAGGCCCGCCGATGTAGCTCAGGGGTAGAGCAACCGCCTTGTAAGCGGTTGGCCGGGAGTTCGAATCTCCCCATCGGCTCCACCGTGATATCTCAGGACATCGTGCCCGTCTGTTGCACGACATCGTGCCCGATCTGGGTGGCCTTGTGGCGCCGCTCATCACTCGGGTCACGAGATTGAACGCTTCGCGGCGCAGTTCCTCGTATGGCGAGGAGGCTTGGCAAACGTGTCCGTCAAACCCGGGCAGGCCCACCTTCACCGTTCTGTAAGGATGATCGGCGTAGCCTGTGGGTGCTATGTCGGACATCACGCCTCCGGCGTTGCTCCGAGGCCGAGTCCCTGTCAATTGCTGACGGCGGCCGGCGCGCGCTTGAAGATGCGACAAACGACTATGGCGGGCAGGGTGGTCTCGGCCCTCGCCGTAGGGGTGTTGCTTGCCGCATGCGGTGGTAACAGCGGCCGGACCACGAGAGTCACTCCCACGCCGACTCCCGCCTCAAACTCGACTGCTGCAGACTCACCCGCTCCCACGCTGCTCCCCTCACCGACCCCGGCTCGGGTGACGCCCCACCCCACCCCGCGGCCGACAGGCGCGCCGACTCCCAAGCACGCGCCACCTTCGGGAGCGCAGCACGTCCTGGTGATCATGGAGGAGAACAAGGGATACGCGGCGACGTTGGGGAAGTGCTCCGCGGATCCGTATTTCTGCTCGCTGGCATCGAAATACGCGAGCTTCACCAACAGCCACGGGGTTTCACACCCCTCAGAGCCGAACTACGTTGCGTTCGACAGCGGCGGAATCAACGGCTGCACGACAGATGGCTCGTGCGCGGCGAATTCCCTTTCACAGACTGACCTCGGCGGCCAGCTGACGGCGGCGGATGTGCCGTGGGTGGACTGGCAGGAATCGATGCCGAGCGCTTGCTTCACGGGCGGGAGTTCGGGCGGGTATGCGCTCAAGCACAACGCCTTCCAGATGTTCAAAGACAACCAGGCGACGTGTCATTCGCTCCCGTACCCCGGCAGCTCGGCAGCGGTCTCGGCGCTCGACGGTGCAAGCGCGCCGGACTTCGCGTGGATCAGCCCGAACCTCACTGACGATATGCACGACGGCACCGTTCAACAGGGTGACGCATGGCTGAAGGCCAACCTCTCGCCGATCCTCGCGTCCTCGTGGTTCCTCGACTACAAATCAACCGTCATCGTCACCATGGATGAGGGCGATGCCGGTGGGGCCAACCAGATTCCCACGGTTGTGATCAGCAGCCATGCGGCGGGTGTCGGCGGCGTCGGAACCTCGATCAACCACTACGCCGTGCTCCGTGCCATCGAAGGCGTCTATGGGCTCGGCTATCTTGGCAACGCAGCGTCAGCTCCAGGCATCTCGAACTTCTTCGGCTGATCTAGCTGTAGTTCATCTCGGGCGTCTTCAACATGCGCTTCCGGTTGGTCCGCACGCCTCGCCTCCAGGAGCCTGTCGTACCCCCGACAGCCGAGGCAGCTGCCTCACCTCTGCGGACGCATGGCACCGGCCAGGCCTGTTGCCATCTCATCCGAAGCGTCCGCCGGACGACCAGCTCGAGACAGTCCCCCGGATTGACATTCGGCATATCAAGCGCACATAGTCTCGATCGCGTCGAAAGTGGCGCCAAAGATCATCTTGGAGGGTGTGGCGTGGACAGATCCAAAACATCCGGCTTGGGGAGTCCGGACGGGCCTGGCCCGGGCTCGCCCGGCTCGCCTTCCACCTGGCGAAGACTGCTGCTCCTGACCGCCGGCGCAGCCGCCATCGTCGGTCCGATGGCGCTGAGCCCGTTGAGCTCGAGCGCCGCGCCCGTTCACCAGTACGTGAACTGCATCAAGGCCTCGCTGTGCACCGAGGTCATGGATTCCGAGCAGGTGTTCGGAGAGGGCGTCTACGTCGGCCACGACGAGCCGTCGCTCCTCTTCTACTCGAACAAGCCTGGATCGGGAAACCGGTATTCCACAGTGCTCACACTCCCGAAGCAGCCGGCCACCAATCAGACCCCGGGAAAGGCGAGCTACGACTTCCAGCTCCACCCGGCCTTCTGGTTTGGCATGGCAATGTGCGACACCCAGTCGTACCCCGAGCAGCTCCATACCTGCACGCCGGACAGCAACTCGAACATCGTCGACCCGGCGATCAGTGACCAGCACGCCGGAACCGCATTTATGGAGATGCAGTTCTATCCACCAGGCTGGGCGCCCTTCAACTACCCCGGCGGCATCAGCTGCTCGGCGACCCAATGGTGCGCCGCACTGACCATCGACTCCCTGTCGGAGAACCCCTCGACCGGCCAGCAGAACAATGCCGTGTGCGAGTCGACCGCCGGCGAGGAGTATGTGAACTTCGCGTTCATCACGCTGAATGGCGTACCGCAAGCACCCCCGAACCCGGTCAACGCGACCGCGACCACGTTCACACCTGATCCCACCCGGGATCTGATGATGAATGGCGGCGACAAGATCTCGGTGAAGCTGCACGACACGTCTGCCGGGCTCCGGATCGATATCGGCGACGGGACGACCGGCAAGAAGGGCTTCATGGTGGCCAGCGCGCACAACAACTTCGCACAGGTCAAGTTCGACCCGACGGGTTCGGGCTGCACGGCGATTCCGTACAACTTCCACCCGATGTACTCCACGTCGAGCCCGATGACCCGGGTGCCGTGGGCCGCGCACACGTACAACGTGGCGTTCTCGGACGAAATCGGCCACTTCGACTACTGCAGCGCGGTGAACAGCTCGCTCGGCTGCGCCGCCGGCGCCAAAGAGGGGGTGGGCGCGAACAAGGAGCCGTCGGACGCTGACGACTTCTTCTGCCTGCCGGGAGGCGACGCAACGCTGTATCTGATCGGCGGCTGCGCGAACTCGAACGTCCCCGGGTTTGACGGGACGTCGTACATCGATGACTGGCCCAATGGGGTGGCGACCAACCGGCCGACGCCGATTCAGTTCACCAGCTTCCAGACCGGTGAGCACTACAACACAAATTACTCGAAGGCCGGTTTCGAGACCGATCTGCCGCGGGTCGAGCAGGGCCTGAACGGGTGCGATCCGCTCAACGATGTGGGCTGCACCCTGCTGCCGACCACCGATGACGGAACGCCCGCTCCGTTCTACCCGTACTTCACGATCGACAGCCACGGCGGTACGTGCACGTGGGTGTACGGGAACACCGTCGCAGGCATGACCACCAACAACTTCGGCAAGAACAACCAGTACGGGACGTACGACACCGGCGTCGATTACACGGGACCTGGAGGCGTGCCGTTCGCAAAGGCGGACGACTTCAGGAATATCATCGCGAACCCCTGCCCCGCTTAGGCGCTCGTTAGCGACCAGGGTGGGAACGAGCGGCCCGGCGCCTCGTGGCGCCGGGCCGCTCCCTGTGCAAGTGTCTGTCCCGCGATCGTCAGTTCGCGCTCGAAGCGGGCGCTTCCGCGAGGCGGCCCTCCGATCCTTTGTTCCGGCGGTAGCTACCGCGCTCCAAACGGCAGGTCAAACGCTGCGGAAACGCGGCGTCCGCATCGAGCCTCCGCCCGCACGTGGGCATCGATCGTGTGCGCTGAGCGCCCCACGATGCGCACCTCTTCGGCAGCGGGCTCGACTTCCTTCCGCGCGCGCCGGCGACCCCGCGCGGCATCATCGAGAAGGTCACGACGTCGTTCACGGGCGAGGTCCAGGAGAACGTCCGGATTCATCATGGGTTCGATGCTACGCGGCAATATGGACAGGATCCGTCCTATATAGTGGCCGGGATGGATCTTTCCTTTGCCCGGCTCCTGACCCTGCTCGAACTCCTTCAGGTTTACCGGCAGCTCAACGCCGCGGACATCGCGGAGCGGCTGGAGGTCAGTCCTCGGACCGTCAGGCGGTACGTCACCGGGCTCCAGGACATGGGCATCCCGGTCGAGGCGGATCGCGGCCCCGCGGGCGGCTACCGCCTGCGCCGCGGGTTCAAGCTCCCGCCGCTCATGCTCACGAATGACGAGGCGCTTGTCATGGTCATCGGGCTGCTGGCCGCGCAGCGGCTTGGACTCTCCGCATCAGGCTCGGCAATTCAGGGAGCGCTCGCGAAGCTCGACCGGTTACTGCCCGACACGCAACGCGCGCAGGTCCAGGCGATGCAGGACTTCGTCAGGCTCGGGCTGGAGCCGGTGTCACGGGACCATGCCAACGCTGAGACCATCCTCGCGATGACATCAGCTGCGCGCGATGAGACATCGATCCGGCTCGGGTATCGCTCTGCATCGGGCGATGTCACGCAGCGCATCGTGGATCCGTATGGCGTTGCATTTCAGAGCGGGCACTGGTATGTCGTTTCGTGGGACCATCTTCGCGACGCGATCAGGACATTTCGGCTCGACCGCGTGCTGACGATGGACGTGACGAACGAGACGTTTCAGCACCCCGAGCACTTCGATGTCATCGAGCACATCCAGCGTGCGATTCGCGAGCTGCAGTACGACATTCGCTGCGAAGTGCTGCTGGACCTCACGCCGGCGGAGGCTCGGACGCGTGTCTCGCCGACGGACGGCACGGTCGAGGCGGCAGCGGGTGGGACATTGCTGCGCTTCGGCGCGGACGACCTCGAGTGGGCGGCGTCGTACCTCGTTCGCCTGGGATGCGACCTTGTTGTGCTGCAGCCGACGGCGTTGCGCGTGGAGATGCGCAAGATGGCCGCACGTTTTCGGGCGGCCGCGCGCCGACCGCAGCGCGAAACAAATTAGTAGCCGGGAACCGGCCCGACGATCGATTGACGTTTCCAGACGACGCCCCCGTCGGTCGTCACCCACATCCCGGCAGTGACGAACGTCCAACCGTGCAGCGCGTCGGCGAACACAACAGCCTCACCACCACCCGCGTTGCCGAAGTACGTCTCGGGGAGTGTGGCCGCCGACCACGTGACGCCTCCGTCGCGCGTCACAAGGTCGTCCCCGCGGTCGTTCACCATCCAGGCGATATCCCTGGTGATCACAGCGAGTCCGATCGGCGCTCCCTGATTCTCAAGATGTCCGACATTCGGCTGGGGCGGCTGGAAGTCCGTGTACCAATTGCGGCTACGCAGCGTCCACACGGCGCCACCGTCGCTTGACGTCCAGACCGCCTGCGGAGCCGGCCACCCGCCTTCGTTGACGCACGCGAGCATCAGTTCATCGGCCGACGACGCTCCAAGGCTCATGTTGGCGCCGTATGCGCAGGGTAACGGGAGTTGCTTCCACAAGCGACCGCCGTCTGACGTGCTGACCAGCGCCGGCTTCTGCTCGTTACCGTCAATGATCCAGGCACGCGTACCAGAGCGCACAAGCCAGGGACCTGATACGGCCCCGTTGCTGAATGCGGGGCCTTGCACGGCCTGCGGGACCGGCCCGATGGCCGTCCATGCACCTCCGCTCACCGGCTGCGAGAGCAGTCGAGCGGCACACGTGGTCGCATCTGCCGCGCATGCCGTTTCAGCCCATGCGGTTCCGTTGGCAATCTGCACGTCGACCACCGTCGCGCCGCCGAGCGCGACTTGCCGCCAGGTTCGACCGGCATCGTGGGTCGCCGCGAGTATGGGAGGCAAACCTGTGCCGTTTGGATCCACGCCCCAGACCCACGCGTCGGCACTCGACGCTGCCGCGATGCTCAGCGTGAGACCTTCGAGGGCATTCACCGGCGTCCCGACAAGCGACCACAGGATGCCTCCATCCGTCGTCCGGGCAATACCACGCTCACAACGGGACTGCGCATCGCAGGCATTGCCCGCCGCCCACCCGTCCGCCGCACTCGGGAAGCTGACGGAGCCCGGCTGCACATAGGTGATCGCTCCGGGTGTCGACGAAGTCGGCGACGGTGAGGGCGCCGCGGATCCCGTCGGCGGGGAGATCGGCGGCACGACCGGCACAACGGGTGTGACCGCCGGGATGGTCTGCTGCGGGTGCCCCCGGAGAGTGAGTGTGAGAGCGAGCGCGCCGCCCACCAACTCCAGGACGGCCAGAGCCACGATGGCGCCGCCAACCGTCGTTCGAAATGGAGCCGACCACGCGAAGCGGCGACGGCGTTTGCCATCCACACGTTCGCGAAACGCCTGCAGCACACGCTGCTCGACGCCGGCGCGAGGAAGCATTGGATCGACCTCAGCGTGGATCCGCGCACCCAAATCGGCGTGATCGATGTCGGCCTGGACCGACTCGGCAATCGACAGCGCGCGCTCGAGATCTGCCGTCGCGCGCTGGACCAGGGCCTTTGCCGCATCCACTGAGCACCCCATGGTGGCCGCGACATCGTCGAACGGCGGGTCGACGTAGTAGCGCAGGACAATCACCAGACGGCGCCGATATGGCAACCGTGAGACGGCCTGTCGGAGATCGATGTTTCCCGCCGCGTCGTCGCCGGCCGTCTGCGTGGCATCCGCCACGTCGGCAACGCGGACCACGCGCCACCAACGGCCGCGCATCGCGTCTCGACACTGGTTCGCGACGATGCCGAGGAACCAGGGCCGCAGCTCGGTGTCGGGGTGACGATTGACGCGGCGGCGCCAGGCTCGGACACACGCGTCCTGGACCGCGTCCTCCGCGTCGACGGCATTCAGCAGCATGCCCATCGCGAGGCGAACTGCCTCACCCAGCAGTGGAGCAAGCTCCGCCTCGAATTCGGACGCATCGGCATCGCGCAAGGTCATGACATCCACCGCACCGATGCGGTCCGGGAGCGACGTCACTCACCCTCCTTGCGAAGCTGGTCACGGCTATATACGGGTGGTCGACCCAGAAGGTGTCACCCAGAACGCGTGTCGGCCTACGTCCTGCCGCGGTCCGCGCTCAGCCCGTCTCCCATCCCGCGGCGGACAGGGCGCTGATCTTTTGAGCAAAGCCGTCGTGCTCAACGTCGTCGACAACCTCGTCGGCAGCGTTGACCACGTCGGGATGCACAGCGCCGACAGAGTAGCTGCGGCCGGTCGCGCGGAAGAGGGCGATGTCGTTGGGCATGTCGCCGAAGCTCACGGCTGTATGGGGCTCGAGTCCAAGCTCGGCGAGCGCGCGCACCGTCCCTGTGCCCTTGTCGACACCCTGCCGTGTGACGTCGAGCACCGTCGAACGTCCGACATGACTCAGCGCGCCGGTGTCTGCCTCCGACGCGACGAGCTCGGCGATATGCTTGAGATCATTCGCCGCGTTGCGCAGGGCCATCGTGCAACACGGAGCGTCCGCGAGCTCATCCGCTGTCACGAGGATTCGCGTTGTTCCGTGCGGTTGTGTCGGGCTGAGCCGCGCGTACTCCGCGGTCATCCGCCAGTACACCCCGTCGAAACTCGCAGCGCCCGCCCCTTCAGATTCCGCGATGTCGACCACTCGCCGCACCGCATGTTCGGGCACCATCTCCATCCAGATCGCGGCCTGATGCTGCATCGACCAACCGATCGACCCTGAGCAGCAGACCGCGATATCCGTCCGGTCGGCAGGCACGCCCAGGTAGGCCAGCCCCTGGGGCGTGCGCGCCGTGGCGACGACGAACCGGACGCCGCCCGCTCGGAGGGTTGCCAATGCCTCGACCGTCGCCGGCGATATCGAGAAATCGGAGCGCACGATGGTGCCGTCGAGGTCAGCGATCACCGCCGCTACGCGCACCGCCATCTCCGAGCCACGACGCCGATCGTCGCAGGAAGGTCGTCGCACGGGGCGCTGGAACCCAGCGCTGTTTGCATCTGCAACGGCCTGCTCGATTGGCATGGCAGTATTGATCCCGGTGAACACGTGACTGAGGCAGAGGAGCCCGAAACCCCGCAGGAGCACCCGAAGGGGAAGCTTCGTCGATTTGAGGACGCGGTTCACGATCACCTCCTCGCGGCCGAGGTCGCGGCCGAGGAGGCCGCGGGGTACGGATCGCTCACCGCGGCGCGCGAGGCGGCTGAGACCGCGGTCAATCCCGCGCATGAGCTCGGTTCCGACGACGGGCCAGCCCCACCCGCAGACCAGCCCGCCGAGTAACCCGCCCGGATCCGTGTGGTGGGACGAGCGAGCGCCCGGGGGCCGCATCCGGTCTCTTCTTTTTCTGGGTCATCCCGGACCGTCGATCCTGGTGACCGTGGTCTTCGTGGCGCTCGCCGGGCTTGCCGGAAGGCATGCGCCGGACGCCGCGCGCATCGTCCAGCTCGCCGGCACAATGCTGCCGATCCAGCTATGCATCGGGGTGATCAACGACGTCGTCGATCTTCCGGCGGACGCGATCGCCCAGCCGTACAAGCCGCTGGTGCGGGGCGCGGTACGTCGATCCACGGCCGCATGGATCGGCGTGGTCCTTGGGGCGATCGGGCTCGCTTCGGCGGCAACGATCAACCTTGCGACCCTCGGTCTTGGCGCCGCGGCGCTCGGCGCGGGCCTCTCCTATGACCTCGGCCTGCGGCGGACTTTCCTGTCGTGGGTGCCGTGGTGGGGCGGGATGGCCGTGCTGCCGCTTGCTGCGTACGCATCCGCCGGCGCCATCCCGTCACGGCTGCTCGTGCTCATTCCGCTGTCAGCGCTGATCGCGCTCGGACTGCATCTGGCCAATGCGCTCCCCGACATCGACACAGATCGCGCCGCCGGGATGCGGAGCCTGCCGGTGCTGATGGGCGTGAATTTCTCGCGCTGGGGAGCCCCGGCCGCCGTTGCCACCGCCGGGATGCTGGCTGCCGCGCTCGCCGGATCCCTGCATCAGGCCGGCGTGCCCTTCTTCGCCGGCATCGCCGTGCTCGTGTCCGGCGTCGGGGTCGTGGTCGTCACTCGAGCGCGGCGACCCTTCCCGATCCTCGCAATCGTGACCGCGGTCTTCGCGGTCACCTGGTTGGGGTCGCTGCCGGCCTCGTAGCGGCGACCACTAGACTCCCCTCAAGCCCAAGTAGCTCAGTGGTAGAGCAACGCCTTGGTAAGGCGTAGGCCGTGAGTTCAATCCTCACCTTGGGCTCCAGCCCCCGACGACGCCGCTCCTGAACTCGATTCTCGGGGATTCCACAGCTCGCTGGACAACGCCATTCTTGGCCGAGACCTGGAAATGCGGTCTGGATCCTTGCCGCTCAGAAAGAGGAGCCCTGAACCGCCTGCCACGCGCCGAAGCGAGTCGCCGGCGCGCGGTCATCACCGCGACGATCCGGCTCCGGGAGAAGCAACCTGTGCCGCAACGATCGTGGGCGGGTGGGAGCGCGACCACGGGGGACGTCGGATATTTCGGGGTCCACCTGCGACTCTGAGCCGTCGGGCGGGCGGAAACAGTCGTACGAGGACATGGGCGGCGAACGATGATGGGGTTCTATTCCATGGAAAGTTCATGCGTGTGAAGACCATCCACTTGCTCCGGCACGCCAAGTCAAGCTGGTTCGAGACTGGGGTCGCCGATCATGACCGGCCCCTGGCCCCACGGGGGCAACGCGATGCCCGGCGGTTGGCCAAGCACCTGGGTCAACACGGCGTGGCGCCCGCGCTCGTCCTGTGCTCGTCCGCGCGGCGGAGTCGAGACACCCTCGAGCTCATCGCTCGTTCGCTTCCCAGCAAGGCGAAGATCCTGGTGGAAGACGAGCTCTATGCCGCCCCGGTTGAGGCGCTCCTGCAACGTCTTGGCCGCATTCCCGATGTGATCCCGTCAGCCCTGCTCATTGGGCACAACCCGGGCCTTCAGGATCTCGCGCTCACGCTCGCGGGACTTGGCTCAGGATTGGATCG
>DATKQX010000087.1:0-2694 GCA_035532495.1 Saccharimonadales bacterium (SeqCode)
TGGTGACGCCGGTCGAGATTCCCCGCGTCTGCCGGGATGCTGATGACGATCAGATCCTTGCCATCGCGGTCGTTGGAGCGGTGGATGCTCTTGTTACGGGGGACGGCGATCTGCTCGCGCTCGGCGCGCATCGCAGTGTCAGTATCATCTCGGTCACCGACTTCGAGGTTCGCCTGGGCGGCTCCTGCAGGAGGCCGCGGCGCTCGTAGTAGCGCAGGGTCTCCGTGTTCACTCCCGCTTCCACGGCCACCTGACCAGTCCTCAACCATCGATTCTGGACCCTGCACCTCAGTACGGAGTCAAGAGCCAGCCCCGTCGGCATTGACCCTGCACCACGGTCCCGGGTCTAGGCTGGAAACATGGCGAGGTCTGATCAGCAGCTCAGGAAGACGTCCGACCGACTCCTCGGACGATCCGCGTTTTGGCTGTGGTGTGTTCCCGGTTGCGTGGCGATTGGTGCATCGATCCTCGAGGGGGACCACACCCTGTCGCTGATGGCCGCCGGTGTCCTGTGGACAGCCGCCACGCTCTGGATCGGACTCGGCTGTGCCTGGAACGCGCGCGCGTGCGGGCGTGTCCACTGCTTCGTGGACGGTGTGTTGCTTCCCGTGCTGGCGCTTGTCGGTGCGCTCAACCTGGCCACGGTGATCGCCATCAGCTGGAATCTCTACTGGGCGGCGTTCATGGTCATCAGTGTCGCCAGCTTCGTTCCAGAAGTCCTCGGGAGAAGGTACATCTAAGCTCGCGAGCGATGGCGAGCACTGCGCCGCTAGCGAAACTGCCGCCGCAGCGGCGACCCAAACCGAATGCGGTTGCCGTCGGGATCAATGTGAAACCCCTCGCGCTTGCCGTAGTCAGAGTCCTCGGGACCGACCACCTCGAGTCCGGCGCTGCGCCACTCACCGGCGACGACATCGGCATCGTCAACGTGAATGACGATTTAGAGGCAGCCACCGCCGACATAGGTGTCGTCGTAGGGTCAGCGCGTTTGCGCGGGGGTCGCGTGGTCGCGATCAGACCGCTGCCGGGACGTCCCTCGAGTTCGTTTCCACCGTCCGCACGCTCGATGAGGGCTCCCTACTTGACTGTATCCACCGTCCGGACCGGTGCAATGGGCCGCGACACACACCACCCCCAACCCGCGAGCCCGTGTCGGGGATGGTCGCCGCCGCTCGAAAGTTTGTCGGTCGTCCCCCAGAACCAGACTCTCGGGTGGTCGGCGCAACGAAGACACGCGCAGGTGCAGATCGCCGAGGCGGAACGAACTCTCGGCGACGAGTTTGATCCCCGGAACCACCGCTCCGAGAACATCGCCGCCCGCTCCGGCTCGACGGCGTACGAGGCGAACCTCATGCCGGACGCGTTCGGGGCGACACGGATGCGCTTAGCTGACCGTTGGGCCCCGTGCATACCGAGACGGAACGATGTGGCTCTCGGCAGTACTCGGCGACTCATCGTAGAGGACGTGGTCACCAATCGAGCGCACACCTTCGGTGAGTCGGTGCTCGCGCAGTGATGCGTCGTGCATGATGTGCAGGATCTCGAAGTCGTGGACGAGCATTAGGTAGTCACTGAGTAGGCGGCGGTGGCAGCGCCACCACAGCGACTCGGAACACATCACTGCGGTGACCGTCCGTTCCGCTGTCTGCCGCAACGCGTCTGCTCCCGCTGCGAATTCCTGAGTCAGCATGTGATCCGCGTATCCGCGGAATGCAGGGTGGCGCAGCGCGGTGTTGAGGGACGCCGGCGAGGTCTTGCGGAAGCCCCCCAGGGCACGCTCCCAGTGGTAGGCGATGCTCGCCGCCGGAAGCCATCGCTCCATCTCGGCACGACCGAACTGCGGGTTATGCCGGCTGCCCGGGGCGGAGCGTATGTCGATGACCCGAGCCCCTCCGGCACCGCATATCAAGCCGACGAATTCCTCCGTCGATATGGTGCCATGACCGATGGTGAGCAGGCGCATCAGGCCGCCGCGGGACGGTGAAAGCGCATTCCGGTTTCGGCATCATCGTCATCGGATCCGGTCCTCATGTCCTGCAGCGCTTGTCTCAACCCTCTTGGGCGCCAGCGTCCCCGTGTTCCAGCGGGCCTCGCGCTGAACACCCACAGGGCGCTACCCATCTCACCGTTCGTATCGATGTCCGAACCGTAGGCTATCTAGAATTTAGGGGCCAGCCGCCAGACCAGGTCGCTCCTGGTCCGAGGCGGAAGGCAAGCAGCGGGTTTGTCCCGAAATCCAGCCGCTGAGCGTGAGTACTTCGCGCGAATTGTGCTCGACCTCGCGATCGGCTGATCGAGGGCACCGGATTGCTTCCTTAAGCTCAGGCTGTGACCAGCGGCGCGGCAGCTCCCTCCGCACCAGTGAGCAGCGCCGACGAACACGCCCGCGCTGAGGGCTGAGGAATGCATCGGTGACCCACTACGAGGTTTCACCCGGCGTCGACGAGGGTGAGGAGCATGACCGTCGGTTCGCGAGCGACGAGACTGTGAGGTGTTCCTGGCTCCATGTGGAGCCAGTAGCCCGGTCCCGCGTCAAGTTGCTCGCCATCCGCGGTGAACTCGAGCCGGCCTTTGATGACCTGCACAATGGCCGCCCGAGATGCTTGATGCTCGCTAAGCCCCGCGCCTGCGTCGAAGCCGAAGACCGTGACTTCAATTCGGTTGTCGCTGAAGATCACGCGCGACACAACTGAA
>DATKQX010000088.1:0-6189 GCA_035532495.1 Saccharimonadales bacterium (SeqCode)
TCGATCGTCCACCCCAGCGGCAACCCGCAGAGAGTTCGCCGCGCGGCCAGGCCACGCGGGACCTCGGGGGGACACTCGGACCTCGCGCTGCACAAGGCTAAGACTCGCTTAATACATGCCATTTTGCTATTTTGCTCTTCGTGTCTTGGTTCGACGATGAGCAGTGCCAGCGCAGACGAGCGTGGCGCGACCGATGACGACTGCGACGACTACTGGCATTGTGCAACGAGCCTCTAGCTCAGCGCTGTCGCCGGAGGGGGGCGGCGTGACAAACCGTCTCATCAACGCAGACGAGGCAGCCGAGCTGCTCGGGGTGCCCAAATCATGGGTGCTTGCGCAGGCCCGACGTGACGCGCTCCCGAACATCAAGCTGGGCCATTACCGCAGGTTTGATCGAGACGAGCTGCTCGCCTGGGCGCTCGCCCGTCAGCGCGGCCCGGTAGCATCCGGGCGGTGAGGACCGCAAGACGAGCCTACGGTGCGGGATCACTCTCCACCCGCGTTGATAGCCGTGGAGTTGAATCGTGGTACGGGCGTTGGTGGGTCGCGGGGCGGCAGGTTCATCGCCGCCTCGGGCCACGACGCGCGACCGGCGGCCGTAAAGGGCTGACGAAGGCTCAGGCTGAGGCCGAGATGCGCAGGCTGATGACGACCGTCGAGCCGCGGCATTCGCCCGGCGACCGAGTGACGATCGCGGAGGCCGCCGATGCCTACGTCGCAGCAGCCGAGCGACGCGGCCGGAAGCCGAACACGATCCGACTCGTCCGGTCCGACGTCCGAAATCACATCGGGCCGTACTTTGGAGGCCGGTCCATAGCCGCAGTGGAGCGGCACGAGGTCGGCGAGTTCGTGATCGCGCTTGAGAGGAAAGGACTCGCGCCAAAGACCGTCAGGAACGCAGCTGCGACGTTGTCGGCCGTCTACACATTCGCGGCGCATCCCGATCGAAGGTGGGCCGTAACGAACCCGTGCATCGGCGTCGACCTGCCAGCGATACCCGAGCGATCCGAGATCAGGTTCTTGACCGTCGCGCAAGTTCGCGAGCTCGTCGGCCACGTCCCTGATGGGGCATGCCGCGATGTCGATCGCGTGATGATCCTTACGGCGGCGATGAGTGGCCTGCGCAAAGGCGAGCTGCTTGGGCTGCGTTGGGAGGACATCGACTGGCCGGCGCAGAGGATCCGCGTCCGCCGCGCATTCACGCGCGGTGTCATGGCGACCCCCAAGTCTCGCCAAGGCACACGGAGCGTCCCACTCAGCGACGAGCTGGCGAGAGAACTGACGGCCCTGCGCGAGGCGTCGCGCTGGCAAGCGGACGCCGACTTGGTCTTCAGCCACCCGCAGACTGGCACCGTCCAGTCGGACTCGAAGATCACTGCCCGCTTCCACGCTGCGCTGGATGCCGCCGGACTACCGCGTCGTCGATTCCATGACCTCCGGCACTCGTTCGGCACGGCCATGGCGGGTGCTGGCGTGCCGCTGCGCACGCTTCAGGCGTGGATGGGTCATGCGAACTTCCAGACGACGTTGATCTACAGCGACTACTCGCCAAGCGAGCACGAGGCCGACCTCGTCGCACGCGCGTTCTCGTCGTCACGTTCGTCGTCACATTCTGAGGGCACCTGACATCACTTGAGGCACCTCAGGGCCCGCAATCTGGGCTGATATCGGCAGACCTTCTGCCATCTCGTCGGTTCAAATCCGACCGCCCCGACTGGCCGAGGCCCACCGGACCCGTCTTCCGACGGTACGCACAGCGTCGGCGCAAGCCGTCGACGCCGACCGGATCAACGGGTCCGCGTAGCCGCCGGTGGCGTGGCGCGTGCCCGCGCGGAAGGGGGCGCGGTCGCCGTTCCCATGCGTGCCCACACCGGTGTCAAGCGGCCGCCCGCGGCGATGTCCGGCGATTCCGGCTTCGAGCAGCGGGCGCGCGGGCCCGATCAGCGCCGGCCTCGAAGGTGAAAAAAGGCACGGCGGGCAAGCGTTGATAGGGCAGAGGACCTTCCTTTGCGACAAGGAGCCGCCATGAATCTGCTGACCGTTGATCGGCTGCGCGAGCTTTACGCCCTCGAGGCCAACCTCGGCGTGCGGGCCGCCAGGCGATGACCGGGTTCGCGCTCCGACTGCTGCGCCAGCTCCGCCGCCACCACGCGCGCAGCATCCGTTGGCGCGTCATGCAGCGCGTTCACTACACCGCACCGCCTCGCCGGCACCACCAAGCCGAGCACACCCTGACGCGAGGGATGCGCTACTGAACAATAGGCGGCGGCGCGAAGTGGCTGCGCCGACTCGCCGACCGCCGTCGTGCCGGGGGCGCCTCTCCGCTGCCCGTGGGCACGGTGGGCAGCCCCCGTGGGTCGAGCCGGCAGGCGCGATTCGCCGTTGCTAGGTCGTCTCGGCACCGACCGCGCGATCGGCGGCAAGCTGCTCGAGCAGCGCCGCCTCCTTCGCGGGAATGATCGCTCGCGCGACCTGCCGGATAGCCGTGTCGATGCTGAGCTCGAGCTCGCTGTGCGCCGGAGTGATCTCGGCGGCGTCGAGGAGCTCGTCCAAGGCCGCCCAGAGCCGGTCCAGCACTGGCGTCGGATGCGCTGCCTGTGGCACTGCGGTTCTCCCCTTTCGCGAGACTCGTCGATGGTCGCATGCGACCCTCTCGCGCGATGGGTGATTTTCTCCCAGTTTCCGTACTGCCCTGGACGAATGTCGGCGCCCCCGCGGACCGCGCTCTGCTGTCGTCCTGAGCGTTAATCCCCGACCCTCCGTGCTCTGTCGACCGCGGACGAACTCGCTCCGCGGCCGCATCAAGGTCTGGCGCGCCGCCGCCGATAATCTGGGATGCATATTCGCGGCCGCGGTCGGTCGGGGTCATCCCTCACGCGCACGCCGGCGACCTCAGCTATGGGTCGGCACGGCCGGCACCGCCAGGTGATCTAGTGGCGGCTCGCCAGCCGCCACCTCGGACGACGGCCCATGTGTCACCGTTCAACGGGTCCGCGGTCGTCCCCTTCGTGGTCATCTCGACGCGCAGCGATCACGGCCCTGCGTCTCGGTGGCGGCGTGAGTGACGACGCCAACGTCGCCGCGCCGCTGACCGGACGCCGCGGGCAGGCGCCCCCGCGCGATCGGTCGCTGGCGAGCGAGCTGCAGCATCGTCTGCTGTTCGAGCACAACCCGCTGCCGATGATGGTGTACGAGCGCGAGACGCTCCGCGTCATCGCCGTGAGCAACGCCGCCGTGGCCGGCTACGGCTATTCGCGGGAGGAGTTCGTCACCCTCACGCTCAGCGATCTCACACCCACCGAGGATCGCGAGTTGCTGGAAGCGTTCTTTGCGGCCAACCTGAGCGGGGAGCGTCCCGGGCGGGTGAGCGGACCGCGGCGTCATCGACGCAAGGACGGCAGCATCATCGACGTCGAGATCACCGGCGACGACCTGGAGTTCGGGGGCCGCGGCTGCCGGATCGTGCTTTGCCAGGACGTCACCGAACGTAACCAGGCGATGGTCGAGCTCATGCAGGCTCGTGAGCAGCTGAACCGGAGAGCGGATGAGCATCGTCTGCTGTTCGAGCGGAATCCCCAGCCGATGCTGGCCTATGACTGCGAGACGCTGCGGATCGTCGCCGTCTCCGATGCGTCGATCGCCAACACCGGCTACGCGCGCGAGGAGTTCCTGGCGATGTCCCTTCTTGACATCGCGCCCGAGGAAGACCACCCTGCGATGCTCGAATACGCGCGGGTCAACCGCAGTACGCGACTGGGGCTCCAACACGCACGCCCGCGGCGGCACCGCCGCAAGGACGGGACGATCATCGACGTCGAGGTCACCAGCGATGACGTCGTCCTCGGCGGACGCCAGTGCCGGGTGTGCCTCTGCCAGGACGTGACCGAGCGCAACCGGGCAAGCGCGGAACTCGCGCTGGCACGCGACCAAGCGGTCGAGGCGTCGAACATGAAGTCGGCGTTCCTGGCGAACATGAGCCACGAGATCCGCACGCCGATGAACGGCGTGATCGGCATGACCGAGCTGTTGCTCGACATGGATCTGAGCGACGAACAGCGCGAATGTGCCGTGCAGATCGCTCGCTCGGGCGAGCAGATGCTCGCCATCATCAACGACATCCTCGACATCTCGAAGATCGAAACCGGCCACCTCGACCTCGACATCACCGACTTCGACCTCCACGAGACCATCGACGGAACCTGTTCGTTCGCCACCGCGCAGGCTCGGGCCAAGGGCCTACCGCTCGATGTGCAGATCGACAGCGACGTTCCGCGGCGCGTGCGCGGAGACGGTCGGCGTCTTCATCAGGTCGTCTTGAATCTCGTGTCCAACGCGATCAAGTTCACCTCGGCCGGCGGCGTCACCATCCGGGTCAGCGCAAGGCCAACGCCGAACGACAGTGGCACGAGGGTCCGTGTGGAGATTGTCGACACCGGCATTGGTATCGATCCGGCGAACCTGCACCGCATGTTCGAGCCATTCACGCAGGCCGACGTCTCGACGACGCGCCTGTACGGCGGCACCGGGCTTGGCCTGGCGATCGCTCGCGAGCTCGTCGAGCTAATGGGTGGCACGATCAGCGCCGAGAGCGAACCCGACCGCGGCAGCACGTTTCGCTTCGAGCTGGAGCTCGCGCCTGCCCTCGCCGACGACGCACCATCTTCTGCCCCGGCCGCTGCGGTGCTTGACGCCCCGCCGGCCTCGTGGCCGCGGCCTCCGCTCGTCCTGGTCGCCGAGGACAGTCAGGTCAACCAGATCGTCGCGGCACGCACGCTCGAGCGCTGCGGCTGTCGGGTCGACGTTGTCGGCGATGGCCAAGCAGCACTCGAGGCGCTTGGCAACCGCCGTTACGACGCGGTCCTGATGGACTGCCAGATGCCCGACATGGACGGCTACCAGGCGACCGCCGAGCTCCGCCGCCGCGAACGCGAGACCGGCGGACACACGCCGGTCATCGCGATGACCGCCCAGGCACTGGACGGCGACCGCGAACGGTGCATCGACGCCGGCATGGATGACTTCATCAGCAAGCCGATGCGCCACCAACTGCTCACCGACACGCTACGACGCTGGATCCCCAGCCATACCCCCGCCGACGCGCAACGTTCAGTCGAACTACCCCCTGCGGAGAGTGCAGCTCCCCAGCTGCGATCCGCATAGGGCTCGCGCATCGACTCAAGCGCAGTTCGGCGGCTTGGATGCGGACGTGGCTACGCCCGCATGACGCGCTCCAGCACCGCCGCGAAGCTGTCGACCTTCGGCCGGCAGATCACGGTCGGGCGGGGTCCGTCCTGGCCCTCGATCGCCTGCAGGTCGACGCAGTCGGCGCAATGCCCGAGATCCTCCCACTGGCCGGTGCTGGGGCAGGCCACCCTCCCGTTGATGACCGTGAGATGAGCTTTGACGCGCATTGGCACTCCTCAGGTTGGAACCGAGTGGGTGCTTGCGACTGTCGCCTACTGATCGAAACGTCGAATCCGTCCCAACTACGGGCTCCGGTCGAGGAAACCACGCAAGCGCGTCAACGCCGCGGCTCGAGAATCACGAGGGGAATCTCGCGGGCCGTTCGCGCCTGGTAGCCCGCGTACCCGGGATAGGTCTCGAGCGCCTTCGGCCACAGGCGTGCGCGTTCGGACGGCTCGGCGACTCTCGCCCGGACCGCGTGGCTTGTCGGCCCGATCTGAATGGTCGCGTCCGGATTCGCCTTGAGGTTGTGAAACCAGGCCGGATGACGCGCATGGCCACCCTTTGACCCGACGACGACGACGTTGCCTCCGTCGCGGATGTAGACCAGCGGGGTTGTCCGCTTGACACCGCTTCTGGCGCCGACATGGCCGAGTAGCAGCATCGGTGGACCGCCACCAAACCGATGACCGATCCGCCCTCGGGTTGCTCGGTAGATCAGCACGTGCAACTTCAGGCCGTAGCGGAGAATCGGCCACAACCGGTCGGTGTTGCGCGTTCCCTCCATGTGGCGTCACGATAGCCGCACTGGCCGTGTGTTCGTTCGGCTGACGATGCGTCGAAGACGCGGCCTCCGGGCAACCAACCCGTCGATCGCGCCGGATTCGACCGGAGCCTTGTCGTCCCGGCGAACGCCGCATGCACCGGTCGTCGCCGCGGTTCGCGAAGATGTCGGCGAGCCCCCGTAGCTCAGCTGGACAGAGCGTCGGACTTCTAATCCGAGGG
>DATKQX010000089.1:0-12824 GCA_035532495.1 Saccharimonadales bacterium (SeqCode)
GGAGAGCCGCGACATCCTAATAGAGCAGTGCTCAAGGCACAACATCCCACCGGTCGTCTTCTCTCCTCACCTCCCGGTGGGGCACTATCTATCGGTAGAGCTTCCACGCTCTGGATTTCGAGAGTGCTCATCCACCGAGGGATCGGACAAACCGCCCTATCTTGGCGGCTCTGCTGCTATTAGGATTTTGACCGCCGATGCTCTTCGCTCTCGTGTACTCGTGGCTTCGGCTCCTCCTCGATCTGCTTGATGTGTGCCTGCGAGTACGCGACCCTGAAGCGGAGCTGCTTCTACTCAGGCACCAGCTTCGAGTCGTACGCCGTCAGGTCAAGAGACTGCAGTTGAATTCGGCGGATCGGACGATCATTACGGCGTTGAGCCAGCGGATGAACCGGGCGGCTCTGCCCCTATCAGCCGGGATGCTGGTCCAGCCGGAGACGGTGCTGGGTTGGCACCGCGAGTTGGTGAGAAGAAGGTGGGCAGCCTTCGGTCACCGGCGTGGCCCGGGTCGGCCAGGTCTCGATCCCGAGCTCCAGGAGCTGATTCTGCGGATGGCCAAGGACAATCCGAGCTGGGGCTGCGTCCGAGTCCGCGGTGAATTGCTCAAGCTCGGTCATGTGGTCTCGGCGACCGCAATTCGCAAGTTGCTGCGCCGGAACCGGATCGGGCTGGCACCGCTGAGATCGCGGCAGACCTGGAAGGCGTTCCTGCGAGCCCTGGCATCGGCGATCGTGCTCACTGATTTCCTCAGCGTGGATACCGTGTTTCTGAAGCGGCTCTACGTCCTCTTATATATGGAGCTGGCAACCAGGCGAGTGATCTGGTTCGCGGTGACCGACAGGCCAGACGCTCAGTGGGTGACCCAGCAAGCCAGGAATGTGAGCTGGGAGCTCAACCAGCTGGGCGTACCGGCGCGGTTCCTGATCCACGATCACGACCACAAGTACGGCGGTGGCTCCGACCTGGTGTTCGAGGCCGACGGCATGGCCGTGATCAAGACTCCAATTGCGGCGCCCAGGGCGAATTCGCACATGGAGCGCCAAATTGGCTCGACCAGGCGGGAATGTCTGGATTGGCTTGTGATCCTCAATCGTCGGCATCTTGAGCGCGTCCTGACTGTCTGGTTCGAGCACTACAACCAGGCCCGGCCCCATCGCGGGCTTGATCTGCGGACTCCGATTGCGCGCTCCGATCCGGTCCTTATGTCAGGGCCGGTGACGTGCGATGAGAGACTCGACGGGCTCCTGCGCGAGTGTTCGCGCGCGCCGTTGCCCGTCGCTGCGTGAATCCGACTCACATCCAATGGCTTGCCAGCGCCGCTTGACTGTTGGGACCGACCACCAGCGGCCCACCTTTTCGGCCTCGCGACCTCCGGCATAGCCAGTTGATCACCGTGAACGAAGTTGTGCGCCCGACACCTTGATCCGGCATGGAGCCAGCCGGCACTGTGACTTCATCGCGGACGATCGCGGGCTTGGTTTCGGATTACCTCGAGTACCGAGCGCTCTGTGGCGTGGAGATGCTGTCGGAGCGCTTCGATCGCAGCGCCTACATCACGAGCGCGGCACGCTTCGAGAATCGCCTGGTGTTCGGCCTGCGGTCGCTCGTTACGACCGTGGACCGTAAGGAAGATCTGAAGATAGATGGTCGAACTGTCCCGAAGTGTCTGGATGAGCGAGCAAAGGTTCGGCATCCCGGACGCAGAGTAGATGCTGAGGTGGAATCGGTTGTTCGCGCTCAGCCACTCATCCTGAGACGAGGCTCGGTCCATATCATCCAGCAGTCGTTCCATCTGCTCGAAGTCGTGATCGTGCAGGTGCAGGATTCCCTTTGCCGTGGCTAAGCTCTCAAGTGCGAGCCGGATCTCGTACGCCTCGTTGATCTCCTCTTCGGTCGAGCTCGCCACCACCGCTCCACGGCGGGAGTCGATCCGAACTAGGCCGATTGCCTGAAGCGTCCCGAACGCCTCCCGGACTGGGGTCGTGCTGACGCCCAACTGGGCCGCGATCTCGTTCTGACGTAGGCGGGCGCCCGGCATCAGATCTCCGCGGGCGATCGCCTCTCGGAGGTGGCGGGCGACGAACTGCGCGGTGGTTAGCCGGTCTGCCGCCGTCCCGGCCTCAAGCCGGGATGACTCCGGCTGCTTGTCTAGGTCCCGCATATGCGCAAATATAGTGTACTATGCATAATCGATACCGTTAGGCAGGCTCTCGTTGGGGGTAAGGCAAGAGTGGCTGTAACCGAATCCGCCCGTCGAAAACGCTGGCACCGAGACGACTGGGCTTCGACGTTCGGCGTCGAGAAGGAAACCAAGCTCGAGGAGAACTGGCCGGCCGGAACCCGTGTGGCGGTGGTGCTGAGCTTCGACACACAGGGGGACGTAGATGCCGCGATACCTGGGACGACCGGAACCTGGAAGAACGGCGCGGTCAACTTCGCCGACCTAACCCAGCGCCAGTACGACATCCGCTGTGGGGTGCCGCGAATACTGGAACTACTGGCAGAACACGGCGTCAAGGCAACGTTCCCGATCTGCGGGATTACGGCGGAGTGGTACCCGGAGACGGTCCGCGAGATCCAAGCGGCTGGCCACGAGGTGGCTGTCCACGGCCATTGGCACCTCCTCTTCAACACCCTTGCGCCAGAGGAGCAGCGGCGCGACATTGAAGATGGGACGAAGGCCGTCGCGGACGCGCTCGGCGAACAGCCCAAGGGCTTCGTCTCGCCGGTCTTCAGCACGACCTCCGACTCGTTCGACAAGATGCTCGAGCTCGGCTACCTGTGGAACAGCGACTTCGACAACGACGATCTGCCGTACCTGCTCGAAAAGAACGGGAAGACCATCGTGCAACTCCCGGTCGGACTGAACGACTGGGACCTTTGGCTCATGCAGGATGCCCTCGGCGCGCGGATGGGCGGTGTGCCATATGCCTCGCCGAGCAACGTCACGGACGTCCTGACGAGCCAGTTCGACCAGTTGTACAAGGAGTCGGCTCGGGAGCCGCGAATCTTCCACTACACGCTTCATCCCAAGATCACTGGCCGTCCGTATCGGGCGTGGAGCCTCGGCAAGTTCATCGAGCACGCGAAGTCACACGACGGAGTCTGGTTCTGCACGGCGAGCGACGTCGCGAAGCTCTGTGTCTAGCCGCTTGAACCGATGATTGGAGACTGGACTGGAAAAGTCGTGGCCGTCACTGGAGCCGGGACCGGCATGGGCCTCTCGGCCGCCAAGATCCTGAGCGGCGTCGGCGCTGCCGTTGCGCTCCTCGATGTCAATGCCGATTCGCTGAAAAGCGCCGAGGCAGAGATCGGTGCGTCCGGTGACCTGCTCGCCGTCACGGTGGACGTCGGCGACGCTGATTCCGTGAACGCTGCGGTGGCCGACGTCGAGCGGCGGCTCGGGCGGATCGACGCGCTCCTGCACTTCGCGGGCATCTTGGATTCGAACCCGCTCGAGGCCATAACCGTCGAGATCTGGGAGCGCGTCATGCGAGTCAACCTGACGGGCAGCTTCCTGATTGCGCAGGCGGTCGCCAAGGGGATGAAGGAACGCCGCAGTGGAGCCATTGTTTTGACGGCGTCCGACTCCGCTCGCCAAGGTTCCACGGTGAGCGGACCGGCGTACTCAACGTCGAAGGGTGGAGTAATCGCGCTGACGCGCAACCTGGCAGCGTACCTGGGCCCATCCGGCATCCGGGTCAACGCCGTCTGCCCCGGCTTGACGCTCTCGACCATGTCCAAGAGCTGGTCCCCAGAGCTGATCGAGACCGCTTCGCGCCGCACGCCGCTGGGACGACTAGCCCAGCCGGCCGAGATCGCGCAAGTGGCGATATTTCTGGCCAGCGACGCAGCCAGCTGGGTGAATGGTGAGGTCGTCGAAGTCAACGGCGGCTCGTACTTCGACTAGGAGGCACATGGGCACGCAGGTCAGTTTCACCTCGGACGGCGTCACGGTCGCAGCGGAATACACACAACCGGCGTCGGCGGCTGTCAAGTCCCGTGGCGTTGTCCTGTGCCACGGTTTCAGCGGCGCCCGCTACCCGAAGCTGATCGCAGATCTCGGCGCGCGCGGTTACGCCGTCCTTGCGTTCGACTACCGCGGCTACGGACGGAGCGCCGGCGAGCGCGGGCGCGTGGTGATGGAGGAGGTCGTCGCGGACACGATCGCGGCGACCAACTGGCTCCTCTCGCAGCCTGAGGTGGACGCCTCATGCGTTGCGCTCGTCGGCTCCAGCCTCGGTGGCTCGATCACGATCATGGCGGCGGCCAAGGACAAGCGCGTCCAGGCGGTCGTCTCCGCCTGTCCCCTCGCGCAGGGCCGCTCGGTCCTTGAGATGCAGTACGACTCGCCCGACAAGTGGCAAGCCTTCGAGCACCGTATCGAGGATCTCGAGGCGAACGGCGGCGAGTTCGACCGCTTTGAGATCGTTCACATCCCGGAGCCGCTGCGGTCGCATCTTCCATCCGACTCTCCCATGCGCTTCACACCCGCGACGGCGCGATCGTTCGCGACCTTGAACGTGCTCGACGACATCGATCGGCTCAACGCCATTCCGTTGCTCCTGATCCACGCGAAGGACGATCAGATCGTCTCCTACCACGAATCGGAGCGCCTGGCCGAACGGGCTAGCGGGCAGGCCGACCTCATCCTGACCGAAACTGGCAACCACTTCCTGCTCGGACAGACACCGGTGATTGCCGCCATCGGGGACTGGCTGGTGGACCATTACGCCCCGGCGGCCGTCGGGTCGGCAACGCACACGACGCCTGCGGGATGATCGACTACCCCGCGCTCTCGTCACTCGATGGCCGCCGGGCATTAGTCATCGGCGCTGCGAGCGGCATGGGCAAAGTATCGGCTTTCGCACTCGCCTCAGCGGGCGCAGAGGTGCTGTGCGCCGACGTCGACGAGGCGGGCGCGAGTGCTGTCGGCGTGTCGCTGCCCGGCGGCGGCCAGCGTGGGGCAGCCTTCCGTTGTGACGTGTGCGACGAAGCCAGCGTTCGGGCGCTCGCTGACGTGGTCGGCCCGCCGGACGTCCTCGTCGTCACGCCTGGAATCCACATTCGCAAGCCCCTGGTCGAGTTCACGGATGAGGAGTTCGGCCGTGTGCTCCAGGTCAACGTGTGGGGCACGTTCCGACCGCTGCGCGCGTTCGCTCCGCGAATGGTGGAGCGGCGAAGGGGCAGCATCGTCGCCTTCGCCAGCATCCGCGCTTATGTTGTCGAGCCCGGCCAGGCGGCGTACGCAGTCAGCAAGGCCGCTGTGCTGCAGCTCGTGCGCGTGCTCGCGAGCGAGGTCGGCCCGGCCGGCGTGCGTGTCAACGCTGTGGGACCCGCTTACGTGGAGACGCCGCTCACCGCGGGGATCACCGCGTACCCGGAGTGGCACGAGGCGATCGCGCAGAAGACGGCGCTCGGGCGCTGGGCTCGTCCTGAGGAGGTCGCGGCAGCTGTGGTCTTCCTTGCCTCGGATGCAAGCTCATACACCACTGGGTCATGCCTCATGGTCGACGGAGGCTGGACGGCGATCGACGGCCGCTACCAGGCTCCGATGGGCAGCATCTCCAAGTCGTGACTCTCGGAATGCCGACGAACAAGCAATCATGGACTATGCCTGGAGGAGGAGCGATGATGAACCTGAATCGACGAGTTCTCGCGGGGGCGGTGTGCGCCCTGCTGCTCATGGTCGCGTGCGGCGGAGGATCGAGTCCACAGGCGAATGGTGGCACGATCTCGATCGGCGCCATCCTGCCGCTCACCGGTCCCTTCTCGTTTTTCGGACAGATCTTCCTGAAGGCGATCAATCTTCGCCTGAAGGAAGCGAACGGCGAGGTGGCCGGGAAGAAGATCAACCTGATCGTCGCCGACGACGCCAACGACCTAACGACCGCGCAGGCCAAGGCGCGTGAGCTAGTCGAGAACGACCACGTGGCGGCACTCATGGGACCATTCAACTCCTCGCTGCTGACGGGCATCACGCCATACCTCAAGGCCCACAAGGTGCCGACGATCGCCATCGAGAGCACTCCCATCGAGGCAACGCAGTCGGGCTGGGTGTTCTGCCCGCAGGGTGACCTCGCCCAGATCGCGTACCCGATGGGCCTGTACGCGTCGCAGGTGCTGCATCTGAAGACCGCGACGCTGATTGCGCCGAACTACATCGCCGGATGGCGTATACAGGCCGGTTTCACGCAGGGCTTCCGGGAAGGGGGCGGTCACGTGATCCAGGCCCAGTGGACGGATCTGACTACGACCGACTTTAGCTCGTACATCTCCAACCTGAAGCAGGCGGACGCCGTGGTGTCGTGGTTCCCCGCCACGGAGGTGACGTTCCTCAAGCAGTTGACGGTAGTCAACAAGTCGAAGAACCTGCTGGCCTATGGGAACGGTCTCTCGGACACGCAGATGCAGCAGCTCGGCGATCCCTCCCTTGGCATCCAGACGTCGATCCAGTACGTGTGGGACCTGAACACGCCCGAGGCGAAGAAGTTTGCCGACCAATACAAGGCCGAGTACAACACCCTACCAACGGTCCAGAACGACGAGGCGGCCTATGAGGACCTATCGGTCATTCTTGAGGCCCTCAAGAGCACCGGGGGCGACACCAATCCCGCCAAGCTTCGCAGCGCCATCCTTAACCTCAATTTCAAGGGCCCCGCGGGCCAGGTGAGTTTCGACAAGTCGGGCGTCGGTATCCGAGACTTCTACATCGTTCGCGTCGACAAGGTGAATGGAAAGCTCACCTGGGTCGCCGACAAGACGTACGTTGGGGTGAGGCCGATCACCAAGCCGATCGACAAGGACGCAATCGTCGGTTAGCGGCGGCGGTGGGCGGCGATGGGTCGCCGCCCACCGGCCGTTCATGATTCGAGCCGATCTGGATTCGACTTCAGGAGGTCTCTCGCGCATGCAACTGGTGGTGGGCGGGGTGCTGAACGGGTTGTCGTTCGGGTTCATCTTGTTCCTGGTCGCATCCGGGCTGACGATCACCCTCGGCCTGATGCGGACGCTGAACCTCGCCCAGGGCGCGATGTACATGATCGGTGGCTACATCGCGTGGGCGCTGGCAGCCCACTTCCCCGGTGGTTTTTGGATCGGCCTGCTCGTCAGTGGCGTAGTGGTGACGGGCATCGGACTGCTCATCGATCTGCTCATCTTCCGCCAGCTCGCCAATGACCTCCCGGGCGTCATCCTGGGCACGTTCGGGATTCTCATAATCCTCACCAACGTGGTCGATTGGGTCTGGAATAGCGAGCCGAAGGGCCCCGCCGTGCCTGAGGTTCTCGGCGGAAGCGTCTCCATCCTGGGCGTCCACTACCCCGTGATCCGGCTTTCGGCGCTCGCTTTCGCAGGTAGCCTCGCGCTGCTGCTGTGGTTCGTTCAGGAGCGCACGCGGCTGGGCAGCCTCGTCAAGGCCGGTGTCGACGACTCCGAGATGGCGCAGGCGCTCGGGATCAACGTCGCTCTCACCGGCAGGGTCGTCTTTGCCATCGCGGCCTTCGTGACTGGGCTCAGCGGCGCCTTCGGGCAGGCGCTGACGGGGCTCACGACCGATATCGGCCTAACCACTCTTCTGCTGGCGCTGATCGTGACCATCCTGGGCGGACTCGGGTCACTTGAGGGCGCGCTCGTCGGCAGCATCGTGCTCGGCCTGGCGCAGGCCTTTGGAACGGTATGGTTCCCGGAATATGTCGCGGTCGTCCCGTACGCGATCATGATCGTGGTGCTCGCGGTGCGTCCGACCGGTCTATTCGGAAAACTCCACACTCGGACGGGGTAAGCGTGGTGGTTGGCGAGCAGCCGGCGCTGGCACCGCAGGTCCCGCGTCGGGGCCTTCTCGCGAAAGCGCTGTCCTTCGATTCGGCCGCGTGGGTTGCCCTGATTGGCGCGATAGTCGTGACGCCGTTCATCTTCGGCAACGTCGGCATCACGCTCGCGCAGGAGATCCTGGTCCTCGCATTGCTAGGCGTGGCCGTGGACGTGCTGCACGGCTACGCCGGGCTACCGTCGTTCGGGCAAGGCGCCTTCTTCGGCGCATCCGGATACGCGGCCGGCGAGCTCATCTACCGGCTTGGATGGGACAACCCGTGGCAGGTGGCAGTCGCAGCGGTCGCGCTCTCAGCACTACTCGCCGCCGCTTTTGGACTGATCGCGCTACGCGCCTCCGCCCTGTACTTTCTTCTCATCACCTTCGCGTTCGGGCAGCTACTGGCGACGATGGCGTCGCAGTTCCAGATCTTCCAGACACCCGGGGTCGCCGGCATCACCGGAATCACTTTCACGGAAGCGGCTCCCGGCGTCGAATGGACAAGCGACGTCGTGTACTGGATAACCGCCGCCGTCACCGTCACGCTGCTGGCGGTGCTCACCATCGTGCTCCGGTCGCCGTTCGGCTTCTCGCTGCTTGCCATCCAGGAGATGCGTCGGCGCATGGAGGCCCTCGGCTTCAACACATGGCTCCTCATGTACGTGGCATTCGTGGTGTCAGGCGCCATTGCGGGCGTCGGCGGCGTCCTGCATGCGTACGCCAACGGGATCGCCGTCCCCGATGACCTCGGCGTCGTCACGTCGGCGGAGGGCCTGCTCGTGATTCTTATCGGCGGTTCCCGCCGGATCGGCGGCCCCGTCCTGGGCGCCGCCGTCGTCGTCCTGCTCCAGTACGCGGCGAGCTTCGTGCTGCCGACGCGGTGGCCGCTCGCCATCGGCGCCCTGTACGTGGTTGCGGCGTTTTGGACCAAGCACGGACTCGCCGGGTTGATCGTCGCCGCGAAGTCGCGAGCGACCAGTTCGGGCAAGGATCAACACGCCCTCACAACCGATGTCTCGACGCTCAGAGAGGGCGGCGCGGAGGCCGACGTCGTATGAACCGTCGTCAGGATCCGCCGGTGCTCGAGGTGCAGAACCTGTGGCAGCGGTTCGGCGGCGTCGCGGCGCTCAGTGACGTCTCCTTCTCGATCGCAGCGGAGGAACGCGTCGGGGTCATCGGGCCCAACGGGGCGGGCAAGACGACGCTGCTGAACTGCCTGATGTCGAGTCCCGGACCACACCGTGGCCGCGTGGTGTTCTGCGGGCGCGACATCACGAACATGGCGACACACCTGCTCGTCCGCATGGGCATCTCGCGGTCCTTTCAGCTGGTCAACATCTTCCAGTCGCTGACCGTCCTGCAGAACATGATGTTAGCCCTGGGCGGGCGGACGCCGCTCTTCCCCTTCCGTGCCCTCCGGCGATTCGATTCCGATCGCGAGTTGCGCGCTCAGGCGCACGACGCGTTGATGGCCGTCGGCCTCGCCGAGAGAGCACAGCTTCCCGCGCGCAGCCTGGCCTATGGCGAGCAGCGCCGCCTCGACCTTTTGATGGCGCTCCAAGGCGCACCCCGGTTGGTCCTGCTCGACGAACCGAGCGCCGGCCTGACGCGCGAGGAGCGCGGTAAGGCTCTCGACCTCGTCCGCGCGCACTCACAGGCGAGCGTCCTCATCATCGACCACGACCTCGATACCGTGTACGGCATCGCCGACCGGATCATCGGACTCCACCAGGGCCGCGTCATCGAGGAGGGGACGAGCGCGGAGATCCAGGAGAGCGAGGTGCTTCGACGGGCCTACTTCGGTACGGTCGAGGGCTGACGTGCTTGCCCTGGCCGACGTTCACACCTACTACCGATCCAGCTACGTGCTGAAGGGCGTGACCTTCGCCGTCCCGGACGGGGAGGTGATCGCCCTCCTGGGCAGAAACGGCATGGGGAAGACAACGACCGTCCGGTCGATCATGGGCCTGACCGCCCCCCGCGTCGGATCCATCACGCTCGACGACACGGAGCTGGTGGGGAAGGCACCCTATGCCATAGCTCGCCTTGGATTGGGGCTGGTGCCCCAGGGACGGCGGGTCTTCGGGTCCCTCACCGTCGCGCAGAACCTCGCCGTCGTCGCCGATCGCCGCCGCATCCACGAATCCAAGGCGCGCGAAGATCGCGTGTATGCTCTGTTCCCGGAGCTGCAGCGGCTGCACGCGAGGAGGGCGATCTACCTCAGCGGCGGAGAGCAGCAGATGCTCGCGATCGGGCGCGCGCTCATGACGCAGCCGAGGGTCCTGCTCATGGACGAGCCGACCGAGGGCCTGGCGCCTGTGGTCGTGAATCGCCTGGGCGCCGCGATCGGCGAACTCGCCGCCGAGGGCATCGCCGTCTTGCTCGTTGAGCAGAACATGGCGTTCGCCCTCCGCGTCGCAAAGACAGTGAATGTCCTTACCAGCGGCGAGATCGTCTACCACGGACCGGTCGAAGACTTCGCGAAGCGAGCAGACGTCCAGCAGCGACACATCGGTGTTGGCTGAGATAGAGGAGGGCCTTGGAGTGCCGGGCGATACCTATCCTTATTTTCGAGCGGCGGCGGTCCATGCCGCCCCTGTGTTCCTGGATCGCGATGCCACGCTCGGCCGCGTCGAAGACTGGGTGCGTCGAGCCCGCCACGCCGGCGCCGATCTCGTTGTCTTCGGCGAGTCGTTCGTCCCAGGGTTCCCCCTGTGGAACTTCCTCTACGCACCCGTCGACCAGCACGAGTTCTTCCGCCGGCTCTTTGACAATGCTGTGGAGGTCCCCGGTCCTCACGTCGAGCGTCTCTGTGAGATCGCCCGCGCCCACGGTGTCGTCCTTTCGGTCGGAATCACCGAAAAGGGCAGGGTGAGCATGGGCGCAATGTGGAACTCGAACCTCCTCATCGACGCCACGGGGCAGATCGTCAACCATCGCCGGAAGCTGGTTCCGACGTGGGCGGAGAAGCTGACTTGGGCGAACGGCGATGCCGCCGAGCTCGTCCCGGCTGACACGAGCTACGGACGTCTCGGCGTGCTCATCTGCGGTGAAAACACCAACCCGCTGGCGCGATTCGCCTTGCTCGCCCAGGGTGAGCAGGTCCACATCGCGACCTATCCGCCGGCGTGGCCGTTTCGCCGTCCAGGCTCGTCACAGAACTACGATCTCAAAGAAGCGATCCGGATCCGTTCCGCTGCGCACTCCTTCGAAGGCAAGGTCTTCAGCGTCGTCGCTGGGACAGCGCTGGATGGCACGACAGTGCAGGTCGTCGCGCGCGGCAATCGGAAGATCCGGGCGCTGCTCGAGGCCACACCGCCCTCGGCTTCGATGATCCTTGGCCCACAGGGAGAACTCCTCAGCGAAGTGGCCTCTGATAGCGAGCGCCTCGTCACCGCTGACATCGATATCGCCCTCAGCATCGAACACAAGCAAGCTCACGACGTGGTGGGCTACTACAACCGCTTCGACATCTTCCGGCTGACGGTCGACCGCCGCCCGAATGATCCGATCCAGGTGCTCGGCGTCGAGAGGTCGGCGGTCGATGGCCGTTCCGATGTCATGGCCGAACCTGGCACGGGCTGAGCGATGAGAGTAGCGGCAGGGCCCGTCGTCGACGTCCACAACCACGTCGCGCCCCCGGCGTTCGTCGATTTCGTCCGCGCCCACGGTGACCGGCTCCAGACGGCGATCGTCCGCGAAGCAACGGGCGGGGAGTCGTTCGTCGTCAACGGGAAGGAACGCCGACCGCTCGATGATCGGGCGACCTCCTGCGCCCGGCGCCTGGAGGACATGGCGAGGGACGGCGTGGCCATCGAGCTGATCTCGTGTTACCCGTTCATGGCCTACTACGACGTTGAGCCCAGCCTAAGTCGCGATGTCGCGCGATTGGTGAACGACGGCATAGCCGAACTCGTGTCGCAACATCCGGCGGCGTTTAGGGGAATCGGTACCGTGCCGCTCGGCGATGTAGATGCCTCGCTGGCAGAACTGGAGCGGTGCACGTCAGACCTGGCGTTTGTCGGCGTCCAGGTCCTGACGCGCGTTTCGGGGGCCACGCTCGACGATCCTCGCCTCCGACCATTCTGGGCGGCGGCGGCCCAGCTCCGGATGCCGGTGCTATTGCATCCCTTCGACTCTGCCATGCTGGGAGGCGAGCGGCGGCATCACCTCGGTAACCTGCTCGGCAATCCGTTCGAAACGACGCTTTCGGCTGCGCTGTTGATCTTCTCGGGGTTGCTCGACGAGCACCCCGACCTGCAACCAGTGCTCCTCCATGGCGGCGGCGCCCTGCCGTACGTCGCGGATCGAATCGACCGTGGATGGGAAGGAAGCCGCAGAGACGAGCTGCCCCCCGTTGGCAGCGGTCTTTCCGCGCCACCAACGGCGTATCTGCGCCGGTTTCACTACGACTGCGTCACGTTCTCAGCATCAGCGCTTCGATACCTGAGTAGCGTAGTCGGCGGCGATCGGGTTTTGCTCGGAACCGACTATCCCACCCCGATGGAGATGCGCAATGCACCGACATTCGTGGCCGAATCCGGGTTGGAGTGCGAAGTCGTTGAGCAGGTCCTGGCCTTGAACGCTGCACGTCTCTTTCGGCTCGGCTCGGCACGGCAGCACCTTGTCGATCAGTAGTTGGGCTGCGGAGAGCGATGCTTGCGATATCTGCGGGGTCGTGCGGGGCAAAAGTCCAAATCCCCATCAGGCGACTCGTTCGTTAGCGTGATGTAGACCGCTGAGGATCGGCGAGAGCGAACTTCGCCGCTGAACGAGCGGACCCCTGCTGAGCGGCATCGCGTACCCCCAGTTCCTCGTCGCAACGGCCCGACCTGGTGCGAGTTTATCCGGGCGTTCTCACGGTGTCGGGGTCACTTATTCGTCCGAGGGTGCCCTTGGCGTTGGGCACGGCTCACTCAGTAGGTTGGCTACCCGCGGTCGGCTGACAAATCGGTAGCATCGCCGCCGCGATGGTGTTCGGCTTGATTTACTCCTGCCTGCGTCTGCTTCTCGA
>DATKQX010000090.1:0-3408 GCA_035532495.1 Saccharimonadales bacterium (SeqCode)
TGCTCGGCAAAGCTCCAGCCCGGATGGATCGTGTCGGCGTGGTGCATATAGCGATCACGGGTCACCTTCGCGATTATCGAGGCCGCTGCGATCGCGGCGCTTGTGGCGTCACCGTTCACGATCGCGCGCTGAGGCCGCCCGAACTCGGGTACGGGAAAGCCGTCGGTCAGGCACACGATCTCGTCCGCAAGCCCGCGCGTGACCCCTGACAGAGCGTCGCTCAACGCCGCGAGATTGGTCTTGTGAAGACCGCGCGAGTCGATTCCGCGTACGCAGCGCGATGAGACCGTTACGCGCGCTGCGCTGCTCAGGATCAGCGGATACAGCTCCTCGCGGGCTGCGGCGGTGTGTTGCTTGGAGTCGTTGAGCGCTCCAAGCGCACTGATCTCGCGCGCTGTGATCGCGTCGTAGTCGAACAGGACGGCCGCGGCGACGAGCGGGCCGGCCAGACATCCACGACCCGCCTCGTCGGCACCGGCCACGAGACGCGCTCCGAGGCTGCGATCGAACGCGAACAGACGCCGGCCGCTTCGGTGGGGCCCAGACCGTCTGCGGCGCGAACGCCTCGACAGCTCGGCCCCGGGAGACTCGGCGCTAGAGAATCCCGATGCGGTCGGGGGGCCAGTAGGTCGCGAATGCCGATCCGATGATCCACCCGGTGGGGACAGGTCCCCAGAACCTGCTGTCGTCGGACTCGCCACGGTTGTCCCCCATCATGAACCAATGACCGGCGGGAATGGTGATGGGCACCGGGAAGTTGCACTCAGAGCCGCCGCCGCAGGGACGGATATAGGAGTCCGACTCGCGCTTGCCGTTGCGGATCACGTGGCCTTCGCGGATCGAGATCACATCGCCCGGTCCGGCGACGATCCGCTTGATGAAGTTCACGCTCGCCTCCTGCGGCTCGGGGGAGTCGCACGCCGCGCGGCCGGGCGTGACCATGTGCGGCGCCGGCCCGCACACCTGCTGTTCGGCGTCCCTCGGGGGATGGAACACCACGATCTGCCCGACGTGCGGGTCACCGAGGTGCATGCCAATCCGATCCACCAGCACCCTTTGGCCGACGGTGAGTGTCGGTTCCATCGAACCGCTCGGTATTCGATAGGGCTTGACGATGAACGCCTGGATCCCGACCGCCAGACCGATCGCGACGAGGATGATGAGCACGAGCTCCAGCAGCGAGTTTGCTCGTGACTTCTTGCCGGGCTCGGCCTTCTCCCCCTGTGTCGGGGACGGGCTTCCCTTCACGCCGAAGCTTGGTCGGCGGGCGCCTCGCCGGCATCTGAGGGCCGATCGGCCTCATCCGCGCCAGACGGAGCATCGGAGGCGCCCTTGTCCTGCGCCTCGGGCGCGGCCGCGGCCTCCGAGGAGGACTCGACGGCCTCTGCGGAAGGAGCACCACCATCGTCAATCGTGGCGGAGGCGTCGACCGGCACCTCGGCGAGCGTCTCCTCCGCGGTGGCGCCCTCCGCGTCCGTCGCCTCCGAGGACTCGTGCAGGAGGCCGTACTCGACGATCTCCTCGGGCCCTGTGTAGCGACGCTCGCGTACACGGGCGCGCTTGCCGACGCGGTCGCGCAGGTAGTAGAGCTTCGCGCGGCGCACGTCGCCGCGAGCGGTCACCTCGATGCGCTCGATCTTGGGCGAGTGCACCGGGAACATGCGCTCGACGCCCACACCGAAGGACTGCTTGCGCACGACGAACGTCTCTCGCACGCCGTGCCCCTGGCGCTTGATGACGACGCCCTCGAAGACCTGCACACGCCGGCGCGTGCCCTCGATCACCTGGAAGTGCACCCTGACGCGATCGCCGGGTGCGAACTCTGGGACGCGGCGCAGCTGCGCACGCTCAAGGCTTTCGATAACGCTGCTCATGGCAAAGAAGAGGCGCTGTGGTGACGAGCAGTCGCTGCCGTCCAACGCGCGTCCGGGAATGGTAGCGAACGCCGCCTCTCAACAGTCGCGTAGCCGGCTCTGCTCCAGACGCCATCGCCGGATTCGGTCGTGGTGGCCCGACAAAAGCACCTCGGGCACCTTCCATCCGCGGTATTCGGCCGGCCGGGTGTAGTGCGGGTACTCGGGCCGACCATCGAGGGCATCGCTGAATGACTCCTCGACCGCGGAGTCCTCATGGCCGAGAGCGCCCGGAAGCTTGCGGAGGACCGCGTCGCAGAGCACCATCGCGGCGAGCTCCCCGCCTGAGAGCACGTAGCGCCCGATCGAGAGCGTCTCGCCGGCGTAGTGCTCGATGATGCGCTCGTCAAACCCCTCGTAGCGTCCGCACAGCAAAGTGAGGGCGGGCTCTTCGGCAAGCTCGCGCACATAGGCCTCGTCCAGCTGACGACCGTTCGGCGTCAGTGCGATGACACGGCGCGTCTCGCGCACGGCGACGGCGTCGATCGCATAGTGAGCGGACAGCGCAGCGTCCATCACGTCGACCCTCAGCAGCATCCCGGCGCCACCGCCAAATGGTGTGTCGTCGACCTGGCCGGCGCTCAGCGGGGTGTGCTCGCGGAAGTTCACGCAGCGCAAGCGCGAGCCGGCGGCGATCGCGTTTCGAACATGGCGCTGAGCCTGGAACCACTCGAACCACTCGGGGAACAGGGTGAAGACGTCGATCTCCATCACGCGCCCTCCCCCAGAAAGCTCGTGTCCACGTCGATGCGCCTGGCGGAGACGTCGATCGATCGAATCGCATTGCGCACCATCGGCACGAGCAGAGGGCCTTCCCGCTCACGTTCTCTCGTATCGTCGCGGCGATCGAGAGGACCCGTGCGATCGACCTCGAGCGCCTCGCACGAGGGCAGCTCGATCAGCGATCGCACGATTCCGACGAGGCGCTCGCCGTCGGTCACCTCGCACCCCTCGAGGTCGCCGGCCCACCATTCCCCCTCCTCCAGAGACGGCGCGTGCTCGCGATCGACCAGCAGCTCCTGACCCCGCACCGACTCCGCGGCCGCTCGATCCTCGATTTCCGCCAGGCGGACGATCGGATGATCGTCGGTCCCGGCGCGGCGCACGACCGTCCGCTCGCGACCACCGACGCTGACGATGGCCCCGAGCGCGAGCAGTCGCGGTCGAGCGCCGGTCACATAAAAGCTTCCGTCGAGGCCGTGAGCGCGACCGACGCGACCGGCCGGCATCCGCGAGCCTAGCGCCGAAGGCTCACCGGATGCGAGCGTCACCCTGGATTCACTCGGTTCAGAACGTGTTTGGAAATCGTCCGCGCACGCACACGTCCAATGCCCAAACACATTCTCAGTCGACGATGTCGACGAGCACGCGACGTTTCTCGTTCACCGCCGCGGCCTTGACCACGGTGCGCAGCGCGTGAGCGGTGCGGCCGCCCTTGCCTATCACCTTGCCGTAGTCATCCTCGGCGACGCACAGCTCGAGCACGATCGTGCCG
>DATKQX010000091.1:0-40509 GCA_035532495.1 Saccharimonadales bacterium (SeqCode)
CCTGCCGAGCTGGAGGCGTTCGTCGCTCGACATGCCGCATCATCACAGTCGCCACAGTGGCCGGAGCTGGTAGGCCGACGGCGGCGGCGCTAGTATTCGGCAACACATGGCGAAACAGCGGAAGCGAGCGCGCCGGGGGACCGGGAGCCACCGCATGTGGCGCGGCCGTCATCAAATCCGCGTTGTCATTGCTGGGAGGCTTCGCAGCTTCTCCGCCGATACGCTGGCCGAGGCGCAGGCCCTGGCGGACGTAGCAGCACATCAAGCGGAGGCGCCCAGCGTCGCAGCCTCACCGACCGTGCGCGACTGGCTCGCCGAGTGGCTGACCCGCAAGCGGGCTAGCGTGCGGCCACAGACGTACTTCGCATATGAAGCCCACGCTCGCCTGCACATCGTGCCGGCGATCGGACACGTTCGAATCGACGCCCTCACGCCGTCTCACATCGACACGCTGCACGCTTCATTGGCCCGCAGAGTCAGCGGGACCACCGCTCATCACGTCCACATGACGCTCAAGGCGGCGCTAAACGGTGCTGCCAAGCGTGGTCACCGCGTCTCCAACGCGCTTGCCGCCGTCGATGCCCCACGTCGCCACACCAAGGACATCGAGACGCTCACCCGCGCGGAGGTTGACCGTCTCCTGAAAGCCGCATACGGCGACCCGCTCGAAGCTCTCTACGTCCTTGCCGTGACCCTGGGCATGCGCGAAGGCGAGCTGCTCGGGTTGCGCTGGCAGCACGTGCACCTTGAGGCTCGTCGCCTGGTGGTTGCCACCAACGCCACGCGGGCCCTCGATGGATCTCATGTCCTGACCGCTCCCAAGACTGCCGCAGGCAAGCGGACACTGTATTTGCCAAGGATCGCCGTCGACGCCCTCGCCCGCACCCCCCGTGCCGGTGATCTGGTATGGCCCGGTCCCGATGGGCAGCCCATGCCGGCGCAGACCTTGTTCTCGCGGCGCTGGGTACCGATGCGCAAGGGAGCTCGCATACGAGCAGTCTCGTTCCACGCCCTGCGGCATACCGCGGCCACCCTCGCGCTCGAGGACGGCCAGCCGCCGCATGTGGTGGCAGCGATGCTTGGCCATGCCAGCGTGGCCACGACCCTCCGCCTCTACGCCCACGTCACCCATGCCAGCACGGAGGCTCTGGTTGACGCGATCGACGCCCGCTACGGACCTCGCTTGCGCGTCCTCTCGGAAGAGGTATTGGCCCAGTATTGGCCCAGCGAAACCGAAATTAGCGCCACTGCAACGGAATCGGAGTGCCGAGAAAGGGAATCGAACCCTTACGCCCTTACGAGCACAGCGCCCTGAACGCTGCGTGTCTACCAGTTCCACCACCTCGGCCGGTGCCCAAAGATGGTACCAGCGCCCGACCGGGGCTACCGCAACTGCCAGAACGCGATGTCGTTGTAGCGATCCGCCTCGTCGCCCAGCGCGGGCATCGGGGCCACGGGCATCGGTGATCTGAAGACCATCGAAACTCGGGGGGTATAGAGGAAGACGGCTGGGGCGTCGGCGGCCAGCAGTGAGGCGACCTGTTGGGCGGCGTCGATCCGCAGCATCTCGCTCGGCGACTCGGCGAGCGTGTCCAAGGCGGAATCGAGGAACGGGTCCACCGGTCCGCCGGACACGTCGTATCCGCGCGGTGGCACGGCGTTGGATCGCCAGAAGGCGCTGACGTCGAGATCAGGGCCCGGGCTCCAGCGGTCGATCGCAAGCTGGAAGTCACCGATGTCGAGGGTGCCGTTGAGAAAGTTGGCCGGCGGCACGACCTTGACGGTGACCTGCACCCCGATGGCGTCGAGCTGCCGCGCCACCTCCGCGGCGACCACCGGCAACGGGTCGATCCCCGGCGCCACGAGGGTGAACGCCAGCCGCACGGATCCCTTCTGGCGCACCCCACCCGGCCCCGGCACCCAGCCCTCATGCGTGAGCACCTCCGCGGAAACCGCGGGCGAGGCCGCTTCCGGGCTCGACCGGCCAACCCACGGCAGCCCCATCGAGAACGGTCCCGTCTGGACGACGCCGCCGCTGGCGTCGAGCGCCCCCGCAACGACGGACGCCCGGCTGATCGCGTTACCGATGGCGTGCCGGACGATCGAGTCCGAGAGACCGGCCGCGCGCTCGTTGAAGATCATGTCCACGAAGTCTGGCGTCGTCATGGTTTCCGACTGCGCTCCCTTGATGCGGAGGAGCGTCGTCAGCTCCTCCGGAGTGGCGGCGAGCACGGCGTTGACGCTCCCATGGGTGAACGCGCCAGCGACTTCGCGGAAGGTCAGGTAGAGGCGAAGCTCATACGATGTGATGCTCGGACGCCGTGCAGCGTGCGGATTCGGCTGCAGATCGACGGCGAGCGCGCTCGTCGACTGGACGTCGTACGGGCCCGACGTGGGCAGCGGTGCGCTGGGATCCGTGGCAGCAGCCAGGAGAGCCGGTTCGCTCAACCCTCCGAGCGGAAGAATCGGCAGCTCGGTGAGTGTCGAGGCGAACGACGCGCGCGGCGTGGCCAGCGTGAACGTGATGATCGAGCCGTCTCCGGCGACGGTGACGCCGCGCAACGCAACGCTCAACGTCGCGTCACTCGCCTGCGGGGAGAGCGCGAACTTCGTCGTTGCCACCACATCTGCTGCAGTGATCGGCCGGCCGTTGGACCACTCGAGGTCCGGCTTCAGCGAGACCGTGTAGACCTGGCCGCTCGGGCTGACGGTGAACGTTGCGGCGAGATCCGGACGCGGATAGCCCGTGCTGTCGAGTTTCAGCAGTGATCGATACAGCAGGTGCCCCACATCCGCAACGGCGGGATCCGCACTGTCAATGAGGGGATCGAGCGACATCGGGCGTTCACTGACCACGACGCCTTCGGTGAACTGCGGCCCGCCGATCAGCCCGAAATGGAGCGAGAGCGCAAACCCGAGCGACCCGATCGCGAGGAGACCGAGAAGGGAACCGGCAACGACCTCAAGCGCCCTGTGCCGGCGCAGCCACCTTACTTGGTGACGTAGGTGGCGAGGATCGAGACGACGACGAACAGCACGATCATCGCCGCGGAGAACCGGAGCAGGCTGGCTTCCAGGCCGCGTCTCCGACGGTACCCGCCGCCCGAGTCTCCTCCACCACCGATGGTTCCGCCGAGCCCGGTCGCTTTCGGGCTCTGGAGCAGGATGCCAAGGACCGCGAGCACCCCGATCACCACCTGGGCCACGCTGAGAGCGGCCTTCACGCAACAACGCCTCCTTGGCAAAGCACCGGCCGAGTATAGGTGGATCGAGGCAATGCGCCCTCTCATCGACCGTTCCCGAACGCGCAACTTATGCCCATTTGTGATAGTGTGTCCGCGAAATGCATGTCCAGTGTATGGTTAGCCGGCGGCTCGTCCGCTGCGCGGCGGTGGCGCTCTTCGTCACGTCTCTGGCGGGCTGCGACGCAGCCCAGGCCGCGGCGGGCACCGGCTCCCTCCCGCCGCCGCCGGCGCTGCTCGGACCCGCGCCGCCGGTCATGGTCGGGGCTGATCAGGTAACGCTGTTGCGGAGCGGTCCCCTGACGTTCGCGCGCCTGCGGTCGCTGATCGACGGCGCGACGGCCAGCGTCCATGTCGAGATCTATGAGTTCGGCCGGCTCGACCTCGCGGCTGCGCTGATCCACGCGCACCAGCGCGGCGTCACCGTGACCGTCATCGCGGATCCATCCGAGTTGAGCAGCGTCGCAACCGCCGCGCTCCTGCGAGCGCACGGTGTCGACGTCGTCGACTACCCGGTCAGGTCGCAGATGATCGACCACGTCAAGCTCCTCGTCGTCGACGCGCACGTTGCTGTCGTTGGTGGCATCAACTGGGGCGTGGGCTCCGCCGCCAATCACGACTACGATGCGCAGCTCACCGGGCCGGTGGTCGCCAACCTCGACCGCGTCTTCCTTCGCGACCTTGTCACGTGCGGACGCGCTGTCGCGGTGCCGGACCCTCACCTCGAGCCATCCATCGTCGTCGCGGCGACACTGCCCGGCGCCGAGATCCGCCCGCTGGCCATGGCGCTCATCAACGCCGCACGGGACTCGCTCGACCTCGAGCTGTTCGTGCTCACTGACACGGGGATCGTCCACGCGCTCGAGGCGGCCGCCGTCCGCGGCGTGCGCGTCCGCATCCTGCTCGACCCGTCGCAGCCATCGAGCACTCCCTCGTATGCGGCGCTCCGGCGCGACGGCATCGATGTCCGCTGGTATCGCAGCCGCGGTGAGCTGCTCCACGCCAAGGCGATCATCGCTGACGCCACGTCCCTCCTCTTCGGCAGCGCGAACTGGTCCGGCGGCGGCTTCGAACGCAACCACGAGCTCGATATCGACATCCCAAGCGCGCCCGGAGTGGCTGCAGCGATGCTCGCTCAGATGGACCTGGACTGGACGGCAAGCGCCTGAGACAGGTTTGACAAACGATCCGTCTCGATATATCGTTCAGTCCAGACGCAATCCATCACTCGGAGCCACTTCCCATGATCAGAGAACGACACGACCCCCACGAGCACGAGGAGCACGGGTGGTCCCACCTGGAAGCCGCTCGCCGGTTTCACCATCTGCGCCACCAGGTCGAACACGGGGTGCGGAACCGCCACCGGCGTGGCTGGCCGCCCTTCGAGGCGGCTGATTTCGCGGCCGGATTCGGTCCAGGCGGCATGGGCCCCGGCGGCCCGGGACATGGCTTCGGCCATGGGCGGCGCGCCGCGCGCGGCGATGTCCGGGCAGCCATTCTCGTGCTGCTCGCAGAGAAGCCCTCGCACGGCTATCAGATCATCCAGGAGCTCGAGCGCCGCAGCGACGGGGCCTGGCGAGCCAGCCCGGGCTCGGTCTACCCCACCCTGCAGCAACTCGAGGATGAGGGGCTGATACGCGCAGTCGAGGCCGATGGTGGTCGCCGTGTGTTCGAGCTCACCGACAGCGGACGCGACGAGGCCAAGCGCCTCGCGGCCGGGCCGGCACCCTGGGACGAGGCCGCCGGCGCCGTCGGCGGAGACCATCGCGACCTCCGCGACCAGGCGTTCCAACTCCTCGCGGCGACGTGGCAGGTCAGCCGTGCCGGCGACCCCACACATGTCGCCGAGGCGCGAGCGATCCTTCGGGACGCCCGCCGCAAGCTCTACCTCCTCCTTGCCGGCAACGAACCATCGCCGTCAGAAAAGACAGAGGAATAGCGACAGGCAGGTGTCGCGGACGTGTCAGAGACTGAGGCCATGCCCCAGAACCTGACCGTCCTCGACGCCGCCACCCGGTTCCTGCGAACCAACCCGGAGCTGCTCGACCTCGCGCTGCGCGGCGCCGGCGAGAGCGGCATTGCCGTCGAAGTCCTGCTCACCGATACGGTCCGCAGGGTTCGCCGCTCAGGCTTCGAGGCTGTATCGCAGGAAGAGGTGGTCCTCGGAACGGCGGACCGAGACCAGGCTCGCCTCGCGCAGCGCATCCGGGGGAGCGGCCCAACCGCCGACGATCCCCGGCCGCGCCTCGTCGTTCTCACGTCCGGCGATCTTCGGCGACACGGTGAGAAACAGCTCCTGAACGGACTCGCTGGCTAACAGGCGCCCGAAGAGCGCCGGGCCACCTTCGCACAGGACCAGCCCGGCGCCGAACGCGCCGGTGATCGCCTCGATCACCGCTGCGCCGTTCATCGCACCGTCTGCATCCACCTCAATGACGCTGACGAGCGGATGGGCCTTCCGCACCTTGTCTGCGCCCTTCGCACTGGTCACAACGGCGGTGCTGGTCGCGGGCTCGTCGAGCGCTACGTGGGCCGGAAGATCCCCGCTTCCTGACACCACGACCAGGGGTGGCGGCTCGGCGTTCCCGTGCAACGCGACGCGATACGACTCGATGAGCGCCGCCTGGTCCCCGGCGACAGCCGACGGAATCCACTGGTGACCAGGGGTCCCACGGAGATTGCCGGCTCCAATCAGCAGCACGTCCGCAGAGGCGCGCAGAAGACCCATCAGGTATCGGTCCGCCCGCGAGCTGCCGCTCAGCTTGGTGGAGTCTGTGCCGTCGGACACCCCGAGCGATGCGACGCCATCGATCGAAGCGACGAAATTCACGACCACGTACGGACGCGGCGCCGCCGGGAATTCGAGCGCTCCGCCGTACGGCTGCTCGGCAGGCGACGGGACCCGATCGCCGGAGGCGACCAGGACGTCGAATGCGGGCGCCGCCACGCCGTCCCTCAGGTGCGGGTCACGGGAGCGGCAGTCAGCACCTCGTCGAGCATGCGCAGAAAGTGTTGCACCTTGACCGGTTTCGTGAGGTACGCGTGCGCGCCGGCCGTCAGCAACTGCTTGCGGCGCCGTTCCGTCGCATCCGCGCTGCAGATCACGACGGGAATGCCTGCGGTGCGCGGATCCGCGCGGAGCTGGGCAAGGACCTGGTCGCCGGGAATGTCGGGAAGGTGCTGGTCGAGCACGATGAGATCGGGAAGGTGCTCACGCGCCAGTTCCAACGTCAACCCGCCCTGCATGGCGGTGAGCAGATGGATCTGCGGCCGCATCGCGAACACCTCCTCCATCATGCCGATGGTCGCGAGGTTGTCCTCCACGTAGAGCACGGTTCGTTGAAACGTGAGCACCGGCGCTGCGGTCGCCGGCTTGCGCCGCACGCGGGGTTTCGGCCCCGGGCCGGCCGTGCGCGGCAGTCGCACCCAGAAGGTGCTGCCCGCACCATGTTCGCTGTCGACGCCGATGGTCCCGTCCATCCCCTCGACGAGCTTTCGCGTCAGCGCGAGACCGAGCCCGGTTCCCGGGACGGTGGTCCGCTCGGCGCCCAGCCGCTCGAATGGTTGGAAGAGGCGCGCCTTCTCCTCGGGGGTGAACCCCGGCCCGGTGTCGCGAACGGCGATCCGGATCCAGTCACCGTGCACCGCGGCCGCCCCCTCTCGCGTGTCCGCCATTTCGACCCCGACCTCGCGGGACGCCTCGATGAAGACATGCGCGCCCTCACCCGAGTACTTCACCGCGTTGGACAGGAGATTCAGCAACACCTGGACGAGCCGCTGGCGGTCCGCAAGCACATGCGCGTGCGCGCAGTCGCCGAGCGCGCGCGTCACGGTGTTGTGCCGGCTGAGCGCTGACGGGGCGACCAGGCGCACGCACTCCTCGACAATCGCCTCGAGCGCCACCGGCTCCGGAGAAAACGTTTCGCGGCCGGCCTCGATTCGAGCGATGTCGAGGACGTCATTGACCAGGCTCAGCAGATGGCCGCTCGCCTCCTGCACTGCCGAGATCGCCTCGGTCTGATCCTCACGAGGCTCGCGCATCTCGAGGAGGTCGCTGTACCCGAGGATCGCCGTCAGCGGCGTTCGCAGCTCGTGGCTCATGCGCGAGAGGTACTCGCTCTTGGCCTGCGACGCCTCTTCCGCGACGTCGCGCGCCACACGCAATTCCGCGGCGACCACCTTGTCAGCGGTCACGTCGCGTGCAATCTCTATGACAGCATCGGGCCAGCCTGCGTTGTCGCGCTGGAGCGCCCATCGCGCGGCGACGCTGATGCGCTCGCCGGACTTCGTCGTCTGGACGATCTCTCCATCCCAGCGACCGTTGGCGCGCAGCAGCATGAGAATCTCGTCCTTGCCCGCCGGCAGCTCAGACCTGAGCAACTCGCTCGCGTCGCGGCCGAGCGCTTCCGTGCTGCGCCAGCCGTACAGCTCTTCGGCGCCCTTGTTCCAGAAGGTGATCAGCTGCGTGCGCACGTTCCAGATTGTGACCGCGTCATAGGCGAGGTCGAGCAGTTGCGCACTGCGGCGCATGCGCTCCACGAGCAGGACGCGGTCGAGCGCGGGTGCCAGCGCGGTTGCGTATTGCGTGAGACGCAGCGACTCGTCGTCACCGAAGAGTGGCGTCAGCGGTCCCGACGTGACCGCCATGACACCGCTGCTGAACTGCGCCTCCAGCGACACGCGGACAACACCGGGCGGCGCCGCTCTCATGCTCGCCGCGCTCGCGTGCCCGAACCCGATGACATCCGAGACGAGCTTCCACCCCGCTGCACGGTCGATGCCATGCACCGCGAGCACGTCGCCATCGCGAGTCGCGATCACTGCGCCGTCTGCACCGACGAGGCGTGCGGCCCAGCCGACCGCGCGATCGGCGAGCTGCTGCCGGTCCGGCGAATAGAGGACGAGATCGTTGAAGGCCTCACGGAAATGCCCCTCCTCACGCTGGCGCCAGTAAGCGCGCAGCCAGCGCGGCGGTTCGAAGCCGATGTAGAAGAACGGCAGCACCGCGAGGACCGGCATCGCGATCGTGACCTCGGGGCGGTTGCGCCCGAGGACGACGCTGGTACCGACCGACAACGCGAGCACGATCACGAGGCCCGCGTATGCCAGTGTGATCGCACGGAGCCGGGCGCGCTGCACCGGCGGCACGGACTCCGCCATCTCCCAGAGCCGCAGGGTGGGTTCAACCACGCAGCTGAGCCAGACCACCGCAAGGAGCACGCCGGCGAGGCGCTGTTGCACCGATACCGGGCCCGCGAGCGAGACGCCGCTCACCCAGACGAGCACGACGGTGGCCACGACGGCGGCACCGATCAGCGTGCTGACCAACGCTCGCACCTGGAGCATCGCAGCGCGAAACGCGAAGAATGCCCAGCCCGAGCAGAGAAACAGTGTGAGCATGACGTCGCTCGTCCAGATGTCCTGCTCGTGCGTCACCACTGTTGCCGCCACGGCGAGACCGGAGGCGCACAGCAGCACGATCGACAGCGCGAGGAACGCGCGGGTCCGATCTCGATTTCGCAGCCAACCCTCGACCGTGAGCGCACCGAGCAGGATGCAGGCGCCGCCCACGGCCCAGGACAGGCCCAGGGTCGCGGTGGTCAAGATTGGAGCAGTATCCGGCACAAGATCGAAATCGCTCCGTAGTCACCGCTTCGTCATGAGGTCGCCAGATCAAGGCGCGACCTACCCGATTCCTGCCTCCAGCGCGCGCGCGTAGAGCGGATGGTCGCGGAAGACCGACATGATCTCGACGTCGCGGAGCCGCCCGTCGAGCCACATGTGGCGTCGCAGCAGTCCTTCGCGAACGAAGCCCGCCTTCTCGTACGCACGCCGTCCTCGCTCGTTGCCCTCGTAGACGTCGAGGCTCACTTTCTCAACGGCAAGGTGGTTGAAGGCATAGGCGACCGATAGCCGGCATGCCTCTGTCCCGTAGCCCTGACCCCAGCGGCCGGGTGGCCCGATCCAGATACCCCACATGCAGTTGCGGTGCTTGTGATTGATCGCATGGAGGCCCGTGGCGCCGATCGGCTGCCCATCGGCGATGCACTCGATCGTCCAACTCACGGCATCGGGTCGCGGCATGCGCACGAACTCCAGAGCCTGATCCCGCCCGTACGGGCCGCGCGCCCAGTCCGCGAGATATCGCGCCACGTCGGGGTCGGCGAGCGACGACGCGAAGAACTCCGCGTCCGCGTCGGTGTGCGCGCGCAGGCGCACCCGCTCGCCGATCACGTCCACAGCAAGACCTCAGTGCGACGCGCCGCTGTGCGAGGTCCCCAGTGCTTCGACGACCGCATCAGCCACCTGGGAGGTGCCGACCGCGGTGGGATCGTCGCGATCCTGCTTCATGTCGTACGTGACGCTGCGGCCTTCGGCGATCACGCGCGCGATCGCCTGCTCGAGTCGCTCTGCGGCTGTCGTCTCACCGATATGGCGAAGCATGAGGACCCCGCTCAGCATCATCGCCATCGGGTTCGCCTTGTTCTGCCCAGCGTATTTGGGCGCGCTGCCGTGGGTGGCCTCGAAGACGGCGACCTCGTCGCCGATGTTCGCGCCCGGAGCCAAACCGAGTCCGCCGGTGAGCCCGGCACACAGGTCGCTGAGGATGTCACCGAACAGGTTCGGCATCACCATCACGTCATAGAGCTCGGGCTTCTGCACCAGCTGCATCGCCATGTTGTCGACGATGCGGTCCTCAAACTCGATCTGCGGGAACTCGCGGCTCACCTCTTCGGCGACGCGCAGCCACAAGCCCTCGGTGTGTTTCATGATGTTGGCCTTGTGCACGGCCGTCACCTTGTGGCGCCCGTTGTCGATGGCCCACTGAAACCCGTATCGAAAGACACGCTGCGTCCCGAAGATGGACGCCGGCTTGATGCTGATGCCCGAGTCGCGGCGAATCCTGCGACCGCCGAGCCGCTCGATATCGTCGATCAGCTCGAGCGTTCCCGGCTCTCCTTCGGCGAACTCAATCCCCGCGTAGAGATCCTCGGTGTTCTCGCGGATCACCACGAGGTCGACGTCCTCGAAGCGGCTGCGCACGCCGGGATACGACTTGCACGGGCGCACCAGCGCAAAGAGATCGAGCTCGCGGCGCAACGCGACGTTCACCGACCTGATGCCCTTGCCGATCGGTGTCGTCAGCGGTCCCTTGATCGCAACCTTGTTGCGCCGGATCGAGTCGAGCACGTGCGCCGGCAGCGGATCGCCGTACTGCTCCATCACGCCGAGCCCGGCGTCATGCACTTCCCAGTCGATGTCGACTCCGGTGGCGTCGATGACGCGGCGCGCCGCCGTGCTCACCTCGGGGCCAACGCCGTCCCCTGGAATCAACGTGATCGTGTGTCGCGCCATGGTGGTGTTCTCCTCAAGATGCCGGCGCCGGCAAGTCTGACAAACTGCGACGCGTGTGGACCCGGGGGCTCGCCCGCTGGTATGCGGAGAGCGGCCGGCACGACCTGCCGTGGCGTGCCACCAGCGACCCCTGGGCGATGCTCGTCAGCGAGATGATGCTGCAGCAGACGCAGGTCTCGCGCGTCGCCGGCCGCTGGGAGTCCTTCCTGGCTCGCTGGCCGGACCCAGCATCCTGCGCTGCCGCGCCGCTCGACGACGTGCTCCGCGAGTGGCAGGGACTCGGCTACCCGCGCCGAGCGCGAGCGCTGCACGACGTGGCGGGGCTCGTCACCGCGTACGGCTGGCCCGAGACAGAAGCCGGGCTGCGCGCGCTCCCCGGAGTCGGCGCGTACACCGCCCGGGCGCTGCGCGTGCTTGCCTTCGGTGCAGCGGACCTCCCGCCGCAGGACGTCAACATCGCTCGCGTCACCGCCCGGGCCGCACTCGGTCGCGAGCCCGGTGATGTCCGCACCTCGGTGATCGAGGCGCAACTCGCGACGGCGCGACCGCGAGCACTCAGCCCTCGCGAGTTCACCTATGCGCTCTTCGACGCCGGCGCGATGCATTGCAGGGCCCGGCCCCTGTGCCCCGGCTGCCCGCTGGCTGCGACGTGCGCATCCCGCCCTCGTCTCACCATCGGACCCGCGCCGGCGCGACATACGTCGGTCCGGTACAGGGGGAGCACCCGTGAACTGCGCGGCGCGGTGCTCCGCACCATGCTCGCGGTGCCGGCGCCAAGCAGCATCGACGACCTCCATGCACGCGTCGCGTCGGCGGCGGCCGGACGGGGCCGCGGAGAGGTCGCCACAGTGCTCGAGGCGCTGATTCGCGAGCGACTGGTGAGCCCGATCGCTCCGACAGGTAGCATCAGCTGAGATGGCCACGAACTCCGCGTACCTCGATGCCGTTCGGCACGATCTCTGGGCGCGCGAGGTCTTCACCTTCATCCCCGACCGGGATCTCGCTCCCCCGCCCGAGACGATCACCGCAGGCGCCGGACCGCGGGTCGCGTTCGCCGGGTTCCCCTCCGACTTCAGCCTGGCATTCCTGCTACGGCTTCTGCAGCTCGACGTGGAGCCGGTGGGCATCATCACCTCGCCGGGTGCACACCCCGCGATCCTCGGCGACAACGCGCTCAGCCGCGTTGCGGACCATCTCGGCATCCCGCTCATCCGCGCCTGGCGGATCAATGACGAGCATTCGCGTTTTGCCATTGACGAGCTCGGCCTCGATGCCGTGGTCATGGCCAGCTTTGACCAGATCGTCGGTCCTCGTGCCCTGGGACTCGCGCGCCATGGCTGGCTCAACGTGCACCCGAGCCTGCTTCCGGCGTATCGCGGTCCGGAGCCGGTGTACTGGGCCATCGCCGACGGCGCTCCGGTGACGGGCATCAGCATGCATCGGGCGGCTCCCAAGGTCGACGCCGGTCCGATCCTCGCGCAGGCGCCCCTGGCGATCGAGTCGACCGACACCGCAGGCACCCTGACGCGAAAGCTCGTCGAGATCGGCATGGACCTGCTGCCCCAGGCGCTCGACGGACTGCTCTCCGATTCGCAGGGTCTGCCCGTGAACATGGCGACCTCGTCATACCGAAGCTCCGTCGGTCACCGGTCGCTCGAGGAAGCCGCCTCCGCTGAGGAGGCTGAGCGCATGGTCCGCGCCGGCGTGCCGAACATGCTTCCCTGGGTCCGGTTCAACGGCCACTCCGTGTACGTCTCGGCGAGTGCCGTCGTCAACCCGGGGGCCGGCACTGACGGCACGCCCGTCATCCACTTCGAGGGTGCGGACCTGGAGCTCCTGCGGACCATGGAGACGTGTGGCTGCCACCACAACATGAACGACTGCGAGCACCGCAGGTCGCGGACGGTGACGGCTCGATGAAGGAGTGCGCCTCGGGCCGTACCGGCGGCAAGCGCCGGGTATGATCCAGCCGCCATGGCAGCAGCTGGTTCCGCCACCGTTCTGATCGTCGAGGACGACGACGGCGTCCGCGGGTTTCTGACGTTCGCGCTGGAGCGTGCCGGCTATGCGGCGGTCGGGGTCCGCACCGGTGAGCAGGCGATGGCGGAGCTGCATCGCACGGCCGCTCCGGTCATTCTCATCGACGGCATCCTCCCCGACATGCACGGCGTCCGCCTTGCCCGAGCCATCCTCGAGGAGCCGGGGCTCGAGCGAGTTGCGATCAGTTTCGTCACCGGTGCCATCCGTGACGGAAGCCCCGCCGAGGCGGGTGTCGGGGCGCTCAGCAAGCCACTGCGCGTACGCGACCTGACCAATGCCGTCGAGACGTTGCTGCAATGGCGCGACGGGGGCGGCAGTCCCGCGGTTCATCGCGTCGCCGCGCTTGCACGTCTCGAACACCTCTTTCTCGTCGGCGCCTGACCGACGTTGCCAGCACAGGAATGACGGAGAACACCGCGGATGAGTGACTCGAGAACCTTGTCGCTGCTGCCCTGGCAGGTTTCGCTGGATGAGTTCACGCGCACAGCACTCGAAGTCGGGCCCGAGGCGTCCTGCTGCGTGTTCGTCGTCGATCCCTCGATCCCTTCGGCAGCACGCGGCGGCTACGCCTCACTGGTGATGGCCTACTCGCGAGCCGACGAGCCGGTGTGCATTCTTGGGGATGGGGCCGCCATCGTTCTGGTGCGTGAGGGCGGCAAGCCCTCGGGAAACGCGCTGGCGCAGCGCGTGCTCGGACAGATGCGCAAACTCGGCCTCGATCTGACCCTCACCGCCGGGGTCGCGCTCCTCGGGGACGATCCCGCAAACGGCATCGCCGCGGCACGTGCCGCCGCTGTCGGCGTGGCCGCGGGCCAGGTCGGCACCGCGAACTGATCCTCGCCTCGCTCACCCGGGCCGGGTGAGTGCCGCCGCGATCCGGCGCGGGAGCGGATCCGTGCGGAGCTGCTCGAGCGTTCGCGGCAGCGGAATCGACCAGTTGGGCCTGTCGACGGCGCCCGGGAGATTCGGCCGCCGCTCAGCGAGCGCGGCGTCGTCGAGGGTCGCCACGATCAGGCGGCTCGGCGCGGTGCTGAGGGCGTCGTACGCGCGCTCGACGACGAGCGGTGCGGGGTCCCCCTCCGCCGATCCCGTCAGCCGGCGCAGCCGTCTCTGAAGCCCGAGCTCTGCCTCGCGGTTCACGGCCCGACCCCCGGACTCCATCTCGCGAAGGTCGGCGCCGGTCCAGACCCCCGCGGCGGTGGGCAGATCGTGCGTGCTCAGCGCGGCCAGCGCTCCCACCGGGAACCGGCTGGGTTTCTCGGACTCGAACCAGGCAAGACGGTATGAGAGGACGCGGCGGTGGCGAAGCTCGGGACGAACACCGTCCTCGACGGTCCCGAGATCCTCGCCGATGATCGTGCAGCCGGCGCGCTCGCTCTCGATCGCGAGGACATCGAGCAGCTCATGCGCCGGGTAGCGCACATACGCGCCCTTGCTCGGGTCGGTCGCGCGGAGAGGCACCCACCAGAGCCGGAAGAGCCCCATCACGTGGTCGATGCGGATGCCCCGCCCGGCTCGCATCATCCTGCGGAGCGTCGCCACGAGCGGGGCGTATCCGCTCGATCGCAACCGGTGCGGGTCGAAGGGTGGCACGCCCCAGTCCTGGCCGGCCGGGTTGAAGTCGTCCGGCGGTGCGCCGATGCGGGCCGACGAGGCGACCTCGTCCTGCCACAGCCATGCGTCAGCGCCGTCCGGCGCGAACCCCACGGCAAGGTCATGGATGATCGGGAGCTCCTTACCGGCGCGAGCGAGCTGGGAGTCGATGCGCCACTGCAACCATCGGTGGAAGTCGACCCGCTCGCGCGCAGTCTTGGCCAGCATCCGGGATGCTGCCGTGTCCGGTCGCCGGTACTCCTGCGGCCACCCGGACCATGGTCCGGGATGGCGCTCGGCGAGCACGCAGAAGGAGGCATACCGCTCGAGGAGTGATCCCTCGTGCGCCACGAAGGAGTCGAATGCGGGGTCTCCCGCGAAGCGCGACCACAGGGACTCGAGCGCGCGCATCTTGAGCGGCAGGATCCGGTCGCGATCGATGAACGGGGCATCGCGAAGGGCGGAGGCCTCACGCATCGCCTCGGCAACCACCGGATCGTCCGTCGCTCCGGGAATGTCCTCGATGCGCAGGTACAGGGGGTTCCTGTAGAGGCGACTCGACGGGAAGTACGGGCTCGATTCCTGGGGCGGTCCGGGATGCGCCGCATGCAACGGGTTGAGCAGGAGCGCCGCCGCACCGCTGGCCCGCGCCCATCCGCCGATTGCAGCGAGATCACCGAGATCCCCGATGCCCCAGTTCGCGCGCGAGCGAACCGCGTACAGCTGCACGGCCCACCCCCAACCGCGGATGTCGTCGGGGAGCACGCATCTGCCCGGGCTGGTGATCAGCCGCGTCCGGCGCCCGTCCGCGAAGACCAGGCGGTGGTAGCCGAACGGCGTCCGGCGATCGAGCCGCACGCCGGCACCACTCTCCCGCCCATCCTCGAGCTCGATGCTGGCCGCCCCCGGCGGCAACGGTTCGCCCCGGCGCACGAAGAGAAGGGCTTCGGCAGCGGAGTCACGTGGAAGCATCGACGCCTCCACGGCACGGACGTCCTCGTCCGCGATGGCGCGGCGGGCCCCTGCTGCATCCTCGTACTCTCTCTGGACGCCCCAGTCCGGCAAGGCGCCGGTGCGCGTGGCAGCTGTCACGCCGGACACCCCAGTTCAAAGGATTGAGTGGAGCCATGACCGTTCCCGAGCCACCCGCCGCCGGGCAGAGCCCCGGCAATCGCGATGCCTGGCCAGGTGTCGACGCGCCGCTCGGCGCCACCTGGGACGGGTCCGGGACCAACTTCGCGCTGTTCTCCGAGAATGCGGAGGCGGTCGATCTCGTGCTCTTCGACGAGCGCGGCGAGGTCGCAACCCATCCGCTTGTGGAACGCACCGACCTCGTGTGGCACGGATTCGTCGACAACGTCGGCCCCGGTCAGCGCTATGGGTTTCGGGTCGCAGGACGGTACGCGCCGCACGATGGTCTCCGGCACAATCACGCGAAGCTGCTTTTGGATCCGTATGCGCGAGCGATCTCCGGGCGCTTCCGTCACGCGCGTTCGCTGTTCGGCTATCGCATCGGCAGCGACGACATGCGCATCAGCACGCTCGACTCGGCGCCGGCGATGCCGCGCTGTGTCGTTGTCGACCACTCCTTTCCGTGGGGTGACGATCGCCGCCCCAACACCGCATGGTCGGACACGATCATCTACGAGTTGCACGTCAAGGGATTCACCGAGCGCCACCCGGATATCCCACGCGCGCTCCGCGGCACGTACGCCGGGCTCGCACATCCGGCCGCGATCGAACACCTCCAGCGGCTCGGCGTCACTGCGGTGGAGTTGATGCCCGTCCATCACTTCTACGACGGCGCACAACTCGTGGAACGCGACCTCGTCAACTACTGGGGGTACGACTCGATCGGGTACTTCGCGCCGGAGGGACGCTACTCCGCCTCCGGCACCAACGGGGAGCAGGTGCGCGAGTTCAAGGCGATGGTTCGCGCGCTCCATGCCGCCGGACTCGAGGTGATCCTCGACGTCGTGTACAACCACACCGGCGAGGGCGATCAACTCGGACCCACGCTCAGTTTTCGCGGCATCGACAACGCTGCGTACTACCGGCTCAATGACGACGACCCGCGCTTCTATTTCGACGTCACCGGCACGGGCAACAGTCTCAACGTCCGCAACCCCCACACGCTGCAGATGATCATGGACAGCCTTCGGTACTGGGTCATCGAGATGCACGTCGACGGTTTCCGATTCGACCTTGCATCCGCGCTCGCGCGGCAGTTCTACGATGTGGACCGGCTCTCGGCATTCTTCGACATCATCCATCAGGACCCCGTGCTGTCGCGGGTGAAGCTGGTCGCCGAACCGTGGGACGTCGGTGACGGCGGGTACCAGGTCGGCAACTTCCCGGTGCGTTGGGCGGAGTGGAACGGTGCCTTCCGGGATACCGTGCGTGATTTCTGGCGCGGAGCGACCGGCATCCGCGACCTCGCATACCGGTTGACCGGGTCGAGCGATCTCTACCAGGGGGACGGGCGCCAACCGTCGGCGAGCGTCAACTTCGTCACCGCGCATGACGGCTTCACACTCTCGGACCTGGTTTCGTACAACGACAAGCACAACGAGACCAACGGTGAGGGCAACCGCGACGGCACCGACGACAACCGCTCATGGAACTGCGGCGTCGAAGGTGACACCGACGACGCGGGAATACTGGAGCTACGCCGCCGCCAGCGCTGCAACCTCATCGCCACCGTCCTGCTCTCCGAGGGCTGTCCGATGCTGCTCGGCGGTGACGAGATGGGCCGGACGCAGCACGGCAACAACAACGCGTACTGCCAGGACAACGAGATCTCGTGGGTCGACTGGGAGCATATCGACGAGACGATGCTCGCGTTCGTGCAGCGCATCGTGGCGTTGCGACGCAGCGAGCCGGTGCTCCGCAGACGTCACTTCTTCTCCGGCCAGGCGGTGCACGGGTCGGGGCGGAAGGACATCGCCTGGTTCCTTCCGTCGGGCCACGAGGTGAGCGACGCGGAGTGGTTCGACGATCGCCAGCGATCGCTCGGGATGATCCTCAACGGTGACGAGATCCCCGACCGCGGCCCTCGCGGAGGACGCATCCGCGGCGGCACGCTCATGGTGCTGCTGCACGCGGGCGATGACCCTGTCGACTGGGTGATACCGAGCGGGTGGGGGGAGACCTGGTCCGTCTTCACCGACACCGCGGACCGCGCCACCGAGCCGTCGACGCGTCATCACCACCCCGGCGAGGCGCTGACCGTCAAGGCGCGTTCGGTGGTCGCGCTCCTGCGCGTCTGAGCCTCAGGTGACCTGCGCCCGACGCCAGGCGATCTGGTCCTGCACGGTCGCCTGTGCCATCACCTTCGATCCATCCTTCAGCCAGCCGCCGTCGCGTTTGTCGAGATCGGCCCGGACGGCGCCGACCCTCCGCTTCCCGCTCCCGAGGTGGACGTTCGCCGTTTCGAGGCCCATGGAATAGAGCAGTTGCGGCTGATCGATCGTCCTGGTGACCGTGAACTCGATCCGGCTGCAGTCCGGGGCAAGGCGGCGGATCACCCACCCGTCACGCACCTCGAGGAACGGATCGGCACAGCGAACCGCTCCGGCGACGATTGCCTGATAGTGGATCGTCGGGTCGCTTTCGGGATCATGCACCCATCCCGCTGCCGACCCGACGAGCGCCTTCGCCTCGCGAGCGATGAGGCCGCCGCGATGCTCCGCGAGGGCGACGACGCGAGGGTGGCCCAGGCTCCCGAGACCGGCCCGCCGCGCAACGTAGCGTGGAGCGCCGGAACCGCGCAGAGCGTCGCTGAGGAGCTTGACCGCCTCAGCCTGCGGATTTCGAATCGCCGGCAGGCCGCGCATCCTTGTCCAGAACCTGACCGGGTTGCGCAACTCGGATTCGGCCTCTCCACGCAACACCGGATGGTCCTCGGCGAGCACGAACGGCAAGCCGTCTCCGGTTATGCCGTCTCGATAGCCGTCTAGGATCGCGGCACATGCCGCGCGCGCCGTGATCTGCAGGTTGCCTGCGTCGATGGACAGCCGCGCCGACGTGGCGAGACGCACCAGGTCGTTGGTGTATGCAAGTGGGAACGCCTCGTCGAAATCGTTGATCCCCCAGATGAGCCGGCCTTCGTTGTCACGCCAGGTCCCGAAGTTCTCGGTGTGAAGATCACCGACGGCGAGCACCGACGGCGCGCGCGCGAGGCCGGGACAGCACGCACGCCACTGTTCCATCCAACGGTAGAAGGTGGCGCGGAGAAAGGGGAATGCGCCGAGCGCCATCTGCTCGTGCTTGAAGGCGATGTCGGCCCGGACCAGGGGCACCTGGCGTCCCGCCCAGGCTTCGTAGTTCCGGGTCGCTGTGACGAGCGGCACAAGCGACGTGGTTCGCGGCATGATCGCCCGATGTTCGCGCAGCTGACGATCCTCATGCTCGCGAGTCTCGTCGGCCCACTCCTCGCGTACGGCCGCCGGGGCCTCGTTCCGGTCGTGATCGGCGAGCTCATCGCCGGCTTCGTCCTCGGCCGCACGGGGTTCGGCGTGATCAACGCCGCGACCGCGCCGCTGCCGGTGCTGAGCGCGATCGGCTTTGCGATGCTCATGTTCACCGCCGGCACTCATGTCGACGTCGGTTCCCCCGCCATCCGTCAGGGATTCGCGCGCGGCCTCCTCGCGCTCGCCGTGGTCGCGGTGACCGCTGTCCCGATCGCGCTCCTCCTCGATCGCTCCCTCACCGTGGGACATCCCGCGCTCATCGCGGTGATCGTCACCGGCAGCTCGGCCGCCATTGCCTTTCCCATCATCGAGGAGCGAAAGCTGGCTGGGCCCAACGTCGCATTCCTGATCGCGTGGGTGGCCATTGCCGACTCAGTGACCGTGGTGATCATGCCGCTGACGCTCGTGAGGTCGGGAAACCCGCTCGAGGCAATCGGTGGCGATGCCGCCATCATCGCCGTCGGGATCATCGCGCTCCTCGCCGCCGAGCGTCTGCGCCGCAAGCGACTCCTTCACCAGATGCGCGATGAGTCGCTGCAGCGCGGGTGGGCGTGGCAGGTGCGGATGTCGCTGGTGCTCCTGCTCGGACTCTCGGCCATCGCGCAGGAAACCGGTGCGAGCACCCTGGTCGCCGGCTTCCTCGCCGGCATGGTCCTGGTGCGGCTGCATGAGTCGGATCGCCTGGCGCTGCAGTTCACCGGCGTCGCCAACGGTTTCTTCGTCCCCCTGTTCTTCGTGCTGCTCGGTGCCGAGCTCAACCTTCGAGCGCTGCTCACGGAACCGTCACGCATCCTGCTGGCGATCGGCCTCGCCTTCGCCGCAGTCATCACGCATGTGATCGCCGCTCGGGTCGCCGGACACGAGCGCCACATCGCGACCGGGCTTGCCGCATCTGCGCAGCTCGGCATGCCTGCTGCCGCCGCGAGCCTCGGACTCAGCTCAGGACTGCTCACGCCTGCGGATGCCGCTGCGCTCGTGGCGGGCGGCGTCCTCACCCTCATCCCCGCGACGGTCGGGTCGCTCCTGCTCGCCCGGGGTACGACCACGGCGAGGCCGTTGACCTCCGGTAAAGCCGCCGCGAGCTGATCCATCGAGACAGGCGGGATGGTTTGATCGTTGGACGGGCCCTGCATCAAGGACGTCGCCGGAAAGCCCGGAGTATGCTGGGTTGAACCGCTTGGGTATTCGAATCGCGTTTGTGTCATCCGCAGTTCCGCGTCGATGCGGCATCGCGACTTTCACGTCAGACCTCGTCGCGGCTGTGCGAGCAACCGATTCCACTGCGACGTGCCAAATCGCCGCGATCGAAGAGCCTTCGGTGCTGCGGCCGTACCGGTCGGAAGTCCGATGGCGTATTCGCCAGGGAGATCCGCAGAGCTATCGCGCGGCGGCGCGCGCGATCAACGCGTCGAACGTCGACGCCATCAACGTCGAGCACGAATTCGGTCTGTACGGAACGTGGAAAGAGCCGGCATTCGTCGCCGGCCGCTGGACCGACAGCGTCTACGAGGATCACCTGCGTGGTTTTCTCGAGGAGTTGCGTAAGCCGGTCGTCACGACGATGCACACAGTGCTCCCGACGCCGTCGCCATCCATCCGCGACGCCGTGCGCAGCATCGATGAGCTCTGCGCTGCCGTGATCGTCATGGCGGTCAGCGCGGTCCCCATCCTCGCCGACGACTACGGCCTGACGAGGCCCCCACTGGTCATCCCGCACGGGATGCCGGTGATCGCGCCACGCGGCCGCCGGCGGTTCAAGGCAAAGCTCGGCGTCGAGGGGCGCAAGATCATCTCCACATTCGGCCTCGTCGATCCGCGCAAGGGTCTTGAATTCATGATCGCGGCGATGCCGAGTGTCGTGCAGCAACATCCCGATGCGCTGTATCTCATCGCGGGACAGACTCATCCGGACCTGCTCCGCGTGCAGGGCGAGGACTACCGAAACACGCTGATCGCGCAGATCCGCTCGCTGCAGATGGACGACCACGTCGGGTTCATCGACCAGTACATGAGCCAGCCGGACATCATCGAGCTCCTGCTCGCGACGGACGTCTACGTCACGCCGTACCTCGATCCCAACCAGATAACGAGCGGCACGCTGTCGTATGCGCTCGGCGCCGGCAAGGCGGTCGTGTCCACGCGCTACGTCCACGCAGCGGAGGCACTCGCCGACGGGCGTGGAGTCCTGGTCGACTTTCGCGATGCCGCGCAACTCGCCGCCGCTGTGACAGCGATACTCGACGACCCCACGGCAAAGGCGTCGATGGAGCACGCGGCGTTCGCCTACGCGGGCGATGCGACGTGGCCGCGCTCGGCACGAGCCCTGCTCGACGTGCTCACCCGTGTCCGCGCATCACGCGCTTCCAGCGGGCCGCCGGTTCGCGCTGTGGCGCCGCAACGCGACCTCGGGCGCCGCTTGAAGGAGAACCCGCTGCTCAGCGCAGCGGATGTGCCGCCGTCGCTTCCCGGCCTCGAGGTCGTCTCTGTGTTCAACGCTGCGGCGGCACGCGTCGGCAACGAGGTCGTGCTGCTGCTGCGCGTCGGCGAGAGCCCCCGCGTCGGCGCATCGCCACCTGCCGACGCGCAGACGCTCGATCTCTCGGGCCCGGAGCCGCAGCTGCAAGCGCTGGCCCCGGGCTACGCTGCGAAAGACGTTGTCGGCATGGCGTTTCTCGACACACAGCGCACACCGCCCGGCGTGGTCGAGGTCTTCCTGCCGCGCGATCTCCCCGGACTCGACCTGAGCGATCCTCGGACCATCCGCTACCGCAATCGCACCGGCGGTGTGAGTGCCACGCCGGATGACTCCGGCGACTTCCTCACGCAGATGTCGCATCTGCGGGTGGCGCGCAGCCGTGACGGGATCCACTTCACGGTCGACGCCGCGCCCGCGGTTGTTCCAGCGAACCGGCTGGAGGAATATGGATGCGAGGATCCGCGCGCAACGCTCATCGACGGTGTATGGCATGTCACCTACGTTTCGGTGAGCCGCCTTGGGATCACCACGAGCAGGCTCACCACGACCGACTTCCGCGCGTTCGACCGTCACGGCGTCATGTTCCTGCCCGACCACAAGGACGTCGTCCTCTTTCCGGAACGAGTCGGCGGCCGCTACGCGGCATTCACACGGCCGATGCCACAGTCATTCGGCCGCGTGCTCGGCATGTGGATCGCGTTCTCCGATGACCTCGTGTCCTGGGGTGATCACCGCCCGCTCGCGCTTCCCCGGCCAGGGTTCTGGGACGACCTGCGCACGGGCGCGGGCACCACGCCCATCCGCGTTCCCGAAGGCTGGCTCGAGATCTATCACGGTGTCAATCGCAGCTCGCGCTACGCGCTGGGCGGCCTGCTCCTCGACGGCGATGACCCGAGCCGGGTGATCGCCCGATCGTCCGAGCCCATCCTCGCCCCCATCGCGCCGTATGAGCACGAGGGACTCCTGCCGGACATCGTGTTCTCGTGCGGTCACATCGCGCTCGACGACGCGGGAAAGGACATACGCGTCTACTACGGCGCCGCGGATTGCTGCCTGGCCGCCGCAGACATCCGAGTTCGGGACATTATTGACCAGATGAGCCCGTGCTGAGGCAGATAGCACGGCTGACTCGGAGCGTCCCATCGGCTGGACCCCGCGCGCTCGCCATCGCCGTGTATGGCGATGGCGCGGACGTAACGGTGGAGGCACGGGAGGCGGGCCATGAGGGCGTCGCCTGCGTCGACGACGCGGCGCGTGCGCTCGAACTGTACTGCGACGTCTGGGACGACACGCGACTTCCGTGGGCACATCGCTGGTGCAATGGCTTGCTCGACTTCGTCCTGTATATGCAGGAGCCGGACGGACGCTGGCTGAACTTCATCCTCGATTGGGACGGAACCCCCAACCGCACGGGCCGGACATCGGTGGCCGGCGGCAGTTTCTGGCAGTCACGCGCACTCCTGTCGCTGACACGCGCATCGCGGTCGCTCGACGACGATCGCATCGACGCCGCACTCGCCCGCGGCCTCCCCCATATCGTCAATGCGGCCGGCGTTGCCCCCGACGTGCGCGCCCTGCAAGCGGCCGCGGCACTGGCGATGATCGAGCGGGGGGATGACCGGCACCCATGGCGCGAGGTGCTCGCGGGCTGGTGCGAGGAGATGATGATCTGCCGAATCGGCGACGTCCTGATGAACGCTCCTGCTGAGCGAGGTCAGCCACATCTCTGGGGACACATCCAGGAGGGCATCCTTGCTGCGGCGGGCGCCTGTCTCGATCGTGCCGACTTCATCGCGGCCGCATTGAGGAGCGCAGACCGCCTGTATCCCGATCTCGTCGGCAGTTCCTTCGACCTTCCACGGACGCAGCCGTACGACGTCTCATCCACCATCTACAGCCTCACCCGCCTTGCAGCAGTCACCGGCCGAACCGACTTCGCCGGCCTCGCGGCTGACGCTCGTGCATGGTTCGACGGCCGCAATCCCGGACACGAAGCCGTCTATGACCGGAAAGCGGGGCGCGTCGCCGACGGCCTCGACGGCAACCGCATCAGCACGCGCTCCGGCGCCGAATCGAACATCGTCGGGGGGCAGGCGTTGCTGGACGATGTGATCTCGCTCGCCGTCTCCCTACCGAACGAGGGTGCCCTGCCGGCGTCAGTCAGCTGACCTAGGTGCCCTCGCGAGCCTCGCGACCCGCGGCGTCCGCCCGATCGCGCTCGACCTTCTCGGTCTTGTCTTTCTGCCGGCGATCGTCGGCCTGCTGCTGCTCGATGTGCTGTTCGTCCTCGGGCGGGGATTGCGGCGACTCTGCTTTCTGCATCCTGCTCACGAGCATAGGCTCCTTCGCCTATCGATGCCGGATTTGCAGCTGATAACCTGGCGGGCGCGCGGCCACCAGCAGCCGCGCGCCCTGGGTTGGGGCTCCATCGCTTCGACGTCTACCAGCGGTACCAGCGACGGCCGGAGGGGCGGAAGGCGAAGCCGACGAGCCAGATGACCAGGAAGATGACCGCGATCCACCAGAGGAGATGCAGCGCCAGACCCAACCCGAAGAAAATAAGGGTCAGGAGCAGGAACAAGAGCAGTACGCCCATGAGTGATGTCTCCCTGTGCGGCACCCGCCGGTTGGATACCTTGTATGTTGAGAAAGATGATAGCAAGGCTATCGCAATACTTCAAGCGCGACGGCCGGGCTTCTCCTTCATCGGGCATGCTGTAACCACGGTGCCTCAGGGAGGAACGCGCAGACCCGAGACTGCACTCCGCGAGGAGTTCAGATCCTGACGTGCTCGATGTCGATGTCCGCCAGCTCCGACGGCCTCGAGATGCCATTGGCATCCAGCAGCTGGAGGCACAGGATCAAGTAGCGCGCACCGATGAGGTTGAGCCCATGCCCACGCGTGAGCCGCTGGATGGCACTCAACGTGACGATGTCGCGCTGCGAGTAGAGGCGCCGGTTGGTCGCGGTCCGGCCCGGGATGACGAGTCCGAGATGCTCGTACATCATCAAGGTGCGCGCGTGCGTCGCGAGGATCTCGGCGGCCACGCTGATCGTGTACAGCGGTTTGTCGAGATTGATCATGTGACCAGTGCTCGGGCTGACCGCGCTCCGGCTCATCGCACCCCACCTGCTGTGCGCATTCGCCTGATCACACCTGCATCGCCGATTTCGCACACGAACGCGTCCTCATCACCGCAGATTCTGGCAGTGGCGTGGCCACCTCCGTGGGTGACGCTGCCGGTGGCCAACTCAGCCAGGCGGGCTCGATCGAACTGCATCCCGTGGAGCGTACCGCGTGGTGGCTCGAGTGGGATGGGCCGCGGCAGACGTGCTAATGCGCGATTCATCAACGGGTTGTGCCCCTAACACTGGCATCGGTGTGTGCTCTGCCGATCCAGTGCTCTTCGATGCTCGGCAAATCGAGATGTGCGCCGCCCTGCCATGCCTCGAACGCCCGAGACACCGTGGCACTCAGCGAGTCGGGTGCCATCCCCGTGCGTGCGATGGCGGAGGCATGCACGTCGATGAACGCATCGACTTCGGCGAGGAACGCTGAAACCAGCTCGGCCAAGGCGAGTCGAGGCGGGCGGGTGCGTTGCGCCGACTCCGCGATCACCTTCGCCTTGGCTTCAAGGAGGCGGGGACCGTACGGCGAGGCCATCGCTTCGAACTCCGCCATCAGGGCCCGCGCGACCTCGATCTCTCCCGGACCGACTGCGGCCACCCAGCGCTCTCGATCCCGCCGATCTCCGAGCCCGCAGCGCGGATAGAACTGATTGCGAGCGGACTCCCCCACCCGCAGGTGAGCGCAGGCGACATGGACGCCGAGCGGTTTGCCGTACGACGTCGCCGCCACGAACGGCAGCGACTGGAATGCCGGGCACGTCACCTGCCGCTCATTGAAGGAATGCTGGAAACTGCAGCGGTCCTGCAGGTCGAGTCCAGGGGTCGGGTCGACGCGGTCAGTCCCGCGGTCTTCCGCCGGCAACCCTATGCCCCCCCACAACGCGCAGATCGCAAATCATGATAGTGAGTCTATACGCCGTGAACCGGGATGGGACACACGATGCAATACGGGCCCCGGTCGAACGATGCCGGATCGGACGGCCGGCCCGAGGATAAGGGAAGATGCGATCGGCGGCGCCGTGTCCGCGCCGGCAACCTAATCTGCGGAGACTTCTGAGCATTGGACGACGACGTCAAGGTCCTGCTGATCGAGGACGACAATGCGGCAGCCGAGATGTATCGGCTCCGGCTCATCGCTGACGGCTATGCGGTGGTCGTCGCTGACGACGGCGAGAAGGGTCTCGCTCTGGCGATCGCGGAGCGGCCGGACTTCATCTATCTCGACCTGCGACTCCCGAAAGTCGACGGCTTCGAGGTGCTGGAGCGCCTTCGCGCCAACCCCCAGACGGCAGCGGTCCCCGTGATCATCCTCAGCAACTTCGGCGAGCCTGAACTTCGGGAGCGTGGCCTCAAGCTCGGCGCCCTCGAATTCCTGGTCAAGGCCGACACGACCCCGTCGCGGCTTTCGGAGGCGGTGAGTCGCGTCACCGCTTCAAAGGCACTCCCGTCGGTCTGACACGGCCCCTTCGCCGACTCGAGCAGGGGCCTGCGTGACCTCCCCAGCCTTCGACCAACCCGCGACCGTTGACGAACACGATCCGTTCTTCGACACCGCAGCGCGGATCGCGGCCGACATCGCGACGCCTCCCGACGAGACGTCGCGCAGAGCCTCCTTCCTGGCGCTGAGCGGCGACGTCCTGACTGCCGTCGCCGAATACGACGAGTCGGGTGAGACGTTCCCCGGCCACTACGAACTCTCGCGCTTCCCGAATTTCGAGCGAGCGGTCGTCACGCGGGAGATTCAGGTGATCGGCTTGTCAGAGCTCGGGAATCTGAGTTCCGATGGGGCCGCATTGGTGACCCGGCACCGGATCAGGTCGTGCGCGCTGATTCCCGTCGTCTCCGGCGGGGTGGTCGCAGGCGTGATTGCGGTGAGCGCCCGTGACGAAGCAGGGTTCACGGATTCGCAGGTGCGCCAGCTCGCCACGCTCGCGCAGCTCGTGGGTCTCCGAGTCGGCCACGTCGCCGCCGACCAGGCGCTCCGCGAGGAGGCGGAACGCAGCCAGGGACTCGAGCGCCTCAAGGGAGAGTTCCTGAATATCGCCGCCCATGAGCTGCGCAGCCCGCTCGGCATCATCAACGGCTACGTGTCGATGCTGCTCGACGGGACACTCACCGGCGCGGACGAGCGCAAAGCCCTGGAGCGCATCGCCGAGAAGTCGGACGAGATGGGGCGCCTCATCACCGAGATGCTGGAGACGGCACGCATGGAAGCCCTGGGCCTGGAGCTCTTGCTCGCCCCGACAGATCTGATGGACGTCCTCAGCGATGCGATGCGTGCCGTTGAGCCCCTGCTCGGTAGCCGGCATCGTCTCGCGACGCGTGGACGGCGAGACCCGCTTCCCGTCATGGCGGATCACCTTCGTGCGGTGACGATGGTGCTCAACCTGCTTGACAACGCTGTCAAATACTCACCAAACGGCGGCGACATTCTCGTGGCATGGAGCCGCAAGGGCAACGTATGCCATGTGAGGGTGACCGACCACGGGATCGGCATCAGCCGCGAGCAGCAGTCCATGCTCTTCACGCGCTTCGGCCGGCTGGTCACTCCCGAGACGAGCCACATTCGTGGAACGGGCCTCGGCCTCTACATCGGTCGCGAGATCGCCCGCCTGCACGGCGGCGACATCACCGTTCGATCTGAGATCGCTCGCGGTACCACCTTCACAATCACGATGCCGCTCGCACCGGAGGCCCCACTCGCTGGAGTATGAGCCCGCCCCGGCCGGGTGATAGCCCGGCCAGGGGCAGGGGCTGGGGAGGGAGGGTTTCAGATGTGTCTCGCGACCGCTGCCGAGGCTAACAAAGTGGTACCTGCGATGTCAAGAAAGCTGGCACACGCCATACCACAAGATAGACGCCGGTCAACTCGGGAGCAGCGCGGTCACCAAGAGCGCGAGCGCAGCCAGCGTCATCACCCCAGTCGCCACCCACAGCAGGACGTTGCTCAGGGTCCCGCTGCGACGCGCTCCCATCACGGCCCTGTCCCTGCCGAGGAGCGCGATGAGCGCGAGCATCGGTGGTGCCACGATGCCATTGATGATCGCGGTGATCACGAGGGCCTTGATGGGATCGATCCCGAGCAGGCTGATGACCAGGCCGCCGGCGAGCGCAAGGGTCAGAACCGCATAGAAGGCCGGCCGGGATGGCGCCTTGTCGGCGAGCGAGCCGCGCATACCGAAGAACTCCTTGACCGCATACGCCGCCGATCCGCTGAGGATCGGCACCGCGAGCAATCCAGTTCCGATGATCCCGACAGAGAAGAGGATGAAGGCGAACGGTCCGGCGATCGGCTGCAGCGCCTCTGCCGCCTGCGCGGCCGTCGCGATATTGGTCCTGCCGGACGCGTGCAGCACGGCGGCGCCGGTGAGGATGATCGAGTACATCACCAGTTGCGAGAACGCCATTCCGACGAGCACGTCAACACGCGCGTCCTTCAGCTCTCGACGGTTGACGCCGCGCCGTGACTGCTCGGTGACGAGCCCCTTGGCGCGCATCGCGTCCACCTCTGAGCTCGCCTGCCAGAAGAACAGATACGGCGAGATGGTTGTGCCGAGAATCGCGACGATGATGCCGATGAAGCCCGACGAGAATTCAATGTGCGGGATGACGGTGGCCTCGATCGTCTTCAGCAGCGGCGGGTGCGACACGATGACTGTTGCCACGTAGGCGAAGAGCGCAATGGTGAGGAACTTGAACAGCCTGAAGATCACCTTGTACGACAGCTGGTACTGGAGCAGAAGGATCACGACCGCGATCGGTGGGATCAACCAGACAGCGCTGACGTGTCCGCGACTCAACAGCGCGCCGGCTGCGGCCACTGCACCGAGGTCCGCTCCGACGTTGATCGTGTTCGCGAGGAACAGCGCAAGGATGCAGACGCCGACAATCCACGTCGGAAACTTCCGTCGCAGCGAGGTACCGAGGCCGACGCCCGTATGAAGGGCGATTCGGGCGCACGCCTCCTGCACGGCGAGCATCAGAGGAAACGTGAAGAGCGCAGTCCAGAGGACGCCGAATCCAAATTGACTGCCGGCCTGGCTGTAGGTACCGATACCGCTCGGGTCGTCGTCACTCGCGCCGGTGATCAGCCCCGGACCGAGCACCCGCAGGACTCTCAACCAGCCGGACACCCGACCGGGTTTCGACGTGCTCATCTCCTGCCGGCCGTGTCCATCGCACGCTAGTGTGCGTGGCCGTACCGTATTGCGCCCTGCGGAGTCGTTCGGTCAGGACTGCAGGGCGGCCACGATATGCACGTCCACGTCGACCTCCGGCTCGACCTTCAAGATGAGGAGGCGCGGCGGGTCGATGCCGAAGTCCTTGACGTTGATCACCTGACGGCCGTCGATGAGCATCGTTGTTCCTTCAACCTTCAGGCGGATGTCGCCCGACACCTCGCGGGTCTGACCGTGCATCGTCAGCTCGGCAACGGCGCGATAACGGCCGGCCCCGCGAAGCGCCTTGCCGTACACCACCCGCGTCCTGATCACGGGGTAACGGCGCGCGTCGAAACGCCGGCGCATTTCGCGATCCTGGAGCCCGTGTCCTGATGTGATCGCCGCGACACGCAGCGCGAGTCTGGCGCTGTATGGGCGATCGAGGCGTGGCCGTCCCTGATCGTCAAGCTCGCACACGATGACACCGCTCAGGGCGTTGGCGTTGACGTGCGACCGATGCAGGTTGACCCGTAGCCCGACATCCACCGTCGAGCGCGCGGTGTCGACACGGAACCGTGCCGCCCTGGTGGCCATGCAGGCCTCAGCCTACCGCTGTCTCGCGGGCCCTGTGGGAGCGCTCCGACCTTACGGCCGCGTCAGCATCCCTGCCCCGATGCCGAGCATCCAGACGTCCTTGCTGACGGCTGTCCCAGCCGGCGTCGGCCAGATGCTTCCGGGCTTTCGCATGGTCGGCGTCCGCCAGTACATCGTCAGCAGCGCCCCGGAGAAGGCGGACAGCACCCCACCGGCGAGGCTGTCCGGCAGCAGCGGCGTCAGCAGCGCGGCGCCAGCCGCAAGCTCGCTCGCGGCGAGAAGGCGCAGGAACCTCTTGGGTGGGATGGCCCTGAGCACCGGGAAGGCAGTTGCGGCCGCGCCGTGCAGGGCAGTTGCCTGCTGCTCGGTCCCGTGCCACTTCCCCCAACCGGCATGAAGGATATAGGCGCCGGTGGCGAGGCGCTCGGGGACGCGGCGGAGATGGAGGTGCACACGAGCTAGCGTAATACAAGTACCTTGTGGAACATCCCGCGGAGTTCGCCGGGCAGAATGAAACCGTGCCACGCCGCGCCGTCACCGCCGGCGCCGGCGCACTGTACATCGGCGCCTTCGCCGTCGCTTCGCTGGCGCTGAAGACGACGCCGTCGGATCTTGATTATTTCTTCTGGCCGGCCACGGAGACCGCCGTCGGAGGACATCCACTCCTCATCTATTCCACCCACCTCACGATCGTCTCGGCAAACGACAACGGCCCGATCGGGCTCGTGCCGCTCGTCCCTGTTGCCTTTGTCGCCAACGCGCTGCACCTCGCCGGAAATCTCGGTATTCGCGCCGCACTTGTGGACGCCGTGATGGCCATGTTCGTCCTGTTCCTTGCATATCAGGCCGTGCGTCTCGTCACGCGCGCCCGCGGCTCAGTCGCACGGCCACTCGCCGCCGCGGCGTGCATCGCGCTCGCGCCGGCCGTCTGGATCGGCATCCTCGACTACGGCCACGTCGAGCAGCCGGTCGAGCTTTGTCTCGTCCTCCTCGGTGTCGAGCTCGCAATGAGCAAGCGTTCCGCGGCGACCGGCGTCGCGCTCGGCGCCGCAGTGCTCGCGCGCACCGTCGCGCTCTTCACCGCGATGCCGCTCCTGCTCATCCCGCTCGCCGCAGGCCGCTTGCGATCCGCGTTGCTCACGGCGGTGGCGGGTGCGCTGACGGTGGTTATCGGTCTTGCTCCGTTCGTGATAGCCGATCACGCGGCAGTGCTGCACTCACTCGTCGGCTATCGGGGCACGCTGCCGATCGTCGGCGGATCGTTCTGGGTCCTCGCGCGCGGGCCGCTCTGGCCTGGAGTGGCGCAGCACTGGGATGCCGGCATCGCCGCCGCCCTGGCTGTCGCGCTCGTGGTGATGACGCTGGTTCGTCGGCCCGCGACGCCGGCGACGGTGGCGGGGCTGATGGGCATGCTCACGATCGCATCGTGCTGCCTGCCGCTCGTCGCCAAGACCGTGTTCCCGTATTACCTCGTGGAACCCGCTCTGCTGAGCACCGTCTGGTGGCTGGCTCGCCCCGGGAGCGCAGGCAACTGGCGTGTCGCGATCCCGCTGCTGCTGAATGCCGATGTCTTCATCACCAAGGCGGGCACGACGCTGACGACCGGGCCGGCTTGGTCGGTGGACGGTGTGGCCTCGTCGGTGCTCGTCGCACTCGTCGTCGCGATGGTTACCGCCGACCTTTTCCGCAACTCACCCGCCCCGGCGCGCGCCTGACATGTGTCAGGTCTCCTCGAGGACTTCCACCAACTCCGGCGTCATGGCATTGGGCAGCACGGTCCCGACGAACGATGCCACCGCTTCGCTGAGCCCCACGTCGCGTCCGGCCGCCTCCGACAGATACCACCGATGGTCGAGGACCTGATGGAAGAGCTCGGCGGGCTCGAGCCGGCCGCGGAGCGCTTGTGGAACGGCGGTGATCGTCGGCTCGAAGACGTCAACCAGCCAGCGATTCGCGGCGATCGACTCGGGAATGGGACCACCGCCGGACGCCTTCAGCTCCGTGCGATACCGGGCGATGTCACCCAGCAAGCGCCGCGCCTGGTTCTCCTGAACCTCCAGCCCGGTGAGCGCCTGCAACGTACGCACGTGATGGCCTGGCTCGACGACGCGGGGCTGCAGCCGGAGCCGGTACTCACCGTCACGCGCGACAACCTCCACCTCGTCCACGTCGAAGCCGAGCCCGTTGAGGCGCTGGAGCCGTTCCTCGATCCGGTATCGCTGGTCCGGCGCGAATTTGACCTCGCGGGTCAGCTCCGACCAGAGCGCGTCGTACCGCCGGCGCAGGCTTTCGGCTGCTTCGATCGGGTCCAGGTGATGAACGAGCCCCTCGGCGGTCACGTCGAGCAGTTCGCCGCCGATGTTCTCCTGTGCGACGAGCACGTCGTGGAGACGCTGGCCGTCGCTGAGCTGGGGATGGAGCTCGCCGGTCTCGGTGTCGACGACGTAGCAGCCGAGCGCCCCGGCGTCTCGGCGGAAGAGCGTGTTCGACAGCGAGCAATCACCCCAGAAGAACCCCGCGACGTGGAGCCGGACCATGAGATTGACGAGCGCGTCGAGGAGGCGATCGCGGAGGGCGTCGTCCGCTCCCGTCGCGCCGAGGACGCGCCGGTAGGGCAGCGAGAAATCGAGGTGGCGGGTGATGAGGATGGCATCGAGCTCGTCCGCGCCGCGGCGTTCGGTGACGAGCGCGGCAACCTCGACCACCGGGATGAAGAGCCGGTCAAGCTCGGCGAGCAGCCGGTACTCGCGCTCCGCCAGCCTCCGAGGCAATTCCTTGAGCGCGTAAATGGCCTCGCCATACCTGACGAAGCGGACGACGTGCCTCGAGATCCCTCGCGGGACATCAACGAGGCGGTCGTCCTTCCACGTCTGGAGCGGACGGTCCCAGGGCAGGTCCAGGAAATCGGGATGGCCGGTGCGCCGGCGCATCTGGAAATCCATCGCCTGGGGTGACAGGCTCACCCGCTAAGCGTGACTCAGGCGGCGGCCGCGCGCTCCTGACCCGCTGCCGGCTCGAGCGCCGCGGCGAGGACATCCTCGACGCGACTCGCGAGGTGGAACGTCATCGCATCACGCACGCTCTCGGGCACATCCTCGAGGTCCTTGCCGTTGCGCCGAGGGAGAATCACCTCCGTGAGGCCCATGCGATGTGCGGCGAGCACCTTCTGCTTGACGCCGCCGATCGGCAGCACAAGCCCCTGAAGGGTGACCTCACCGGTCATGCCGACGGTGCTCTTCACACCGCGCCCAGTCAGCAGACTGACGATCGCAGTGGTCATCGTCACACCCGCTGACGGTCCATCCTTGGGAATCGCGCCTTCGGGAACATGGATGTGAAAACCCTTGTCGGCACGTCCTTCATCAACCCCCAATTCGGCCGCGTGCGAGCGCACATATGACAGCGCGATCTGCGCCGACTCCTTCATGACATCGCCCAACTGGCCGGTGAGGGTGAGCGAGCCGTTCTCCCCGACCGAGGTCGCCTCGACGAAAAGCACGTCACCACCAGCGCCCGTGACCGCAAGACCGGTCGCCACTCCGGGCACGGAGGTGCGCTCGGCAGCTTCGTTGTCGAAACGGATACGTCCGAGGAACCTGGTCACCAACTCCGGCGTTACCGCCACAGGTGGCTGCAACTCACCGGTGGCGAACGCGGTGGCTACCTTGCGCGCCATCTTGCCGAGCTCCCTGTCGAGGTTGCGCACGCCCGCCTCGCGCGTGTACCCGGTCACGACGGACTCGATGGCCGCGTCGTCGACGCTCATCTCCTCCGCTCGGAGGCCGGACTGCGAGACCTGCCGCCCGAGCAGGTGATCGCGAGCGATCGCGAGCTTCTCCTCGATGGTGTACCCGTCGAGCTTGATCAGTTCCATCCGGTCGAGCAGGGGCGCGGGGATGGTTTCCCACACGTTCGCAGTCGGAATGAACAGCACCTCGGAGAGGTCCAGGTCGACCTCGAGGTAGTGATCGCGGAACGTGTTGTTCTGCGCCGGGTCGAGGACTTCGAGCAGTGCCGCGGAAGGGTCGCCTCGCCAGTCGTTGCCGACCTTGTCGATCTCGTCCAGCATGATCACCGGGTTCTTCGTTCCGGCTTCCTTGAGGGCGCGAACGATACGTCCCGGCAGCGCGCCGATGTACGTGCGCCGATGCCCGCGGATATCAGCCTCGTCGTGAATGCCACCGAGCGACACGCGCGCGAACTTCCGTCCCAGTGCCCGTGCGACCGACTCGCCGAGCGAGGTCTTGCCGACGCCCGGAGGCCCGACCAGCGTGATGATCGCACCCGAACCACGTCCCCCGAGCACCGAGAGACCGCGTTCCTGACGGAGCTTGCGCACCGCGAGGAACTCGATGATGCGCGACTTCACGTCATCGAGCCCGGTGTGGTCCTCGTCGAGGATCCGGCGCGCGTCGGTGAGGTCGTAGTTGTCGTCGGAGCGAACGTTCCAGGGGATGTCGAGCATCCAGTCGAGGTAGGTGCGAATCCAGCCGTTCTCGGGGTTCTGCTCGCTCGTGCGCTCGAGCCGGCCCAGCTCGCGTTCGACCTCGGTGCGCACCTTCTCCGGCATGCCCGCTTCGTCGATGCGCTTGCGATAACCGGCGACCACGTCGTCGCCACCGTCGCCGAGCTCCTTGCGGATCGCCTCCATCTGCTGGCGCAGGAGGAACTCGCGCTGGGTCTTCTCCATGCCCTCGTTGACCTCACTGCGGATCTTCTCCTTCAGTGACGCCTCGGCGAGGGTCGTGCGCGTCCAATCGATGAGCAGGCGCAGGCGCGCCTCGACGTCGAGCGTCTCGAGCACGCGAACCTTCTGCTCCATGTTGAGGTCCGGCGAGAAGCCGGCAAGGTCGGCGAGCTGGCCCGGCGTCCGGGCGGCGCGCAGGAACTGAACGACCCCCGGGGCTCCGCGGCTCTCGACCAGGTTCTCCAGGATCGCCCGGTACTCACTCGCGAGCGCGAGCTCCCGCTCGGTCGGCTCGGGCTCGGTGATGGGCTCGGCCCGCACCCAGAGCGCCCCGCCGACGTCGGCCTGACCGCTGCCGAGGCGCGCGCGGTACTCGCCGCGGACGATGCTGACCTCGGTGCCGTTGGGAAGCTTGCCCGACTCCTGCAGGCTCGCGACCGTGCCCATGGACGTGAACTGTCCATCGACGCGCGGCACCAGCAGGATGAGCTGACTCCCCTGGCGAGCGGCGTCCACGGCGGCGCGCTGCTCTTCGGGAACGCCGACGGGGACGGTCATGTGTGGGAGGACCACCATGTCGTCGAGGGCGAGAACGGGCAGGAGTTGCGGGGTGGGTTCGGTCATGGCTTACCTCATACCCGCGACGCCGCCGTCCTACGCATTCACTAGCTCCTAGGAGACTTTCCGGCGATAGGTACCCATGTGGAGCTCCCGACCCGGGATGCCCTCGCCAGGGAACGCGGAACCCCTGCGGATTTGTCGGCGCGCCGTGGGTTGCCAACGCAGCGCCGCGCCGGCCGAGGAGCTCCGAGCGCTGACGAGACGCTCCCCGACGTCCCGCCAATGTGGGCTCGATGACGCGGCTCGATTTCGATCGCAACGGCCCGATCTGGCGTGACGTGTCCGCACACACGGATGCACGATTGTCGATGCGGACCCGGTTGGCGCGATGTCGCGGTTCTGCTCGTCGCGGAGCCGGTGACATCGTGCATTCGAAATCTCAGGAAACACCAAGCAATTCCCCTGCACATGGGACTTCGCCGGCGCGTACGCGATGACATCGCGCAACTCGGACGGCGCGATCACCGTCATCGCGGCGATCGCCGGGCGCATGTCGCCGAAGCGGCGATACGTACGCGTTTGGTAGCCTCGAAACCGCTATGGCCCTGGCTGAGACCCTGACCCCGCCGACAATACGTGAACGCGCGCTGTTCGACGCCGCGACGACCGGGACGCCGCGAGAGTTTGTCCAGGCATGCCGCGCAGCCGACCTGGAACCGAGCCAAATGCTCGACATATTCGATGCCGCACCGTGGCGTTGGTTGTTCTCGTTTTCCCCCGACGACGCCGTCACTGACGAGGTGCGTCACCGCACCTTCCAGCCTGCGGTACGGCGCAAACTCGACGCGACCCGCGAGTACCTCGAAACATCGTGGTGGCGCCGTCTTTTCGCCACTCCAGAGACGTTTTCGCCAAGTCACGACGCCGTCCGGAAAGCCCGCTGAACCCCTGGCGCTGCACGGTATAATCACGCCGAGCCAAGCCAACTGCAATCGCTCCTTTGGGTGGCGGAACGATTCCAAATAACGGCTGGTACCAAGGAGAATCCGTGCTGACGCCTACTCGCGAAGACCGCTTTACATTTGGGCTCTGGACCGTAGGCTGGCAGGGAGTCGACGTGTTCGGCAGTGCCGTGCGTGAGCCCCTCGACTCTGTCGTTGCAATCGGACGGCTGGCTGAACTCGGCGCGTACGGCATCAGCTTCCACGACAACGATGTCTTCCCGTTCGCCGCGACCGCTGCGGAGAAGAGCCAGGCAATCGGTCGTTTGCGCAGCGCGGTCGACAGCGCCGGCCTCGTGATTCCGATGATCACCACGAACCTGTTCTCGCACCCCGTTTTCCGCGACGGCGGCTTCACCGCCAACGACCGTGATGTGCGCCGTTTCGCGGTGCGCAAGGTCGCTGACAACCTCGATCTCGCCGCAGAGCTCGGTGCCGGCGTGGTTGTGTTCTGGGGCGGTCGCGAGGGCGCGGAGTCCGGAGCCGCAAAGGATGTTCGCACCGCACTCGACCGCTACAAGGAAGCGTTCGACATCCTCACAAGCTATGTCATCGAGCAGCACTACGAGATCCGTTTCGCAATCGAGCCCAAGCCGAACGAGCCACGCGGCGACATCCTGCTGCCGTCGATCGGACATGCGCTTGCGTTCATCAACGAGCTCGAGCACTCGGAGATGGTCGGGCTCAATCCGGAGGTCGGTCACGAGGAGATGGCAAGTCTGAACTTCGCACATGGGCTGGCTCAAGCGTTGTGGCACGGCAAGCTGTTCCACGTCGACCTCAACGGCCAGCACGGACCGCGCTACGACCAGGATCTTCGCTTCGGCGCGGGCAACGCCCGCGGCGCGTTCTGGACGGTCGACATTCTCGAATCCGGCGGTTATGAAGGCCCGCGGCACTTCGACTTCAAGCCGCCGCGCACCGAGGACATGGACGGCGTCTGGGAGAGCGCTGCCGCCTGCATGCGCAACTACCTGCTGCTGCGCAGCCGTGCCAAGGCATTCCGTGCTGATCCCGAGGTCCAGGCAGCGCGTGTCGCCGCCCGGCTCGACCAGCTCGCGGAGCCCACGCTCGGGCCCGGCGAATCCCTGAGCGCGCTGCGCGCTGAGAGCTTCGACGTCGAAGCTGCGGGTGTCCGAGGGATGGCGTTCGAGAAGCTCGATCAACTCGCGCTCGACTACCTGTACGGCATCCGCTCCTAGCGTCATGTCCTGCCGGTCGGCGGAGCCCGCGGCGTCCCTGCTTCGATGACGTCGGCAGCGATCGTCGGCATCGACATCGGAACGAGCGCCGCCAAGGCCCTTGCCGTCGACCCGGAAACAGGACGCGTGCTTGCGAGCGCCGAGTCCAGCTACCCGGTGAGTTCGCCGCACGCCGGCTGGATGGAGCAGCGCCCGGAAGACTGGCTGGCGGCCTCGCATGAGGTGCTCGCGAGCCTGCGGACGACGGTCACCGAAATCCTCGCGATCGGTTTCTCAGGCCAGATGCACGGACTCGTGTGTCTCGACGAGGCCGGTGCGGTGATACGTCCCGCGATCCTCTGGAACGACCAGCGGTCGGCGCCACAGTGCGCCGCGATGGAGTCCGGACCAGGGCTCGCGCGCCTCCTCCGCCTCACCGGCAATCGCGCCCTCCCCGGTTTCACGGCGCCGAAGGTGCTCTGGATGCGCGAGAACGAGCGGAGCGAATACGGACGCATCCACAGGATCTGCCTCCCCAAGGACTTCGTGCGCGATCGCCTGGCCGGCGGCCACCGCATGGACGTGGCCGATGCCTCGGGAACGCTGCTCCTCGATGTCGGCGCTCGGCGTTGGAGCGCGGAGTTGCTCGACGAGCTCGAGATCCCGGCGTCATGGCTGCCCGATCTCGCAGAGAGCACCGACGCGGTCGGGACGCTCGATGGCGCGACGATGGCCGCGGGATCTGGTGACCAGGCGGCCGCTGCGGTCGGCGCTGGGATCACAGGCCCGGGCCCGCTCTCCGTCGTCATCGGCACCTCGGGCGTGGTGCTCGCCGCAACCGATCGGTTCCTCGGCGACCCCCAGGGTCGTGTGCACGCCTTCTGCCACGCCGTGCCCGATCGCTGGCAGGTCATGGGCGTGATGCTCGCGGCCGCGGGCTCGCTCGCATGGTTCCACGACACGCTCTTCCCCGCCACCGACTACGACCAGATGGTCGCTCAGGCCGCGCCCATCCCGCCGGGCTCCGACGGGCTGGTCTTCCTGCCGTACCTCGCCGGCGAACGGACCCCGTACGTTGACCCCGATGCACGGGGCGCCTTCTGCGGTCTCACCCTGGGACACGGACCGGGCGCGCTGACTCGCGCCGTCCTCGAGGGTGTCGCGTTCGGGTTGCGCGACTGCCTCGACACGGTTCGCGACGTGGGCGCGGCCGGCGCGCGAGGCCGCGTTTCGGGAGGCGGCGCGGAGAGCCGGCTCTGGCTGCAGATCGTGGCGAGCGTGCTGGAGATGCCGCTGGAGATCATGGCGACGAACCAGGGGTCGGCATTCGGCGCGGCACTGCTCGGGGGGGTCGCCGGCGGTGTGTACCGCAATGTCGACGAGGCTGCTGCGGCGTGCGTGCGCGTCACCGAAGTGGTCGATCCCGTCACCGCCTGGATCGAACCGTACCAGGAGACGCGACGCCGCTTTCGCGCCTACTACCCCGCGCTTCGCTCCGTCACCTAGCAGCAGGGCCGCCTACGCGCTTCTCCGCTCGGCACTGCGCGACGGCACCAGGGTCGGCTCGTCGAGCACGCGTGCGAGCGCCAGTTCCGCTGCGCCGAGCAACGGCCCGTCAGCCCCGAGGTGGGCCGCCCGGATGTCGACGACCTCGAGTGCCGGGGCCATCACCCGGCCACGCAATTCCGCCTGCACGATCTGCTCGACCAGGGGCCACATGTCGCCGAGCAGGCCTCCGAGAACGACGCGCTGAGGATTGAAGACGTTCGTGAGCCCGGCGAGGCCGGAGCCGAGCCAGCGTCCGACTTCCTCCACCGCGCCCAGCGCCACGGGATCGCCCCATGCGGCTTCACGCAGGAGACGGGTCACCGCCTCCCCCCGGTAGCTCCTCTCGGTCCGGCCGGCACGACGCAACAACGCCGGACCGCCGATCTCCGTCTCCCAACATCCGATCGCGCCGCAGCGGCAGCGCACGCCCGTCGGGTTGACCTGGACGTGACCCACCTCGCCGGCGCACCCGGCGGCGCCGACAAGCGGGCGGCCGTCGATGACCACCCCTGCGCCGACGCCGACCTCGCTCGAGACGTAGATGAGGTGATCGACGCCGACACCCGCTCCCCAGGTGTGCTCGGCCAGCGCGCCGAGATCGGCTTCGTTCGCGATCACGATCGGAAGGCTGGCTCCGAATCGCTCGGCGACGAGCAGGCCGAGCGGCACATCGCGCCACCCGAGGTTCGGGGCGAAGTGGACCAGACCGTCCGCGCGGCTCACGACGCCGGCGATTGCGATGCCGAGGCCGGCGACCCAGCACCCCGGCGGGATCGCAGCCATCGCCGTCTGAATGAGGGTGCCGACGTCCTCGATCGTCTGGTCGACGGCAAGGCGGCGTGGCTGGTGCGGGACGCGGACGAGATGGAGGATCCGCCCGCCGAGCCCGACAACCGCGGCGGACAGTGAGTTGACCGCGATCTCCGCGGTGATCGCGGCGGCGCCCTCGGGATTGGGCCGCGCAACGAGCGAGGGTCGCCCTGGCGCGCCGAGGCGGGCGGGATCACCCTCCTCCACCAGACCCCGGGCGCGCAGATCAGCCACCAGCTCGCCGATCGTGCTGCGGGTCATCCCGAGGGCGGCGCCGATCTCAGACCGGGAGAGTGCTCCCGATTGATGGAGGAGACGGAGCAGCAGGCTGAGGTTGTGCCGGCGAACCGATTCGGGCGATGCCATGGGGCTCACGTGTCGAGTTCCCCAGGGATCAGGCGCGGGTCTGCGCGCCGCGGCGGGAGAGGACGTCGATCGTCCCGGCGGCCAGCAGCACCAGCGCCACGACCACGTCGATCCATTCGGACGTGACTCCGATCAGGAACAGGCCGTTGTAGATGCCGCCGATGACGAGGCCGCCGAGGACGCCGTGAATCGTCCTGCCCCGGCCGCCGAAGAGACTGGTGCCACCGATGACAGCGGCAGCAACCGCCAGCAACACGTAGCTGTTGGCATCCTTGATCACGTTGGTGGTGATCGAAACCTGCCACGACGCGAAGAGAACGCCGGCGATTCCGGCGGTGAGCGCTCCGAGGACGAAGCACCACGTCCGGATTTTGGGCAGGCTGATGCCGGCCCGGCGCGCCGCCTCGGGGTTGCCACCGATCGCATACACGTAGCGGCCGAACCGGCTGCGCTGGAGCAGGACGGTCCATCCGAAAAGAACGACGAGGACGATCGGGATGATGAACGGCAGTCCATCGATGACCCCGAAGTGGGCTCGATTGACGTTGCAGATGACCACGACGGCAACGCCGGCAACGGCTGCGAGGATGATCTTGAGGAGCGTCAGGCTGGCCGGCGGGGCCACCAGACCGGAACGACGGCGCCGGCTGTCGCGGTACCACTCCCAGCCGGCGGCCGCCACGCCGACGACGATGAGCAGGACCCAGCTGATCGCCGGGCTGAACTTCCCCCAGAAGAGGTTGTAGATGAAGACCTCATTGCTGAAGTGGGAGTTTCCGATGCCGACGAGGCTCCCCCCGAGGACGATGATCGCCACGCCCTCGAGGATCAGCAAACCGCCGAGCGTGACGATGAAGGACGGCATCTTGAGGCGCGCCACGAGCGTGCCCTGGATCAGGCCGACCCCCGAGCAGATGAGCAGTGAAACGACGATGGCCAGCCACCACGGCCAGCCGAGGCCGGCGGGCTGCACCTCCTCGGCGACGAGCACCGCGCCCAGCCCCATCACGAGGCCGACGGAGAGGTCGATCTCGCCGAGCAACAGCGCGAAGATCTCGGCCATCGCCAGCAGCATGTAGATGGTGCTCTGTTCGATCAGGTTGACGAGGTTCTGGGGGGACAGGAACTTGCCGTTGGCGATCTGGAAGGCGACGGCGACGACAATGAGTCCGAGCAGGACCGGGAGGACGCCGCTGTCGCCGCTGCGGATGCGTTGCAGCCAGGCGCGGAGATACTCCCCGAGGGACTGGGCCGCGATCTCCGGCGGCAGCTCGGCGGCGGAGACGTCCGCAG
>DATKQX010000092.1:0-6988 GCA_035532495.1 Saccharimonadales bacterium (SeqCode)
ATTTGTAACCGGTGAACGCGCGTGCGGTCTTGCGACCGTGGCGCATCTCAGGGTCATGCGCCGAAACGATCTGGCGCCCCCGCCGTCCCCGACGCAGCCGCGGAACCTTCTACACCGGCGCGCTGGTGATCATCGCGCAGAAGGCGCAGACGCGCACCGACAGGCGAACGAGCTCGCTGCTGCCAAGCACCGCGATGAGCTCGCGCAGTTTCAGACTGACCTGCTGCAGAAGAACACCGATCCGATCGACGAGATTCACGAGCTCTCGCAGAAGGTGCGCGGTCTCCTCGAGGAGGTCTATGCGGCGATGTGCAAGGGGGCCAGCGCCTAGCACGTGGAGTCACGCGGAAGGAACTAACGGCGATGACAGGGGCGATGTGGCCAGGGTGTAGGGCGGCGATCGTGACCGCTGGTGGACTGCTCGTGGTCGTCATCCTCGCGGCTTGCGGCGCCGGGGGCCAGAGTGCGACGTCCGGTCAGACATCCTCCGCCGCGTCGGCCGGCTCGTTCCTAGGCCGCCCTTCAAATGGCGTCATCTACGTGGATTGGACGAGCACCGCGAGCGGCCTCGCGGGCACCCTTTATACGGACCTCGTTGGCCACGGCGGCGGTGGACACGAGACACTCGACGCCGAGCGTCTAGCGTTGAGCAGGGGGACGGTTATTGGCCGCAGGATCAACCTGTCGCTTGCCAGCGGAGCGAAGATCAGCGGCACGCTCAGCGGAGCCAACCTGATCCTCGACTATCCCGTGGACTCCCCGGGCCAGGTCGGGATCATCATCGAGCCGCCGATGCACCAAGCCAATGTGGGCGATTACGAACGGGCGCTGGCGGTGCTGCGAAACAGGGTTGCGTCAGCGAACGCGACCAGTTAGCAGGTGCAGCAGGGAGCGACTGCGAGCGCGGCGGATCGTCCAGAGGAGGACGATCAGGGTGCTTCGCACCCGGCGGTGTGGCGCTCGAGCATTACTGCGAGGGTTTCTCGAGTTCGGCGTTTAGCATTCGCGCAACGTCGCGAGCCTGCGCCATCCCGTGCCGCATCGGTGCTGGCGGCTCACGCGCCCGCCGGTCGATGACGAACCACGCCCGGTCACGGCGGTCAGCGTAGAACCGCGGTAGCGCGAGAGGCTCAAAGTCACTCATTCCCAGTGCCTCCCTGCGTCATCGCCCGGCGCGCGCTGCATCCCATTGCTCGAACCTCGTCCGCTCGCTGCCTATAGAATCGATGGATCGCTGGGCTTCGCGCGCTCTGGCGATCCGCCAAAGCAGCACGACAGCCAGTGTCGCGACCACAGCTGCCTTGCGGGGCAGAGCCACCATCGAGTGAGTCTAGCTTTGTCCTGATCGGGCCGCGGCCGTGCAGCCGCGACAAGATCCGCGTATCCAGCCTCGCGCGGGGCAGGACACCCTCCGCTGGGCCGACCGGAGCGGGAAGCGCGGGGCGCGGCGGTTGCTATGGGATCGGTTGGTCGTCGTGACGGTACAGACGACTATCACGGCGCGACCGAGGAAGTACCCCGGCAGCGTGCCATATCGCCGGTGCCGCCGAGGCAACGCACCGACGCGTGCCGTCACGGCGACCGGTCGACGCGAACGGCGATGGAATCGGACTCTCGTCAGAGTCCGAGCGAGGACACGACGGTACGGGATCGGCGCGGCGCCAGCCATCGACCGGCCTGATGCTACCGGCAGGCCGAGTCGTCGCTCGCGGGGACTGCGAGCGTGCCCAGTCACGACGCCGGTCGCCTCATTCTAGGCTCCCGACTTGGCGTCACCCCCCGCTGTCGCTCATCTGTGCTGGCGCCCGGTGTCAAAGTGCGGGGTCCGGGTTGTGGCGCGTGGTGTAGACCAGCTGCCGACCGGCAACGCCGCGAGCCGGTTCAACGCGTGGTTCGCGGTTAAAGTGACAAGCGGCGTCGGCACGACGTGGTGCGCCGATGCGTTCGCCGTCCTCGCGATCGTCAGCCTGCCCTCGGCGCTCAGCTCGGGCAGCGCGGTCGTGCTTGTTTCCTGGATTTCGCAGACCTTCCTCCAGTTGGTGTTGCTGTCGGTGATTGTCGTCGGCCAAAACGTTCTTGCGGCCGCCGCCGACAAGCGCGCCGAGGCCACCTACGACGACGCCGACGCGGTCCTCCACGAAGCCGTGAAGCGCCAGGAACACCTTGCGGCAGGACAAGACGCTCGATGCTCTGGTGACCAAACTGCAGGCCACCGTGGCGTGACGCAAGGCGCGGCGGGTACTGTCCGTCGGCGATCACAGTAGCCCGGAACTGCGTCTGCCTGGACGCATTGAACACAGCGAGGGTCGCTACGCAGGGGCTGCCGGTAACTTCAACGCGTCCTCGACCATCGCTGCCACGTCGTAGACGCCCGCCGCCCAATCGCTGCCGGGCTGACCGTCGCCCATCCCGTCGATTACTTCGCGCAGCTCCTCCGGCGTTACGTCCTCGAACGCGTCGACGGCGTCGCCGATAGCGCGCAGGTAGGCTTGGAGGTACGCGACGTGTCCGCCCCTTTCCTCGGCCGTCAGCGGTGCGTTCGCCTCCTCGGCCTTGCGTTTCTTGCTCATCTTCTGCCGGTTCCGTCGGAACTCAGCCAGCTGTGTGACGTGTCCCTGCGCGCCTTCGTCGGCATCGCTCACGGCTCGGTCGTATCGCCTCCTGAGAATGGGAAACGCGCTGGGTCCGTGGCGCTGCGCGCCGACCATTGTGCTCCCCGGGGTGTACGCGTGGTGGTGTGCGTCCCGCTGGGGCGCACGGCATGGTCGATACCAGTCAGTCGTGCCTCCACCGAGTGAACTTGCTGCCCACTAAGGTAGAGGACGCCCGGTAGCGTAACGATCAGCAGCGGCCGCCTTTCAGGCCGGCGGGCGCACCGGCAGAGGCTCAAACGTCGACGCCGTCAATGCGAGCCCGGATGCCGGCCCGGCGGAGCGTCGCACGCGTCGCATCGGAAACGGTCGCGTCGAGATGACGCGTCGCAACGTCGGGACGCCTCACGTGGACCTGAAAGTTCAGGTCGAGCGCGTCGTCCGGCCCCTGGTGCAGCCGGTTGCCCGCGCGGCCGTTGAGGTGCGCGCGGCGCAACGCGAAATCGGCGGCCCTGTGATCTTCCGGCCGCAGATTCAGCCACGCCATTTCGACGCTCATTGGCCCATCGAGCCACGCCGCCTGACGGTGCACGAGCACCCACCACCACGAGCGGCGATCCCACAATACGGCGAGCGCTACAGCCGCGACAACGGCCACCGCGACGACGAGCAACACGCTGTGGATTTCCAATGCGACGATCGCCGCGGCAGCGGGGAACGCGAGCGCGGCGACGATCCACGCCAGCGCCGTGAGCGGCCAGCGCAGCCCGCGCCAGCCCTCGAACGACACGATTTCGCGCACCATGTTCCGGTACGCGTTGACGCGGATGATGGCTGCCCGCAGCATCGCGGTGACAGTCTCACACCCGGCGCCCGCAGCCGGCGCGATTGTTACGCTTGGAATGCAGTCCTGACGGCCAGGGCGCACCCCTGGCCCTTTCGATGTTTGACTGCACTGCACGCCCCCGGACGGCTATCGGCTTTCCTCGCGTCCGGGGGCGTCGCTGTGCTGCCCCCGCGCTTGTCGCAACATCGTACATCTGTCGAGTTCGGTTGCGAAACCTCGCAGCCGTGCCGATAGGCCCCCGCGGATGCCCGCCCAACTCGCCCGCGCCGCCCAGGATCTAGCTTGCGCGGCAGAGGATCTAGCCATCGCCGCCCGCGACCGCGAAATCGCCGCTTACGACCTTGCGATAGCCGCCCAGGATCGCGCGATTGCCGCCGAACACCGGGCGAGCATCGTCGCGCGCCTAGCTGATTTTGTGCGCGACCGCTGATCGTCAGCCGAGGCCCCCGTCGCTGGTCGGAGTACGCTGAAGCTGCAGCGACCCGGACGGAACAAACCAAGGGTTGACCGTCCCGTCCATTTGCTCCTCGCTGCCACGCCCCCGCGCGCAACGTCAACGGCGTAGCGGGGGCGTCGTCCTGGCCGTGACGTGCCGCGGCAGACCGCGGCGCATAAGGCTCCGGTTAGCAGCGGCAGAACGCAGGACGCATGAGCGCCCGACCCGCTTTTTCGGTGTATCGTGATGCTGCGCGGACAGGCTCGGTGAGACGGCACCGGCCGGAAGGCACGAGCTGGACCGCCTCGCGGGCCGCCGGGCGGGAACGATTCCCGCCCGCTCCTTCGAGTGACCCGGTCCGCAGAAGGAGCCTTGAACCCCCCCAGGTTCGCAATGCACGCCCCCGACACCAGCGCCCGCGCGGACGGACAGCTCGCGCTCGCCATCGCGACCATGACCGTGCAAGTCCTGCGCGAGCACACGGGTCGCGGACCGACACGCTCCCGCGCCTACTTGAACGACGACCTAATCAGCGTCGTCCTCCAGGGCACGCTGACGCGACCCGAGCGCGCGCTCGTCGCCGACGGCAAAAGCGACCTCGTGCTGAGCAACCGCAGAGCGTTCCAGGGGATCATGCGAACGGACCTGATCGCCGGTATCGAGAAACTGACCGGCCGGAAGGTGATCGCGTTCCTCAGCGACAACTCGATGGACCCAGACGTCAAGATCAAGTCGTTTTTGCTCGCACCCCAAGACGCCACCAAAGTCGCCGAGCCCGCCTGACCACCTTGAGCGAGCCTCCACAGTCATCGGGCGACGACGCGCCGAGTTCCCGGCCGCTTGTGAACTGCACGCACTGCGGCAAGGTGATCGGGATTTACGAGCCGCTCGTCGCACACGAGCACGGCACAGTCCGTGAAACCTCGTGGGCAGCCGATCCTGGCCCGCCCTCCGCGCACGCCACCTACTACCACCGCGCCTGCTACGCCGCGCTGTGAATCTCTCTCCTCGGACGTTGGGGGTTCGCGCCTGTCCAGCGTGACGTCGAACCGTATGCTCGTGGTGCAGCGCTCGGACGGCAAGCCGCACGCGCCAAACCGTCCGAACTCCTCGCTGCCCCGCCCCCGCACGCATGGATCACGCCTGCGGGGGCGCCGTTTGCACCGCAAACCGGCGGAGTACGATCCGCGCATGCACCAAAGCCCCGGCCGCGCCGCGATCGCAGCGACAACCGGCGAGCCGTCCGGCGCATGATGCCGAGCAGCCGCGGAATCCGGGCCGAGACTGTCAACGTCACGGTCGAGGCCGCGCCTCGACTCCACCCAACGCCCGGCTACGTGGCGCTAGAGGACACGTTGCGAGCGGCCGGGTTCGATCCGACATACCGCCCGCCGGTCGAGCAGCGCGCGATCGGCCCGACGCCCGTGATCGTCGCCTTCTATCTGGCCGACAGGGTGACGGGCACGGTTCTCGACCACTTAGCGGACGCGGCGATCGAATGGGCACGGACAACGCTGCGAGGGCTCCTCCGTCAACGCGGAGTGTCTGACGCGGTCGTAATCCCGATCTACGGTCCCGACGGCGAAACCCTGCGCGAAGTTGTCGTGCCAACTGACGACCACCAGCAATAGCGGAGTGCGCTAACACCACGGCGGACTGCCATGGCGACAAGTCTGCCCGCGCGTCTACTCGCTCGCGACCGCAGCCGCGATTGCGACTACGCTCTCCCACTCCGACCGCTCGACGGCGTCGCACTCGTGCAGGAATCGCGCCTTGCCAGCCGTCTCCGCGTGGTTCTCGTCGTTCGCGGCGACGTCGTCGTAGCTGACCGTGATCGTCGCGCGCGGCGGGCCGATGCTCGTGTCCGACTCAAACGTTCGGCCCGGGTCTAACGATGCCCACCCAGCGAGCCGAGGTTGTCCCGGTCGTCGTGGAATTTCGGTGACGACGGTCCCGGTGTGATCTTTACACGGTGACTGCGATCGCGGCCTCCTCGGTCGTAGCGGGGTTGGGCTGGTGAAGATGGAGTCGGTGTTCGATCGCGATCGCGAGGCGCGGCAGGTCGGTGTAGCCGATGACCTTGCGGAACTGCTTCTCGGCTTCGAGCATCCCGGCGGCGGTCCACCGCAGGCCCATCTCGCCGGAGGACCAGTGCTTGACGTTGCGCTGCGTGGTGCGGACGGTGTCGATCATCGACTCGCACGCGTTCGTGGACTCCAGGGTGCGCCTGAGCTTGCCCTTGATTCCGAGCTTGATCACGGTCAGCGTCTCCGCCATGCCTTCGCGCAGCGAGCCGGCCGCGCCCGGATGGGTGCGCTCGAGCTCGCCTGCGAGCCTGGTGAGTTGCTCGAGCGCGCGCGGGTAGTCGGTCTCCCGCCACGCTCTGCGCATCCGGGCCTTGACCTGGGGACGGTCGCGTTCGGGGAGATGCCCCATGACGTTGCGTTCTTTGTGCCACAGGCAGCGCTGCACCGGAACCTCTCCGAACACCGAGCGCACCGCCTTCCTGAGCGCCTTCGAGCCGTCGAGCACGAACAACATCCCTTGCTCGGGATCCAACCCTCGCTCGACGAGGTCTGAGAGCAGCGCGGTCGCGACGGTCGCGTTCTCCGTCGAGCCTTCCCACAGCCCGAGCGGGATCTTCACGCCCTGCGTGGTGATCCCCAACGCGACGATCATCATCCGGCCCTTCAGCTCGAGGCCGTCGAGCATCATCACCGCCAGACGCAGGTCGGCGAGCTGACGCGACATGAGCTCGCCCAGCGCCTCGCGGGTGCGCTCCACGAACGACCTGGACACCGAGCTCTTCGACGTCGACCGTGCATTGGTCTCGATCTCCTCGCCGACCGGCTCCTGCGTGCGCCGGTACCGTCGCGTTGACACGCCGGCGAGCATCCGCTCCAGCACGACCCGGGCGAGCGGATCACGGTCGGCGAAGTGCTGATAGGTCGCGAGCTCGACCTCGGACTCGCCGTCGGCGCTCCGCACCCGCGGGCGCTCGACCTCGACACGACGGCCGCCGAGGGTGACCTCGCCTGCCTCGTGGCCATGGCGCACCGCGGACCGCTCCGGGTTCCAGCGCCCCTTCGGGCCGACGACATCGTCGACCTCCTC
>DATKQX010000093.1:0-45888 GCA_035532495.1 Saccharimonadales bacterium (SeqCode)
CTGATGGCGTTGTCTAGTGGGGTGAAAGATGAATGACCCAGTAGGCGTGGGCGGCGTCCCGAGCACTGCAGTCGGCGGCCATCAGGGAGGGTTGGAGCGGTCGGTCGGATTCATCGGCCATATCGCTCTCGTGCTGTCGGACATCACGCCGACAGCGTCGCTGCTCGTCATCGGGCCCGTCGTCATCCTCACCGCCGGAACGGGGTCCGTGCTCGCGTACGTGCTCGGCGGATTCATTGCCGTGTGCATCGCGCTCTGCATGGGCGAGCTGGGGTCGATGTACCCCACCGCCGGCGGCCTCTACTCCATCGTGACCAATGTCCTCGGGAAGGAGCTCGGCTTCCTCGCGATGCTCGACTACATGGGGCAGGCGATATTCCTGCCGGCGAGTGTCGCGTTCGGCGTGGGCACCTATGTCACGTCACTGAACCCGAACATCCCGACCAACCTCACCGCCGCCGCGATCATGGTCGTTGTCACCGTCCTCGCGCTGCTGCAGATTCGATTCAACGCGGTCCTCACCGGTGTCTTTCTGCTGATCGAACTACTGGTTGTCACCGCATTGCTCGTCTCCGGGCTCGCGCACATCCACCAGCCGCTCTCCATCCTCACCCAGGGCGTGGTGGCGTCCGGGAACGGCCTTGGGCCGGTGACTGCCTCGATCGTCATCGCGGCACTCGCCGTCGCACTCTTCTCGGTGAATGGCTACGACAGCGCCATCAACTTCGCTGAGGAAACAACGGGTGGCGCCGCGCGAGTCGGCAGGGCGGTGGTGACCGCCGCGCTCATCGGCATCGTCTTCGAGGTGATCCCGTTCGTCGCTGTCGTATTCGGCGCTCAGAATCTCAACGCATTCCTGCATTCCACGACGCCGCTCACCGATGTGGCGCGGGACTCGTTCGGCAACACCTTCGTGACGATCATCATCTGGGGCGGCATCCTGGCGATCTTCAATGCATCACTTGCCATCACCCTGCAATTCGCTCGCATCGTCTGGGCGGGAGGCAGGGATCGCGCGTGGCCGGAACCGGTCAGCTCCTGGCTGGGGAAGGTGTCCGTGACGCGCAAGTCCCCATGGGTCGCGACGCTGGTTGTCGGCGGACTGGCGACGATCCTGTGCCTCCAGTCATCGCTGGTCACCGTTGTCACCTTCACGGCCGTCCTGCTCATCGTCCTCTACTCACTCATCGCCCTCTCGTCGCTGGTGAGCAGGATCCGGCAGCGCGATGCCGAGCGGCCCTCGAAGATGCCGCTGTGGCCGGTACCGCCGATCATCGCGCTCGTCGGGTGCGGGCTCGCGATCACGCAGCAGAAGACGAGCGACCTGCTCGTCGTACTCGGCATCTTTGTCGCCGGCCTCATCTATTACTACGCGTTCCTCCGACCCCGCCGCAACCGCTACTGGATCCACGACTCGACGCCGAAGACCTAGATGGCTGAGCTGGCGGTCGTCCGATCGATCGTGCCGCGCCCGGATCAGTACGCGTGGACATTCGGCGGGGTCAACCCGGTGTGGCGGGTGCGTCCCGGAGAGGTGCTGCGCCTCTACACCGAGGACTGCTTCGCCGGCAACATTCGCGGTGTCGACGATCTCCCGAGCAAGTGCATCGAGTATCCGTTCATCAACCCACAGACGGGTCCCTTCTACGTGGAGGGCGCCGAGCCCGGAGATACGCTGGCAATCCACCTCATCGATGTGCAGCCTGCGCGAGACTGGGCGGTCAGCACGACCGTATCGCTGTTCGGCTCACTGACCGGCACCAAGTACACCGCGACGCTGCAGCCGCCTTTGCCTGAGCGGACATGGTTGTATCACGTCGATGCCGCGACCTCCGAGGTCCTCTATCACGCGCTCGACTCCGACTGCGAGATCCGGTTGCCGCTGCAGCCGTTCCACGGCACGATCGGCGTTGCGCCTGCCGCATACGAGGCCCGCAACGTGCTCGTGCCGGAGGCGTTCGGCGGCAACATGGACACGCCCGAGGCATGCGCTGGCGCCACGCTGTACCTCGGCGTCAACGTTCCCGGTGCGCTCTTCTCGCTCGGTGACGGGCACTACACCATGGGCGAAGGCGAGGTGTGTGGCGCGGCCGTTGAAGGCGCGATGATCACGACGCTCACGGTCGACGTGATCAAGGGCGTCTTCTGCGAATGGCCGCGGCTCGAGAGTGACGATGCGATCATGGTCGCGGGCTCGTACCGCCCGCTGGAGGACGCATTCCGGATCGCGCACACGCAACTCGTCACGTGGATCGCCGCTGCCACAGGTCTCAGCCTCATGGACGCGTACCAGTTGCTTTCGCAAGCGTCGCGCTCGCGCATCGCCAATGTCGTCGACGCCAACTACACCATCGTCGCCAAGGCGCCGAAGCGCTATCTGCCGCGCGACATTCCGTGGATGGACGGCACGCACGATCGGCTGCGCGAACGTGGACGGACCGCGCTGAGCGCGATTGCCGCCGGTCAGGTGCGAGTCGAGGAAGGGTGAGCGGCGGCGGACCACCACGCGGCCGTGGTCGTGTCCGAGACCACGGGATCGTGATCGGCGCACTGCCGACGGGCCCGATGAATGGGCTCACGGATGTCCCCGGAGTGCGTGTCGGCCATGTCACGGTGTGGCGCGGCGAACCAGGGACCGACGAGCCGGTGGCGCGAACCGGCGTGACCGCGATCTGGCCGCACGACGGCGATCCTTTTCATGAGCGTGTGTACGCCGGGAGCACGGCCCTCAACGGATATGGCGTCTCGACGGGAGAGCTCGTCATCGCGGAGTGGGGCCTGCTCGCGTCACCGATCGTGCTCAGCGACACGCGGCACATCGGAGTCGCATACGACGCCGGAGTCACCTACGCGACCGCGCGCGACCCTGACGTCGGCACGCTCGACGTCGCAATTCCCGTTGTGCTGGAATGCGACGCCGGTTTTCTCAGCGACAACCGGACGCAGACGGTGACCGAAGCGGACGTGCATCGAGCGCTCGACGAAGCCGCCACCGGCCCGATCGCCGAGGGCTGCGTCGGCGCGGGCACCGGGACACAGCAGTTCGACTTCAAGGGCGGCATCGGCACATCGTCGCGCGTGGTCGAGATCGGTGGCAGGAGCTACACGGTCGGCGTGCTGCTCCAGACCAACTACGGCAGCAGACGTCAGCTGTCCATCCTGGGAAAGCCGATCGGACGTCGGATCAACGACCTGATGCCGGGCCACCATCAGGAGGGATCGTGCGTCGGCGTGATCGCGACCGACATCCCATTGCATCCACTGCAGCTGCGGCGGCTGACGCGTCGCATCGGCGTCGGTCTGGCGCGCACCGGTTCGGTGGGCAACGACGGGAGCGGTGAGATCTTCGTGGCCTTCTCCACCGCCAACCGCGTGCCACGCTCCTCAGCCACGCAGACGACGACCGTGGAGTCGATGATCGAAGGTCAGTTCTGGACGCAGGGGTCGCCGTTCGACCTCATCTTCGAAGCCGTCGCGGAGGCAACAGAGGAAGCGGCGCTCAACGCGCTGTTTCAGGCGGACACGGTTGTCGGACGTGACGGCAATGTGCTGCACGGAGCACCGATCGACCGGATCCTCGCGCTGCTCTGAGGGTGACGTCGCCAGGACGGCCCCGTCGAGACGAGACCGTCCTGGCTCACTCAGTGCAGGGGTGTCGAATTCAGCTCGCCGGGCGCTGGAACGGCAGCGGCGTGAACCGGATGTAGGCCGCCGGAGCGGTGTTGGCCGTGGGTCCGAGCGACCTCGCGACTGCGTTGAGCGCCGCCGGGGCGAGGTTCCCCCAGTGTCCTGTGTTCACTCGGTGGATCAGCGCCTTGAACGCCGCGATGGTCTCGGCCGGCGTGAAGCTGCAGTGACCCGCACGACTGACGAACACCTGACGCAGGAGGTGGCCCTTGCCTGCGCCATCCACGGTGTTCTTGTACTGCGACTCATCCTCGTTGACGACGAGCCCGTCGCCTGTCGTGTGGAGCGTGAGCACCGGCTGGCTGATGTCGCCGTTGAAGACGATGTTGTGCTTCAGGTAGGCGACGGCACTGGGATCGGGGGTGATCCTCGGCGCTGCCGTGAGCGTCGCCACGTCGGCGCTCAAGCTGAGCCCTGCCGCGTGGTACAGCGCTTTGACCTCGTTGTAATCGGGCGACCCCTGCAACTGCTGCCAGAAGTTCACGCCGCGCGTCCACGACGGGTTGCCACCCGCCCGCGCCTCGAGCTCGGCGCGCAAGGCGAACGCGAAGGGGCCGTCGACCTCGGTCGCCCAGAGGAACTGATTCGCTTCCTGCGTGGCGTAGTCGGTGGGCGCGGGTGCGGGGCTCGCGGGATCAAACCAGCCCGGAGTGTCGCCGAGCGCGGCCGCGAGCGCGATGCGTGCCTGGCCCTGGGGCGTCGCCTGCGCTCCGGCATAGAGCGCCTCGGCCACGCCGAGATTGGTGGTCGGATCGGTGATGTTGACGATCTGGAGGCCCGATGTCGGCCCGAGCAGCTGCTGCACGGCGAGTGCCGAATCGAGCGCGAGGTTCCATGTCTGCACGCCGCCCGCAACGACGCCGCACATGGGGAGCGCAGCGGTGAAGTCGTGCGGCGCCACCTGGATGAGCCCGGCGGTGATCATGCCGCCAAGGGAGTGGCCCCACGCGATCGTGCGGCGCGGTTTGCCGACGAGATGATCGAAGGTGTTCAGGGTTGCGAGCTGGTCCGGGATCGCCTGCTGGACGGCCCAGCCGGTGGTGGCGTACGACGAACCGGCGAGCGCGTAGCCGTTGTCCAGGAGCCACTGCCCGGTGATGGGATCGCCGACGTCGGTCGCCGGGTTCGGGCTCCCGGGGGTGACGTACCCGTGGCTGTACAGGACGAGCGTTCCGTCCCAGTCCGCAGGGACCTGGATGAGATAGGTCGCGCCGTCGCCGAAGGTGCCCGTCAGCGTCTGTGGGCCGCCGGCGAGCGCCTGCGCGGGGCCGAGGCCCACCGTGGCGAATCCAACACCGAGCGCGATGACCGCGAGCTTCGCGATGGCGTTTCGACCGCGTTTTGCCACTCGTCGCTGAACCATGTCCACCCCTTTCGTATGAGCCACCGACGGCTTCCGAGTCGCCGACGCTACCTCTGGGGAAAGTCCTCCGTCAACGTGTTCGCGATGCGAACACCGCCGCTCTCCGTGCTCGCGGCGCCGCGGCTATCCGCGTGGCCGCTCTCATGCTCTCGCGAGCCGACCTCGCTTCTCTCATGTATGACTGCTCGATGTCGAAGCACTCGCCGGGCGCGGCCGCTACGCGCAACACTCCCGCGCGACGCTCGACGCTGCCCTGGAGTTGTCGGAACGCGTTGCCGTCGATCACTTCGCGCCCTGCGAACTGCCTCGAACAGGACCGCTGCTCGACATGATGGAGCGCCTCGATCGCAGCGCACTCGACATGCGGGAGTCCTAGTTCTCAGTCAGGATATGGCAGCGGCGAAATCCATCACCATCGTGTTGAAGCGCTCCGCCTCCTCGATGAATGGCACGTGGCTCGAGTGCTCGAACAGCTCGAACCGCGCGCCGGGGATCTGACTCGCGATGTACTCCCCCGCCTCCGGCGGTGTGAGCTTCGGGTCCTTCCCGAACGCGACAAGCGCTGGGCATGCGATCTCGGGCAGGAACGAACGGTAGTCACGCAGCGTCTGGTTGACGAGAATCGTGGACGCTACGGCTGGCGGCACCCGCATGATCTCCTCCACCATCCACGCGCTCGTCTCCGGCTTGGGATCGTGCTGCATCAGGCCGGCGAACTCCTCCGCGACGGCGCGCTGGTCGAGTTGCAACCCCTCCACCATCTCCGCGAGTGCCTCGACGGTGAGGACACCGAACGGATAGCCCTCCCAGGCAAAGTCCGACGGCGGTTGGTCGACGATCATCACCCCCGCGACAGAGTCCGATCCGAACGCCTTGAGATATTCGTACACAACCATCGCGCCCATCGACCACCCCACGAGCAGCGGACGTTCGATCGACCTCGCTGCGAAGAGCAGATGCAGGTCCTGCGCGTAGTTCGCGACCGTGTGCCCGGACAGGACCTTCTCGGACTGACCGTGACCCCGCAGGTCCGGGACCACGACCCGATGCGACCCGCGCAATCCGCCGACCTGGTGCTCAAAGAATCGCCCGCTCATCATGACCCCGTGCACGAAGACGATCGGCGAGCCTCCGCCCTCATCGATGACGTGCAGGGTGACTCCGCTCGAAAGGTGCTGCTCCATCACGAAATCTCCTCTCAGGCGCCGGCGCTCAAGCCGCCGTCGACCACCATTGCTGTCCCGTTCACGTAGCGGCTGTCATCGCTGGCGAGAAACACGGCCATGTACGCCATCTCCTCCGGCTCACCGCCGCGACCGGCGGGAATCCACTCGGGCAGCGACGCGCGAATCTTGTCGATGCCGCCGAGACGGTTGTAGTGCGGCACGTTGATCGGTGTGTCGACGAACCCGGGACAGAGGCAATTGCAGCGAATGCCCTCCGCCGCGTAGTCGAGCGCGATGCTCTTCGTGAGCATCAGGACAGCGCCCTTGCTGGTCGTGTACGCGCAGAGCGCATGCTCCGCGAGAAAGCTGTTCACCGACCCGGTGTTGATGATGCTGCCGCCGCCCGCGCGTCGCAGCGCCGGGATCGCACACTTGGCCCCCAGGAAGGGTCCCCGCACGTTGACGGCGAAGATGCGTTCAAGGTCGCCGACGCTCGTCTCCTCGAGCGTTCCCGCCATCGAGATGCCTGCGTTCGAGCACCACGTCGTGAGCCTGCCCCACGTCGACTCCGCACGATCCACCAGCCCCTGCACCTGTGCTTCGTCGGAGATGTCCGCGACCACGGTGTGCAGCGCACCCGATCCGGTGGAACCCGCCGCCTCGACACGGCGCCTGGTCTCCTCCAGACCCTGCGCGTCGCGGTCCGCCGCCAGCACCCGAGCGCCCTCGGCGACGAAGACCGCGGCGATGCCCCGGCCGATGCCGCTGCCGGCGCCCGTCACGACGGCAACCTTGCCGTCGAGCCGTCCCACGTCAGCCGGGTACCACACCCGGCATCGCGGCAGGCGGTGGCGTCTCGCTGCTGAGCGTCCCGTCGTCGCCGAGCGTGTTGCCCATGGCGATGACTCGATCGGGATGCGCCTGCCAGTGGTAGACGACCACGATGATCCCGATGACATAGAGCGCGATGACCACCGGGCCCGCGTAGCTGATCGGCGGTGTGAGCGGCGCGATGAACGACACCACTGCCAGCCCGAGTCCTGCGAGGAACGGGAAGACGAAGGCCGCCACGCCCAGGATCGGGATGATGACGTGCTTGAGGACGTTGAACTCCAGACGCGCGAAGCGCCAGTAGTACCCGAAGCTCGCGATGTTCAGGATCATGTAGATCGGAATGACGAGGCCGACGACCATGGTGCCGAGCAGCCCGTAGGCGACGGTCGGCGTGTACGCCTCACCGAGCCAGAGCGTGAGGATGACCGCGAGCAGGAAGATCCCGATCGTCGCCACGCGCGGGGTGCCGAGCCGCGGGTGGGTATCGGAGAGCGCCTTCGGCAGGATGCGCGCGCGGCCCAGTGCCCAGAACACGCGTGTCGACGCGTTGGCGATGCCGTTGGTGTTCGCCACCGCGCTGTTCAGCAACGCGAGCAGGATGATCAACCACCCGATCCCCCACACGTCCTTGGCAAGCTGGATCCACGGATCGCTGGCGTTCAAGGTTCCGAAGGACGAGAAGCCCTGCGGGCCGAGGTACGCCTCGGCGCCGTACATCGCAAAGAGGTAGTAGATGCCGACCATGAGTGCCGACCCGATGACGGCGAACTTCACCGCACGCTTCGGATTCTTGGCCTCCTCACCGAGTGGCGCCGCTGCGTCGAACCCGATGAACGCGAGGATCGCGTAGACGGATCCGGCGAACACGCCGGAGATCCCGACGAACCCGGGGACGTTGGCGTACTTGGTGCTGAGGTTGTCGATGCCGTTGTGCTTGCCGACGACGATCAGGGTGATCGCCAGCGCGGTGAAGGCGGCAATCTCGAACGCGCCGAGGACCACGCCAACCCGTGTGTTCTCCTTGATGCCGCCATAGTTGATGACGAAGCTGATCGCGAGCCCGAGCATCGCGCACACCACCCAACTGACGCCGAAGTCCCATCCGAACTGCGTGACCAGGATGCCGGCGGGGAAGAATCCCATAAGCAGCGCGAGGAAGGGCAGCGCGAGAAGGTACGTGAAGCTGTAACCCCAGGCGACGATCGCGCCGATGATCGGATGCAGGCCGCGGGCGGCATATGCTGCCGGGCCGCCGGCCGACGGAAGGTGCTGGGCCAGCTGGCCGATGCTGAATGCCACCAGCAGGCACGCGATGAGCGCGATCACGACCGACAGAGTCAGCCCGCCGCCGGCGAACCCGGCGCCCACCCCGATGGAGAACGCGAGCCCAACACCGGGACCCATCGTGGTCACCGACTGGAATAGGACCCCTCGGGTGGACACCGCGTCTCGAACGAGTGCGTGACCGGGATCGTTAGTGCTCATCCTTGTTCTCCCCTACGTGAGCCAAGACCCGGAACGACAGCGGTGGCCGGGTGTGCAACTACCTCGTGCGGTGGACTCATTCCCCAGGCGCCGGCGCGATCGCTCGCAGTATGCAGGCTTCCTGGACCCTTGCCAAGGGGTCCGATCGCGGGATTTGCGGCGGCCTTGGCTCCGTGGCTACCCTTGGCTGCAGCAACATCCGCGTCAACCCCGCAGGAGCCCGTACTAATGAGGAGTGCCGATGAGCGCTGAGACATATCTCGACAACTCAGGGCGCGACGACATCCTCGGCGGCGGCGCCAGGATGATCCCGATCGCGACGCCAAAGGGCGAATTCCACGTCTGGACCAAGCGCGTGGGCAACAACCCGACAGCGAAGTTGCTGCTCCTGCATGGGGGTCCTGCGGCAACCCACGAGTACTTCGAGGCGTGCGACAGCTTCCTTCCCGCCGCGGGCGTCGAGTACTACTACTACGATCAACTGGGCTCCGCATACAGCGACCAGCCGGACGAACCGGACCTCTGGCAGATCGACCGTTTCGTCGACGAGGTCGAACAGGTGCGCGTCGCGCTGGCGCTCGACGCGGGCAATTTCTTTCTGCTGGGGCATTCGTGGGGCGGGATCCTCGGCATCGAGTACGCACTCAAGTACCAACAGCATTTGAAGGGTCTCGTGGTCTCGAACATGATGTCGAGCATCCCGGCGTACAACGAGTACGCGCGCACAGTGCTCATGCCGGCGATGGATCAGAACGTCCTGGCGAAGATCAAGAGCCTCGAGGCAAGCGGTGACACCGAGACGCCCGAGTACATGGCGTTGCTGGAGGGTCACTACCAGGAGCACGTGCTCCGCATGCCGGCCGCGGACTGGCCCGAGCCGGTGAACCGCTCGTTCGCCAGGACCAACCGTTCCATCTATGTCCCGATGCAGGGTCCGAGCGAGCTGGGCGCGAGTGGCACCCTCGTCAACTGGGACCGCACTGAGTCCCTGAAGGATATCGACGTGCCGGCACTTGTCATCGGTGGCACGCACGACACGATGGATCCAGCGTTTTTGGAACAGATGGCCGGCAGGTTCCCGAAGGGCCGCTTTCTCCTCTGCCCCAACGGTGGCCACATGGCGATGTACGACGACCAGGCAACGTACTTCCGCGGACTCATCGACTTCATCGTCGACGTCGACCAGGCGAGCCGTTGACAGAACGTCATTCCGGACGTTTCGCGTTCGTCACGGGCGCGGGTTCGGGCATCGGGCGCGCGATCGCGCGACGCCTGGCGGACGAAGGCTGCGCGGTGGCGTGCAGCGACGTCCGGCTCGATCGCGCGCGCGAGACGGCCGTCGACATCGCCGCACGCGGCGGCGATGCGCTGGCGCTTGACGCCGACGTACGCGACCGCAGCGCTGTGCACTCCGCCTTGGAAAAGACGGTCAGCACGTGGGGCGCTCTTCACTATGTCGTCAACAACGCGGGCATCGTGACGATGAGCTCGCTCGCGAAGGTCACCGACGAGGAGTGGGACCTCGTTGTCGACATCAACCTCAAGGGGCAGTTCATCGTCACCCAGGAGGCTGCGCCGTTGCTGGCGCGGAGCACGCCGAGTGCCATCGTCAATCTCTCGACAGTCGAAGCTGAGGTCGTGGTCTCGTCGAGCGGGTTCGCGCAACCCCACTACAACGCGAGCAAGGGCGGCGTGAAGATGCTGACCAAAGCCTGCGCGGTCGAGCTCGCGAGTCAGGGAACGCGTGTCAACGCGGTCGCACCGGGACCGGTGCAAACCGGCTTCATTCCCGGTATCGATCCCGAGCACTTCGAGCCGCCGCAGATCGTGCTCGATCGGCTGCTCGTCAAGCGCATGGGTCAGCCCGAGGACATCGCCGCCGCAGTCTCGTTCCTGCTGTCGGACGACGCGTCATTCATCACCGGGACACAACTCGTGGTTGACGGCGGGTGGTTGGCGCGATGACCGACCGCCTCGAGGTCGGTGACCTCGACCGGCTCGGCATCGACACCGTCATCATCGCGGGAACCGACATCCAGGGCCGGATGTTCGGCAAACGGATGAGCCCGCGCGTCTTCGCCACCAAGCTCGACGAGGGGCTCCACATCTGCACCTGCGTCTACGCGTGGGACATGGCGCAGGCGCTCGAGGGCCTGCACGTCGACTTCGCGGGTGCGCACACGGGCTGGCACGACTTCGCGCTGATTCCCGACATCAGCACGCTCCGGCCCGCTGCATGGCTGGAGAACACCGCGATCTGCCTCGCCGACTGTGTCGATGAACGCGATGGCTCTGCGCTTGCGATCGCGCCGCGAACAATTCTCCGCCGGCAGATCGATGCCCTCGCCCGTCGCGGCATGCAGGCGTTCACCGCCACAGAGCTGGAGTTCTACCTCTTCCGCGGAACGCCGAGCGATCTGCGCGCAGCCGGCTATCGCGCGCTGACGCCGACCACCGACGTGCATGCCGACTACAACATCACGGAAGGCAACGCGATGGAGCCGTTCTTCCGCGGCCTCCGGCGCGCACTCGACGCCAGTGGTGTGCCGGTCGATGTCGCGCAAGTCGAGTACGGGCTCGGGCAATGGGAGATCAATCTCGAGTACGCGGATGCCATGGAGATGGCTGACCGGCACGTTCTCTACAAGCAGGCCGTGAAGGATTACGCCAGCCAGCACGGCTACACGGCGACGTTCATGCCCCGTCCGATGACGGACGACCTCGGGTCGTCGTGTCACATCCACACGTCGGTGCGCGACGACAATGGTGTGCCCATCTTCCACGACGCAGATGGCGAGCGCTGCGCCAGTGAGGTGCTGCGTCATGCCGTCGGCGGGGTGTTGGCGCACGCGGCGGAGCTGATGTGCTGGTACGCGCCGAGCATCAACTCCTACCGGCGCACCGGGAGCCAGGACTTCGCGGGCAACGGTCTCACCTGGGGCTTCGACAACCGCACCGTCAGCACGCGCGTGCTCAGCGGCGGCGAGCCGTCTGCGGCACGCTTCGAGTTCCGCCTCCCGGGTGCGGATGTCAACCCGTACCTCGCGCTCGCCGGGGTGCTGGCGTCGGTCTTCGATGGTGTCGACGCGTCCCTCGATCCGGGACCGCCGAGTGCCGGCGATGCATATGCGAGCGGCGGAGCGAGCCTGCCGTCGACATTGCTCGAAGCAGCGGAGTGCTTCCTCCACAGCGAGTTCGCGGCCAAGGCATTCGGCGGCGACGTGCTCAAGCACTATCACGCGCTCGCCGACTACGAGTGGCACGCGTTCATGCGTTCGGTGACCGACTGGGAGCGCGAGCGGTACCTGGACAGCATCTGACGTGAGCGGCGCCCACGTGCTCCCGCCGCAGCGCGACCTCGTCGATGGTGCGTGGATCGATCCGCGAGGCGACGGCGTCATGCTCGCGCACCCGGACACCGGCGCGGAGATTGCCCGGTCTGCAACCTCGGCTGTGGAGACGGTGGATCGCGCGATCGCCGCGGCGGCCCGTGATCATGCGGACGGCTCCTGGGCCGACCGTTCGCTCGAGGACCGCGGCGCATTGCTCCATGCGCTCGCGCACCGTCTTGAAGGACTCGCCGATGAGTTCGCGTTTGCCGACGCCATCGACAGCGGCGTACCCATCGGTGTGACCACGTTGTTTGCGCGCGCGCTTCCCGACATCGTGCGCGAAGCGGTCTCGCACGCGGAGGCACAGCTCGGTGAGCGACTGCTCCCCTCCCCCGGTGGCGACGCGCACCTGCTGCGCGTGCCCTGGGGCGCGGCTGCCGTGCTGATGCCGTTCAACGCTCCGGCCTTCACCGCCGTGAAGAAGACGGCATATGCCTTGGCCGCAGGGTGTCCTGTGCTCCTCAAACCGTCGCCGCATGCGCCGCACGCGGCGAACCTGCTCGCGATGTCAATCGCGGAAACGGTCACGGAGCACGATGCGCCAGCGGGACTCTTCCAGCTCCTCCATGGCGATGCAACCGTCGGTGCTCGCCTTGCGTCTGATGAGCGCGTGCGCTGCCTTACGTTCACCGGAAGTCGAAGCGGCGGACGCGCGGTGGCGAGCGCCGCCGCGGCCAGCCTCAAGGCGCTGCAGCTCGAATGCGGCAGCAACAACCCCGCGATCGTGCGCGCGGACGCCGACGTGGACACGACCGCCGAGTCGCTCGTCAAGGGCTTCACGAAGCTCAACGGTCAGTGGTGCGAGCGCCCGGGCACGGTGTTCGTCGCGGAGTCGCTGCACGATCGCCTGCTCACGGCGCTGCTGGACCATCTCGAAACGTTGCGGCCCGGATCGTGCCTCGACCCCGCCACCACCTTCGGTCCGCAGGCGAACACCTCGCAAGCACAATCCGTGGACGACGCCATCCAACGCCTCCACACGTTGGGAGCGAACGTCCACATGGTATTCACCGATCGCCCCACCGGCGGCTGTTTCCGCGCTCCTGCGGTGATCACGGGCGCAGATCCCGCCGACACCCTCGACGAGATCTTCGGTCCGGTGCTGGTGCTGCACGCCGTTGCCGACGATGCACGCGCGCTCGACATGGCGAATCGTCTCCACGGTGGGCTTGCCGCATACGTGTTCAGCGCCGGCATCGCGGACGGCATCGAATTGGGACGGCACATGAACGCGGGTGAGGTCAAGATCAATGGCACGAGCGTGCTGGACCTGAGCCCCGAATCGATGCAGAGCTTCTGGATCGGTAGCGGCATCGGTGGGCACGGCAACGCAGACCTGCTCCGCTTCTTCACCGGTACTCGCATCGTCGGCGCCGATCCACCGGGCGCGCCGATCTGAGTGCGGGGATGGAGCGATCTGGGGTCGTTGACGCCTCGTCCAGCACGCACGCGGTGTTGCACACGCTGTCGCTTGGAGCATTCGACCTCGGTGAGGGCTTCTGGTTGCAGCGTCAGCGGCTGAACCGGAAACGATCACTCGAGCACGGTCTCGCGATGCTCGAGACCGCCGGCAATCTCGACAACCTTCGCAACGCGGCAAGCGGTGGCGCAACATTTCGCGGCCCCGTGTTCATGGACTCGGACGTGTACAAGTGGCTCGAGGCGGCCGCGTGGGAGCTGGGACGCGCACCCGATCCCCAGCTGGGGCGACGCGTCGACGAGGTCATCGCGATCGTGGCCGCCGCTCAGACGCCGGATGGCTACATCAACTCGCATGTTCAGGTCACCGACCCGTCCGCACGGTGGGCGGATCTCGCACACGGTCACGAGCTGTACTGCATCGGCCACCTCGTGCAGGCGGGCATCGCGATGTCGCGGGCCACCGGCGATGAAGCGCTGCTGCGCATTGCGAAGCGTGCGGTCGGATGCGCGAACACCATCTTCGGCGATGGTCGCCGCGTCGATGTTCCCGGCCACCCGGAGATCGAAAGCGCGCTGGTGGAGCTCTATCGGCACACCGGGGACAGGACCCACCTGCAGCTCGCGACATTCTTTCTTGACCATCGCGGGCACGGGCTCATCCGCACCGGGCGCTTCTACGAGCCCGCCTACTACCAGGATCGCATGCCCGTTCGCGATTCGTCGACCATCGAGGGGCACGCGGTGCGCGCCGTCTACCTGCTGAGTGGCGTGGTCGACGTCTATTTGGAAACCGGCGAGCGGGCGCTGCTCGCGGCCGCGCAACGGCAGTGGGACGACATGGTCGAACACAAGCAGTACATCACCGGCGCTCTCGGATCGCGCGCCGGCAGCGAGAGCTTCGGCGATCCGTACGAGCTTCCCGCCGCAACCGCATATGCGGAAACATGCGCTGCAATCGGCAGCGTCTTCTGGAACTGGCGGTTGCTGCTCGCCACCGGCGAGTCGCGATACGCGGACCAGATCGAGTGGACACTCTTCAACGCCGTGCTGTGCGGCATCGGGCTTGACGGCACGTCGTTCTCCTACGAGAACCCGCTGTCGAGCCGAGGTGAGCGCCCACGAGAGTCATGGTTCTCATGCGCCTGCTGCCCGCCGAACGTGATGCGGCTGCTCGCCTCACTCCCCCACTACGTCGCGACCGGTGACGCGCGCGGCGTCCAGGTGCATCAGTTCGCGACGGGCACGCTGACGCACGGCGACATCGGGCTTGGCGTACACACCGGCTACCCGTGGAGCGAGACGGTGAGCATGGAGGTTCGCGGGGCCCCAGAACACGAATGGGAGCTTTCGCTCCGCCTGCCGGCGTGGTGCCGGGAGCCTGCGGTGGCTCTGAACGGAACCGCCGTCGAACCGGGAAATCGCAACGGGTACGCCACCATGACCCGTCGCTGGGCGAGCGGTGACGTCGTGGTGCTGACTCTGCCGATGCCCGCTCACTGCATCGCGGGCCATCCGTTCATCGAATCCACGCGCTCGTCCGTCGCTGTCGTTCGCGGACCGATCGTGTATTGCATCGAAGCGTGCGACCAGCCACACGCCGGCGCTGACATGACGCTGACGATCGATCCCGACGCCGCGCTGCAGAGCGTCTGGCGCCCTGATCTTCTCGGAGGCGCAACCGAAGTCATCGGTGCGGGCCGCGCTCATCCGAACCAGTGGAACGGTCTCTATCGACGGTTCGACGACCTTTCGCGGGAGCATCGGACGATCGAGCTCACCGCCGTGCCGTACTTCCTCTGGGGCAATCGCGACCGCGGATCCATGAATGTCTGGATACCGATCGAGGGCGCGTAACGCCGGAAGAATGACGGCGGCGCCCCGACCGACCGTTGCCGTGTGCAACGCGAACTGGGACGCCGCCGCGAGAGTGGGGGGTCGCGACCTGCAGCCGGTCCCACCCGGGGTCACGAGTGGATCCGGTCCGATTGACGGTGCGCTACCTCATCAGTCCTCGTCTGCCCGTCAGCGTACGCATACCTGCCGCGAGCGGCGAGTGCAGGAGGCACTCCTTGTCCGCGTTCCCCTCCCACCACCAGCGGCCGGCTCGCTCATGCTCCCCCGGCGCCCGCAGTTTATGTGCTGCGGAATGCTACCGAAACCCAACGTTCTCAGGCAACTTTCGTGTTCAGGTTCGCCGGCTCCTACGCCCACAATGCGTCGAGGACGACGGCAACGCGCTCCATCGCCTCACCGGCGTCCTGACCGGCGAGATCCGGTCGACGTGCGGGATCGAGCACCTCTTCGCAGAGGCTTCGCACGCTGTCGGTGAGGAAGCGCGACGGCTGCGCCCACCCATGGCGATCGTCGCGACCGCGCGGACGGTGGTGATACCGCTCGGGCACGTAGAGATGCAGGCACGCGCGAGCGCGCGTGAGTGCAACGTAGAAGACCCGCCGCTCCTCCTCCAATCCGGCATCCGATCCAAGTGCCATGTCCGACGGGATGTTGCCGTCTGTCACGTGCAGCACGTGCACGACGTCCCATTCGAGCCCCTTGGCGGAATGCACGGTGGAAACGACGAGCCAGTCCTCGTCGACGCTCGGTGGCCCTGCCAGCGCCGAGGTCGATCGTGGCGGCTCGAGAACGTGGTCGGCCGCCACGTCGGAGAGCCTCGCAGCTTTGGCGCCTGCCGCGACGAGTGTGTCCAGGTCCGCCAGGCGCGCCCCTGATTCCGGATACACCGCTTCGACAAGTGGTGCGACGGCAACACGCAGACGCTCCGCGTGCGTCGCGACGGATTCCTCAGGGCGTGCGCCGAGTGCATCGATGAGCGCCTCGGCGGCGGGTTGCGCCACGACTGGGAGTTCAAGCGCCGCTTGGGGCCAGCGTCGCATGACCTCGCCTTCAGAGAGGTGATCACGATCGACGTCGATCAAGCCCAGACCTGTTGCCACGCGCCGCGCGGTGGCTGGACCGACGCCCGGGAGCAGCTGCAACAGCCGGAACCACGCGACGACGTCGTTGGGATTGTCGGCGAGCCGGAACGCTGCGAGGAGATCCTTGACATGTGCCGCTTCGACGAAACGCAACCCTCCGTATTTGACGTAGGGAATGCGTCTGGCGCCGAGCTCGAGTTCGAGCAATGCGGAATGGTGTGCCGCACGAACGAGCACAGCCTGTTCACGCAACGCAGTGCCCGCCTCGCGATGCGCGAGGATCCGCTCGCAGATCGCCTCTGTCTGAGCGTCCTCGTCGACGCACCGCACCACCTGCGGGGACGCTCCGGGAGCCGTGCGGGCGGCCCGCAACACCGCCGAGAAGCCGACGCTCGCCTCGGCGCCGACAGCATTGGCCACGTCGAGGATCTGCTGGGTCGAGCGATAGTTCGTTTCGAGCACGATGGTGCTCGCCCCGGGAAAGACCGTGTCGAACTCGAGGATGTGACGGGGCTCGGCGGCTCGAAACGAATACAGCGCCTGCGCATCGTCGCCGACCACCGTGATGCGCGGATCGTCGCTGCGCAACCCGCGAAGGACGTCGACCTGCAGCTCGTTCACATCCTGATACTCGTCGACGAGGATGTGATCGAACGCCTTCGCAAGGCGTGGGCCGAGACGCTCGTCCTGGACGGCGGCTCGCCAGAGCAGGAGCAGATCGTCGAGGTCCACGAGTCCTGCCGCACGCTTGCGGCGTACGTACCCCCGGCAGATCTCCGCGATCGAGTCGACGAAGTCATCAGCCCAGGGAGCCATGTCAGGCACCACCGACGAGAGTGGCCGGCCGGTGTTCACTGCCGTGGAGTAGAGATCGACAAGCAGTGTCTTGCGCGGAAATCGCCGCCGTGTCGCCTCGGCGTGACCCTGCTCGTCGCGAACGAGATCGATGACGTCGGCGGCGTCGGCAGCATCGAGCATCGAGAAGCCCTCGGGGATGCCGAGCGTCGATGCGAACCGGCGAAGCGTCCGATGGGCGATGGCGTGGAACGTCCCGCCGGCCACGCGGCCCGCGGGATACCCCGCAGAGGCGTCCATGCCGATCGCGGTCAGGAGCGCCGAGGTCCGGGTGATCATCTGACGAGCCGCCCGCCGCGTGAAGGTGAGCAGCAGGATCCGCTCGGGCGGCGTCCCGGTCGCCAGCAGCCACGCGACGCGCGCGGACAGGGTCGTGGTCTTACCGGTCCCGGCGCCGGCGAGGACGCGGAGGGGGCCACCGTCATGCGTGACGACCGCCCGCTGGGCGTCAGTCAGATCGTCGAGCCATGCGAACATGCGTTCGATGGTACCGCCCGGCAAGGCGTTGCGGTCGATTCGAGAGATGCACATCGGGCCCGCGAGCTGAGACGGCTTCAGGTTATCCGTCGGCCCGGTTCGTCTCCACCGCGTTGAAGAAGCAGGACCGAGCGCCCGTGTGACACGCCGGGCCGTCGGGCGACACCAGGAGGAGCACAGCGTCCGCGTCGCAGTCGAGCCGGATCTCGTGCACCTGCATCGTGTTGCCGCTCGTCTCCCCCTTCTCCCAGAGGCGCTGCCGCGAGCGGCTGAAGAACGTTGCCCTGCCCGTCCGTCGCGTAGCGTCCCAGGCCTCGCGGTTCATGTGCGCGACCATCAGCACCTCTGCGGTCGCCGCATCCTGGACCACCGCCGTGATCAGGCCCGCGTCGTTGAACTGGGGCTCCACCGGATCACTCACAGACGCACGTCGAGACCGTGTTCGCGCAGGTAGCGCTTGGTCTCGGGGACGGGATATGCGCCGAAGTGGAAGATGGTTGCCGCGAGCGCAGCGTCAGCGCGTCCGTCGGTCAGTGCCAGACGCAGGTGTTCCGGCTCGCCGGCTCCTCCACTCGCGATCACAGGGACCGGGACCGCAGTTGCCACGGCAGCCGTCAACTCGACGTCGTACCCGGTGCCCGTCCCGTCCCGATCCATGGACGTGATGAGGATCTCGCCGGCGCCGCGGCCCGCCGCCTCGTCAACCCATTGAATCGCGTCGCGTCCGGTGTCGAGCCGACCGCCGCGACCATGCACGGCGTGGCGTCCGCCCGAGCGCTTCGAGTCCACGGCGACCACCACGCACTGCGATCCGAACGTGTTGGCAGCCTCGTCGATGAGCGACGGCCGATCGAGAACGGCGGTGTTGAGCGACACCTTGTCCGCACCCGCGCGCAGCAGCGCATCGATATCGCCGAGCGTGCGCACGCCGCCACCGACTGTCAGCGGGATGAAGACTCGATCCGCGGTGCGCCGCACCACGTCCAGGAGAATTGCGCGCTCATCGCTCGACGCGGTGATATCAAGGAAGACGAGCTCATCCGCACCATCCTGATCGTACCGCGCGGCCAGCTCGGCAGGATCCCCGGCGTCGCGCAGGTCGACAAACGCGACGCCTTTCACCACCCGTCCGCCGGTCACGTCGAGACACGGGATGACACGTTTGGCGAGCGTCATGCGACCGGACTCGCGACAGCGCGGAGCGCTTTGACGAGGTTGATCCGACCTTCGTAGAGCGCCTTGCCCACAACGACACCGGCAGCGCCCGCCGCAGCGGACGCGGCGATGTCGGCGAGGCTGCTGAGACCACCAGACAGATACACCGGGCCCGCATAGCCCGCCCGGCATGACCGCAGACCATCGAGGTCCGGGCCGGCCATGACACCGTCACGCATGGTGTCGGTGTAGATCAGTCCGGCTGTTTCCCAATCGCGCCACAACCGCAGGAGTTCCGAGGCTGCCATCCCATCCTCTGTCCACCCCTGCACACGCGCCATTCCGGCTCGCACGTCGAGGCCGAGGAGGACGCGCCCCGGTGCAGCGTGGCAGATCGCCGAGGCACTCTCCGGATCGCGGACAGCGATGCTGCCCAGCACGACAAACGACGCGCCGGCGCTCAGCAGCGCGAGCGCGATACCGATGTCGCGCACACCGCCACCAACTTCCACCTCGCAGCGCGCGCCCGCGCACTCGGCGACGATCGCTCTGACTGCGTTCGCGCTTTCCGGCGTCGCGCGGCCGCGCGCCGCGTCAAGGTCGACGACATGGATCCGCGTCGCACCTGCGACGATGAAACTGCGCGCGACAACCACCGGATCGTCGCCGTAGACCGTCGGATCAGCATACTCGCCCTGGCTGAGGCGCACACACCGGCCACCAAGCACGTCGATTGCGGGAATGATGATCACGTCGTGCACATCGCGACGAAGTTCGCATAGAGGCGAAGACCCGCGGCGCCACTCTTCTCGGGATGGAATTGTGTGCCCATGATGTTCCCATGCTCAACGGCAGCGGCGAGGGGCTCGCCATAGTCGGTGGTGGCCGCAACGTCGGCTTCCACCGCGGTCGCGCTGAACGAGTGCACGAAGTACATGTACGAACCCTCGTCGGTGCCCGCGAGCAAGGCCGACTCTGCGTTCACTGTGGTCAGCGTATTCCAGCCCATGTGGGGCACCTTGCGCCCTTCCTGAAGCGCAAGCCTCGTGACACGCCCAGTGAGCAACGCGAGCCCTGCGACGTCCGGCCCTTCGTCGCTGGACTCGAACAGCAGCTGGTGGCCGAGGCAGACGCCGAGCACCGGCCTGCCCGCGATCGCCATCGACCGGACCGCGTCGCCGAGACCGCCATCGTGCAGTGCGCGTGCCGCAACGGCGAAGGCACCCACGCCGGGGAGCACAACGCCGTCGCATCCGGCAATCCGCGCGGGTTGATCGCTGATGACCGTCTCCGCACCGGACGCGCGGAGCGCCCGCTCGACGCTCCGCAGGTTGCCGACCCCGTAGTCGCACACGCCGATCACGGGAGTCACAGCGTTCCTTTGGTCGAGGGGACGCCTCCGCCGATGACGCGAAACGCTTCACGCGTAGCTAGGCCGAGGGCCTTGAATGCGGCCTCAGCAATGTGATGGGGGTTGTCCCCGCGGATGCAGTCCATGTGGATGGTCGCGCCCGCAGCCTGCGCATATCCCTTCACGAATTCGCCGATGACCTCGACGTCGAAGTCGTTGATGCGTCCCTGCAACTGGTCCATCGCATACACGACGTTCGGGCGGCGGCCGTAATCCACGATGCAACGCACGAGCGACTCATCGAGCGGCGCATGCGCCTCGCCGAAGCGCCGGATGCCGTCGCGATCGCCGAGCGCTTCACTGATGGTGGCGCCGAGCACCAGGCCGACATCCTCGACGAGATGATGCGCGTCGACATCGATGTCCCCGCTGCCCTCGAGCGTGATGTCCATCCCGCTGTACTTCGTGAACGCCTCGAGCATGTGGCGGAAGAACGGCAGCGGCAGCGTGATCGATCCGATGCCCGTGCCATCGATGCGCACATCCGCGCTGATCCTCGTCTCGTGCGTGTCGCGCCGTCTCGACGCGGATCGTGCAGCGACGCTCATGTGCGCGCGCGCATGCGCGTCCGCGCCCGAATTGCCAGCTCGTGCGCCTGGAGACCCTCGGCCTGAGCCAAAACGATGGCAACCGGGGCGACCGCGTCGAAGTCCGCTTCGGTCAGCTGCACGAAGCTCGGCCAGCGGAGAAAGTCCATCACTGCAAGCGGTCCGCGATAGCGGGCGGCCCCCTGCGTCGGCAGCGTGTGGTTCGGGCCGGCGACGTAGTCACCGATGCTCACCGGTGACATCGGCCCGACGAAGACGGCGCCGGCATTGCGCACCGCATCCCGCGCCGCCTCGGCTGCCGTTCCCTGCAGCGAGAGATGCTCCGGCGCGAATCCGGCTGCCAGCGTGATCCCATCGCGCAGAGACTCGCACAGCACCACTGCCGCGTGCCGCCCCGCGGCGATGCCGATGACCTCGCGGCGGGCAGCGTCGCCCGCCGCCGTCGCGAAATCCGTGACGACGGCAGCCGCGAGATCGGCGTCATCGGTCAGGCAGACGGCCCACGCCAGCGGATCGTGCTCGAGTTGTGAGACGAGGTCCGCGGCGATGAGCGCGGCATCGGCGCCGGCCGACGCGATGACGAGAATCTCGCTCGGCCCGGCGAGTTGATCGATGCCGACCGCGCCGAAGACTTCGCGCTTTGCCAGCGTGACGAACGCGTTGCCGGGGCCGACGATCTTGTCCACCCGGTCGATCGAGTGAGTCCCGTAGGCCATGGCGGCAATCGCCTGCGCGCCACCCGCGGCGATCACCTCGGTGACTCCGAGCAGGTGCGCTGCGGCGGCGACGAGTGGATGGACACCGCCGCCGGGACCCGGGGGGCTTGCGAGGACGATCCGCTCGACGCCGGCGACCTGGGCTGGAATCACCGACATCAGCGCGGTGCTCGGGTAGGCGGCGCGCCCGCCGGGGACATAGCAACCGATACGCCCAAGCGGGACGGGGCGAAGCCACGCGCCGCCGAAACCTCGGTCCGCCGTCTCCATCTGGGGCATGTGAAACTCGCGGATCCGCTCGGCCGCCGCCGCCAGAGCGTTGCGCAGCGGCTGCTCGAGCGCGTCCCACGCCTGCCTCAGCGCTGCGGTGCTCACCCGCGCGTCCGCGACATCGATCCCGTCGATGCGGTGTGTCCAGTCGCGAACCGCGACGTCGCCACGCTCGCGAACATCGGCGACGATCTCGCGTACGGCCTCCTGCGCGCTGATGTGCCGGCCGAACATCACATCGAGCCGGCGTGCGCTGGATTCGTCGAGGGCCGGTGCGGTAAACCCTTCCCGTTCCCGCTCCACGATGACCGCGCGAAACTGCGCGGGGTCGAGACGCGTGAGCTCGATCCTCATGCCGCGCCCTGGCTGCGTTGCGCGGCAGCGGCGCGTCGAAGGGATGCGGCAAGCGATCCGACCAGCTCATTACGGGTCTTCAGCGCCGCCTGGTTTGCGATGAGCCGCGCGGTCGAGACACCCGCCTCGGCCACCTCGACAAGACCGTTCGCGGCCATGGTGCGGCCGGTCGCGGTGATGTCGAGCACGCAATCGGCAAGCCCCGTGGCTGGCGCGAGTTCCACGGATCCGTGCAGGCGGATGAGCACGACGTTCAATGAGCGCGCGGCGAAGAACCGGCGCGCTGCCTCCGGGTACTTGGTCGCCACGCGCAGCGACTCAGGCCACACCCCATTCACGAGTGGCGAGTCGCGTGGTGCAGCAAGCACGAGCCTGCAGAGTCCGAAGCGCAGATCGGCAAGCTCGTAGCACTCCCGTCCACTCTCCCAGAGGACATCCTTGCCCACGATCCCACAGTCGCAGGCCCCCATCTCCACGTACACGGGCACGTCAGTCGGACGGACCTTCACGTATACCGAGCCCGCCTCGGCGACGCTCAACTCGCGGTCGAAGCAGCTTTGATGGAGTTGCACGACGCCGGCCGTCGCGAGGATGTCGCACGCGCCCTCGAGCAGCGTTCCGGCAGGAAGCGCGATGCGCAACCCTCTCATGGAGCGGATCTCGAGAGCGCATCAACCGCGGCATCGATGCTGCCCGTTTCGTCACGGCCGTCCCTCGGCCAGCGCGCACCGGTTGCACTGACGCTGACCTCGCCGCCCGCGCCCGCCGTGAGGTCACATGTGCACGCAACGCCACGCGCGCGCAGCCGCCGCGCCAGGTTCAGTGCTGTGGACTCAGCGTCCGCCTCCCAGCTGACGCGAAGAACAGCGGGCGCCGACGCGATTCCGCCCCGCCTCCCGACGCTGTCGTGGCAGCGATCGACGTGCAACACGAACCCGGTCGCCGGCAGCGCGTCGCCGAAGCGCCCGAGCAACCTGTCGTACCGGCCACCGCTGCCGAGCGGAAACCCCGAGTCTTCGCTGAATACCTCAAACGTCGGTCCGGTGTAGTAGTCCCAGTCACGCACCGCGCCAAGGTCGAGGTGCACCCGATCGGTGATGGCATGCGCCTCGAGGAGCTCCCACAGTCTCGCAAGCTCCCGCAGCGCACGGAGCGGCCGTTCGCCGCGCAAACCGCTCGCCGCGGTGTCAAGAATTTCGCGTCCGCCGCGAAGTGTGGGGAACGCAAGGAGCAGTCGGCGTTCGGCGTCGGCAACGTCCGTGCCCTCGAGGGATGCTTCCACCGAAACAAGATCGCGGCGTGCAAGTGCAGCAAGCACCACGTCGCGCGCGGCGCCGTCGAGGCCGGCCGACTCGAGCAGTCCCGGAATGAAGTCCGCATGTCCGACGTCGACCTGCACGTCGTGCACTCCGCCGTGCTCGAGCGCCGCCGCAGCAAGAGCGATGCACTCCGCATCCGCCTCGAGCCCCGTCGCACCCAGCAGCTCACACCCTGCCTGCAGGCTCTCGCGCCGTCTCCCCGCGTTGGGCGGCTGGTGGCGCAATACCGGCCCCGCGTAGCAGAGCCGCAGCGGAAACGGTCCCGAATGCAGTTGTGTCGCAACGACGCGAGCGACGCTCACCGTGCGCTCACCGACCAGCGCGAGCAGGGCGCCATCCGAGTCCATGAATCGGAAGAGTTCCGATTGCTGGGCCACGCCGACACCGGCCGCAACCGTGTCGAGTGGCTCGATCAACGGTGTGACGATGAAGCCGTATCCCCACGATTCGAACGTCTCGACGAAGCGATCGGTGAGGAGGCGACGGCTCGCCGCGGCGCCCACCAGCCAGTCGGTGAACCCGTCCGCGCGCCCACGTGCTCCCGCGCCGGCTGGCAGCGCGTCAACGCCTCTCATGTGGGGATTCTACGTGCAGCCCATGGATTTCCCGTCCTGCCGCGCCTCTCACCGCGGCTGCATGCTCGCCACCGCTGTCAGGATCCGGTCGACTGCGGCACCGTCGCCGATGCTGATACGCAGGCGGTCCTGAAGCCCGGATGTGTCGAAGTGGCGCACCAGGATCCGCTCGGCACGCAGGTGCGCGGCGACATCCGCGGCCGTCGTCCACTGCGGCGGTTTGCAGAGGATGAAGTTGGCCTGCGACGGAGTGACGACCCAGTCGAGACCACGCAGACCCTGGCTGAGCCGGTGGCGTTCTCGCACGACAGTGTCGACGATTTCGCGGTGATGGGGCTCGTCCCGGAGGGCCGCGAGCGCACCCGCGATCGCGCAGCGATCCACCGGATACGAGTCACGCACGGCATTGAGATCGTCGATGATCTCGGGATCCCCGACCGCGTACCCGACGCGCAGCCCCGCAAGCGCATGTGACTTGGACAGGGTGCGGACGACGACCCAGTTCCGGTGCGAGGCAAGGCCTTCGACGCACGATGCCGGCGCGAAGTCGCAATACGCCTCGTCAATGGCAACCACTCCCGAAGCACCGTCGAGCGATCGCTCCAGCTCGGCCGGTTCGATCCAGTGTCCAGTCGGTGAGTTGGGATTGACCACGATGCGGAGCACGGCGTCCTGCGATGCGAACTGCGACGGCAGGGAACCATCCGGTTCGACCGGCACGCCGACGTCACACGCCGAGAAGAGGGTCGCGAGCACTGGAAGCAGCGAGTAGCCGGGCTCTGTGCGCACAAGCGTGTCGCCCGGACCGACGAAGGCGCGGAACAGGCAGTCGAGGACCTGATCGGCGCCGTTGGCCACAAAGACGTGGTCCGGCTCGACCGCGTGATACCTCGCGAGCGCGCTCCGCAACGGCTCGGCATGCGGGTCCGGGTAGCGCGCGAGCCCCGCAGCTGCAGCGGCGACGGCCTCCGCGATGCGCGGCGACGGCGGCAGCGGCGATTCGTTGCTGTTGAGCTTCAGCCAACCCTCACCGTCGGCGGGTTGCTCCCCAGGCGTGTATCCGAACCCGGCGCCGAGTGCGGTGCGTCGGAATTTCGACATGTGTATACGAGTACCACGATGCATGGTGACGCGGCTCGGTTGACGCGAAGCACTGACGGCTGCTACGCTGCGCTGGCCGTGCAGACTTCCGTCCACCTCGCCAAAAAAGCCCGCTCGCACTCGAGGAGTGGGTTCTCTAGCGCACGCAAACGGTGACGGCGTTCGCATAACTCCGGATCAGTTTCCGAAACAGAGCCCCTTCCTCGAAGGGGCTCTTGCTTTTTGTCCACCAGCACAAACGGACCTCATGAACATCACCTCCTTCCGGATCATCGACAGCACGCTCCGTGAGGGCGAGCAGTTCGCGCTCGCCCATTTCACGATCGAACAGAAGCTCACCATCGCGGCTGCACTCGATCGCTTCGGCGTCGACTACATGGAACTCACCTCGCCGGTCGCGTCGCCCCAGTCGGAGGCCGACCTTCGCCGGGTCGTTCAAACCGAGCGACGTTTTCGGCTCCTCACCCACGTCCGCTGCAACCTGGATGACGCGCGCCGTGCGCTCGATACCGGCGTCGACGGGGTCGACGTGCTCATCGCCACATCCTCGCGACTGCGGCCGGTGTCGCACGGATTCAGCATCGACGAGATCATCGAGATGGGCAGCGCCGTCGTTGGCGCGATCCAGGCCGCCGGCCGCGAGGCGCGCTTCAGCACCGAGGACTCGTTCCGCTCGGATCCCGACGATCTCGTCCGCATCTACCGGGCAATCGATCGAGCGGGGGTCGACCGCGTGGGACTGGCCGACACCGTCGGGGTTGCGACACCGCCGCAGGTGCACGATCTCGTCTCGCTCGTCCGACGCAACGTCGGATGCGACATCGAGTTCCACGCTCACGACGACACCGGGTGCGCGGTGGCGAACGCGCTCGCCGCACTGCAGGCGGGCGCCACCCACGTCGACACAACCGTCCTGGGCATCGGTGAGCGGAACGGCATCGTTCCGCTCTCGTCGATGATGGCCCGCCTGCACACGCTCCAGCCCGAGCTCGTCGACCACTACCGCCTGGAGATGCTGCCGGAGCTCGACGCGCTCCTCGCCGGGATCCTCGGCGTTGCTATCCCGTTCAACGCCGCCGTGACAGCGCCGACCGCCTTTCATCACAAGGCGGGGATGCACACCAAGGCGGTGCTTGCTGATCCGGGCTCGTACGAGATCCTCGATCCCGCTCGCTTCGGCCGCGAACGCAGCATCCTCAGCGGCCACCGCCTGACCGGCCGCCACGCAATCGGCGATCGAGCCTCAGCGCTTGGCGTCGACCTTGATGACGAATGCCTCCGAGAGCTCACCACGGAGGTGAAGCGTCGCGGCGATGACGGCCCACTGGACAGCGAAGCCCTCGACGCATTGATCGTCAGCTGGGCACGAACCTAGGAGGACGAGATGGGAACACTCACTGAGGAAATCTTCAGCCGCAGGCTCGGCCGAGCGGTGCATGCCGGCGACACCGTCGTCGCCGCGGTGGATGTCGCGATGGCGCACGACGTCACGGGACCGCTCGCCATCGAAGCGTTCCGGCAGCTGCAGGCGCCGCTCTGGGACGCGAGCCGCATCGTCTTCAGCTTCGACCACGTCATGCCTGCCAACACAGTGGCAGCCGCGGAACTCCATCGGATGATCCGCGAGTTCTGCGTGGAGCACACCATCACCAACCTCTTTGCCGAAGGCATCTGTCACCAGGTCATGGTCGATCGACACCTGGCGCAACCCGGCGGCGTCGTCGTCGGCGCCGACTCGCACAGCACCACCTACGGCGCCCTCGGCTGCTTCGCGACCGGCCTTGGCTCCACCGATATCGGGGTGGTGTTCGCCTCCGGCAAGACCTGGTTTCGTATCCCGGAAACCATTCGCATCGACGTGCGGGGCGCGCTGCCGCCCGGCGTCTACGCCAAGGACCTCGCGCTCAACGTCATCAAGCACCTCGGCGCCGACGGAGCCGACTACTGCGCGGTCGAGTGGACCGGGGATGCGGTCACCGCGATGGGCGTCGAGGAACGTCTGACGCTCTGCAACCTGAGCACCGACTTCGGTGCCAAGACCGGTCTCGTGGCGCCCGATGAGATCACGTTCCGGCACATGCGCAGTGAGCCAATCGATCTGTGTGCCGTACGCCCTGAGTACGCGCAAACCCTCGTCGTCGACGCGGAGACACTCCGTCCCCAGATCGCGGTGCATCCGAGCATCGATAACGTGCACGACATCGACGAGCTGTCCGGCACACCGCTCGACGAGGTCTTCATCGGGAGTTGCACCAACGGCAGGCTGAGCGATCTGGCGCTGGCTGCGGGGATCCTCGCGGGGCGATCCGTCAACCCGCGCACCCGCACCATCGTGGTGCCGGCGTCGCGCGGTGTCTATCTCGATGCGCTTGCCGCGGGCTACATCGAGACGTTCGCGCTCGCCGGAGCGCTCGTGCTCAACCCGGGGTGCGGTCCGTGTCTCGGACGCCAGCACGGCGTCGTCGGACCCGGCGAGCGTGTGCTCTCGACGAGCAACCGCAATTACCCAGGACGGATGGGCAGCCCTGACGCGCAGATATTCCTAGCGTCGCCCGCAGTCGCCGCCGCGTCCGCCGTCGCGGGCGTGATCACCGATCCAGCGCGCCTGGCGCCCGCGCCATGAGTGGGCGCGTGTTCCTGCTCGGCGACGGCATCAGCACCGACGCGATCATGCCCGGCCGGTACAACGTCACCACGGACCCCGACGCACTCCGGCGCGCGTGCCTCGTCGAGGCGCGACCCGATTTCGTCCAGACGGTGCAACCCGGCGACGTGATCGTCGCGGGACGCAATTTCGGATGCGGCAGCTCCCGGGAGCATGCGCCGCTCTCCATCAAGCAGAACGGGATCGCGGCAGTGATCGCCGCCGGCTTCTCACGAATCTTCTACCGCAACGCCGTGAACATCGGCCTGCCGGTGATCCGATGCGTCGAAGCGCACCGGGTGCTCCGCGAGGGCGATCACGTCACCGTCGACACGCTCACCGGCGAGATCGTCGGACGGTACGGGGTGCTGCTGGGCGAGCCACCGTCCGGCGTTGCACTGCGCATCATCGAAGCCGGATCGCTCCTGGAACTCATCGGCAATGGCGGCTGGGCCGCGCTCGAGGAGATGCAGCATGTGTCCTGAGTGCAATGCACAGGTGGTGCTCAACGACGGCGTCGAGCGCGGTGAGGTGATCACCTGCGTGGAGTGCAACGCAGAGCTCGAGGTGATCGGCCTCGAACCCGCGCGCTTCGTGCTCGCACCGCCGGAGGAGGTCGACTGGGGTGAGTGATCCAGTGCGCATCGGCCTGCTCTGCTCGCGTCTGCGGGTCGAGGAGAAGTTGCTCCGCGACGCCTTCGCTCATCGCGGGGTCGACGTCGAGATCGTCGATGATCGCGAGCTGACACTCCCCCTTGCGCATGCGGTCCGGCGCTGGGACGCCGTGCTGGAGCGAAGCCTTTCGCAGGCGCGCGGGCTGGCCCTGTTGCGGGTGTTCGAGTCATGGGGGGTCGTCACGGTCAATCGTCACGCCGTCGCCGCGGTATGTGCGAGCAAACTCGACACCTCGGCGTTGCTGGAGGCGGCCGGCCTGCCCACGCCGCAGACGGTCGTCGCGTTCGGTCCTGAAGGCGCGCTGCTCGCGGCCGAGGAACTCGGCTATCCCGTGGTGCTCAAGCCTGTCACCGGCTCGTGGGGACGTCTGCTGGCGCGCATCAACGACCGCGACGCAGCAGAGGCACTCTTCGAGCACAAGACGCTGCTCGGTGGACCCGAGCACTCGATCTTCTACCTGCAGCGCCACATCGACAAGCCCGGACGCGACATCCGAGTATTCGTCGTCGGCGATGAGGTCGCGTGCGCGATCTATCGAGAGTCGGCGCACTGGGTCACCAACACCGCCCGCGGTGCGAGCACACGCAATTGTCCGGTGGACGCCACGCTTCGCGATCTGTCGCTGCGTGCCGCCGCGGCCGTGGGTGGCGGGGTGCTTGCGATCGACCTGCTCGAGGACGACGACCGCCTGCTCGTCAGCGAGGTGAACGCCACCATGGAGTTTCGCAACTCCATCGACGTCACCGGCGTCGACATCCCGGGCAAGGTCGCGGACCACGTCCGCGCGGTTGCTCGCGGAGCACGCGTCGGTGTGGGGGCCTGACGTGACCCGCACCGAAATCGACGTCGCCGAACTGCTCACTGCCATTGTGTCGGTGCCGAGCATGAGCGGTGACGAGCACGCTCTCGCGACGATGCTCGTGGCGCGCCTCCGCGACGCGGGATTCGACGCGGACGTCGATGCCGTTGGAAACGTGGTCGCAGCGTGGGGCGATGGTCCGGAGACGATCGCCCTCGTCGGACACCTCGACACCGTCGCAGGCGACATCGCGGTCCGCAGAGACGGCGACATCCTGCACGGCCGCGGCACGGTCGATGCCAAGGGGCCGCTCGCCACGGCGATCGCCGCCGTGAGCCGCCAACCCCGCAACGGTCCGCGACGCTTTGTCATCGTCGGCGCCGTCGATGAGGAGGCCGCGTCGCGCGGCGCCCTGCACCTCGCAACGTCGATGGTCGCGCCGGCCGGACTGATCATCCTCGAGCCGAGTGGATGGGACGCCATCACGATCGGCTACAAAGGAAGCCTCCGTCTCCACATCTGCGTCGAGCAGGCTGCGGCGCACAGCGCAGGACCGGCGGCCGGCGCGCCTGACCGGTGTTTCGACCTCGTGCGCGCACTGCAGGATCACGCGAGCGCTGTGAATGGGGATGCAGCGGCCTTCGACCGCATCGACATCCGCGTCCTCCGGTTCGGCTCCGAGACCGATGGGCTCGTCGAGCGCGCGACGGTCGGCGTCGGCGTTCGCACTCCGCCGGGGTGTGATGTCGATGCCCTGATGGAGGTCGCACGGCTTGCGGCCGGCAACGGCAACGTGACGATCTCGGGGTATGAGCCGGCGATACGCACCGACCGGGGCAGCCGGCTCGCTCGTGCCTGCGTCCGTGCCATCCGAGCCGCAGGCGGTGCGCCTCGCTTCAAGCTCAAGACCGGGACGTCCGATCTCAACATCCTCGTCCCCGCGTGGGGTTGTCCCGCGGTTGCGTACGGACCGGGCGATGCACGCCTCGACCACGCACCGGATGAGCGGATCTCGATCGACGAGCTCGAGCGCGCGGTCAGCGTGCTCGCGATGGCACTGAGCGACCGATGATCCGCGCGGCGGTCGTCGGCGGTTCCGGATACGCCGGCGGCGAGGTGCTCCGCCTGCTCGCGGGTCATCCAGAGATCGATGTGGTGCAGGTCACGTCCGATCGTCTGTCGGGCAAGCCGGTTGCGTCGGTGCATCCCCCACTGCGCGGGCGCACGGACCTCCATTTCTCCCCGCACTCTGGGCTGGAGTCTGCCGACGTCGTGTTCGTCGCGCTCCACCATGGTGCATCGAGCGCCGCCATCGATCGGCTCCTCGAGGCGGCGCCGGTCTGCATCGACCTCGGCGCCGACTTCCGGCTTCGCGACCCGGCCGATTACCCACGCTGGTATGGCTGGACCCACCCGGTCCCCGAGCTGCTCGCCGGCGCCGTGTACGGCCTGGCCGAGGCACACCGCGCGGAGATCGCTGATGCTTCGCTCATCGCGGTCGGCGGGTGCCTCGCGACGGCGTCGATCCTCGGGCTCGCTCCGCTTGCATGTGCGGGGATCCTGGACCCGGGAGCGCCGCTCGTCGTCGAGGCGAAGGTCGGATCGTCGGCCGCAGGCTCGCAGCCCGGAGAGGCAACCCACCACGCGCATCGAAGCGGCGAAGTGCGTTCGTACGCGCCGACGGGGCACCGCCACACCGCGGAGATCGTCCAGGAGTTGCACCTCGGCGCCGACTCACCCTACGTGGCGTTCTCCGCGACCGCTGTGGAGGCGGTTCGCGGCGTGCTGATCACCGCGCATGCGTTTGTCAATCGCGACCTCGACGATCGCGGCATCTGGCAGCTCTTTCGCTCTCACTACGCGGACGAGCCGTTCGTGCGCATCGTGAAGTCGCGCACAGGACTGCAACGGTCGCCCAATCCGAAGCTGCTCAGCGGCACGAACTACTGCGATGTCGGCTTCGAGCGCGACCCGCACTCACGCCGCGTCGTCGTCACCGCGGCGCTCGACAACCTGGTGAAGGGAGCCGCGGGTCAGGCAGTGCAGGCATGCAACATCCGTCACGGGTTCCCGGAGACGCTCGGGCTCGAGTTCGCCGGGCTCTACCCAGTCTGATGATCGTCGTGAAGATCGGCGGGAGCGTCCGCCACCTCGATCCGTTGCTCGCGGACATCGCCGCGACCACCGAGCGTGTTGTGGTCGTGCACGGCGCGAGCCGCGACCTCGATGACCTTTCGACGCGGCTCGGCGCCCCGCCCCGGATGGTCGAGTCCGCCCGCGGCGACGTGAGTCGGTTCACCGACGCAACCACGATGGACCACTTTCTCATGGCCTACGCCGGCAAGGCGAACAAGCGCATCGTCGAGCGGCTGCGTCAACTCGGCGTCGACGCCTTCGGCCTCTGCGGTCTCGACGGCGGCGCCGTCCGCGGCACGCGCCGTTCCGATCTGCGCGTCCACGACCACGGACGGACGATCGTGCTGCACGACAACCACGTCGGCAGCATCGACGCGGTGCACACGGGCCTGCTGCAGACGCTGCTCTCGTGCGGGGTCACGCCTGTGCTGTGCCCGCCGATCGCTGCCGAGGATGGCACCGCCATCAACGTCGATGGCGATCGACTTGCCGCGGAGGTCGCCATCGCGCTCGGGGCGTCGCGCCTGATGATCTTTGCCGACACGCCCGGGTTGTTGCGCGACCCTGACGATGAAGCGACCCTGATCGGCCGCTTGACCGTCGGCGAGGCAGAGTGCCTGCTTCCAACCATCGGCGGTCGCGCCCGCGTGAAGCTGCGGGCTGTGGCTGACGCACGACTTCGTGGTGTGGCGCAGACCTGTGTCGCCGACGGAAGAGCCGAGCGCCCGCTCTTCAGCGCCATGGCCGGGGCGGGAACCTGGCTCCGGTAGGCAACCGGCGCCCGGCACCCTCAGCACGATCGTAAAACCACCTGCACCAATCGAACGTACGTTCAAAGTTATAGTGTGGTTGTAATTACATGATATATCTGCTATGGTGTCTCCCAAGCCGCTATCGGAATTCAAGGAGCAGAACAGTTATGGGCTTAGGTGTTGGAATCTTCCTCATCGCCGTCGGCGCGATACTCGCGTTTGCGATCCACGTCACCGCGAACGGCGTCGACCTGCACACGATCGGCATCATCCTGATGGTGGTCGGCGCACTCGGCATTGCGCTCTCGTTGGTGCTCTGGTCGTCCTGGATCGGCCCCGGCTATCGCCGCGGCACCACGACGACAACCGTCGACGACCGGGCCGTCTGAATCAGCAATGCCGCAAACAAGGAGTGATACATGATCGTTCTCGGCGTCGTCCTACTGCTCATCGGGCTCCTCGTGGGGATTCCGGTGTTGTGGACCATCGGGGTGATCCTCGTGGTGATCGGACTGGTGCTCGCCTTGCTTGGAATGGCCGGACACGCTGTCGGTGGCCGCGCCCACTACTACTGAAAGCGTTCCGCCAGGACAGTCACAGCGCTCTCATCCAGAAGGGTGGGGGCGCTGTCCCATATCCGGCCCTCAATCGACCACTCAAGGAGGACATGTTCCGATGACACAGGGCGAAGCAATCGACGGCACTCCAACGGCACCCGACCCGGGGAACGAGGACGCGGAGCCGGACGAGAGCGAGAACGCGGGCACAGCTGCCGAGCCCGACGAAGAGGACCTACAGAGCCCACCGCTCGACGTTGACGAGCTGCCGGCGCACTGAAGCGTCACTCAGGTCGCTTCCATCCTGCGTTGATGCTCGGCCAGTCGCATCGAGAGCTGCATCGGCGTGGTTTCAGCCTTGATCATGTACTCGACGATGCCCAACGAAGTGCCGCGATAGGAGAGCTCAGGCTCGGTCATGTTCGTGAGGACGATGACAGGGATATCCCGAGTCGCCGGGTTGCCTCGCAAGCGCGACAGTAGTTCCATGCCGCTGAGCTTCGGCAGGCGCAGATCGAGAAAGATGAAGGCCGGGTCCTCCTCAAAGGCTGCCCGGAGGCCCGCCTCGCCGTCCGCAGCGATGACGACGACGTATCCATCAGCCACGAGGCGCAGGCGGTACATCTCCGCAACGGCCTCCTCGTCCTCGACGAGCAACACTTTGACTGCTTCAGTCACGCTCACGCGCCGGAGCGTCCGACCAGTGCGCCAACCGATCCTTGAACGCACCGATCTCCTCTTCGAGGATGGTCATGTTCTCCCTGCTGAGATAGCGTTGCATCGGTTCGTGCACGTCGCTTGCGAATGCCCGAGTCTCCTTCAACTGGCGCTCCATCATGACGATCAAGCGTTGATAGACATGCACCCACGTTGCGACCTCCGACGGTGTTGCCACGGTCGGCTCGGAGTCGAAGAGCTCTTGGAATGCCTGCGAATCATGTTCGGGCATCTCGGCCTCCGGCTTGCGCAGTTTGACGAGTGACGGCGACGCTCGATAGTGACTTATATCACTTCACCTTTTGTGATACATAGACTATCATTTCCTACGATGGATGCGGTAGCTCTCCGCGCGCCTGAAGCCACAATCCGAGCCTCCGCGGACTGATGCATGGGCCCGGTCTGCTGGCGCTCATCGGAGGCGACGAATTCCATCCGGGAAACGAGCCGCATGACGAGCTCCTCGCTGCCTCGGCTCGCGGGCGGGGTCGCGCGTACATCGTTGCGACTGCTGCCGCCCGATCGCACCCCCAAGCGGCGGTACGACACGCGGCGGACTGGTTCCGGCAGTTCGATCTCGACGTGACGGAGCTACGGGCGTACTCGAGGGCTGAGGCGCACGTCCCCGCGACTGCCGAGGCCGCGAGCCAGGCAGCGTTCATCTACATCACAGGCGGCGATCCCGGACTGGTCGCCACCGTGCTGCGTGGGACGCCGGTCGGGGACGCGATCATCGCGGCCTGGCGGAACGGTGCGGTGCTCGCCGGATCGTCAGCAGGTGCGATGGTGCTCTGCGAGCACGTGCTGGTCCGGCGGCAATTCCCGGGGAGCACGGAGCGGCGGCCGGTCGCTGGACTCGCCGTCGTCCCGAACTCGGCGGTGCTGCCGCATCACAACACCTTCGGGAGCCGTTGGTTCCCGTCGGCGCGCGGAGCACTCCCCGAAGCCACGCTGATCGGCGTCGACGAGCGGACGTGTGCGCTCTGGGACACGCGGGCGTGGCGATGCCTCGGATCCGGTTGCGTGACCGTGTATCACCGCGCTGAGGCGAGCGGTCGCTTCGTCTCGGGTAGCGAGGTCGACGGCATTCCGGAGTTTTCCGGAGAATAGGGGTCGGCATGAAGGACGATGTCGCGCAACCCGATCCGTTTCAGGCGTATGTCGACGGGATCGCGCCAGAGTTCCGGCCACTGTTCGACCGTATCGATGGCTTGACGCGTGCGCTGCACCCGGAGGCTACTGCGGGCATCTCATACGGAATGCCCACCTATTGGGTCGGAAATCGCCGCCTCAATGTCGGCGTCTGGAAGCACGGCGTCTCCGTCTACGGTTGGAAGAAGCACAGCCCGTCGACGTTCATCGCACAACACCCCGAGCTTGTGACGAGCACCGGCACCATCCGCCTGACGCCTGACGCCGGCGCCGCACTCTCCGATGACGAAATCGGCGAGGTGATCAAAAGCTCGCTCGGTACCTGAGCCGATTCAGGCGTCGCCCGTTGGGACGATCCCGGCGCCCTCCACGACGAAGCAGAACTCGTCCGCGTCGTCGTGCCTGTGCCATGCGTATCGAACTGATCCTCGGGATTCATGACGCGTCCTCGCCGCCGGCCGGTGGAGCGGACGCACCGCCGCGCGCTGCCACGTTGTCGATGATGAAGGCCAGGACCAAGGCTTCGTCACGCCACGCGTCATACCGTCCCGACGCACCACCGTGGCCGGCGCCCAGCTCGGTCTTGAGCAGGATCGGGGCCTCACCGTCTGCGCCTTCGCGGAGGCGAGCAACCCACTTCGCGGGCTCCCAGTACCCGACGCGGGGGTCGTTGAGTCCCGCCGTCACCAGCAACGCCGGATGCCTGCCGGGCACCACGTTGTCGTACGGAGAGTACGAGCGCATGTAAGCGTACGACGCGGCGTCCTCAGGGTTGCCCCACTCCTCGTACTCGCCAACGGTGAGCGGCAGATCCGGGTCGAACATCGTCGTCAGACAATCGACGAACGGCACCTGTGCGACAACCGCCGCGGCCACGTCGGGACGCAGGTTGACGACCGCACCCATGAGCAATCCACCCGCGCTGCCGCCGCGGATGGCGAGGCGCGGATGACTCGTGAAACGCTGCTCGACGAGGTGATCAGCGCACGCGCAGAAGTCGGTGAAGGTATTGCGCTTGCGGAGCAGCTTGCCGTCCTCATACCATCGCCGTCCCAGCTCGCCGCCACCGCGTATGTGCGCTATCGCATAGATGAACCCACGGTCGAGAAGACTGAGTCGGTCCGAGTTGAACGTCGGATCGATGCAGATCTCGTACGACCCGTAGCCATACAGCAGCGCGGGCGCCGTCCCGTCGAGTGCGGTATCGCGTCGGTGCACATAGGAGATCGGCACCCGTGTGCCGTCGCTCGCGGTGGCCCACAACCGTCCGGTCACGTACCTGTCGCGGTCGTAGCCGCCGAGGACGGTCTCCTGCTTGGCGATTGTGCGCTCGCGCGACTCCATGCCGTAGTCCACCGCTGACCGCGGTGTGACGAGCGAGGTGTACTCGAACCGAAGTGTGTCGGTGTCCCACTCAGGATTGGGGCCGGGGGACGCAGCGTAGACCGACTCAGGGTGATCGATGACATGGGATTCGCCGTCGCTCAGCCGCATGATGTTGATCCGGCGCAGACCGTCGATACGCTCGAACAGCACGACGTGACGAGCGAAGAGATCGAGGCTTTCCAGCTTGACGTCCTCTCGATGCGGAATCAGCTCCACCCAGTGGTCACGACCCGGCGTGGCCACTGGTGCTGCGACGAGCCGGAAGTTGAGGGCTTCGTCGTTGGTGACGATGAAGAGCCGATCGGTGTGATGATCGACCGCATACTCGATGCCCTGCCGGCGCGGCTCGATGATCGACGGCGCGGCGACGGGATCATCCGCGCGGAGCAGATGCGCCTCGCTGGTGATCTGGCTGTTCAGCGAGACGACGATATACGCACCGCTTCGCGTCCGGGCGACGGATGCGAAGAAGCGCTCATCGTCCTCCTGCAGGACGAGCGTGTCGGTGTCGTTCGCTGCGCCAAGTTGGTGACGCCAGACCTGCCACGGCCGCATCGCCGCGTCGGGGCGCGTGTAGAAGACGAACGTCGAGTCACTTGCCCACGCAAGCGAGTACGAGACCTCCTCGAGCACATCGGGAAGGTCGTCACCGGTGGCAAGGCTGCGCAGACGCAGGGTGTAGCGCTCGGCGCCGGTGAAATCGACGGTGTATGCGAGCGTGAGGTGGTCCGGGCTCACCTCCGCGTCGCCGAGATGGAAATATCCGCGATCGCCGGCAACCACATTCTCATCGAGCAGGACGTGCTCCTCGCCGCCGTGTCTCGGATGCCGGCAGTGCACGGCATACTGGCTGCCTTCGACGGTCCGCGTGTAGTACACGTATGGCCCGTGCCGCACGGGTGCTCCGGCGTCTGTCTGTTGGACGCGTCCCACCATCTCCGCATAGAGGCGCTCGCGGAGCGGACCGACGTGCGCGAGCGCGGTCTCGGTCCACGCGTTCTCTGCCTCCAGGTGCGCGAGTACTGCTGGGTCGTCCCGGTTGCGGAGCCAGGCGTACTCGTCGATGCGATCGTCACCGTGCGCTGCGCGCACGACCGGATGCCGGGCGGGGACCGGTGGGCGAGACCCTTCCTGATCTATCACATTCGTCATAGATCGGCCTCAATTGATGGACGGTGGTGTGCCTGCTCGGTCGGCATCAAGGCATCGATCGCGCTTCCGCAGCGGAAGGGACCTCACGGGACTTGAGTGCCGCAGGCGCGTCTGCCCTGATTCTATCGGCCCGGGTCGAACGCGGGCCTAGCGACCGCCCGCTGCCGCTTCCTCCCACAGGCCAAGGACGTTGCCGGCCGGGTCTCGGAACGTCGCGACGCGCAGGCTGCCCTCGGGGTACGGAGCGCGCACGATCTCACCACCGCGGGCACTGATGCTCGCGATGACCTGGTCGATGTGCTCCACGGAGATGTACAGGAGCAGGCCGGGCTCGCGCGCCACGGCCTGGTCCGTCATCCACGCGCCGCTGACGTATCCCGAGCCGTCGTCGAACGTGGGCCGGTCGCTGTCGTGGTCGCGAACGATCCATCCGAAGACCGCCTCATAGAAGCGCGCGGCTTCATGGACGTCGGCGGCCGGGATGTGCAGATACGAGATCGAACCGGCGCGCTTCAGGGGCTGGTCTACGCGAGGAGTCTCGGGAGAAGCGGTCGTGACGTGCCCTCCGATTACTTGGGTTGCGGGGTGATTCGCAGGTAGGGCTTGGGCGCCCTGTACCCGGGGAAGAGCTCCTTGGCCTCGTCGTCCGACACGGAGCCCGCGATGATCACGTCGTCGCCCTGATTCCAGTTCGCAGGGGTCGAGACGCGATGCTTGGCGGTCAGCTGCAGCGAATCGATCACGCGCAGGACCTCATCGAAGTTGCGCCCGGTGCTCATCGGGTAGACGAGGATCAGCTTGATCTTCTTGTCCGGGCCGATTACGAAGACGTTCCGCACCGTCTGGTTGTCAGCGGGCGTCCGCTGCGCGGGGTCACCCGAGACGCTCGCCGGGAGCATCTCGTACAGCTTGGCCACGTTGAAATCGCGGTCCGCGATGATCGGGTAGGTGGGGCGAGCACCCTGAGTCTCCTCGATGTCGTCCGCCCAGCGCTCGTGCTTGTCGAGCGGGTCGACCGAAAGGCCGATGATCTTGACGTCGCGACGATCGAACTCGGGCTGGATGCTCGCCATGTAGCCGAGCTCGGTGGTGCAGACAGGCGTGAAGTCCTTGGGGTGCGAGAAGAGCACCGTCCACGAATCCCCCATCCAGTCGTGGAAGTTGATCTTGCCCTGGGTGGTCTCGGCGTCGAAGTTCGGCGCGGTGGTGCCGAGCGAGATGGTCATCGTTGTCCTCCTGGTTGCGAGAGCGGCGCCGCGACCGGCGCGGCCGGTAGCTGAAAGGTGACTAAGACGGTCAAGTATGCCAAGCCGCCTCATTCCGATGCAGGCCGGGCACCCCGCCGTCCGGTGGAACACCTGTGCCACCCGCGCTCAGTCCGCCTCCCCTGTCACGAGCGCAACCGGACCCTGCCGAGCACCCCCATCGGGAGGCAGCGGTTCTGCGACCTGTCCAATGCCCTTCCGACGCATGGCAAGCAGCCCGATGCCCGCCGCGGCAAAACACGAGGCTGCTCCGACGGCGATCCCGATGCGTGCTCCCGCGACCTCGACGATCCAGCCGATCAGCGGACCCCCGATCGGGGTCGATCCCATGAAGCCAACCGCCCACAGCGCCATGACGCGGCCGCGCATGGATGGCACGGCCTCGAGTTGGAGCGTCGAGTTGCCGGTGGCCATGAACGTGATCGCGGCGAATCCCGTCAGTCCCATGGCTACGAAACCGATTGCGAGGGTCGGCGCGAGCGCGACGCACAGCATCCCCACCCCGAACCCGGCTCCTGAAATGGTCATCGTGCGGATCCCAGGCCGGCCCCGCGCAGCAGTCATGAGGCCGCCGAACACGGCTCCGAAGCCCATCGCGGCGGTCAGGAAGCCGTAGGTCGCTGCATTGCCGCCGAAGGTCTGCTTTGCGACGACCGGCAGCGTCACCTGGAATTCGTATGCGAGCGTTCCGACGATCGACGCCATCACCAGTGGCACCCAGAGCCGTGGCTCGCTCGCCACGTAGCGAAGTCCGTCGCGCAGCTGTCCCTTCCCGCGCACGGTCGGCGTACTTGGCTTGAGGGTGTGGGTATCCATCACCGTGAGAGAGCAGACGACCGCGATGAAGCTCGCCGCGTTGACGAGGAAACACACGCCCACGCCGACCGTCGCGATCAGCAGTCCCGCGACCGCCGGCCCGACCGCCCGCGCAGCGTTCACCATCGTTGAGTTGAGGCTCACCGCATTGCGGACCTGGGCTGCCCCGACCATTTCGCGCATGAATGCCTGGCGGGCGGGCGTCTCGAAGCAGTTGTTGAGCCCGAGGATCACCGCAAGGCCGCAGATCTCCCAGAAGACGACAACGTGTGTCACGGCAAGGATGCCCAGGACGAGCGCCTGGACTCCCATGAGCGACTGCAGGACGATCAGGAGACGGCGCTTGTTGACACGATCAGCGATGACTCCACCGTACGGAGCCAGGAGGAGCATCGGCAGCGTTTGCAGCGCCAGTACAAGACCAATCGCGGTGGCGGAGTGCGTGAGCGTGAAGACCAGCCACGACTGAGCGACGGACTGCATCCACGTCCCGACGAGCGATGTGGTCTGACCGAAGAAGAACAGCCGGAAATTGCGAATGGCGAGCGCAGAGAACGTGCGCTTGGTGATCGCGACCACGCCGCTCATCTCATCTGCTCCAGCGCGCTGTCAGTGGTTCAGCGTCATCCAGCAGCTGCTGAATCGGGAATGGCGTTGGCGGCACCCGCCCCTCCTCCGCTCCGGACTTCCGCGGACATGTCCATGATCCGCGGCGCGATCAGTCGAGGGGGTACGGTCACACGGCAAGGCCGTCAATCGTCACTTCGAACAGGGGGCTGTCGGCAACCATGCCGTCGACGTCGTCGCGCTTCCAATTGCGTGCGATGTGCGGCATCACCTCACGGCGTTCGGCTTCGCCGGTGATGATCCTTGCTGTGGCAGGCAGGTCGGCACTCACGCCGTCCTTGAGGTGAAACACGAAGTGGGAATTCGCGGAGAGGTTGGCGATGTAGCTGCGCTTGCACCCCGGCATCCCGCTGATGTACAGACGGCCGCCGACGTTGTGAAAGACGATTTCGATGCGGTGCGCCTGTCCCGTCTTTCGGCCGGTGGTCGTGATGTCGATCCGCCCGCCCCTGGCGAGCGCCTCACGGACCGACGGATCGATTTGTGTGGTCATGGTGATCCTCAGATGAGGTCGTAGCGATCGAGGTTCATGACCTTGTTCCACGCAGCGACGAAGTCGCGCACGAATGCAGCCTCCGAATCGTCGCACGCGTACACCTCGGCAATCGCGCGGAGTTGCGAGTTCGAACCGAAGACAAGGTCGACGGCGGTACCGGTCCACCTGACCGCGCCCGTCGAGCGATCGCAACCCTCGAAGACGCTCTCAGTCGAGGCGGGTTCCTTCCATTCCGTGTTCATGCTCAGCAGGTGAACGAAGAAGTCGTTGGTCAACGTTCCGGGCCGGTCGGTCAAGACCCCGTGTCCTGAGCCTCCGACGTTGGCATTCAACGCACGCATGCCGCCGATGAGCACGGTCATCTCGGGCGCGGTCAACGTCAACAAGTTCGCCCGCTCCACGACCAGTGCTTCGGCCGCTGACGTCTCGCCTGCGCGCAGGTAGTTGCGAAATCCGTCTGCGGTCGGCTCGAGGACGGCAAACGACGCGACGTCCGTCTGCGCCTGCGACGCGTCGGTGCGACCAGGTGCGAACGGCACTGCGACATCGTGCCCTGCCTTCTTCGCCGCCTGCTCGACGGCCGCACATCCACCGAGGATGATCAGGTCCGCAAGCGAGACCCGCTTGCCACCCGACTGGGCACTGTTGAAGTCCTGCTGGATCCGCTCCAGGGTCTGCAGCACGTTCGCCAGCTGGGACGGATCGTTGACCTCCCAATCCTTCTGTGGCGCAAGGCGTATCCGTGCGCCGTTCGCCCCACCGCGCTTGTCAGTCCCGCGGAAGGTTGCCGCCGACGCCCACGCCGTTGCGACCAATTGGGGAATCGAGAGTCCCGAGGCGAGGATCGTGGCTTTGAGGGAGGCAATGTCGCCCTCGTCGACCAGCGCATGATCGACTGCGGGGACAGGATCCTGCCACAGCAGCGGCTCCGCGGGCACCAACGGCCCGAGGTACCGTGAGACCGGCCCCATGTCGCGGTGAGTCAGCTTGAACCACGCCTTGGCGAAGGCTTCCGCGAACTGATCCGGGTGCTCGTGGAAGCGCTTCGAAATCGGCGCGTAGTTGGGATCCATCTTCAGTGCGAGGTCCGTCGTCAGCATCACGGGCGCGTGCCGCTTCGACGGGTCGTGCGCGTCGGGCACGTTGCTCTGCGCAGATGGATCGGTGGGGATCCACTGCTTCGCCCCCGCCGGACTCGTCGTGAGCGTCCACTCGTAGTTGAAGAGGTTGTCGAAGAAACCGTTGTCCCACTTCACCGGATCGTTGGCCCACGCGCCTTCCAATCCGCTCGTGTACGCGTCATCGCCGACGCCCGTTCCGGAGGAGTTCCGCCAGCCCAGCCCCTGCTCCACCAATCCGGCGCCCTCCGGCTCCGGACCGACGAACTTCGCATTGACGGCGCCATGCGTCTTCCCGAACGTGTGCCCTCCGGCGATCAGCGCGACGGTCTCCTCATCGTTCATCGCCATCCGAGCGAAGGTCTCTCGGATGTCGTGCGCCGCGGCAATGGGATCGGGGTTGCCGTTCGGCCCCTCAGGATTCACGTAGATGAGACCCATCTGCACGGCGCCGAGCGGATTGGCAAGTTGACGCTCGCCGCTGTAACGCTCGTCACCGAGCCACGTGGACTCGCGACCCCAGTCCGTGAAGTCGTCGGGCTCCCAGACGTCCTCCCGTCCCCCGCCGAAGCCGAACGTGGTGAAGCCCATTGACTCGAGGGCGCAGTTGCCGGCGAAGATCATGAGGTCCGCCCAGGAGATCGTCTGGCCGTACTTCTGCTTGACGGGCCAGAGCACCCTGCGTGCCTTGTCGAGATTCGCGTTGTCGGGCCAGCTGTTGAGCGGAGCGAAGCGCTGCAGGCCGGATCCGCTTCCGCCACGCCCGTCGGAGATGCGGTAGGTGCCGGCGCCGTGCCACGCCATGCGAATGAAGAGTGGCCCGTAGTGACCGTAGTCGGCCGGCCACCACGCCTGCGATGTGGTCATCACCTCCATCACGTCGCGTTTCAGCGCATCGAGGTCCAGGGTCTTGAACACTGCTGCGTAGTTGAAATCCTTGGCCATCGGATTCGCTTTCGGTGAGTGCTGGTGCAGCGCTCGCAGGTTCAGCTGATCCGGCCACCAATCCTGATTCGACCTGCTTCGAGTCGTGTGTGGCACTGGACACTTGCTGTCGTTATCGCCGTCAGACATATCGCTCCTCCGTCTGTCGCACTGTTGCTTCCCGCTTGTCGGTCGTCAATCGGTTATCCCTTTCGCGGAGACGCATTCCGGGCATCGGCCCCAGTAGATGACCTCGGCCTCATCGATCAGATAGCCCGCGTCGTCGGCCGCTGTGAGGCATGGGGCGTGGCCGACAGCGCAATCGACGTCGGCCATCCGGCCGCAGCCACGGCAGATGAGGTGGTGGTGGTTGTCATCGACCCGGTCCTCGAAGCGTGCCGGTGACCCGGCGGGCTGGATGCGGCGGATGAGGCCTTTCTCGGAGAGGGTTCCCACGGCGTTGTAGACCGACTGCGGCGAGATGGCGCCGATCGCGGCTCGCACCACCTTGTCGATCTCCTCCGCCGTGCTATGCGGCCGGTCGGACACCGCCTGGAGGACCGCGAGACGCTGCGCGGTGACCTGCACGTCATGCCGGCGCAGCAGCGCAGCATTGTCGGCAGATGTCCCGATCGGCATCTCTCTAGTATAGCTCCAATACTAGGGTCAGTCCAGGCCAGTCCGGGCAAGGATGCGGACCGCCTAGCCGGGCGACAGATCGGTCAGCGCGTCCTGGTCCTCTGGGGCGCGAAGGATGACGTCGCCACGCTCTATGACGACGACATCATCGGCGTCTGGCGGGGTTGCGCTCCCCTTGTTGATGGCTTCTCGATCGAGAGCGGTCACCACATGCCGAGGAAGCGCCGCACGCGCTCGCCGATGCGCTCACCGGCTTCTTCCGCGCGCGTTGAGGAGCGGTTCGGCGTCACGCAGCGCGGGCCCGTGTGTGCGAGCGCCTAAGGTTCGGCACACGATCGTCACGCCCTGTACGAGGGCGCGATGGGCCACGACTGACAGGCTGGATCGTCGATGTCGTCGTCATTCATCATTTGAAGGAGTCCAGGGATGCAACTGCGGCGGCGCCGGCACACAGATCGGAATATCGCCGAGGACCGCTGGGAACGACGGCCTGGCTCTCTGTCGAGCAGCACGCCGGGTACGGCATCGTGGTAGCAGCCTTTCGTCGCAAGAGCAATGAACCCACCCCGGTGCCGGAACCCGACACCGGCATCGCCTGCTCGGCTCGCGGCTGCTCAGACGACAACGCGCATCCATGTACGTATCGCGATCGACGTGGTCGAATGTGTCGCACAGCCTCCTGCCGCTCGCATGGTGTCGTTGTGCAAGGCGCTCAGTACTGTCGCCGTCACGCCGGTACCATGCAGGCCATCGACACCAGCTCGGGCCTGCCGGTGACGGTTCCCGATGTGAGCGACCGCGCCGCATCATTGGTGAACTGGATCGCGCGTGACCTGGATGGATCGATCCGTACGTCACTGAAGCGTGCTGCTCGGGCCGGAGAGAGCGTCGTCGCCGATGATTACGTTCACCTTGTGCGCGATCAGACTCGTGAAGCTCGCTGGGAGCGTGGTTGGCGAATCGTGGATCACACCGGCCTTGTCCTGAAGGTCACCCTCTTCGTGAATGAGTCGAACGATTCGCTCGTCTACATTCGGCTTGGCGAGATCATCATCGCGAGCGGCACGCCGCCATGGATCGGCAACCGCTCCGCGGGGGCCAGCGCCGAGGCAAGCATTGATCTGGCACAGCGCCAAACCTTCTACGAGTCGATCGAGACAGCAATCGCTGCTTCGCTCCGCGACCCTTCCTTTTACCGGCGAGTCTGAACCGACCGGCCTACGCGGACTCTCTGCCGCGGACCTCGATATGCCCCTTGCGCTGGCGTACCTGCAGTTGGAGCTGAGGGAAGGTCGCCGGGGCCCGCATGACGGCGCCATCGCTGAGCCGGAATCTGGGATTCATGCCGGGTGTCATCGACGGGCGACAACCTCAGTGACGGCTCCGCGGGGAGTCATTTTCGATGTCGACGGCACGCTCGTCGACACCGTGTACTTCCACAGCAAGCCACTCCGCGATTTGACAACCTAGCGCTTGCTTGGTATACTTAGCGACGCCTCAACAGTAGGATCCCCAACGGGACCCAGAGGTCACGAGGAAACAGCCATGACCGACACCACCGGATCGACCCGCAGCGTCAACGCCGCTATCGTCGAGGGCCTCGAACAGACCGAGGAGATCACGCTCGCGGCCACCGACGTCCTCAAGAGCATCACCTCCATCCTGGTTCCGCTCAGCGTGTACATGCTTCCCAACTCAGAGAAGCTCACGGCTGACATCGACACCGCAGTCGACCGCAACTTCGGAATGGTCACGAAGCTCATCGAGCGCCAGTACGAGATGGGATTCGCCGCTCTCAAGCAGCTGGGATCCGTCGCCTCCTCGAACTAACTGACTGGAGCAGGAGCGCCAGCACGCCGCTGCGCGCTCCTGTCTTCTCGGTAGGGCCGAAAAGCCTGCATCACATCAAGCGCGCGCCGCCCTCGGGACGCACTGAAATTGCGGCCTGCGGTGGTTGAGCTGAGGGCGGGAAGAGACCCAAGACGTGACCCCCGAAACCTCCTCCGATGAGTCGCGCTCCTTCTGCACCGCAATCCAGCATGTATCTCACCGTTTGCTCGATGGCTTCGTTCGAGCACTCGTAGAGGTCACGGAGGCTGGTGTGGGATTGAGTGAGCAACAGGGCCACGTCCGGCCAGTTCCTGTCCCGGAGTGCTGCCACCGCCGCGAGCACCCGCTTGTTCTCATCGAATACATGCTGCGCGCGCTGCCGCAGCGGGGAGCGCAATGACGACAGCTGGTCCAGTGTCGCTTCCCGCAGCGACGGGATACCAAGCTCGCGGCACGCGGCCTCACACTCCTCTCGTCGCCGGTTGTACCCCGATGTCGCATTGGAGTGCGAGCTCCCGGAATCCAGCGTTACCAACCGCCAGCCTTCGAGGTCGCACTTCACGGTTGCAATCTCCAGCGTCTGAAAATCAATCTTGAGCGCGTGATTCGCCGTCCCGAAAAGTACTGCGAGCTGGTCCAATGGGCCCGCCCTGGCGCCGACCCATTCGTTCTCGACCGTTGAGCACCACCCCGCGAGTTTCATCCTGTCCACGGTGGACTCCTTCACTCCAGCAAGCGCGAGCAGCGCCATTGATAGTGATACCTCAAGTGCGGCGGAGGACGAAAGGCCCGACCCCCGTGGGACGGTTCCGGCTATCCACATTTCGCAGGGATCGAGGTCGTATCCGCGCTCCCGCAACGTGGCGACAACGCCACGGGGAAAGGCGCGCCAGCCTGTCGCCGCTTGCACCGGGGAGTCGAAGGCGTCTGTTTCGCCCAGGTCTTGCGCGTATGCGATCCACTGCCGGCCGCCGTTGCGTCGCGCCCGAACCGTTACGCCCTGGCCGATGGCGAAGGGGAGCGCCAAGCCGGCGTTGTAATCCGTATGCTCACCGATGAGGTTGACCCGGCCCGGAGCAAATGCTGTCGCCTCCATCGCCGGCAATGTTGCGCGTCACACTCAGAGGGTGCAATGAA
>DATKQX010000094.1:0-4771 GCA_035532495.1 Saccharimonadales bacterium (SeqCode)
GTGCACCCGCTCAGCTATCACGGAGTGCACCGCATGTTCGAGCGGGTCAACGCCGCCGCCGGCTCCGAGGCAACCCTGCACGCACTGCGCCACACCGCGGCCTATCGGATGGCCGAGGATCCGACGCTGCCGCTCACCGACGTCCAAGAGGTGTTGGGCCACGCTCTTTTAACCACCACCCAGATTTACCTCACCCCGAGGAAGGAAGACGTCATCCGCCGGGTGCTCGCTCACCACGCCGAGCAGACCCGGCTCGCGAAGGAGCGGGTGGTGCCGCTCCCCGCACCGGGTTATCGGCCCGAGACGCTCGACGTCCTCTTCGGCCGGGCACGCTCGTGACGCCTGCCAACACGCGTGACGCCGACCAACAGAGCACAGGTGACCCGGACATCGCGCAGGGACCGTTGCAGGCGGTGCGGGACCGGTTCCCTGCTCGGCGGCCACCGATCAGTTGGCTGGCGACTTGTCAGCCCCGAAAGGAGCTGCTCGCGCGTCTCTCTGCGGCGCCATTCGTGCTCGAAGTGCACCGGAGCCAGGCCCGGCGCGCGACCGGCCTCAGGCTGGCACTCGACTGGTTGGGCGACCAGGCGGGCGACACCTGGCAGGAGCGATGGAGCGCGAGCGGCGTCGAGGACGCAGGTGCGTCCTGGCGCGAGGTCCCGGCACGTTGGCTCGAAGCGGCGGGCGACCAGTCGCCCTGGCGGCACGGCGCGCTGGTCGAGTCCGTGCCGGTGCTGATCGCCGCCGAGGCGATCCGCCCGTCGCTGTCCTGGCTGGCGGTCGGCGGCGCCGGCAGAGGCAGCGGGCTGTTCGTGCGCACGATGACCGCGCTGCGCGATCCCGACGGCTTCGCGGCACTTGGCGCAGCGTGCGACGCGGACCCTGGTGTCTCAGTCGCGGCGCGGGGACTCGTCCTCTACCGTGCCGCCCAGATCATGGCCGCCAAGGGCGGCGGCCTCCGCGAGCTCGTGGTCGGGGACGTCGCCGAGCTGGTCGAAGAGATCGTGGCAACGCACGACAGCATCACGAACCTCGGCGGCGTGCTCCTCTACCGCCTCCTGCACGAGATGGGGATTCTCGGGCCCGCTGCACCGCCGACCCTGCGGGCGTTGCGCACCCGCGGGCAGCGCACTGTGTCCGAACTGGTCGACGGCTACGGCATCCTCTGCCGGCCGGTGCGCGACGTGCTCGTCGACTACCTCGCCGAGCGCCAGCCCTCGCTCGACTACGTGAGTTTGAAGAACCTCGCCTACTGCCTCGCCAAGCTGTTCTGGTCCGATCTCGAGCGTCACCACCCCGGCATCGACAGCCTGCGGCTCAGCCGCGAGGCTGCCGAGAGGTGGAAGCGTCGCCTGCGCACCGTCACCAAGACGATCACGTCGCAAAGTGGCGAGCGGGTCGAGGTGAGCGTCGAACGGACCAGCTACCAGAGCTGTCTCGTGCCGGTGCGCGCCTTCTACCTCGACATCGCCTCCTGGGCGGCGGAGGACCCGGACCGCTGGGGAGGCTTCGTGGCGCCCTGTCCGGTCAGCCAGGCTGACGTCAACCAGAAGAAGTATGTGCGCCAGCGAAAATCGCGCATGGACGCCCGCACACGCGAGCGCCTGCCGGTGCTGCCCGTGTTGGTGGCCCACCTCGCCGAGCGCCACCAGGCCGCAGTCGCGCTCCTTGGGGCAGCACGAGAGGCCGCGCCCGGAGCAGCCTTCACCGCCGCAGGGACGAGCTTGGTCCGCCGCGTCGTGCGCCACCCAACGCCCGGGACCCTCCGGGCCGCCGACCCCGCCAGCGGGCGCCGCCGCGAGCTCGTGCTCGAGGAGGACCACGCCTTTTGGGCCTTTGCGATCGTCGAGGTGTTGCGTGCGACAGGCGTGCGCATCGAGGAGCTGCTCGAACTCGACCACCACAGCGTGGTGCAATACCGCCTGCCGAGCACAGGAGAGGTCCTCCCGCTCTTGCAGATCGCTCCCTCGAAGACCGACACCGAGCGCCTGCTCGTCGTGACCCCTGAGCTTGCTGAGGTCCTCTCCGCGATCATCGTGCGCGTCGCCGACGGGACCGGCCTCGTCCCCCTCGTCCCGGCTTACGACCACCACGAGAAGCTGTGGTCTCAGCCGAGGTCGCTGCTCTTCCAGCGGCGGGTGAAGGACGAGAACCGGGCGATCTCCTACAGCGTCGTGCGCAAGCTGCTCGACACTGCCTTAGCAAGCAGCGGCCTGGTCGACGTTGACGGTGCTCCGCTTCTTTGGACCCCGCACGACTTCCGCCGAATCATGATCACGGACGCCATCATGAATGGTCTGCCCCCACATATCGCCCAGGTGATCGCCGGGCACGGCAAACTCACGACCACGATGGGCTACAAGGCCGTCTATCCCGACGAGGCGATCCAGTCCCACCTCGCCTTCCTGGCGAGGCGCAGAGCATTGCGACCGTCCGAGGAGTACCGCACTCCCACCGATGAGGAATGGCAGGAGTTCTTGGGTCACTTCGAGCGGCGCAAGGTTTCCATAGGAACCTGTGCCAGAGCGTTTTCTACTCCATGCAGCCACGAGCACGCCTGCGTGCGTTGCTCGATGCTGTGGCCCGACCCCGAGCAAGCGCCCCGCCTAACTGAGATCCGCGACAACCTCACCGCCCGCATCGACGAGGCTGAACGCGAAGGCTGGCTCGGAGAGATCGACGGATTAGAGATCAGCCTCGCCGGCGCGAACAAAAAGCTCAGCCAGATGGAGCACCGGAGGAACCTTCCTGTCGCCGTCCACTTCACTGCGCCACCGACCAGAGCCACGACGAGCAATCCACCTCTGGTCAAGGTTGGGTCGTGACTTTCTCGACCATCAATCAAGGCGAGAAACAACCCCGTTTTTGACCCCATTTTTGGTTCAGAGAATTCCTCCACTATGCGTTCGATATATGGCTGCGGAAAAGTTTTCCCGCAGTCACGTTCGAGCGTTACGCGGATGATGCAGTGCTGCACTGCAAAAGTGAAGCACAGGCCCGGCAAGTACTGGCGGCCATCACCGAGCGGATGGCGCAGGTCGGTCTGGAACTACATCCGGACAAGACGCGCATCGTGTACTGTAAGGATTCCAACCGCACGGGCTCTTACGAGAACGAACGGTTCAACTTCTTGAGTTACACGTTTCGTCCTCGCTCATCAAAGAATAGAAACGGCGAACTGTTCGTCAGCTTCTCACCTGCGATGAGCAACGACGCCGGGAAGGCGATCCGCCAACAGATCCGGCGCTGGCGGCTTAACGGGCGCAGTGACAAGTCCCTTCTCGACCTTGCCCGCAGCATTAACGCTGTGGTGCGAGGTTGGATCAACTATTACGGGCGCTTCTGCCGTTCCCGCATGTATCCAACGCTGTGGCACATCAACACGTACCTTGTGCGATGGGCCATGAGGAAATACAAACGACTGAACCGGAGTCCCAAGAAGGCATACAAATGGTTGGCGGATGTCATGAGACGTTCGCCGGCGCTGTTCGCCCATTGGCTGGTCGTAGCAAGACCAGCGGCTGGATGATGGGAGCCCGGTGAATCGAGAGGTTCACGCCGGGTTCTGAGAGAGCGGGAGGGGGAGGTCCCCTCCCGCCACTCGCTCCATCTTCGGACGGGTATGAAAAGCCCGCACCCAAGTCACGCCGGGTGCGTTCGGGCAAGAAGCCCGGCAAGCAGCCCGGCGACCCCGGGCACCATCTGGCCCCGCGGGCTGATCCCGATGCGACGAAGATCCATCGGCCACCCAACTGTGCCAAGTGCGGCGAGGATCTCTCGGACGCAGAGGTGAGCGGGATCATCACCCGCCAGGTGTTCGACTTGCCGCCGGTCGCGTTGTTCTGCACCGAGCATCGAGCCGAGCGCAAGCGCTGTAGGTGTGGAGCCGAGACGACGGGGACGTTCCCCAACGAGGCAACTGCGCCGGCCTGCTACGGCCCGGCCCTCCGGGCCTATGTCTGTTACCTCGTGACCCGCCAGCACATCCCGATCGCCCGGGTGGCCGAGCTGTTGCACGACACCTACGGCGCTGCGATCTCGACCGGGACGATCATCTCGATGGTCAAAGAGGGCGCGGCCATGCTCGAAGAGTTCTTGACCCAGGTGCGCGACCTCCTGCGTGACACCGATGTCGTCCATGCCGACGAGACCGGGCTCCGCGTCGAGGCGGCCTTGGCCTGGGTGCATGCGGTGTCTTCGACCGAGCTCACCTTGTACCACCTCGACAAGAAGCGCGGCACCGACGCAATGGACGCCATGGGTGTCATAGAGCACCTCCGCGGTGTGCTCGTCCACGATGGCTGGGCGTCCTATCGCAAGTACGACAACGTCACCCACGCTCTATGTGGAGCTCATCATTTACGCGAACTCGAGGCCGCGGGGAGCACCGAGGGACAGAGCTGGGCCGCCGACATGACCGGACACCTCAGCAACACCTGGTACCTCGTGCTCGAGGCCAAGGCAGCCGGCCAGCACGCTCTGGGTGACGAGGTGCTGGCCGAGGTGCGGGAGCACTACAAGACGATCATCGCCGCCGGCCACGTGGCGAACCCGCCAGTGGCACCGAGCGGAAAGCGGGGACGGACCAAACGCACCAAGGCCCACAACCTCTTGTTGCGCCTCGATGCTTATACCGATGACGTGCTGCGATTCGCCAGCGACTTCGCCGTTCCCTTCGACAACAACCTGAGCGAACGTGACGTAAGGATGGTCAAGATCGCCCAAAAAGTGTCCGGTGGCTTTCGCAGCACCGCCGGCGCCGAAGCATTCT
>DATKQX010000095.1:0-5088 GCA_035532495.1 Saccharimonadales bacterium (SeqCode)
CTCGGCGGGCAGGTGTTTTCCGGTTCCAGCACTCGGCCGGCGTCGGTGATTGACCCAAGACGGTCAGCACCATGAACGCGTCAGGAGTCGAGTCCGTGTTTGTCCTTGAGAAGGTTTCCGATCAGCCGGTCGACTTCGACGAGGAGCCGGTCAGGTGCCTCCCCGCTGCGGCGGTGGACTCGCGCGGCCGCGTCACGACCGCAAGTCGACATGACCCACCGGCCGCAACAAGAAGTAGCGCGCGCATGCGCGCAACCCTGCCCACTCGAACACCCGGAAGGTGAACATGCTCACCACCATCATCATCGTGCTACTGGTCCTGCTGCTAGCGGGGTACGGCTTCAGCCACCGTGGGCGTCACGCATTCGGCTTCAGCCGCCGCGGCCGTCGCGGCGCATAGCCGCAACAACCGCAAATGAAATATCGCTTCAAATCAGAGGTCAGGAGACCCCATGATCGTCCTCGGTATCTGTCTGCTCATCATCGGCGCTGTCATTCCGAAGCTAGCCGTCCTGTGGGGCATTGGAATCGTCGTGCTGATCGTCGGCGTGATCCTGTTGCTACTCGGCCGGACGGGGCGTGCCGTCGGAGGGCGGCGCCACTACTTCTAAACGCTCGCTGCACCAGCATCGACACTCCCCTCTCAACGTGACGACTCTCACCCCAAAACCGACAGCAGGGCCAAACGGTCGGCCCGTGACACGACTGCCGGCTCATCCGAACCCGCCGAAGCACAGCGACCGCAAGGGCTTCAACGAGAAGGCCGCCGACGTGATCGCGAAGTTCGTCGGCTCGATGTGGATGTTCTACGCCAGCATCATCGGCTTCGCGATCTGGATGGCGGGACTGGGTGTCACGGTCGCGGGCGACCACTATCCATTCAACCTCATGCTGCTCGCTGTCGGAGGCATCATGCAGTGGCTCGCGATGATCGCGATCCTCGTCGCCCAGAACGCTCAAGGGGAGGTGCAGGACAAGCAGGTAGAGCATCTTCATCAGCTCGGCGTGACAACCCACACGCTCGTCGTAGAAAACACCGAGCTGACCGAAGCTATCCACAAACACCTGATCAAGACACCACCTGGCGTTACATCCAATAACGGCAACGGCGAGAAGACGTAGTTCCATGAGCTACGAGAGTGGCGAAATGAGGAGTTTGGGATGACAGATGTGGAACAAGGATCCGTGATCGCTGATCACCCGGAAGATGCGAGACAAGGACCGGCGACGACTGATTATCAGGAAGATCCGAAACAAGGACCCGCGACGACTGATTATCAGGAAGATGCGAATTGGAACGTCTCTGAATGGCACGGCAAGATGCTGGTCGATTGCGATGGCGAGAAGATCGGAAAGCTCCAGGGCGTCTATGTCGACGTCGAGACCGACCAGCCGCAGTTCGCGACCGTCAAAGAGGGGTTCATCGGCCGCCATCTGACGTTTGTGCCGCTGGGCGGCGTCACGGTCGGACCCGATGACCTACAGGTGACGGTGACCCAGGACCAGGTCAAAGCGGCCCCGGACATTCAGCAGCATGGGGACGAGCTCTCCCAGGCCGACGAGTCGGCGCTCTACCACCACTTCGAGCTCAACCACACCCCGCCCGACACAGAGAGTGGCCGGCGACTGGCTCGCCGCTGACGCGAGCACCTCAACCCGGCCGCCCAGGGGCGATCTTTGAACGCTTGGGTGCCCATCCGGAAAACGACGACAGATGAGAGCTGTCTCACCGCCCCTTGATGCTGTACCCAGGTTCCCACGGTTAGGTTTTCGTGCATGGACCGGGCATGGGGTCGCAGACGGCTCGTCGCGATGGGTGGCACTTGCATGAGCTGGGGTGCTCGCCGCGATCGGCGTCACGCATCCCACATCGACGAGCTGGACGGTTCGACCCCGAACACCTTCATTACGGGTTGACCTGGGCGATCCGTGTTACGACTGAGCCGAGTCAGCATCTCGCAAGATGCAACGACAACGTACCGGCCCTCAACGGGCCAATGAGCCTTCAGTGAGCGCGAGTTCGTGATCCGCCGTGGAGGACGGGGCTTGCGGAAGCAGGCTTCTAGGGCATCCAAACGGGACTGAGCGACAGATGAGCCAGGCTGGTCCCGCACAAACAGACGACGGCAAGCATGCCGGTACTGGCGGCGTCGGGACGACCGATGCTCCAGACCTACCGATGCTTTCCCAGACGGGCCCGCCGTCGTTCACACGGTCTGAGATCGAGGACATCCAGCTCCTCCTTCCGTACTTGTCCTACACCGGCGGACGGCTGGCTGCCCACGGGACTCCGCTGATGGAGGTGTGGGACGGGCGGCGACCGCTGCTGCTCTACGTGCCGGGCCGTGCGGTCGATAATTACCGAAGCATCGAAACGGCTTTCGGCCGGCATTTCGATGTCTCGATCAGATGCGCGATCAAGGCCTGCTACGTCGGCGGAGTGCTCTCGGCCTTGAGGGCTATCGGAGCGGGTGTGGAGGTCGCGAGCGAGCTCGAGTGGCGGATTGCACGGCGCGTCGGGTTTCCGCCCCACCTGACTGTGGTCAACGGCATGTGCCGTCCGGCCGCGCACCTGCAGCGATTGGTCAGCGAGGACGGGCTGCTGATCGACGTCGACAGCGAGGAGGAGTTGGAGCACATCGAATGGCAGGCTCAGCATCAGGGGGTGAGGCCGAAGATCATGGTCAGGGTGAACCCGCTCGCTCCTGACGCGTTCTTCTCGGAGCGGTCCAAGCTCGGGGTGGGCGCCGACGAGGCGCATCGGCTGCTCGAGCGGGTGGCGCAGTCACCTCATCTGGACCTCAATGGCCTGCATGCACACCAGCTGGTGCGGTGCACCAACCCTGAGCAATTCGCGCTCCTCGCGCAGCGGATGGGGGAGCTTCGTGACGAGTTCACCGCGACCAACGGCGCGAGCTTCGACACGCTCGATCTCGGCGGTGGAATCGAAGCGCGCTACCTACTCGAGCGCGCCGGCCACACGATCGATGACTTTGCCGATGCGGCCCGCGACGCCCTAGTCGGGGCAGGCAATCTTCACCTCGTGCTCGAGCCGGGCCGGTACGTCTTCGGCGATGCTGCACTGGTCCTCACGGGAGTGATGGGCACAAAGCGCAAGTCCGGTCACGATTGGCTTATCGCCGAAGTCGGCTGCAACCTGCTGCCCCCAACCTCGGATCGCGCCTACCCAGCATTGCCGCTTCGCCTTGAAAATGAGCAGACCTGGAAACGCTGGCACGTAGCCGACCCCACCCCCGCGCCTTCGCGTTTGTGCCTGGACGCGATGCTGCCGTCTGGCGCCGTAGCCGACGGCATTGCTTTGATCGGCTGCGGCGCTTACACAGCGGTGCGGGCATCGCTCTGGAGCACTGACCTTCCGGACATCGGGATTCTCAAGGGCGCCGGGGTCGAGATAGTGTTCGATCGCGCAGGCCAAGATGCAGCGTTTAAGGCCCTCTACGGCATCGACCTCGTCGGCGCGGAGTGACTCTTGACGACTTCGTGCGCGCTGCTCAACCCCATTAGCGCGCCCGGTCGGGGGCGCCGGAAGATGTCTGACCCCGAACCGGCGCACCGGGCGCGCGATCGCTTTCCGCTGGCCATCGCGCTCAGATCACGCGAACGCTATGCCGACGGCACGGTCGTCAGCGCCTGGCTAATGCCGTAGCGTTGGATAAGGCAACAGGTGGAGCGCGAATGGACAGGCGCCCTTCAGCAGCGTGCAAGGTCCTCGCAGCGATTGCCATCGGCTGCCGGCGACGCGGTTTGCGGAGCCCGCGCACGGATAGCAGCATCATTGAGGAGCTTGCCCGTGGCGTTGGTTGCGTAACGCCTCGACCCCGGCACTGACGTCGGACTCGTGGGTCTCGTGCTGTGACCAGAGGGTCCAGTAGTCTTGTGTCACGCTGGTGGGCATAGCATTAGGTGTGTCGAATTTGATTGGCGTAGGAAGCGGTACGGCGTCGCCGATCACGACGGCCTCACCGACTCCGAGCGTGGGAAGAAGGCCGGCGATCCCGGTGAGAGTCTCAGGGAGAAGCCGTTCCACCATCCCGCGATCGTGCTCGTTGGTCAGCCGCATTACGATGAAGTTGTTGCACTGGCTGAGTACGGTGGAACTGAGGTCGGTCGGCCTCTGGCTGACGACCAGGAGGGCTATGCCGTACTTGCGTCCCTCTTTCGCGATCGCCTCGAATGCGTCGAGCGCGACCTGCTCCATTGGGCTGCGTGTCTCCTTGGCGGGCAGGTATAGGTGCGCCTCGTCGCACACAAGGCAGAGCGGGCTGCGTGCCTCGGGTTGCATCCAGAAGTGGACGTCGTAGACGAGCCTGCCCAGTACGCCGATCACAAGCGGAAGCACGGTGCTGGGAACTTCGGACAGGTCGATGACCTTGATCCCGCCGTCAGACTGGTTCCCGGCGACGAGTTGCGTCGCGATCTTGGCCAGCCAGTCATAACTGAGTGCATGCTCGGGTGGTTTGAAGATGAATCCATACCGCGGGTCACGACGGCGCGCTTCGATCCGCGCTAGCAACCCCGTGAAACGTCCGAAGAATGGTCCCGGATCGAGGATGTTGGCTGGATGCCGCGGGATCTTCTCGACGTTGTCGTGTCGGAGTCTGTCGACAAGGTGCTCCAGCGGGTAGGGAATCGGTGACTCGGCCGTGAACGTCGGGACGGACTCTTCACGATCCGCACTCGTGAGGAACGCGCCCTTCAGCGTTTGCATATGCTGGCTGACCCGCAGTATCTGATCCGCGGCGTAGGGACCCGTTGGGTCAAGGATCAGTGCCATCAGCTCGTCACGCTTCAGCAGCCAGTACGGGAGGTAAACCAGATCGTCGCCTTCCGTTGCATGATCGGCGGGACCGGCGATCCGCAGCGCCCGGGCGACCGGGCGCTTGCCGGCGACGGTTTTCGTCAACGCCGCGTACTCGCCATGGAGATCGAACACCACCAGGTTGGCGTGACCCAATCGTGAGGCGCGCTCCAGCATCAGCGCAACCGCCCAGCTCTTTCCCGCGCCTGTGCTACCCAGCAGCGCGACGTGCCGCTGGAACATGCGGTTGCCGTCGGCGATCGCTGCCG
>DATKQX010000096.1:0-37329 GCA_035532495.1 Saccharimonadales bacterium (SeqCode)
TCGGGGATCCCCATCCATGTACTGCGCAGCAACACGGTCGCGCAGATCAAGGGAGCGCTCGCTCGGGTGTACGGCGTCGAGACGCCGGACGACACCGAGGCCGCGATGCAGGACGTGATCGAAGGCATCGAGCAGATGCAACGAAGCGGTGACGACGTCGAGCTCACCCCGCAGAACTCATACGTCCGCCGGTTGCAGCACCAACTCGTGGAGCGGCATGAGCTTTCTGCCCGCAGCACCGGTGACGAACCCAATCGTCGACTCGTCATACTGCGACCCGCGGAATGAGCCATCCGGGCGGGGAACCCGGTGGCCGGGGAGTAGTGGGTGACATGAGCGTGTGGCGCGGCTTCTTCATCTCGTTCGAGGGCCTCGACGGTGCCGGCAAGAGCACGCAGGTCGCATCGCTGGCCGGGTCGTTGCGTCAGCAGGGACACGACGTCGTCACCGTCCGGCCGGACGAGACCCCGCTTGGCGAAATCCTGCACAGCTTCGTTCTCCAGCACCAGCGCGGACCCGCGCTCGAAGCGTGGTCCGAGGCCTTGCTCTTCACCGCCGAGCGCGTGCAGTTGCTTCACGAGACGATCCTTCCCGCGCTCCGGCGCGGCGCGGTGGTCATCGCCGATCGCTATGCCGATTCGACGGTCGCCTACCAGGGCGGCGGCAGAGGGATACCACCGAGTGACCTGCTCCGCCTGCACGCTGCTGCATGCGGTGACGTCTGGCCCGACCTGACCCTCTACCTCGCGATTCCCGGCGCGACGGCAGCGCAGCGGCAGCGAGCCCAGCAGCTCCCACTGGATCGCTTCGAGGTCGCGCCCGAGACGTTCCACGCCGCGGTCGAGGCAGCCTTCGAACAACTGGCGGCACAGCACCCGCGCCGCTTCGTGCGCATCGACGCCACCCGGCCCGCGATCGCGGTCTCGCGTGAAATCGAGAAGGTCATCGTCCAGCGACTTCCCGCCGCAGCCCCGGCGGCCCCGCCCGTGAGGTCAGCGAGCGGCTGACGGGTCGGTCGAGGACAGGTCGAGCACCACGTCGCCGGCGGTGACGACGCGCTCCACGCGGGTCCCTGCGAGGTGGACGCGCACACCCGGCACACCGGGAGCGCCGGGATCCCATCCCAGCGCGTGCAGTTCCCGTGCCTCACCCCACGTTCGCGCCTGACGCTGCTGGCGCCCATCGGTGAACGTCATCGCGCCTGGACGGGTCGCGAACCCGAAGCCCACCTGACCACCGCTGCTGAGAAACGCGGGCACATCCGTCAGGAGGGTCGCAGCGTCGAACCACGCGTCCGGACTCTCGAGCGCCGCCGCGAGACTCGGCATCCCCCCCGACTTCGCCGCCTCGCGCACGCCGGCGCGCTGGGCGACCTGCTGCGCGCGTTCACGCCTGCGACGCTCTGTGGCGAGCTCACTTGCGCGGGTGCGGATCTCGCGGAGGTGCTGCTCGTATGGAGCCATGGCGGCGATGGTCGCCCGCTCGTTGCTCTGCACCTCGGCCACCAGGGCGTCGAGGCCGTCGTCGGTCAGTTCGCGCAGTGCGTCTGGATCGACGCGGTCGGCGAGCGGGGGCAGCTCCACGCCACGGCACTCTACTCGCGCCCGCTGCGCGCATCACGGCGTAAGCGCGGTCATTTGCTGTATGACGCACAGAGCCGTCATCGCAACGAGGGAGGCACAGCTCGTGGGTCAGGTTCTCCATGACGTCATCCGCGTCGACCGTGAGGGCGCGGTCGTCACGCTCACGATCGACCATCCACCTGCGAACGCTGTCAACGGCGACGTCGTCAACGGATTGGCCGAGGGGCTCGCGAATGCCGAGGCCGACGAAACATGCCGCGCGCTGATCATCACCGGCAACGGACCGAAATTCTTCTCGGCGGGCGCCGACATCAAGGAGTTCGGGGGCGGCGCGGAAGCCATCGGGAAAGCAACCCACCTCACGCTGGCGATCGAGGCGTCGCGTCTCCCCGTGGTCGCCGCCGTCAACGGCATCGCGTTCGGCGGCGGATGCGAGCTGACCCTCGCATGTGACATCCGGCTTGCGTCCCGGTCGGCGCGTTTCGGTCAGCCGGAGATCAAGATCGGCATCATTCCCGGTTGGGGAGGCACACAGCGCCTGCCGCGGCTGATCGGCGCAGCCCGCGCCACCGAACTGCTGCTCACCGGCGATCCGATCGACGCCGACCGAGCGCTGGCGTTCGGGTTGGTGGCGGCGGTCGTCGAGCCTGATGACCTTCCGGCGGCTGCGCAACGTTGGGCAGCGCTCCTCGCGTCGAGGGCCCCGCTGGCGCTCGCCGCCACCAAGCGAGCGATGCATGCGGGATCCACCCAGGCCATCGTCGATGCACTCGATACGGAGCGCCGCGAGTTCGTGAGCCTTTTCAGCAGCGAGGACGCCGCCGAAGGTATCGCCGCCTTTCTGCAGAAGCGCACGCCGGAGTGGAAGGGGCGTTGATGTCCGCGGCCGTGACCGCGGTGATCAGCCCCATGGCGCTGGTGCTCCTGGCCGGAGCGTCGCTCGTCGCGAGCGGGTTGCGGTGGCGAAAGCTGCTCGGCGAGATGCGGGGAGCGACACGTCCTGAGCGCCGCCTCGATCATCCGGCGGCTCGTGTGCGTGCTTTCTTCGTCTACGTCGTCGCCCAGGGACGTCTGCTCCGCTGGCCGCTCGCCGGTGTGCTGCACGCCTTCATCTTCTGGGGATTTGTCGTCCTTCTCACGGCGATCGTGCAGGGCATCGTCGAGGCGCTCTGGCAGGGATTTCAGTTCAACCTCCTGCCGGGAAGCGGGGCAATCGCGTTCCTGCAGGATCTCTTCTTCTTCGTCGTGATCTGCGGCATCGTGATGGCGCTCTTCAACCGGTTGTTCGTCAACCCCACACGCTTCCGCGGCAGCCATCGCGGTGACGCGATTCTCATCCTCGCCTGGATCGGCGTCCTGCTCGTCTGCATGGAGCTGAGCTACGCGACACGCATCGCCGAAGGCGCGCCCGAGGCGCTCGGTCAGTGGCGACCCATCGCCGCAGCGTTGTCGAGCATCTTCCGGCCACTCGGATCCGGGAGCGAGACGCTCATCGTCCTCCACGGCGTCTTTTTCTGGGCGCACCTCGCGCTCGTCTTCGGCTTCCTGGTCTACCTCGGCTACAGCAAGCACCTGCACATCCTCACGTCGATTCCCAACGTCTTCTTCAAGAACGAGGAGCCGAAAGGCGCGTTGCGTACGCTCGACATCGAGGCCGTGATGAACGCGGAGAACGAGGCCGATCAGCATTTCGGCGCCGGCTCGCTCGACCAGTTCTCATGGAAGGACATGCTCGACCTGTACACGTGCACCGAATGTGGTCGCTGCCAGACGCACTGTCCCGCGTACAACACGGGCAAGCCGCTCTCGCCGAAAACCCTCATCACAGACCTTCGCGACCTGGCGTACGAGAACCTCGCGGGAGGATACGCGGCCACGAAGCACGACGCCCACCCGGCGAGTGCATCTGGAGCCGGCACGAACGACAGCGCCGTGATGTGGACGAGCGGCGACCATCATCCGGACGCGGTGCACGATCTGCAGGGACACTTCCAGCCATCGTGGCTCTCACCGGAGGACGCCGCGGCGGCGGTACCGGGGTCCGGTCCGCGACCGCTCATCGGCGGCACCATCCTCGAGGAGACGCTCTGGTCGTGCACCACGTGCGGCGCCTGCATGGACCAGTGCCCCGTGCTCATCGAGCACGTGCCGAAGATCATGGACCTGCGCCGTCACCTGGTGCTCGACGAGTCGCGCATGCCCAAGCAGGCCGAGACGGCGCTGCGCAACATCGAGAACGTCGCCAATCCGTACGGTCTCTCGCATCAATCACGCGCGGACTGGGCCAAGGACCTGGACATCGCGTTCGTCGCCGACAAGCCCGACGCCGAGTACCTGTACTGGGTGGGGTGCGCGGCGTCGTTCGACGAGCGCGCCCGCACCATCGCCGCGGCGCTGTCGAAAATTCTCAAGGCTGCGGGCGTCGATTTCGCCATCCTCGGCACCGAGGAGAAGTGCACCGGAGACCCCGCGCGGCGGATCGGTAACGAGTACCTTTTCCAGGAGCGCGCGAAAGAGAACATCGAGGTGCTCAAGAAGTACAGCGTGCGCAAGATCATCGCGTCGTGTCCCCACTGCTTCAACACGTTTGCGAACGAGTACAAGGACTTCGGCGGGGAGTACGAGGTCATCCACCACACGCAGCTGATCGATCGCCTGCTCAAGGAAGGTCGCATCATGCTCGAGGACAAGTCCGCGGCCGAGGAGACGATCACGTATCACGACTCCTGCTATCTGGGACGCTGGAACGACATCTTCGCCCCGCCGCGGGACATTCTCGAACGCATCCCAGGGCTGAAGGTTGTCGAGATGGCACGCAGCAAGAGCGAGGGGATGTGCTGTGGCGCCGGCGGCGGCAGGATGTGGATGGAGGAGGGCCAGCCGCGCGTGAACCACCGCAGAGTCGATCAAGCTGTGGACACGCAGGCGACCAAGGTCGCAACCGCTTGCCCGTTCTGTCTCGCCATGTTCGATGAGGGAATTTCCGCTAAGCAGATCGGGGCGACTCTTGCCGTCGACGACGTCGCGGTGTACGTGGCCCGCGCGCTGAAGGAGCCGGACGTAGACTAGATCTGCGAACGATCCACGGTCTTAGTCGACCCGTAGCGCGCCGTAACGAGCTCCGGTCGCCCTGTGCGCGGCGCAGCGGGGATTGCATAACCCTGTGGGCGTGCTCCCGTTGCATGGTCAGGATAGTGATGAAACCGACCACATTTCTCGGCGCTGCGAGCGTCGCCCTCGCCGTCGCCGCCTGTGGTGCGACCTCAGGGTCGCCGACTGCGAGCCCGACCCTCGCGCTCTCCAATGCCCCGACGATCGCACCGACAGCAATGCCAACAACGGCTTCAACCACGACGCCGACCCCGTCGCCCACGAGCTGCACACCGCGAGGCCAGGGAGCAGGTACTCTCGACGCGCAATGCGCAGCACCCGTCGTGTCCGTTGCATCGTGCGATGACAGCCTGGTCAACGCGAACAACAGTGGTGGCAGCATCTCGTATACCGGCGTCCTTGCCGACGATGAGCTCGTCATCCAGCCGGGAGACATCACCGTCAACCCAACCGGGACGGGTGGAACGTATGGGCCGCTCCTCAAGGGCATGTACACATACCAATTCCGCACGAGTGACGGGGAAGATGTCGCGACGGACGGCGCCAGCGGCTCGTTCACGATCGCGTCGTGCGCTGCGGCGCCGTCATGGGGATTCACCACCACGTGCGCGGCCCCGGGGACAGCTCAGGGTGGGAGCCTGATCATCACGTTTTCGAACGGAACGCCTGCCACCGTCGTCATTGACGGAAACACCGTGGCCGTGACGAGCAACCCGTTTACGTCCGGGCCCTACAACGTCGGCCAGCACTCGGTCATCCTCGAGGGCTTCAACGCGCCGTTCAACATTCCCGAGTGCTGAGGCGCGGATAGGGCGTTCGGGAGGTCATCCGGTGGCGCGGGTTCACGTCGGAGGGGCACACTTGGCTGCCCGGACGTTCCCCGCGCACCCCCGAGAGGAGATCGAGATGGCAGACACGACCGCCCCTGTAGTCGACGCGTACAGCCCCGAATGGGCAGAGGCATTCAAGGCCGAGATCAACAATTCCTCGAAGTACCGGCAAGCGGCCGCGGGCTGGGAGGGAACCGTCGGCCTGGTCGTGCTTGCCGAGCCTGACAAGAACTTCCCGGAGGACAAAGGCGTGTTCCTCGACCTCTGGCACGGCGAGGCGCGCGATGTTCGCGTCGGCACGCGCGAGGACGCGCAGCAGGCGAAGTTCGTCATCACCGGTGCGTACTCGCGGTGGAAGCAGGTGGCGCAGAAGGAGCTCGACGCCACCAAGGGAATCATGCTCGGCAGGCTCAAGTTGAAAGGCGACTTCCCGACCATCGTCCGGTACACCAAGGCGTCCCAGGAGCTCACCGAGTGCACGACACGGGTTCCCGTCCGCTGGCCTGACGAGGCTTGAGCTGGATGGCAACCGAGGCCGATGCCGAAGGGCGTCTGCTCGTCGTCGGCGCCGGCACCATGGGCGCGCAGATCGCCCAGCAGGCAGCACTGAACGGCATCGATGTCGCGCTTGTCGATGTCAGCGCGGACGTGCTCCAACGCGCGATGGTGACAAACCGTCAGTGGCTTGACCGTCGAGTCGAAAAAGGGAAGCTCGATCGCGACTCCGCCGACGCGGCCGCCGGCAGGGTCAGTCCGATGAGCGACCTCGCCTCAGCCGCAGCCGGCTCGGCATGGGCGATCGAGGCGGTGGTCGAGATTCCGTCGGTCAAGCGCGAGATCTTCGCAGCGCTCGACGCGCATCTCCCGGCGACCGCGGGGATCGCGACCAACTCGAGCAACATCGTCGTGTCACGCCTCGCCGATGCAACGGCGCGTCCGGAACTCTGCTGCAACATGCACTTCTTTCACCCGGTGCTGGTGATGGACCTGTGCGAGGTTGTGCGCGGCCCGCAGACATCCGACGAGACCACCGCGCGCGCGGTCGCCTGGTCGCGACGCATGGGCCGCACACCGATCGTTGTGGAGAAGGAGATCGACGGATTCATCGTCAATCGCATCCTCGGCTCCGCATCGCGCGAGGCATTTTCGCTGCTGCAGGGTGGCGTCGCCTCCGCGGAGGACATCGACGTTGCGGTGCGCAAAGGACTCAACTGGCCGATGGGTCCGTTCCAGCTCTCGGACTTCTCGGGGCTCGACACCGTGCTGACGATCCGCCGCGACAGGATGGAGCGCGACCACGCACCGGGTGATGTGGCGACCGTCGCGATCCTCGAGCGGATGGTCGCCGCGGGCCGGCTCGGCCGCAAGAGCGGTCGAGGCTTCTACGACTACGCCGTCGACCCGCCGGCCCCCCTGCCACTGCCCGATTGAGCGAGCGCGATCCGGGCGGGCCGGCCGGCCACGGATCGCGATCCGGTGATCACCAGCGCCGCCGCTCCGACCGCCAGCAGCACGAGCGGCACGAGCCGTCCGGGTGGCGCGGGCGCCGAGTTTCCCGTGTCCAGCAACGTCACGAGCCCGAGGATCGCCCAGGCGCCGATCATCCGGAGCGCGGCCGTGCCCGGCCAGGGCGTCACGTCCACCGTTGCCGCGCGGGCGGCGCACCAGGCGAACACCGGGGCGAGGATGACGAGGTCGTGAGCGAGCAGGTGGGGCGAGGCGACGAGCGATAGGGCGACCGCGCCGGCAAGCGATACCTCCAGGGTGGTCGAACCTCTCCGCGACCGGGCTCCGAGGACGGCGCAGCCGGCCAGGGCGACCGACGCGCCGGTGATGCCGATCACCGCCGGGAGCGTCCCGCCGCCGAACCACGAGCCGATCAGCCCGGGAACACCGAGGGTGCTCGAGACCGGAGTGTTGCCGTACGCGAAGCCGAGCGCCGAGACGAAATCGCCAATCCCCGACGGGCCCACCAGTGCCAGCGACACCGCTGCGACCAGCGCGCAGCCTGTGGACGCACCGGCGAGCGCGCGCCAGTCGCGACGCGCGAAGAGCCAGATCGCGAGCCCGATCGCGAGATGCGGCTTGGTGGCCGCGAATGCCAGTCCGAGCCAGAACCCGGCGGTCGCGCTGCGCTCACCTCGCCACGACGCGTAGGCAGCGGCAAGTCCGAGTGCCGCGAAGCCGTCGATCTGGCCGAGCAGCAGAAAGGCAAACGTGCCTCCGCCGGCGAGCGCCATCAGCACGACTGGCATGCGCCTCGCCCGGGCGCGGAGCGCCGGCCACGGACCCGCTCGGATCGCGATCCAGACGGCGAGCACGAGGAGCAGCAACTCCAGCATCGACCAGACCCGGAACGCGGTGCCGGGGTCCAGCGCTGTGAACGGCAGCGCCAGGAGCGCGGTGGTCGGCGGGGTGATGAACGGCAGGTTGATGACCGTCCCGGCGGGCAGGAGTTCGAGGTGACGCGCGCGTTCGACCTGCTGGTCGTACAGCTGGCTCCCGTCGCCGCTGCGCAACAGCAGGGCGGCGACATACGACGCTGAAAAGTCGGTGCCGCGCTCGCGGCTGGGGGTCACCTGCGCCCAGCTGATCGCGTAGTACGCGAGGAGGACTGCGGCGACCCCGGTCGCAATCGCGACCGCTCGTCGGGTTCTCACGGCGAGTGCGACGCTAGCAGCCGTTCCGCGAATGCGAACGCGGCGTTGCCGTATTGCTTCCTATACTCGGCCGACGATGGCGAGCGCATTCACCAGAATCGATCACGTTGGGATTGCGGTTGCGGATCTCGACGTCGCCATCGCAGCGTACGAGCGCTTGACCGGCTCGGCGCCGGCGCATCGCCAGTCTGTTGCCTCCGACGGCATCGAAGCAGTCATGTTCGAGGTGGGAGAGTCGCGCATCGAGCTCCTCGGCAGCACAGGCCCGGATTCGAAGATCGCCGGCTTTCTCGCCCGGCGTGGGGGCGGTCTGCACCACGTTGCCTACGGCGTGGACGACGTGCAGGCGAGCCTCGATCACTTTGCGGAGCTCGGTCTCCGGTTGCTCGACACCTGCCCGCGACAGGGGGCGGCCGGCCGGCTCGTGGCATTCCTCCACCCTTCGGCGGCGGGCGGGGTGCTCACGGAGCTCTGCCAGGCCGACGAGGAGCACATCGGGTCGGACGGGTGAGTGAGGACCCCGCGGCACAGACGGAGTCCGGGCTGCCGCTGGAGCCTTTCTACGTCGACCAATCCAACGGCTGGCCCGACCCGGGCGAGTTCCCGTTCACTCGCGGGATCCGCCCCGAGGGATATCGATCGCGGCTCTGGACCATGCGCCAGTACGCCGGCTTCGGCAGCGCGGCGCAGACGAATGAGCGATTCCACTACCTCCTGCGCGCCGGGCAGAACGGGCTCTCGGTGGCGTTCGACCTTCCGACCCAGATGGGCTATGACAGCGACGACCCGCTCGCGCACGGGGAAGTGGGCAAGGTCGGCGTCGCCATCGACTCGCTCGACGACATGGAGCTGCTGATGGGCGGCATTCCACAGGACGAAGTGACGACGTCGATGACCATCAACGCGCCGGCATCGGTGCTCCTGCTCCTGTACGAGCTTGCAGCGGAGCGCAAAGGCATCGCAGCGGATACGCTCGGCGGGACGATCCAGAACGACATCCTCAAGGAGTACGCCGCCCGCGGCACGTACATCTTTCCGCCGCGTCCGTCGATGCGACTCGTGACCGACACCTTCGCCTACTGCGCGCAGCGGCTCCCACGCTGGAACACGATCAGTATCAGCGGCTACCACATCCGGGAGGCCGGGTCGACGGCGCCGCAGGAGATTGCCTTCACGCTCAGCAACGGCATCGCGTACGTGCAGGCGGCAATCGACGCGGGACTGCAGGTCGACGACTTCGCACCGCGCCTGAGTTTCTTCTTCAACGTGAGCAATGATTTCTTCGAGGAGGTCGCGAAGTTCCGGGCCGCGCGCGCTCTCTGGGCGGAGGTCATGCGAGAACGCTTTGGCGCCCGCCAGGAGCGCAGCCTGCACCTGCGTTTTCATGCGCAGACGAGCGGGGCGACGCTGACGGCACAACAGCCGATCAACAACGTCGTGCGTGTCGCGATTCAAGCGTTGGCCGCGATCTGCGGTGGCACGCAGTCGCTGCACACCAACAGTTACGACGAAGCGCTGGCGCTGCCGTCGGAGCAGGCGGCGGAGATCGCGCTGCGCACGCAGCAGGTGCTCGGGTTCGAGTCCGGCGCCGCCAACGTCACCGATCCGCTCGGTGGTTCGCACCTTATCGAGTCGCTCACCCACGCGCTCATGGACGAGTCGCGTGCGCTCATGCGCCGTGTCGACGATCTCGGCGGCGCGGTCGCGGCGATCGAAGCGGGCTTCTACCAGCAGCAGATCCAGGAATCCGCGTACCGGCATCAGCGTCTCGTCGAGGCGGGCGAGCGCGTCATCGTCGGCGTCAACAAGTTCACCGAGACGTCGCAACGCGACGTCGAGATCCTTCGTGTCGGGGCCGAGCTCGAAGCGGCACAGATCGATCGCCTGGAGACGGTGCGCGCGCGCCGGCAGACAGGGGCTGTCACCCACGCGCTCGACAGACTCCGGCGCGGCGCCGAGGGCACTGACAATCTCCTGCCCCTGATGCGCGAAGCGCTCGACGTCCAGGCAACGGTCGGCGAGGTGTGTGGCGCGCTTCGGGAGGTCTTCGGCGTCTACCACCCTCAGGTCTCGGTATGAGCCGGCATGCGCGTGCGATCCCCCTGGTAGCCTGACGCAGTGACGAGGCAAACGCGTGGCACCGTGCCTCCCGAGGGCGAGTCGTCGAGCGGTTCGCACGGCGGAACGGGGCGGAAGATCAACATGCTGCGCAAACGCCGCTACGACGCAGTCCATCGCGCCGGTGCCGCCGAGCGGTCACAGCACGCCAAGGGCAAGCTCACCGCCCGCGAGCGCATCGACAAGCTGCTCGACCCCGGGTCGTTCACCGAGGTGGACATGTTCGCCCTGCACCGAACCACGACGTTCGGCATGGAGGAGCGCCGGACTGCGGGCGATGGCGTGGTCACGGGATGGGGCACCGTCGACGGCCGGCAGGTCTTCATCTTCAGCCACGACGCGTCGGTGTTCGGCGGCTCGCTCGGCGAGGTGTTCGCGGAGAAGGTCACGAAGATCATGGATCTCGCGCAGCGAACCGGATGCCCATGCATCGGCATCAACGACTCGGGCGGCGCCCGCATCCAGGAAGGCGTCGTGTCGCTCGCCGGCTATGCGGAGATCTTCTATCGCAACGTCGAGTCCAGCGGGGTGATCCCGCAGCTCTCGCTCATCGTCGGGCCGTGCACCGGCGGCGCCGTGTACTCCCCGGCGATGACGGACTTCATCTTCATGGTCCGCAAGGTCGGGTACATGTTCATCACGGGTCCCGACGTCATCAAGGTGACGACCGGCGAGCAGGTGACGTTCGAGGAGTTGGGCGGCTCCGACGTGCACAACCAGCGCAGTGGAGTCGCGCATTTCATCGCCGACCGCGAGGACGAGGCGTTCCTTCAGATGCGCGAGCTGCTGTCCTACCTGCCGGCCAACAATCGCGAGCAGCCGCCGTACCGGCCGACGCTCGACGATCCGCTCCGCGAGGATCCCGAGCTCCAGACCATCATCCCCGACAACCCGAACCAGCCGTACGACATGCGCGGTGTCGTCACCCGCGTCGTCGACGACGGCAACTTCCTCGAGGTGATGCCGTACCACGCGGAAAACATCATCTGCGGCTTCGCGCGGCTGGACGGGCATCCCGTCGGCATCGTCGGCAACCAACCACGGGTGCTCGCCGGCGCGCTCGACATCTCCGCGTCGATCAAGGCTGCCCGCTTCGTGCGTTTCTGCGATGCCTTCAATGTGCCGCTGATCACGTTCGTCGATGTGCCGGGGTTTCTGCCCGGCACCGACCAGGAATACGGCGGCATCATCCGCCACGGCGCCAAGCTGCTCTACGCGTACTGCGAGGCAACGGTACCGAAGCTCACCGTCATCACCCGCAAGGCGTATGGCGGCGCATATGACGTCATGTGCTCGAAGCACATCCGCGCGGACTACAACGTTGCCTGGCCAACCGCGGAGATCGCCGTCATGGGCCCGCAGGGCGCGGTCAGCGTGATCTTCAAGAAGGAGATCGCCCAGGCTGACGATCCCGCACAGCGCTCACAGCAGCTGATCGAGGAGTATCGGGAGCAGTTCGCCAACCCGTACTACGCCGCCGAGCGCGGGTACGTCGACGACGTCATCGAGCCCCGCCAGACGCGCGCGGCGCTCATCAGCGCGCTGCGCATGGCACGCAACAAAGCGGTCCCGACACCGCGCCGCAAGCACGGCAACATTCCCCTTTGAACCGTCCGGCGTCAGCGAGGGTTGACGCGACGTCCACCCATGCGCGGCGCCGTGTCTTTCAGGTTCGGCGATAAGGGCACATACGCCTTCGCATATGCTCGGTCGGTGCGACCCTGGGCGTGATGGATCGCGGGGACCATCGCGCGCACCAGGAGCACCTGCAGCGCCGCGGCCACTGGGACCGCGAGGAGCGCCCCGATGAGTCCCTGCAGCGCTCCGCCGACCAGAAGGGCTAGGACCACGCCGAGGGCCGGCAGTGACACGACCCGGTTCATGACGATCGGCACGACGGTGTTGGCGTCGACGAGCTGAATCACGAGCAGCACCGCGAGCACGAGGATCGGGTAGCCGGGACTGACAGTGAACCCGATGAGCACTGCCGGCACGACACCGAGGATCCCGCCCACCATCGGGATCGCCGCGCACAGCCCGGCGAAGATGCCGAGGAGCACAGAGTCGGGAAGGCGCAGGACAGCGCACGCGACGCCGACCACGAGTCCTACTGCGACGCTGTTGAGTGCGCTCGCGCGCAGGAAGCCGCCCATCCGGAATCCCATCTCGCGAAAGATGTCGATGACAAGCTCGTGGTGCGCTTCCGGAAAGAGGTCGACAGTGAATGCCTTCAGACGGTCGCTGCTCACGAGCCAGAGGAAGCCGACAACGAGCACCAGGACAAAGTTGACCACGAGGCTGAACATCGTGCCACCGATGGCGATGAGCACCTTCTGCGTCGCGTCGACGACGCTCCCAAGCTGTTTGCCGATGTCGACGTTGAAGTGAAACTGCTGCTCGATTCCGGAGAACCAGCTGAGAAAGTCCTTCTGGTATGTCGGAAAGTTCGCTGCGAGCGACTGCGCCTCACTGACAATGGGTTGCACGAGGAGCAGCACCATGAGCGCCATCAGCGCCAGCAGTGCGATGTACACGATGAGGATGCCCAGTGCGGTGGGAACCTTGCGGCGACGCAGGTCGGCGACCAGCGGCCGGATGCCCTCGGCGAACACGATCGCCACCAGGACGACCAGCACGATGCTGACGATGCTGGCCAGAAATGCGACGATCGCCACGATCGCGAGAACGATCAATGCCGCGGTGACGAGCGTCCGGACCGAGATCGCCGAAATCGCGTCGCGAGGGGCCGCCATCTGCCGCTCGACGCCGAGGCGGTCCGCCTCCGCCTTGACCGAAGGCTTGACCGGATCGGGAGCGGGACCTTCGTCGGCTGCGGGCGCCGGAGTGTCGCGTCTTGCCACCATCGGCAGCCTACCAGCCTTCCCGCGTACCAGCCATACGAAGGTGCAGAGCAGCACTTTGCGTACTCTGTCCGGCGTGATCCACTCGGAAACGCGTCCAATCGGCGGCGTGCTGCAGGTCACCGTCGTGGGCATCGGCTGCAACAACTTCGGGCGGAGGCTCGACGCGGCAGGAACCGCCACGGTCGTGCACGCGGCAATGGATGAGGGCATCAACTTCTTCGACACCGCGGATATCTACGGCGGCGGGAAGAGCGAGGAGATGCTCGGTGCGGCGCTGAAAGGACGCCGGGAATCCGCCGTCATCGCGACGAAGTTCGGGCACGCGTCCGGCGGTCCCGGACACGGCGGCTCGCGGAGCTGGATCCGCATCGCGGTCGAGGACAGCCTGCGGCGTCTTGACACCGACTGGATCGACCTCTATCAGTTGCATACGCCGGACCCGGACACGCCCTTCGAGGAGACGCTCGAAACGCTCACCGAGCTCGTCAATGAAGGAAAGATCCGTTGCGCGGGATCGTCGAACCTCGCCGGCTGGCAGATTGCCGACGCGGACTGGGTGGCCCGCAGCCATGGGCTGACCAGGTTCGTCAGCGCCCAGAACGCGTACAGCCTCCTGGATCGCTCCGTCGAAGACGAGGTCATCCCTGCCTGCGAGTCTTTCGACGTCGGAATGATTCCCTACAGCCCGCTTGGGAGTGGCGCGCTCACGGGTAAGCACCGTCGCGGTCAGCCTCCCGTGACTGGCACCCGTCTGGCGAGCGCGCCCGGACCCAACGCAAATGGCTGGCTCACCGACCGCAATTTCGACATCGTTGAATCGCTCGAGCGCTTCGCACAGGAACGCAACGTCACGCTGCTCGATGTCGCCATCGGAGGGCTCGCTGCGCAGCCGCGAGTCGTCTCCGTGATCGCAGGGGCCATGTCGGCCGAGCAGGTGCGGGCCAACGCCCGGGCCGGCCGCTGGCGGCCGACCGCCGCCGATCTCGAGGAACTGGACCGGATCGCTCCTCGCCGATGACGAAGAGTCGTTTCTCTAGACTTGGCCGGCGATGAAGCTGCTCGAGTACCAGGCGAAACAGCAATTCGCCGCCGCAGGAATACCGGTGCCTCCGGGTCGTCTCGCGCGCACTGCCGACGAGGCCGCGGCCGCCGCGCAGGAGTTGGGTCGCGTGGCGGTCAAGGCGCAGGTGCCGATTGGAGGTCGCGGCAAGGCGGGCGGCATCGCGGTCGTCGACACACCCGATGAGGCTCGCCGCGAGGCGGCGCGCATTCTCGCGATGGACATCCGCGGATATCCCGTCAGGAGCGTCTGGTGTGAGACCGGTCTCGACATCGACGCCGAGCTCTACCTCGGCATCACGCTCGACCGCGATCGCCGGCGGCTGGTGGTGATCTTCTCCGCGGCGGGCGGCATGGAGATCGAGCAGGTGGCTGTCGAGGCGCCTGAGCGGATCGCCAAGCTCTGGCCCGATCCCTTCGCCGGACCGCAGCCGTGGGAGATCCGGGAGCTCGCGTTCGCCGGGCTCGCTCATTCGCCGCAGCTCCACGATCGAACATCGAAGCTCGTCAGCGGGCTCGTCAACCTGACGACCCGCCTGTACAACGTGGCGACGTCGCTCGACGCGCTGACCTGCGAGATCAACCCCCTGGTCCTGACACCGGAGGGATCGCTCGTCGCCGCTGACGGCAAGCTCGAGATCGACGAGAACGCGCACTACCGGCACGCGGCGGTGGCCGAGGAGCTGGCCAAGGATGAGACCGGCGACGATGGTCGCACCGGCGACGATCCATTCGAGGTCGAGGCGAGGCGGCGGGGTCTGACCTACGTGCATCTCGACGGCGACATCGGATGCATCGGCAACGGCGCCGGTCTGACGATGAATACGCTGGATCTCGTCAAGCAGCACGGTGGTGACCCCGCGTGCTTCCTCGATATCGGCGGCGGCGCCAACGCCGAGCGTGTGCGCAATGCCCTGGACATGGTGCTGCTCGACCCGAAGGTGCGCGGTGTCTTCATCAACGTGTTCGGCGGCATCACGCGTGGTGACGAGGTGGCGCACGGCATCATCGCGGCCCGCGACGAGTTGCACATCACGAAGCCGCTCGTGGTGCGGATGACAGGGACGATGGAGGAGGAGGGCCGCCGGCTCCTGCAGGAGGCCGGCATCGTCCCAGGGAAGAGTGCGCCCGAAGCTGCGGCGGCGATCGTCGCGCTCGCGCGGGACCCGAAATGAGCGTGCTCGTCGATCGGAACAGCCGCGTGCTCATTCAAGGGATCACCGGGCGCGAAGGGAGCTTCCACACAGGCCAGATGCGCGCGTTCGGCACCAACGTCGTCGCCGGTGTCTCGCCCGGAAAGGGCGGCACGAACCAGGACGGAGTGCCGATCTTCGACACCGTCGCCGAGGCGATTGCGGCCACCGACGCCGACGTCTCCGGCATCTTCGTCCCGCCACCCTTCGCCGCCGACGCGATCATGGAGTCGGCCGCAGGCGGCATCCGGTTGACGGTCTGCATCACAGAGGGCATCCCGGTGCAGGACATGATCCGCGCACGCGAGTTTGTGCTTCGCACCCGCCACGACCTGCTCGGTGCCAACTGCCCGGGAATCGTCACCCCGGAGCAGTGCAAGATCGGGATCATCCCGAACCACATCAACACCCCTGGGCCCGTGGGCATCGTCGGCAGGAGTGGCACCCTCACGTACGAGGTCATCCAGGGGCTCGGTCAGGGAGGGATGGGGCAGACGACGTCGGTGGGCATCGGCGGGGATCCGGTCATGGGGCTCAGCTTTCCCGATGTGCTGCAGCTATTCGCGAATGATCCCGAGACACGCGCCGTCGTGCTCATCGGCGAGATCGGCGGCTCCGATGAAGAGACGGCGGCGGCCTGGATCCGCAAAACCGGGTTCGACAAGCCGGTCGTCGCGTTCATCTCCGGACGCACGGCCCCACCGGGCAAGCGCATGGGGCACGCGGGAGCGATCATCAGCGGGACGACCGGGAGTGCCCAGAGCAAGATCGACGCGCTCACTGAGGCGGGCGCGGCCATCGCGGACACCATCGAAGACGTCGTCCTGCTCACGGCAGCGAGGCTGGGAACGCAGGTTGGTTGACGGCTGCGTCCTCTGCCGCGGCGTGACGGGAGAGGCTGAGCTCGGTCGCGAGCAGGTTTGGGAGGACGATCTGTGGCGGCTGACGACGAGCATCGGTCCGGGCGACGTGACCGCAGGTTTCAGCTATCTCGAGCCGAAGCGACACATCCGCAGCGTCGCCGACATGCTCGGCGGACCGTAGCGTCGGTCGGCGTCAGCCGCGCACGCGCAGGTAGATGACTGCGGCGATGTATGCGAGGCCTCCGATTGCGCCGAGCCAGTCGTAGGGCTCGCCGCTGTGGCCTTGGGCGACCTCGACGATGAACGCGACGATGATCGCGATGATCAGCGCAAGGCCGGTGAAGGCGGTGGCCTGCAGATCGAGCATCGCGAATCGCTCGTCACGCCCGTCACCACGCAGACCACGGATCGTCTCGCTGCGCCCGCCGAGCAGGACCGCAAGTCCGAAGACGGTCATCACGCCGAGACTCCACAGTCCGAGCCCGATCTGGTGACCGACGATGTTGGCGCCGAGGAGGAGCAGCCCCATCACGACGCTGAAGACGGGGATCGTCCATTTGGAGTGCATCACGTCACGCTTTGCGTCCGTGGTCGCCATCAAACATGTCCTCCACTCGTGTGTCGAAGAACCGCGCCAGTTGGATCGCCAGTGGCAGCGACGGTGTGTACCGCTCGGTCTCTATGGCATTGATCGTCTGCCGCGAGACACCAAGCGCCTCACCGAGCTGACCCTGGGACAGACCACGTGCTGACCGCAGCTCTCGGACGTTGTTGTCCATGGTGGAAAGCTTACTTGACACCCAACCGAGATGTCAAGCTTCCTTTACACGTGGGCCCGCCCCGCCGCGCTACCGTGAGAAGCAGTGAACTTCGATCTCAGCGACGAGCAGCGGCACATTCGGGACGCGGTTCGCGACTTCGCGCAGACGGAGATCGCGCCACAGGCGGCGCATTACGACGAGACCGGGGATTTTCCGTATGACCTCGTCGCGGGGATGGCGCGCCTGGGGTTGTTCTCGCTGCCGTTCCCGGAAGCGATCGGAGGCGCAGGCGGCGATTTCATCTCGTACTGCCTGGCCATGGAGGAGGTCGCACGCGCCGACGCGAGTTGCGCGATCACGCTCGAGGCAGCCGTGTCGCTCGGGATCTCACCGATCGCGAAGTTCGGCACACGCGAGCAGCAGCAGCGCTGGCTCGAGCCGCTGCTGCAAGGCGATCGCCTCTGGGCCTTCGGTCTGACGGAGCCTGACGCGGGCTCGGACGCCGCCGGGACGCAGACGCGAGCGGTCCGCGACGGCGACGAATGGGTGATCAACGGCCGCAAGGCGTTCATCACCAACGCGGGAACCGATATCAGCGCCGGGGTGACGATCACGGCTGTGACCGCGACGCAGAACGGCCACAAGGAGATCAGTACGATCGCCGTGGAGCGTGGAACACCCGGGTACACACAGGCGCCGAAGTACCGCAAGCTTGGCTGGCACGCCTCGGACACGCGCGAGCTCATCTTCGAGGATTGCCGCGTCCCCGCCGGCAACGTCATCGGCGAGATCGGCGCGGGTCTCACCCAGTTCCTGCAGATCCTCGAGGGCGGGCGCGTCGCGATCGCGGCACTTTCCGTTGGTGTTGCGCAGGCGTGCCTTGACGCATCGCTCGCCTACTCCTCGGCCCGGCATCAGTTCGGCGTGCCGATCGCAACGTTCCAGGCGACGCAGTTCAAGCTTGCCGACATGGGGACGCAGATCGAGCTCGCCCGCCTGATGACGTGGCGCGCCGCGGCCGCCATCGACGCCGGCAGAAGCGCGGCGCCGTACGCCTCGATGGCGAAGTTGCACGCGTCCGAGGTGGCGACCGCATGTGCGAACCACGCCGTTCAGATCCACGGTGGCGCGGGATTCATGGAGGACTCACCCGTGGCCCGCCTCTATCGAGACGTGAAGATCAACGAGATCGGCGAGGGCACGAGCGAGGTGCAGCGCATCCTCATCGCCCGTCACCTGCTCCGCCCCTTCGAGGTGCTCGAGGGCGACCGTGGCAACTGAGGCGGTCATCGTCGCGGCGGCGCGCACACCGTTCGGCAAGCTCGGGGGTGGGCTTGCCTCTGTCCCGGCCGTCGATCTCGGCGCCCGCGTCATCCGTGCGGTGCTCGAGCGCGCTCGCACCGATCCGGCGGTGGTCGACCAGCTGATCATGGGGATGGTGCTCCCGGCCGGACAGGGTCAGGTGCCGTCGCGTCAGGCCGGCCTTCGCGCGGGGCTTCCCGCGACCGTGTCGTCGTTCACCGTCAACAAGGTCTGCGCCAGCGCGCTCAAGGCGGTGAATCTGGGCGCAGTGCTGATCCGCGCGGGCGAGGCCGACGTCGTCATTGCCGGTGGCATGGAGTCGATGTCGCGATCGCCGTATCTGCTGGAGGACCAGCGCTTCGGGAGCCGCTTCGGCGACCGCGTCGTGGTCGACAGCATGATGCGGGACGGCCTCTGCTGCCCGGTCGACGGCGTGCTCATGGGCGTGCACGGCAGCGACGTCGCCGCCGAGCTCGGCGTGAGCAGGGACGAGCAGGATGCGTGGGCGCTCCGCTCGCAGACGCGCTATCAGGACGCGCTTGCAGCGGGAAAATTCGCCGACGAGATCGTGCCGGTGGCCGTCAACGGCGGCAGCGTCGAGCACGATGAGCAACCGCGTGCCGGATCGACGCTCGAGAAGCTGTCTGCGCTCCGCGGTGCCTTCGGCGAGGGATCGACCATCACCGCGGGCAACGCGCCCGGGATGAACGACGGCGCCACCGCGGTGCTGCTGATGAGCGCCGAGCGCGCGCGCGCCGAGGGACACACGCCGCTCGGAACGTGGCTCACATACGGGGAGTCGGCAGCCGAGCACCCGTACCTCGCGACCGTGCCGGCGCTGGCCATCGAGGCTGCGATGCGCCGGACACGTGGAGTGGTGGATGCAGGCAAGCTCGAGGTCGTGGAGATCAACGAGGCGTTTGCCGCCGTGGCGATCACCAGCATGCGGATGCTCGAGGTCGATCCCGACCGCGTCAACGTCAACGGCGGTGCGATCGCGATCGGCCATCCAATCGGCGCGAGCGGCGCTCGAATCCTCATGACACTTCTCTATGAACTTCGCCGCCGCGGTGGTGGGTACGGAGCGGCCGGCATCTGCAGTGGCATCGCGCAGGGCGAGGCGACTCTCGTGCGAGTCGACTGAATATCGAACGCACCGCGTTCGCCGAGCGTATCGCTGGATTTGTGCAGGACGTCGTGATACCCATCGCGCCGGCGATGGCGCGGGGAGAGGGGCCGCATCCGAAGCGCCTCGTCGAGTCAGCCGGCGAAGCGGGCCTCGCCGGCATCCTGACCTCGCCGGAATACGGAGGGGCGGGCGGTACGCACCGTGACTTCATCGAGCTCATCGAGGCTGTCGCGCGAGCAGATGCCAGCAGCGCGGTGATCCTCGACGTGCACCTCTCGGTCGGCACCGAGCCACTCATCGTTTTTGGCGATGCTGACCAGAAGTCCAGATATCTGCCGAAGCTGGCGTCCGGCGAATGGCTCGCGGCGTTCGCGCTCACGGAGGCGGCGGGTGGCAGCGATGCCGTGGCGCTGCAGACTCACGCGATCCGCGACGGCGATACGTACGTGCTGGACGGTGCGAAGGCGTTCATCACGAGCGCCGGCGATGCGGATCTGTACATCGTGATGGCACGGACGGGAACCGGCACACGCGGTGTCAGCGCGTTCCTGGTCGAAGGGGCGTGGCCCGGCGTCAGCGCCGGGACCCCGCTGGGGAAGATGGGGTTGCACGGTTCCTGGACGGGAGAGCTCGTCCTCCAGGGGGTGCGTGTCCCAGCCGCCAACCGGCTCGGTGCAGAGGGGATCGGATTCACGGTCGCGATGTCCGCACTCGACAGCGGACGCGTCGGCATCTCCGCCCAGGCGGTCGGCATCGCGCAGGGGTCGCTCGACGCTGCAGTGGTCGCCTCGCGCAGCCGTCGTGATGCCGGCGTGGATATCGATTCGACGACGCTCGCGGACATGGAGATGCGCACGGCCGCCGCGCGACAGCTCACTCGTCACGCAGCATCGCTTGTCGACGCATGCGAGCGCGTCACGCTGGATGCCTCGATCGCAAAGCTGTACTCGACGGACACGTGCGTCGCGGTCGCGCAGGCTGCGGTCGACCTCTGCGCTCCTGAGTCCGGTGCAGACGATCATCCAGCCGCGGTGCGGTTTCGCGACGCGAAAGCGTGCCAGATCTATGAGGGCACCAACCAGATCCAGCGCATCGTGATCGCGCGTCACGTGCTCAACGCATGACCCGAACGTGGCGGGCTTGGTAGCATCAGGCACATGGACGTGCGCCTCAACGAAGAGCAGATCGCAATCCGTGACACGGTTCGTGACATCGCCCGCGAGAAGATCGCGCCGCGCGCGGCGGACATCGATCGTACCGGCGAGTTCCCCTGGGACGTGGTCGATCTCTTCCGGAAGCACGACCTCTTCGCGCTCCCCTTTCCGCCCGAATACGGTGGTCTTTCCGGCAGCGCGCTGACCCTCAACGTCGCGATCGAGGAGATCGCGAAGGTCTGCGCGACGAGCGCCCTCATCCTCGCGGTGCAAGCCCTCGGCGGGTACGCGCTGATGATCGCCGGCAGCGACGAGCAGAAGGCCCGCCTGCTGCCCGACCTCGCGAGCGGCGCCAGGCTGTGCGCGTACGCCCTCAGTGAGCCGGGTGCCGGGAGCGACCCGGCTGGGATGGAGACGCGTGCGGACCTCCACGGCGACGAGTACGTCATCACCGGCAGCAAGATCTGGATCACCGCCGGCGGTGTCGCCGACACCATCACGGTCTTCGCCAAGACCGATCCGTCGCAGCGCGCGCGTGGAGTGAGCGCCTTCGTGATCGAGGACGCCCAGCATCTGAAGGGATTCACAGCAACCACGATTCACGGCAAGCTCGGAATCCGCGGGAGCAACACCGCCGAGCTGCATTTCGATGAGGTCGTCATTCCGGCGGCGAACCGCATCGGCGAGGAGGGCGACGGGTTCCGGATCGCGATGAAGGTACTCGACCGCTCGCGTCCGGGCGTGGCGTCGCAGGCGCTCGGCATCGCGCAGGGTGCGCTCGATTACGCGGTCGGCTACGCGAAGGAACGCAAACAGTTCGGCAAGGCGATCGCCGAGTTCCAGGGGATCCAGTTCATGGTCGCGGACATGGAGGCGCAGACCGCGGCCGCGCGGGCGATCGTCTACATGGCTTCACAGCTCATCGACGACAAGAGCCCGGACGTCGGTCATTTCGCCGCCATCGCGAAGCTGCTCGCCGCCGACACCGCGATGAAGGTGACCACCGACGCGGTGCAGATCCTCGGCGGGTACGGCTACGTGAACGAGTACCCGGTGGAGCGCATGATGCGCGATGCCAAGATCACACAGATCTACGAGGGCACCAGCCAGATCCAGCGCGTGGTGATTGCGCGCGATCTTCTCGGTAGCTAGGCGGTTCAGCCCGAGGGCGGGCGCGGCGGGAGCACGACGTTGGTCCGAGTGCGGTTGTCGACGATCGTCACGTATACGGGCCGCGTCGGATCGATAGTGCTTGGAGCCCTGATCACGCTCGTCGTTCCCGCGAGATCGGCTGTGCACGCGCCGCCGGGCTCCCCGTTGCTCAAGGTCACCGTGAACACGTTCGGCGCCGTCGCGTCCAACCGGATCGGCAGCTTCGGGCACCCGGAGCTCCCGAAGCTCACCACGTCCATCTGACCGGGGGCCCCCCACACGACCGTATCGGTGAAGCTCATGTCCGGGGCGTTGGGCGAGAGCGAGGATGGGAGCCCGAGATACTCGCGCACGAACCAGCTTGGCGCGGTTGTGGTGGACCCGCATGCCACAAGCGCACTCGCGGCCGCCAAAACCGAGCAGAGCCAGCGGTTCACGGTCGCTCGAGTATGCGACCTACATGCGCAGAACGATCTTCCCCGTGGCCTGGCGGTGGCCGAGGAGCTCGAGCGCGGCCTCCGCCTCCTCGAGCGGATACGTCTTCCCGACGATCGGCGCAATGGCGCCGGAGTCGATCATGGTGTTGAGCGCGCGTTGGGTCTCGCCGAACAGCGATGGCTCGACGCCGAGGAATGCCCCCCAGGCCGCGCCGACGATGTCGATGTTGCGGAGCAGGACTCGGTTCACCTGTACCGACGGGATCCTGCCGTCCGTGAACCCCACCACGATGAGGCGTCCCTCCGGCGCCAGGCAGCGCACGCTCTGATCGAAACGCTCGCCGCCGACGGGGTCGAGGATCGCGTTGACCCCGTGGCCGTCGTTCTGCGCTCGGAGCGCCGAGACCCAGTCGCCTTCGGCGTCGAGCACGCGATGCGCGCCGGCGCGCTCGGCGATATGCATCTTGTCGGGCCCCGCTGCGATCGCGATGACCTCGGCGCCGAGGCCGCGCGCGACCTGGATCGCCGCTGTGCCGATGCCGCCCGCGGCTCCGTGGATGGCGATCCGCTCGCCCGCGCGAAGCCGTGCCCTGCGGGCCAGGGCGAAGTGCGCGGTGTGGTAGTTCATGACGAACCCCGAGGCGGCATCGAGGCTCAGCCCGGTCGGGATCGCGAGCGTGAACGCGGGCTCGGCGACGGCCACGTCGGCGAACCCGCCCAGCATGGTGAACGCCATCACCCGGTCTCCCGCCCGGAACCCCGAACCCAGGGGCGCCGAGCGGACCCTGCCGGCCACCTCGACCCCTGGAACGAACGGCAATGGCGGCTTCATCTGGTATTCCCCGCGGGTCAAGAGCAGATCGGGAAAGCTCACCCCGGCGGCCGCGACCTCGATGACCACGCGGTCACTGTCCTCGGGCTCCTCGACGTCGACCAGACGCAGTCCCGACGGCCCCTCGAGTCCGTGAACCTGTTGTGCGCGCACCTTTGATTCCTCCATCCCGAAGTAGGCCGCTGATGATGGCACTGTCGGCTCCTCATCAGCGAACCGTGGGGTACGCTAGGTCGTCGGCGGGTAACCGGGGGCTGACACCACCCGTTCCCCGTCAGGGCGCCCGTCGAACAGCGCAGGCCCCGCGATTGCCCTTGCGGCGGTCCGCACAACCGTTCGGAACCACACGAGAACACCACATCCATGGCAACAATGAGTAGATCCGCGTCCCGTCGCAAGCGACGCTCGCGGTACAACGTCTTCCCGAGATGGGTCACGCGCAAGCGGGTGATCCTCTCCGTGACGCTGATGCTCTCGCTCGCCCTCGCCAGTGCGGTCGTCTATGGCGTCCGACTCTCGTTCGCCCTCGCGAAGACGTTCCACACCAGCCCGATCAGTGCCGCGCTCAACGCGCTCGGCGGAGGTGGCGGATCGGCGATCGACAAGGAGCGACGGAGCCTGCAGCGCATCAACATCGTGCTCTACGGCTATGGCGGGGTTCAGCACGCCGGGGGCGATCTCACCGACTCGATCATGGTCGTGTCGATCCAGCCAGTTGCCAACCATCCGCCGCAGGTCGCCGAGATCTCGATCCCGCGCGACTGGTACGTACGCATTCCGCTCAAGAACGGGCAGGCGACGGACCAGCGGATCAACTTCGCGTATGCCGCTGGCATGCTCGGCGAGGGCCCGGAACCGGCGAGTTCCGTCGACGCGGGCGCCGCGGTTGCGGATCCACTCATCGAGCATCTGCTCGGCGTCGGCATCAACTACTTTGTCGGCGTCAATTTCGACGCATTCAAGCAGGCCGTGAACGCCGTGGGCGGGATCAACATCGATGTGCCGACCGGGTTCACCGACAACCAGTACCCGGCCGGGGAGTGCAGCCAGGGCAACTGCGGATACGAGACTGTGCATTTCAACGCGGGCGTGCAGCATATGAATGGCGCGACCGCGCTCATCTACGCCCGGTCCCGCCATGGCAACAACGGCCAGGGATCTGACTTCGCTCGGAGTCGCCGGCAGCAGCAGGTGATCGTTGCGCTGAAGGCGCAGCTCGAGAGCATCGGCGGCATCGGACAGCTCCCGGATGTCATCAGCGCACTCGGCGACAACGTGCTCACGAACCTGACGATCAGCGATGCCGAATCACTCTACGGTCTCGTGCAGGGTGTGAACCCCGCAACCATCGAGCACGTCAGCATCGACGACACCAACTTCCTCTATGACTGCGGCTACCCCTCCAGGTGCGGCGGGTACTACCTCTACGCGCACGATTCGAGCTTCAAGACATTGAGCCACTACGTACAGGACATCTTCCCGCCCGCGGCTGCCCTCGCGGAAGGCGCCCATGTCCGCTTCGTGGACGAGAGTGGCCGTGGTAACGACGCCTCCGGGCGGTGGGCAGGGATCATGAGCATGGTCGGGTTCCACACCATCAATGGCGGCAAGGGGACGAAACAGGCCGTGACGCAGGTGATTGACCAGAGCGGCGGGGCGGACACTGCGGCTGCGGCCTGGCTCGCCGCATACTTCGGCGTCAGCGTGATCACCCAACCTCCGCCGGCACCCGTTCCCACGGCGACCGGGACAGGCGTGCCGAGCGCGACCCCCGCTCCCACGGTGGGCGACGTCATCGTCGTGCTCGGCAGCAACGAGGAGCAGGCGTTTCTCGGTGATCCCGGGATCGGCAACTAGCGTTTCGACACGGACGAATCAACGGGGGATGTGAGCGTGGCAATGAGGATCGCCGTGCTGACGGGTGGGGGTGACGCACCAGGCCTCAATGCGGCGATTCGAGCAATCGGCCGGCGAGCGCTGGCCGCAGGCGACACGCTCTTCGGCATTCGCAACGGGTGGGCGGGCCTGCTCGGTGATGGTGACGTCGTCGCACTGGAGCGTCCGAGGCTGTCCGGCATCCTCCAGTTGGGCGGCACGATGCTCGGCAGCTCACGCGCCAACCCGATGAAGGTCGACGGCGGAATCGCGGACGTGATGCGCAATATGGAACGCCTGCGCCTCGACGCGCTCGTCGCCATCGGTGGCGATGACACGCTGAGCGTCGCCGCGCGTCTCGCTGAGCAACAGGCTCGCGTGGTCGGTGTCCCCAAGACGATGGACAACGACCTGAGCGTCACCGACTACTGCATCGGATTCGACAGCGCGGTCAGCGTCGTCACCGAGGCGCTCGATCGCCTGCATACCACCGCGACCTCGCACCACCGCGTCATGGTCTGCGAGGTCATGGGACGCGACACCGGATGGGTCGGCGTGATGGGCGGCCTCGCGGGCGGCGCCGACATGATCATCATCCCGGAGTTCGAGGTCACCGTTGATCAGGTGGTCGCGCACCTCGAGGTGCGCCGGCAGGCCGGCAGCGACAGCAGCATCATCGTCGTCGCCGAAGGCGTTGAGATGGTGGGGCTGCAGAACAAGGAGGAGGCCGAAGGCTCTCGCGATGCGTTCGGTCACGTGCAGCTGAGCCGGCGTGGCGTCGGAGAGACGCTGGCACGCATCATCGAGGAGCGCACCGGACACGAGACGCGCGCGACCGTGCTCGGGCACGTGCAGCGCGGCGGATCGCCGACCGCGTACGACCGTATCTGGGCGACGCGCGTGGGGGCCAAGGCGTATGACCTCATCGTCGATGGCAGGTTCGGTGAGATGCCCGTCGTGCGGGGTGGCACCGTCGCGGTGGCACACATCGCCGACGTCGTCAAGGAGCAACGCCGCGTGCCGCGCGAGCTGTATGAGCTCGCGCAGGTCTTCTACTAGATCAGCGGGTCATCACCGGGATACTCGTCAGCGGCGACCATGACGGCGGGGACGTGGCGTCGAAGTTGAGATTGGTGGTCACCTGGAGCGGCGCCGCCGGAGCGGCGGTGAGCGCGCCCTTGATCCACCAGAGCTCGAAGTGTCCCGCGGCGTCGGTCGCGTTGTAGTACACCAGCCCGCTGCCATCCGGCGCCCACACGGGTGCGGAGCACAGGCAGTTGGTGACCAGCGTGCGCGGGGTTCCGAGCTTCGTGCCGACGAGCGGCGCCTCCTCGAGGCGTGTGCTCTGCAGTCCCGTGCCGCCGATGCATACCATCGCGACCATCGTGCCGTCCGGTGACGGAGCGGGCTGCCCGCAGTCCTGCGTCCCCGTGCTGAGGATCACCGGTTGCACCAGGGGTTTCGCCACCAACGCGATGAACGAGAACGCATTCCCATTGGCGATCGCGTACCTCGAGAACATCACGTCGCCGTTGGCCATGGGTGTGGGATCCACGTCACCGCCGGTGAACGGATTCGCGGTTGTCAATTGTTGTTTCGCGAGCGTCCCGCTCAACGAGCCTGACCAGATCGAGAAATCGACTGCATACGTGCTTGAGTTCTTCGGCTGGTCGTATGCGAAGTACAGCGTGCCGGTGGGGCCGAAATGCGGCCAGAACATCCAGTGGTTGAGCCACACCTGGGTCACCTTGGATGCCACAACGGCGTTGTTGCTCAGCTGACGGATCACCTTCCCCTGGCTGTTGAGCAGGTACAGATTCGAGTACTCCGCGGAGCGAAGCACCGCGACGACGTTCTGCGTTCCGGGAACGTATGCGGGTTGCATCCATGTCCCGGCGCTGGTCGATGAATGCAGGCTGGTGAAGAACCCATCACTCATGCTGTACAGCTGCCCGCCCTGCGCAAGGTACAGCGTTCCCGGAAGGATGACGGCCGGGCGCGTGGCGGTCGGGACGTACGAACTTGTCTCACGGTGAATATTCGTCTTCCGTGACGCGATGAGCCGGTTGACGCCAAAGCCGAACGCGGCCATGAGCGCCAGGAGCGCGACGATGCTGATCGCCCGTCTCACCCGGCGCTCCTCATGCCGCGGGGAAGTATCTGTGCGTCAGCGGCAGGATGAGATTCCAGTCTGGCGCGAGCGCGTCCTGGTTGTCGATCTGAAGGTTCGACGTGTACGGGGACGCGAGGATCACCTGGTGCACATTCTGGAGCTGCACGCTGCTCGCGATCGGCAGGAGGGAGGCAATCTCACCGATGCTCATATCCGTCGAGAAGTCGTTGGCCATCGCAGTTGCGATGTCGGGCAGGTCGGCGATGCCGAGCAACTTCGCCTTGGCACGCAAGGCGAGCAGCACCTGCTGCTGACGCTGCGAGCGTCCGAAGTCGCTGCGCAGATCCCCGTGTCGCGAGCGGACATACATGAGCGCCTGGATGCCGTTCATGTGCTGCGGTCCGGGAAGGACCGCGACCCGCTCATACGCGTACGGGTTCGTTCCGGAGAGGTCCGCAGGGTAGTAGTCGTCCATGACCGGATTGGTTGCGACCACATCGATGCCGCCGACCTGGTTGATGAGGTTGACCAGGCCCAACAACCCGATCCACGCGTAGTGGTCGATGTGGATGTGGAAGTTTTCCTCCACGGTCGCCACCGCAGCGCTCGCGCCGCCATGCAAGTACGCGGCATCAATCTTTGCGCTACCGCCGGTCGCCAGCGGGACCCAGAGGTCACGCGGGATCGACTCCATGACGACCTGGCGGGTGGTCGGATTGACACGGGCCAGGATCATCGATTGCGTCAGGACGGTCCCACCGAATTTCGCGTCGTTGTCCGAACCGAGGAGCAGCACGGTGAACGGCGCCCCCGGCGGCGCGACTCCTGGGGGCTGCGTGGCGGCTGTGGATGCCGAGGGGCTCGCGGACGATGTGGTGGATGCCGTTGCCCCGGGGGTGATGCGGTTGATGGCGTGCCCGGTGTCCTGGAATGCGGTCACGATTGCCGGCATGAAGTAGGCGACCGCGCCAACCGCGCCGGACAGGATGAAACCGAATGCAATCAAGAACCCCAGGAGCACCCGATTGCGCCGAACGTGATGGCGGCGCAAGGATGCGCGTTGTCGTCTCACCTGAGGCTTTATAACGAATTGGTCTGACGGCGAGGTTACGCCGTACGGTGTGGTGGTGACCCGCCGGTAGACTCGAGCCGATGCCAGAGGCCCCTCTTGCCGAACGTCTGGTGGCCGGCGAGACCCGGGCACTGGCCCGCGCGATTCGCATGGTCGAGGACCGTGATCCGGGCATCGCGAGCCTGCTTCGCGACGTCCGGGGACAGACCGGGAGAGCTCGGGTCATCGGAGTGACCGGTCCGCCGGGGAGCGGTAAGAGCACGCTCTGCGACCAGATCATCGAGCGCTGGCGGGCCTCGGGACACCGCGTCGGTGTGATCGCGGTGGACCCGTCGAGCCCGTTCACGGGGGGCGCGATCCTCGGGGATCGGGTGCGGATGGTCCGCCACACGCTCGATCCGGGGGTCTTCATCAGGAGCATGGCGGCTCGCGGCCACCTCGGCGGGCTTGCGGCCGCCGCTCGGGAGGCCATCCGGCTGGTCGACGCTTCCGGGCGCGATCGCTGCCTCCTGGAGACGGTGGGGGTGGGTCAGTCCGAGCTCGAGGTGATGGAGACAGCGGACACCACGGTCGTCGTGACGACGCCGTCCAGCGGCGATGCGGTGCAGATCATCAAAGCCGGGATCCTGGAGATCGCCGATATCTTCGTGGTCAACAAGGCCGATCTTCCGGGAGCGGCCAAGGTCGTGCGCGATCTTCGCGAACTCGTCCGCCACGGCAAGGTCCGCGGCGACTGGTCGCCACCCGTGATCACCACCACCGCAGCGACCGGCGAGGGGATGGATGAGCTGGTGGCCGCCATCGAGCTCCACGGCGCCTCGATCGCGTCTTCCGGAGAGCTGGAGCGCCGCCGGATCGCCCGCCTTCGGGCCGAGGTCGAGGCGATCGTCGTCGAGCGATCGGCCGAGCGCGCGCGAACGGCGTTACATGAGGGGACAATGAGTCAAGAGCTCGCGGGCGACCTGAGCCAGGTGGATCCATACGCCCTGGCCGAGCGAATCCTCAACGGATACACCAAGGAAGCGACGCACTGATGACCCAGACGATCAACCGCGCCGATGCCGCCGCCACTCCCGCGGATCGGGAGGGACCGCCGATCCCCCCCGACACCCTCGGCGGCCTTCCGCTCGATCCCTGGTACGGGCCGCCGGCACCGGCGCTCGACGTTGCGAACGATCTCGGCGAGCCGGGTTCGTTTCCGTTCACCCGCGGCGTGCATCGGACCATGTATCGCGACAAGGTCTGGACGATGCGCCAGTTCGCCGGTTTCGGCAGCGCGGAGGACACCAACGAGCGCTATCGCTTCCTGCTCGCGCAGGGACAGACCGGTCTGTCGGTAGCCTTCGACATGCCGACGCTCATGGGCATCGACTCGGACTCACCGCACGGCCTGGGTGAGGTCGGCCGTTGCGGCGTTGCCGTCGACTCCGTTGAGGACATGCTCACGCTCTTCAACGGCATCGACGTCGGCGCGGTGACCACGTCGATGACCATCAACTCGCCCGCACCCATCCTTTTCGCGATGTACCTGGCCGCCGCCGACGAGCGGGGGATCCCGTACCGGAAGCTCGGCGGGACGCTGCAGAACGACATCCTCAAGGAATACATCGCGCAGAAGGAGTTCATCTTCCCGATCCGGCCGTCGATGCGGCTCGTCACCGACGTCGTCGAATTCTGCACGCGCAACGTGCCGAGTTGGAATCCGATCTCCATCAGCGGGTATCACATCCGCGAGGCTGGGAGCACTGCTGCGCAGGAGCTTGCGTTCACGCTCGCCGACGGGTTTGCCTATGTCGAGGCCGGGATCGCGCGAGGGCTCGACGTCGACGAGTTCGCGCCTCGCCTGTCGTTCTTCTTCAACGCGCACATCGACTTCTTCGAGGAGATCGCGAAATATCGCGCCGCGAGACGCATCTGGGCACGGCACATGCGTGACCGGTACGGCGCCAAGGACGAGCGCTCCCTGAAGTTGCGCTTCCACACCCAGACTGCGGGGTGCTCCCTCACCGCGCAGCAGATCGAGAACAATGTTGCGCGCACCGCGTTCGAGGCGCTCGCCGCCGTCCTCGGAGGCACGAACTCCCTGCACACGAACTCGATGGACGAGGTGCTCGCGCTCCCCACCGAGAAGGCCGCGCAGATCGCGCTCCGCACGCAGCAGATCCTCGCGTACGAGACAGGTGTACCTTCCGTTGTGGATCCGCTCGCCGGGTCGTGGTTCGTCGAGGACCTCACGAATCGCATGGAGCAGGCCGCGGAGGACTACTTCGCTGCCATCGCTGAGCGTGGCGGCATGATCGCCTCAGTCGATGAGGGGTTCCCGCAGCGCGAGATCGCCGACGCGGCCTTCCGGTATCAGAGCCAGCTTGAGACCGGAGAAAGAGTCATTGTTGGCGTCAACGTGTTCGATCAGAGCGTCGACACGGTGCAGCCGTTGACGCTGGTGATCGACCCGGAGGTCGAGACGGCGCAGGCCACGCGCCTCAAGGTGCTGCGTGAGACCCGTGACAACACGAGCGTCACCACGCGTCTCGACGCGTTGCAGGAGGTCGCGAGGGGAAGCGACAACATGATGCCCGCGATCATCGACTGCGTCCGTGCGCGGGCCACCGAAGGAGAGATCATTGAGGCGTTGCGCGTGGTGTTCGGGACGCACCGCGAGACACCCGTTTTCTGACCTTTCCTTAACCCCTCCATAAGAAGGCGCCGCGTAGGCTCAGCCACACATCGTGGGAGCCAAGCACATCCTGGTGGTCGAAGACGAGGAGGCGATTCGGGAAACCCTTCGCTTCAATCTGGTGCGCGAGGGCTACCAGGTGAGTCAGGCGAGCAACGGGATCGAAGCGCTCGAGAAGGCTCGCGAGCTGCGCCCTGACCTGATCGTCCTCGACCTCATGCTTCCCGAGCTCGGCGGTCTCGAGGTCTGCCGGATCCTGCGCCAGGAGACGACGACCCCCGTGCTCGTGCTGAGCGCGCGCGACAGCGAGCTCGACAAGATTGTCGGGCTGCGCGTCGGTGCCGACGACTACATGACCAAGCCGTTCTCGCTCGCCGAGCTCACAGCGCGCGTGATGGCACTGCTCCGCCGAGCGCAGCCCCCGGCCGAGGAGCGCGGCCTGGTGGAGGTCGAGGAGATCGGCGACCTCCGCTTCGACCGGGGGGCGCGATCAGTCCGCGTCGGCGCCGAGGAGCTGCGCCTCTCCCCAAAGGAGTTCGACCTGCTCTCGTTCCTGATCGCTCACCCGGGCAGGGTCCACTCACGCGAGCAGCTCATCCGGCGGGTTTGGGGTCCGAAATTCTTTGGTGAGCGCAAGACGGTCGACGTGCACGTGCGCTGGCTGCGGGAGAAGTTCGAGCGCTTCGAGGCGCTGCCGTTCCGCATCACGACGGTGTACGGCGTGGGATACCGCCTCGATCGGATCGTCTTGGATGCCGATGTCGCCCCGAACGGCGTGGCGCTGACCGGAAGGCGCTGAACTCCGGAGAGTCCGTGCTGCCTATACTTGCCGCTCCCGCCCGGGTTCGTACCAGGGAGATGGCCGCCGTAGAATCCACGCTTGCCGTTATCGACATCGGATCGAACTCGGCCCGAATCGCAGTGCTGCGACTCGATGCCGCCGGCCAACTCGACATCATCGCTGACGCTCGAACGTCGCTCCAGCTCGCGCGTCACATCGACGCCCGGGGCCGGCTCGAGGCCAGCGCTGTGACAGCCGCGACGGCGTCCGTACGCGACTTCCGAGCAGTGGCCGCAGCGGCCGGCGCGGAGCGGACCGTGGCGGTCGCCACCGCCGCGATCCGGACAGCGACCAACCGTGACAGCGTGCTGGCCCGACTCGAGGCGGACACCGGACTCGCGATCAGGGTGATCGACGGCGAGGAGGAGGCGCGCTACGCGTTTCTCGGCGCCGTGCACGGGCTTCCCATCGACACCGGCTACCTCATCGACGTCGGCGGTGGGAGCTTCGAGCTCGCGTACTTCGAACGACGCAGGGCGCTCCGCTGGTGGACGTTCGAGCTCGGCGCGCTCGTTGCGACCGATCGGTTCCTGCGCAGCGATCCGCCACGGCCGTCCGAGGTCGCCGACCTTCGCGATCACGTTGCGCGCACGCTGCGCGACGCGGGCGTTCCCGCGCTCCCCGACGACGGGGGCATGGTCGGCACCGGGGGTACCGTCCGCAACCTCGCCAAGATCCACATGCGCTCGGTCGGGCATCCGATCGCCCGTGTCGACGGCTACGTCCTCCAGCGCCGTGAGGTCCGCGACATGACCGCACGCCTGACGAACCGCAGTCTGTCCTCCCTGCGCACGGTCGCGGGGCTCTCGGCAGACCGCGCGGACTCGATCATGGGCGGAGCGCTCGTGGTTGCCGCGACGATGGACGCGCTCGGGGCCCGGACCCTGATGGTCTCCGGTCACGGCCTCCGAGAGGGGATCGCACTGGCCGAGCTGCACCTCGAGCTGCCCGAGGTCTGGCAGGTGCGCCGCGGTTCGGTCGCCGCGCTGGCATCCCGATTCGCAACCTGGGACGAGCAACGGTCCCGCCGCCGTCAGGGGCTCGTCCGCGCGATCCTCGGCGTTGCCGACCCGACGATGAACGCCGAGATGCGCGAGGTGCTCGACCACGCCACCACGCTGCTCGATGTCGGACAGAGCATCAACTACTACGATCGCTGGAGCCACGCAGCGGGAGTGGTCGCGTCCGCCGATCTCCAGGGATTCACGCATCGAGAGGTCGCTCTCATCGCCACGACGCTCGCGCGTCTCGGCAAAGGCCGGGCCAACCTGCCTCGCTACGCGCGCCTCTGTACCCGCGATGACATCAAGCGCATCGACCGGCTCGCGGTCGTCCTGGAGCTTGCCGACGAGCTCGACCGGCGCATCGACGGTGGCGAGCAACCCACGGCCCGTCTCGACGAGCGTCGCAGCCGGGTGGTGATCACCACCGGCCTTCCCTACGCTTGGGAGCCCGTCGAGCTGGCCCGACGGTTCCGTACCCGGATGGGCCTGACTCTCAGCCTGCGTCCAGCAGAGACGGTGGGTGAGCGAACGAAGGGTGGGGATCCTCCAGGCGCTCGATTGACTGGTGGAGGTCCTCGACGAGGGTGATCAGGAAGCGCCATGGGAGGGGGGAGATGTCGTGGTGGTCACGTGGTGCCTCTACACTCAGGTGAGATGAGCGAGCCACTCCTGCATCCGCACCGAGCGACCCTCGTTGAGGAGTTGACCCATCTCCGGCGCATCGTCGCGGACATGGGCGAGCTCGTCGACGCCGCGATCACGCTGGCCACGAGCGGACTCGCCGAGCGCGATGTGAGCATGTGCGCGAGGGTCATCGCGGATGACGCGCTCGTCAACGACCGGCAGCGAGAACTGCGCGAATTGTCCTTCTCGCTCATCGTCAGTCAGGGCCCCTCGGCGCGGGACCTCCGCGAGGTCATCGGGTTGCTCAACATGTCGTCAGAGCTCGAGCGCATGGGCGACCACTGCGTCAGCATCGCCAAGCTTGCCCGCAACCTCGCGGACCTGCCGCCGCTCGAGACCTACGTCGACGTCCCCAAGATGGCCGCCTACTGCAGCGATCAGATCCGCGGGATCCTCGCCGCGGTGGTGTCGCGCGATGTGCTCCAGGCGCGACGCATCGCAGCCGGCGACGACAGGGTCGACCGCATCTATCACCGGCTGTTCGACGACCTCATCCAGATGATGACCGAGGACAACACGACGGTCTTCCGTGCAACCAACCTCGTGTTCATCGCGCATCACCTCGAGCGCATCGCCGACCGTGTCACCAACATCGCCGAGGACCTGGTGTTTCTCGACTCCGGGGCGATCGAGGAGCTCGGCTGATGGCACTCGCTGCGCCGGAGGACGGCGCGGACGCCGACGCGCCACAACGCGACCATGCCGAGAAGCTCGACGGCCGCCACCGCTACATCAATCGCCACCTCAGCTGGCTCGACTACGACACGCGTGTGCTCGAGCTTGCAGAGGACCCGTCGCGAGTGCTGCTGGATCGCGCGAAATTCGTCGCCATCTCAAGCACCAACCTCGACGAGTTCTTCCAGGTCCGCGTCGGCGGCCTCATCGAACAGCGGCGCGCGGGTGTCGCGGCGCTGAGCCCTGACGGCATGACGGTCGACGAGCAGCTCACCGAGATCCGCACTCGCTGCACCGACATCACCGCGCGGCAGATTCACGCTTTTCGGGATATCGTCGAGCAGCTCGCCGACGTCGGGCTGCGGTTCTCGAACAACGACTCGCTCGATCCCGGGGATCGCGAGTACGTGGACTCGGTGTTCGAGGACCGCATCTTCCCGGTGCTCACGCCACTCGCCGTCGACCCCGCGCACCCCTTTCCCTATATCAGTGATCTCTCGTTGAACCTCGCGGTCGTGGTGGGCGCGCCGCGCGGCGCCGAGCAACGCATCGCGCGGGTCAAGGTCCCACCGCTGCTCCCGCGGTTCGTGGTCATGCCGGACGGGGAGCGCTTCGTACCGGTCGAGCAGGTCATCGCATCACACCTCGATCGCTTGTTCCCAGGCATGCGGGTCGTCGCTCAGTACCCGTTCCGCGTCACGCGCAATGCCGACCCGGCGCTCGAGGAAGAGGAGGCCGAGGATCTCCGCGCCGCCGTTCAGGAGTACCTCCGCCGCCGCCGCAGGTCGCCGCAGGTCGTGCGTCTGGAGATCGACGACTCGATGTCCGAGGAGGTCAAGCGTCTCCTGATGCGAGAGCTCGAGCTCGGCGAGGAGGACGTGTACACCGTCGCGGGGCCACTCGACCTGAGCGGGCTCTGGGGGCTCTACGAGTTGAACCGTCCCGACCTGAAGGAACGCCTCCCGGCTCCGGTGATCCCGCTTGCGCTCACGCTCCCTCCGGGCGAGGAGGGGGAGATCGACATCTTCAAGGTGATCGACGCCGGCGACGTGCTCGTGCAGCACCCGTACGAGTCGTTCGCCAGCAGCGTCGAGGCCTTCATCGACCAGGCGGTCAGCGACCCCGACGTCCTCGCGATCAAGCAGACGCTCTACCGGACGTCCGGCCCCGACAGCCCCATCGTCCGCGCCCTGATCCGGGCAGCCGAGAGGGGCAAGCAGGTGGTTGCGCTGGTCGAGCTGACCGCCCGTTTCGACGAGCAGCAGAACATCACCTGGGCCGAGGAGCTCGAGAAGGCCGGCGTGCACGTCGTCTACGGCGTCGTCGGTCTGAAGACGCACGCGAAGGCGACGCTGGTCGTCCGTCGCTCTGACGGGGGCATCCGCCGCTACTGCCACATGGGCACCGGCAACTACAACTCGCAGACCGCACGGCTCTACGAGGACATCGGGCTGCTCACGTCGAACGTGGAGATCGGCGAGGATCTCACCGACCTCTTCAACTATCTGACCGGCTACAGCCGCCAGCGTCAGTACCGACGCCTGCTCGTCGCCCCGGTCACGCTGCGCCCCGGCATCGTCGAGCTGATCCGGACCCAGACGCACAGCGAGGGCCGGATCATCATCAAGTGCAACCACCTGATCGACCCCGAGGTGATCGAGGCGCTCTACGCGGCGTCCTGTGCCGGAGCGCGCATCGACCTCATCGTGCGCAGCTCCTGCGGTGTGCGCCCGGGGATCGCCGGGATGTCGGAGAACATCTGGGTGCGCTCACTCTGTGGTCGCTACCTTGAGCACTCGCGGCTGTATCACTTCGGCCCCGACACCTGGTACATCGGATCGGCGGATCTCATGGGCCGGAACCTCGACGGCCGTATCGAGACGGTGGTCCCCGTGCTTGATCCCCTGCTGCAGGCGAGGCTTGCCGAGATCATCGACGTGCTGCTCGCCGACGACGTGCTCGCGTCGGAGCTGCACGCCGACGGCACGTGGCACCACGTCCCCCGCGTCCGTGGCCTCGACGCGCAGGCAGAGCTCCACAGGCTCGCCGTCGAGCGCGTCGCCAGGTGAGCGCTGCGGGCGAGCCCCCGCACGCTCGCGTGCTCCGGCTCGAAGTGCCGATCACCTTCTCGCAGGCGCCGCTCGAGGAGGTGGTTCCGTCCGCGTCGGTCGTGGCCGAGCCGCCGCGGCGCGCCCGGACGACCCACTGGGACACGGCCGACCTCCGTCTGGCTCGATGGGGGGTCGCGCTCGACCACTCGTCAGGCAGCGGGTGGGTGCTGCGACTGCCCGCAACAGCCGAGGGGATGACCGCGGGGGACGGTGCCGAACTGCGGTTCGCCGGGCCTCCTGACAGCCCACCCGAAGAAGCCCTGAGCCTGGTTCGGGTCTACGCCCGGCACGCGCCCGTCGAACTCGTCGCGAGGCTCGTCACCGTCACCGCCGACTCCTTCTTGTTCGACGGCGACGGGCGCCGGCTGGCCCACGCGGTGGACGCGACGGTATCGGTGTACTCCGGCCCCCGGATCACGCAGCGGTTCCGCGAGATCGATCTCGCCTCCGAGAACGAGACCCTCCTCGCCTCCCTCGCCGCGCGTTGCCAGGCCGCAGGGGCGCAGCCCGCCGCGCCTCGGGCACTCGTGGCGCGAGCGCTCGGCCTGGTGGGCTCACCACCGCCGGAGCTGGCACCCGTCTCCCTGGACGCGTCGTCCACCGCCGGCGACGTCGTGCGCCGGGCGATGAGCACGTCGGTCATCCGGCTGCTTCGCCACGACCCCGGCGTGCGCCTGGGGATTGACGCCGAGGACGTCCACCAGGCTCGGGTGGCGACGCGCCGCCTCCGCAGCGACCTGCGCACCTTCCAGCCACTGCTGGACCGCGAGTGGGTCAACTCGCTTCGTGACGAGCTGCGGTGGCTCGGCGCCGAGCTGGGGGGCGTGCGTGACGCCGAGGTGCTCCGGGATCGCCTCCGGGCTGCTGCTGCCACACTGCCTGCCGTCGATCGGCGAGCGGCGACGGCGGTGGTCGCGCCCCTCGTGGCCCAGGTGCGCTCGGCGCGGCGCCGTCTGCTATCCGCCATCGATACCGACCACTACTTCGAGGTCATCGACCGCCTGGTTGCGGCGGCTCGCGCGCCTGCCCTGACCGCCGCGGCCGCGGCGCCGGCGCGCGAGGCGCTTCCGGCGCTGGTCCGGCGTCCCTGGCGGTCCTTGCGCGCGGGCGCCATCGCGTGCCGCAACGGCGCTCCGGACGAGCAGCTGCACGACCTTCGGATTCGTGCCAAGCGCTGCCGGTACGCCGCCGAGGCCGCGGCGGCCGCGACCGGCAAGCGCGCGGCTGCC
>DATKQX010000097.1:0-4256 GCA_035532495.1 Saccharimonadales bacterium (SeqCode)
GGGCGACACGCCGATACGACCTGGCGGCAGTTCCCGCACTCCCGGGCCGCGACGATGCTGGCCGCCGACTTCTTTCACGCGGACTGCGCAGTGACGCTCCGCCGCTTGTACCGCTTGCTCGTGATGGAGGCCGGCAGCCGCAATGTGCACATCCTCGGGATGACCGCACATCCGGATGGGCCGGGCAATTCACCGAGTCGTTTGACGCGGTCCTGGCCAGCGCCGGTATCGAGGCGGTGAAGATCCCGCCCCGGAGTGGGCGACGATGCCCGCGCCGTACTCCGAGCACGTGATTGAAGAGACAGCTTGGCTGGCGACCTCCGACGCCGACGGGCAGCGCCGGGACGCCTGTGTCTCCTGCTCCGTCTAGCCCGCGCAGCCGATCGGAGGACGTCGTGGAGCCGGCGCCGATGCGAGCCGTCAACTGGAACCAGGTCGAGGACGAGGTCGACGCCGAGGTGTGGCATCGGCTCACGTCGAACTTCTGGCTTCCCGAGCGTGTTCCGCTCAGCGCGGACATGGCGTCGTGGCGGTCACTCACGAGGGACGTACAGAGAACGCTGGTCAAGGTGTTCGCCGGCCTGACGCTGCTCGACACGGTGCAGAGCACGCTCGGTGCAGTCAGCCTCATGGCGGACGCAGTCACCCAGCATGAAGAGGCCGTGTACACGAACATGGCCTTCATGGAGTCCGTGCACGCGAAGTCGTACAGCTCGATCTTCTCGACCTTCTGCACGCGCGCTGAGATCGACGACGCGTTCGAGTGGTCACTGCAGAACGTCTACCTGCAGCGCAAGGCGGCGATGATCAGTTCGTGCTACGACGGTATCGACCCGCTGCAGCGGAAGGCGGCGAGCGTTCTCCTCGAATCGTTCCTGTTCTACTCCGGGTTCTTCCTCCCGCTGCACCTGAGTGCGCGCGGGCAGATGCCGAACACGGCGGATCTGATTCGGCTGATCATCCGTGACGAAGCCGTGCACGGCCTCTACGTCGGATACAAGTTCCAGCAGAGCATTGCGAGATGTGACTCCAGCGTCAGGCAGGACGTTGACGCGTGGACGCGGCAGCTGTTCGAGCGGCTGTACACCAACGAGGCCACCTACACCGCCGAGATGTACGACTGCCTGGGCCTGACCGTTAGTGTCGTGCCGTTTCTTCAGTACAACGCAAACCGCGCCTTCCGGCAGCTCGGCTTCGATCCGCCCTTCGAGGAGGCCGCATCGCATGTCGATGCTTCGCTGCTGGCGTCGCTCACACCCAATTCGGACGAGAACCACGACTTCTTCTCCGGTGGCGGCTCCTCCTACGTTATTGCGCGTGCCGAGCCAACGCTCGACGAAGACTGGCTGCTCGCGTGACGGCGAAGCGTATGGGGGCCCGCATGGCCTCGGTTGACGGCCTCGCCGGGGTGACCGCGGGTCGCGCAGACACGGTACGGCTCGCGGTCCGCGTGACCGGGATCGTGCAGGGTGTTGGCTATCGGCCATTCGTGTTCCGACTCGCCGAGCTACTCGTGCTGCGCGGTCTTGTCGGCAACGACCAGGACGGCGTCTTCATCCAGGTCGAGGGCCGGCCGCACCAGGTCGACGACTTCGTCGCGCGGCTTCGTTCGGACGCCCCGCCGCTCGCGAAGGTCGACGGCGTCGTCGTACAGTCGATGCCTGTGGCACCGAGCGAACGGGGATTTCGCATCGTCGCCAGCTCGTCGGATCACCCGGCGACGACTGCCCGCGTCTCGCCTGACACGGCCACCTGCGATGCCTGCCTCGCGGAGACGCGGGATGCCGCGGATCGTCGGTTCGGCTATCCGTTCACGAACTGTACGAATTGCGGTCCGCGTTTCACGATCGTCGAGCGGGTTCCCTACGACCGTGTCAACACCGCGATGCGCGACTTCATCCTGTGCGAGGAGTGCTCGGCGGAATACCACGACCCACGCGACCGGCGCTTCCACGCGCAGCCGAACGCGTGCCCCGTGTGTGGACCGCGCCTTCGCTTGATTCCCGGCGACGGGTCGGCTGGCGTCGTCGTAGACGACTGGGCGCCGATCGATTCGGCGGCCAGGCTGATCCACGACGGGCATCTCGTGGCGGTCAAGGGACTCGGTGGCTTCCATCTCTGCTGCGATGCCACGAACGCGGCGAGCGTGCGCCGACTCAGGGAATGCAAGGGGCGGGACGCCAAGGCTCTCGCGATCATGGTGCGTGACGCGGAGGCAGCGGCGACCGTATGCGAGCTCGACCCGCCCGCGCTGGAGTGGCTGATGTCGCACTCGCGACCGATCGTACTCGCCAGGCGACGGGGTTCACCCGTCGACGAGCAGATCTCGCCGGACAACGACATGCTCGGCGTGATGCTGCCCTACACCCCGCTCCACCACATGCTGATGGACGCGTGCATTACTCAGGCAGAAGCCGGTCGCGTGGTGGCTCTGGTCCTCACGAGTGCGAACGATACCGATGAGCCGATGTTGTACCGCGACGACGAGGCGTCCCGGCGCCTGCTGCCCAAGGTCGCCGCGTTGCTCACGCACGACCGGCCGATCATCAACCGCTGCGACGACTCCGTCGTGCTTTCGCGCGGGGGGTACACGCAGGCCGTGCGCCGAGCTCGTGGACTGGCGCCCGCGCCGATACCGATTCCGGTCCAGTCGCCGCGTCCGATCTTAGCCTGCGGCCCGCGCACGAAGAACACGTTCGCTCTCGCGCAGAACGATCAAGTGATCGTCAGCCACCACATCGGAAATCTGGGACTCGCCAGCGCGCTCGAGTCGTACGAACGTTCGGTATCGCAGTACTGTTTGATTTTCCAGGTCGCACCCGAGGTTCTCGCGCACGACATGCATCCTGGTTACGAGTCGACGCAGTGGGCCCTGCGGCAGCGTCTCCCTCGCTTTCCCGTGCAGCACCACGAAGCGCATATCGCCAGCGTGTTGGCGGAGCATGGCGTCACCACGCCGGTCATCGGCGTCGCCGCCGACGGCTCGGGATACGGGACCGACGGCACCGTCTGGGGTGGCGAGGTGTTCGTCGGCGATCTCGGCCACTTCGACCGCGTCGCGCACCTCGAGCCGGTGCCGATGCCCGGAGGCGAGCGCGCGGTCGTGGAACCATGGCGGATGGCGTCGTCGTACGCCTGGGCAGCGCTCGGCGACGGTTTCGTCGACCGGAGACTCCCCGTCGTCGATCTTGAGCAGTTCGACCAGTGGCCCGTGCTGCAGCGCATGATCGAGCGGAACGTCAACTCGCCCGGCCAGCCGCCACAGCAGCGGGCGGCCTCCGTCGCGGTCCTGGACGCTCGCGGCGGTGACCACCACGCACAGCAGGAGCCCCGTTACGTCGACGGCAATATGCCTTTTCCTGCCCTCGATTTTCTTCCCCGCATCGTATCCGCGGCTGGCCTTGCCGACGGTGTCAGCGCCCTTGACTGACTGGGAGTCGATGCACGCCGCGGTCGGGGCCGGGCTGCGGCCGGCCAGGACGCGGACGGCCTCGCGCAGCTGGTCGTGCAGCCGCCGGGTCGCGCCGCTGGCCTGCCAGGCCCGCACGTAGTGGTACACCGTCCGCCAGTGCGGCAGGTCACCGGGCAGCGCCCGCCACACCGGCCCGTTGTGCACCAGGTAACGGATCGCGTCGACGATGCCCCGGCGGCAGTAGATCCCCGGTGAGCCGCCCTTCCCCAGAGTCCAGCCCGGCGCTGGCAGCAGCGGCTCGATGACCGCCCACTCCGCGTCGCTCATGTCCGAGGGGTACCGGCGTGGCCTGCGGCTGCGGCTGACCCCGCCAGGGCAGCACCGGCACGCCACCCCGGCAGCCGCCGGCAAGGAACCTGATGAGGATGCGGACGCAGGCGGAACAAGGTACAACGGCATGGAGGCTCCTGGGCGCTGCACAACCGGGTTTCGACACCCGTGCAGATACCAGGGGCCTCCTCGCTGATCACGCAGGCACGCTGGCCAGAGCGACGAAGATCAGAAAACGTTATGAACCAGGCTCAACCAGGAGTTGTTAAACAGGCTCTAAGATACGCTGCGGCCTCCTGTTAGACAGGCGGGGTAGGGCGTGCGTAGCGCCTGTTATGCGCGCGCTCTTGATGCGTAACTTCGCTTCCTCGCAACTATTATGCGCGCGCCTGAGTAGTTCATGCGCATAGCCGCGAGCTGCGTGCTCACGTCGAACATCTGCGCGACTTGCTCATCTGTCAGATTGAGACGCGCGGCGCGTTCCGCCGCAGCGTATGGAATGAGCAGCTCTCCG
>DATKQX010000098.1:0-23413 GCA_035532495.1 Saccharimonadales bacterium (SeqCode)
CCTTAAGTGCCCGTCCGGGGACAAACGCATTACCGCCACTCCTGTACCGAGGTGACGCTTCATGCCGAATGCGTGTTGTCGACTGTTGACAGTTAAGCGCTCGGGCGTCACCCACTGAAGGCGTGCCGGCTGAGACCCGGCGGACTGCGCCAACGAGATGGAGGTTCCTCCGGGATCCGACGAACCTAGTGCAGCACTGGACTAGGCTCGTCGGCATGCCCCAGCACATGGCGCTGGACCGGATCGGATTGGACAGAGATCAGCTCAGGGATCGAGCCGGAGAGAAGCGCCCTCGCGCTCGCATCGAGCGGCACCTCGGCGGTTTCAACCAGAGCGCGAATGCACACGACCCGGATACGTGGATCTGGAGCGGCGCTCGGTGGCAGCAAGCGATCGGACCTCCACCTCGGACGTCGACGCCGTCACCGGGGTCGTTCACCGCCGCGCCGTGAAGCCGATGCGCACACGCGCCTACTCCGTCCCCGCGGTAATCGCCTCGACAACCGCGTGAGCTCCATTCGACCCTTCCGCCTCACGCACCTGCGCCAGGTACTCGTCGACCAGCTCACGTCCGCGCTCGGGATCGGCAACGCTCGCCACCACGTGATACGCAGGCTCATCGGGATCCGGCCGCACCAATACGAATCCGCCCTCGACATACACCTTGATCCCGTCAACCAGATCGACGGAGTCAGTCCGATGGCGATCGAGCAGGATCCGCATCACGCGCCCCTTCACCTCCCACGGACAGAACTCCGTCGCAGTGACATACGCGAGGTGCGGCAGCGCAGCGCGCGCCTCACTGAGCGGAATGCCCACGAGGGCACGCAACTCCAGCAACTTCACCAACGTGTACATGGCATCGAATGCGCCGAGGTGACCCGGCCATACGAAGCCACCCTCGCCGTCCGACGCGAGAATGGTTCCGGGATTCGCGGACGCACGCAGCACCGATGCCGGATCACCGGGTGTCGACTCGAACGTCCCCCCACCCTGACTCACCAGGTCGCTGATCCACATCGGCGTGGCAGCGGGGGCAAGCACCGTCCCAGGATTCGAGCGCAACCACCAGGACGCGAGGATGCCGAAGCTCTCGTGCACATCCATCACGACGCCGGTGTCATCGATGAGCGTGATCCGCTCTCCCGTGGGGCTGATCATGCACCCGATGTCAGCGCGCACGGTCTTGCTGATCAGGGCGGTCTCGACGGGCACGGTGCGGTGGTGCGCGCCCTCGCGGAGCCCCGCATTGAGCGGAATCGTCGTGACGCCGAGCTTGTTCAGCAGTGAGGGCAGCACTGCCGACACATCGCTGTAGTCGTAATCGATGAGCACGCGGAAGCCGGCGTTGCTGATCACATCGGCGTTCACGCTCTTGAGGAGGTGCGCCGCGTAGTCGGCGATCGGCTCGCCGTACTCGATGTCTCCCATCTCGTAGAACGCCGCACGCCGGAAGTCCTCACGGAACAGCAGGTTCTCCAGCTTGCGCTCGTCGCGTTTGTCGATCTGGAGTCCCTGCGCGTCAAAGAAGCGGATGTCAGCGCTGCGCTGATCGAGTGGTGACACGAGCACGTGAATCCCCGCCGCGCAGTCGGCGTCCAGCGTTGCGAACTGCGTCACGGCGACCGGCAACTCGCGCACATCACGTGCCTTGCCGCCGGCACTGACGATGCCGGAGACGATCGCGCGCTTGATCATTCGCGACGAGCGCGCATGATCCCGTCCGACGACCACGCACGCGCCCTTCGGCAGTGTCGCGCAGAACGCGGCCCCAAGGCGCGCGCTGAACTCCGGTGTCAGCTCAACGTTGATCAGTCCACCGAGTCCATACGACGAGAACAGCCCCTGGCGCCATTCGCCGGCCCAGATGATCGACTCGTTGACCGTCGATCCCGGCTCCACGCTCTTGCTCGGCCAGACCTTGACGCCGGCACGGATCTGCGTCCCCTTGCCGAGGATGCACTCGTCGGCGACGACCGAGTTCTCCTCGAGCAGACAGTCGTTCTTGACCGTCACGTTGCGGCAGACGATCGCCTGACGCAGCCTCGCTCGCTCCCCGATGTACGAGTGCGGCCAGACGATGCTGTTGCTGATCTTGGTGTTGTCGTCGATGACGCTGTACCTGTCGATGACCGCGTGCTCGTTGAGGATCGCGCCGGCCTTCAGCTTCACCTCGTCGCCGATGAACGCGGGACCGTCGAGTTGCACGCCGATGCCGACTTCAACGCCCTCCCCCATCCAGACGTTGCCCTCGCGGCGCCCCGGGATGTGACAGCGCACCTTGCCGTCGAGCGCGTCCCAGTTGGCCTGCAGATACGATTGGATCGACCCGATATCCGTCCAGTAATCGTCGACGACGATGCCGTGGAGCGGCTCGTGACGGCGGAGCATCGTCGGAAACACGTCCTGCGACCAGTCGGCATTGGTATCGGCCTTGATGTGGTCGAGCACCTTCGGCTCGATGACATAGATGCCGGTGTTGGCGTGGTCGCTGAAGACCTCGCCCCACGACGGCTTCTCGAGGAAGCGCTTGATGTTGCCCTCGTCGTCCGTCACCACGACGCCGTACTCGAGCGGGTTCGGGACCGAGTGCAGCACGATCGTCGCGTGCGAGCCGCGCTCCATGTGCGCGGTCATCACCTTGGTCAGGTCGATGTCGGTGAGCGCGTCGCCACTGATGACGAGAAATGTGTCATCGAGAAGGTGCGCGGCATTGCGCACGCTCCCCGCGGTCCCGAGCGGCCGGTCCTCCACGACGTACTCGATCTCCATATCGAGGTCGGCCCCGTCGCCGAGACGGTTGCGAATCTCCGCGCCGAGATAGGCGAGCGTCACCACCACCTGGGTGATGCCGTGCTCGCGCAGCAGGCGAAGGATGTGCTCCAGAACGGGCGTGCCGACCACCGGGACGAGCGGCTTGGGCATGCGGCTGGTGAGCGGGCGCAGACGCGCACCTTCGCCACCGGCCATGACCACTGCCTTCACTCGGCCACCTCCTCGGGCACCGGTCTGTTGGTCAGATCATATGGCGCGCTGCCGGTTTTCACGTGCGCGGCGCGGATCCGGCTGTCGACGGCACCACGCGCTGGTGCAGGCTCATGAATCGCAAACGCTCGAGGAGCCCCGCAATCACGAGCGGCCAGGCGAAGTCGGCGGCATCGCGTCGCGCCGCGACACGCAGGCGTTCGCCGAGCGCCGGCTGCTCCACGAGGCCACGCAGCGCGCTCGCCATCTCCGCCGGATCGTCGGTTTCCACGACGATCGCGTTGCCGTAGGGGCGCGCATACTCCTCGCCGGTCGAACCGACCATGGCGATCCCGCCGGCCGCCATCGCCTCGAGACCCACGAGGCCGAACGGCTCGTGCCCCGAGTTGGCGAGCACCGCGGTCGCCGCGACGTTGATCTCGGTGATCACCTGGTCGGGGAGGAAACGGCGCAGGTGCACGATCGCCGCTCCATCGGTTTCCGTCAGCGCGCGGACGATGCCGCCCGCGTCCTCAACCGGCTCGTGCCAGTCGGTGACGGCGAGCCCTCGCTCGGCGGCAAACGACAGGACCGTCCCACCGTACGGCTCCATGCCGCCGCGGATGAGCATCCGCGCGGGCAGGCCCTCGGCGCGCACCTCGGCGATGGCGGCAATCGCCTGCGTCCATCGTTTGTCCGGGCTGAAGCGGCCGATCTTGAACGCAAGGCACGGCGTGCCGGCCGCCGCCCTGATCGCCTTCGCCGCCGACATGTCGACCGGTGCGAGCGCTCCCTCCGGGATGCCGTTGGGAATGACCACCGGGTTGACGTCGTACGGCCACATCAGGTGCTTCATGTACTTGCTGACGGTCGTGATCGCCGCGACGAAGTCGAGGATCGGCCAGTCGATCGCCTGGAAGCCGAAGGTATTGTTGGCATTCCAGAGCAGGACCGTGTGCTTGCGCAGGTCGAGTGCGTGCAGGCGATCGCTGAGCGACTTGCAGAACCATGCGGTGTGCCACTCCTCGCAGAGCACGGCGACGGTGCGGCCGGCTTTCGCAGCCGGACGGATGACCTCGTCGATCAGCTTGTCGGGCAGCGTGGCGGTGAGGTCGCGAATCTTCGCCAGTTCTCCTTCGTAGACCCCGTTGCGATAGCGGGCGCTGATCTGCTGACACCAGCGCACGAGCCGGACGCCCTGGTCCATCTCCATGCCCGGCTTGTCGGGATCGCCGACGAAGACGAGCGTGGTGCGAAAGCCGAGTGCGGCAAAGGCGCGGCACATCTCCCGGGCGCGCACACCAAGGCCGCCGGCCTGGCTGTACTGGTCGGGTCCTTCGAAGGACACCATGACGATGTCGAGCGTTTCAGGCGTGAACATTGCGGCACAGTGTGCGAAACCGGCATATGGAGGTGCCGGTGTCGCGGTCGCGGCCCTCCCGCTCCCTCATCGGGGCGTCAGTGCGACCACGGACCGGGGGCCGAAGCCCCCAATCCTGGTCACAAAAGAGGCGAAGGACCGGCTGGCGGGCGCCGGTTTCTCCGCCCAGGTAAAGTGTGCCAAACGCTCTGAACGTACGCTCCGATGCTGCGACACAGACGTGTAACGAGGGGGGCACGGTGTCATAGACCAAAGAACTCCACGGCGTTACCGCCCATTACCAGCGCACGTTCGGCGACGGTGAGCTCGGCCTGCGCGAAGGCATCGATGTACCGTCGTGCGGGAAGCAGCGGGTGGTCCGAGCCGAAGAGCAGCCGGTCCGCACCGCAGAGATCGGCGACCGCGCGATATGCAGTTGGGGCGTAGAGAAACGGGCCGGCGGCGGTGTCGAACCACAAGCGGCGACAGAGTGCTGCAACTTCGGGCATGTGCGCATAGAACGGCAGCCCGCCGCCGAGGTGGGCGCACACCAGGCGCAGGTCCGGGTTGCGCAACGCAAACGCAGCGACATGCCCGGGCGTCGCGGTTCCCTTGCCGGGATACGCGTGGCCGACCGGCTCGCTGCAGTGCAGCACCATCGGGATGCCGAGGTCCACGCACAGAGCGGCAACGGAGTCGATGTCCGCGCCGTCGGGGTCGAATCCCTGCGCGTCCGCGTTGAGCTCACCGACGCCGCGGAGCCCTTCGCCGGCGCAGCGACGCAACTCGTCGATCGCGCCCCGCCGCGACGGGCTCACCGTCGCAAAACACGTCAGCCGGTCGGCATGGGCGCGCTGCACCGCGATCAGGTCGTCGTTGACCTGCGCGCAATGCGCCGGATCCGCAAACGGCCACCCGAAGCACACCGACCGATCGATCCCCGTCGCGTCCATCGTCGACAGCAACTCGTCGACCGTGAGGATCACCCGCCCGCCCCGATGGCAGACGTCGAACCAAGGATCGAGCCGGGCGAGCTCGTCGCTCGCGTCGCGCATGCTCGCCGGAAGGATGTGCACGTGGCTGTCGACGATCATCCGAGCCACCGGCCCTGGGCGAAGATCCACGTCCCTGCGCACATCAGCACGCCGCTGGCCGCCAGGATCGCCGGCCGCGCGCGCTGAAATCGAGCCGTGAGGTCCGCGATGAGGATCGCCGCGGGAAACAACGCCAGGATGTAGCGCGGTTGCGAGCGCCAGAACGGCAGCGATGCGGTCATCAACCAGGCGATGGTGCAGTACAGCGCGAAGGATCGGGGGATCCGTGACGAAGCCCACATCCCGAAGCAGAGCACGAGCCCGAGGAGTCCGAACGCGACCTCACGCGCGAAGATCGAGCGCGTCTCCCCGCCGGTGGCGCTGACCAGCGTCTGCCACGTCGCCGCAAAGCCGGTCCATGGCGCCGTGGGCCCGAGGCCGAAGGACGGCGAGCTGTCGGCGTCGAGCAGGGCTCGCCCGTCGCCGATGTGGATCTGCATGTACAGGGAATACAGCGCGAGCGGGAGCAGGAGCACAAGCACGAATGCCAGGTCCGGACGTGGCCGCCACCCGGTGCGGCGCAACTGCTCGATAGCGAGTGCGGGGATGAGCGCCAGTCCCGTGAGCCGGAACGCGCACGCCAGCGCACCGGCGATGATCGCCTTGCGAGACTGGCCAGCACGCGCGTAGTACAGGCTCGCTGCGGCAGCGGCGATGAACGAGCTCTCGCTGAACGGAGCGATGAGGAAGACCGCGGTCGGTGCGAGCGCGAACAGCCACATCGAGAACGTCGCCGACGCGTGGTCCCGCTCGGCGCGCACCAGCCGGAAGAGGTACCAGAGGCCGATCGTCTGGGCAACCGCGTTGACGAGCCATGCCGACGTGACGTCGTCGCGCGTGATCAGCGCGAGTCCGTGAACCAGCAGCGGAAACCCGGGGAGGAACGCGTCGATGTAGCTGAGGTGCGCCGGGTAGCCGTTGGCCGCGATGGACAGGTAGCTGACGGCGTCCCACGTGTCCAGGTGGTTGTGCAGCCCGGTGAGGATCGGCACTCCCGGAAAGTCGATGACCAGCACGGCGATGAACACACCGAGCCAGAGGAGCCGCGACACCAGGACCGCCACCGGTGCGGTGCCCCACGGCGCCGCGGACGCCCGCGTGCTCACGCCGGCGGATCGAGCCCGTCGAGCAACGTCGGGTGGGTCCGCAGCTGCCAGAGCTCGCGGAATGCGCGCATCACGACGCGGACGTTGGCGCCGGTCGCGCGGCCGGTCGTGCGCGGATAGTGGTGCACGCCGACGTCCATGAGCCGGTAGCCACTGCGCCGCGCGCGCACGAGCAGCTCGGTGCAGACCAGTGCTCCTTCAGCGTGCAAGCCCTGCCCGACCGCGCGTGGAAAGAGCTTGAAGGCGCAGTTGACATCGCGCACCGTCGGCCCGAAGAGCATGCGCACGAGACCGAAGAACGCGCTGTGATACAGGCGGCGCAGGAGCGTGTCGTTACGCCGGATGCGGTAGCCGGACACGACCGTGTCGGGTCCGTAGAGCGCGAGCAAGCGCGAGATCTCGGTGGGATCGAACTGCCCGTCACTGTCCATGTGAAACACCGCTTCGCACGTCGCCGCGTCGAACCCGCTGCGCAGCGCGGCGCCGTAGCCGCGGTTGCGCGGATGTGACACCACCCGGACCCGCCTGCCCGGCGCTGCGGCGCTCGCCGCGCGTGCGGCGGTGGCGTCGCTGCTCCCGTCGTCGATGACGAGGATCTCGAAGTCGGTGACGCCGAGCGCCGCGATGGCGTCACCGGTTCGCTGGACGGTCTCGGCGATCACCGCCTCCTCGTTGTACGCGGGGAGCACCGCGCTGATCGAGGGCTGTGCGCTCGCGAGGGGCTCGCTGCCGGGCACCTCAGCTCTTTCCACGCACGTCGTAGATGATGATGTGATCGGCACGTGCCACGACCGGGAAGTCCTGGTCCGCCCACCAGGTGAACCCCGGGCGTGACTCGACGGCGCCGGGATCCTGCGTCCGGTTGTCGATCTCCACGTAGCTGATGTCGTACTCGCGCAGCAGCCCGAAGACGCGGCACATGGCGCCACTGTCCGTGCAGCCCGCATACAACGCCTGGACGTCCGCGTAGCGGCTGCCGATGTCGATGCCGTAGCTCCACAGCCAGCCGCCGTAGCCCATCACGCCGAGGCGGCCGGCGACCGCCAGGACCGGGTCATTGGGGCGGCCGAACGTCAGGAATACCGCGCCCCTCGGCGTGGTCGCCGCGATCGTCGATGCCAGCGCCACCTCCTGGGCGTTGGCGATGGTGTACGGCCCGGTGATCGCATCCGCCGGCGGGGTCCAGGGTAGGAGGCGCAGGACGACAAGCGCTCCCGTGAGGAGGACCGGCCCGACGAGCGCGACAGCGGCGATGCGCGGCCAGACACGCCGCCACCAGTGCGCTGCCAGAGCCCCGATGAGCAAGGCGATGACGAGATACCAGTAGACGAGGAGCTTGGTGTTATCCCAGTTCCAGGTCTGGAAGACCACGAGGTTGCAGGCCGCGAAGATGATCAGGGCACCGAGTGCGAGCTCCAGCAGCGGCAGCGGGAATGCCGAGGTCACCGCCCGTCCCACGCGCGCCGCTCCGCCGCCGGCACATCGCGCCAGCATCGCAAGGACCACAAAGGCGACGAGCGGCACGGCGACGCCGAGGTTGGCGAGCCAGAATCCCCACCATTGCGGGGTTCCGACCATGCCGACCGCCTGGATCGCTCCGACGATGAAGTTCCCCAACGACATGTCGAGTCGGCCGCTCGGGTCGGCACTGCTCCCCGCGTTGGCGAGCCACCCGGGTTCGATCCACGGGTAGACGTTCGTCCCATAGGGATTCACCGACGATCCGTGGGCCGTCAGCGCGAGCTGGACCAAGCGGACGCCGCCGATGAGCGCGGCGACCCCCACCAGTGCCAGCCACTCTCGCCGTCTCCGCCGCCACAGGAGCACGAACAGCAGGATCGCCAGCGCGATGAGCGTTTGCACGTGAACGATCGGCAGGAGGCCGGCAATCACGCCGGCGATGACGAACGCCTCCCAGCTCCTCCCGCCTGACGATGCTCCGGAGAGGACGAGCAGCAGCACGCTGATCGCCGCCGCGAAGCCGAAGAGCAGCGTGCGTTGCGGCAGCCACCACGCCATGAGGGGCGTGTACCACTGCATGTTCGGCAGCGGCGCCGTCCCCCCGTCGGAGGGCAGTCCGTCGTAGGCGCGCGGTTGCGCCGCGATGGTGCCGGGCAGGTCGTGCAGCGTCCAGCCGATGATCGAGAGCCCCGTACCTGGGTGGGTGACGACGTACTGGAGCGTGCACTGCGTGGCGGTGAAGCCATGGTTGGTGCACGCGTCCGCAAACAGGCCGATGAAGCCGAGGCCGCCGCCGATGAAGCAGATCAGCGCGGCGATGATCCCGGCGCCGGCGCCGAGGCCGAGACGGCGCCCGAGCGCGACGACGAGCATCCCGATGACGACCATGAGGGCCGCGCCGGGGATCGCCAGCGCCAGCCCGGGCGACAGCCCCAGCGTGATCAGCGTCGCCGCGTGGAAGTCCGGGAGGAACGGGTAGAGCAGCGTCGTGCCGCTGAACAGCGGGTTGATCGGCGGGATGTTGCCGCCCACGGCGAAGCTCGCTGCCGTTGTGAGGTGCTGGGACCAGTCCGCCCAGACGGTCGGGTAGCCGGCCTCGAGCCCACCGGGGTCCGTGTAGACGGTATGCGCGAAGATTGTGGCGACCGCCGCCCCGCCCACTGCCAGCGCGATGATGGAGAACCAGGGCGTCTGCTGAGCCCAGCGGTCCCGTGACTCAACCCACGAGGCGTACCAGGTGGCCCGCGGATCGACTGTTAACAACGAGGCCGCGAGCGCCCCGGCGAGGGTGATCAGCGGCCCCTCCAGCACGGTCGCGACGCTGAGCCCGAAGACGAGCGAGAGGCCGTACGTCATCCCGGACGCGACCAACACCCCGGTGATGACGCCGATCAACCCCCGCTCCATGAGCGTCAGGTGGGTCGCAATCAGCCCGGTCAGCGCAGCCCCGGCGGCGAGCGTCAGGGCGGCGTCGAGCATGACAAGCAGTGCGGTCACCCGATGTCGACCCAGAGCCTCGTTTGCTGGTCAGCGGGGCTCTGTGGCATCGCCGTCCAGATCGGATAGAAGAAGACGAATGCGGCAAGCACGGCGCCGATCACAGCAAAGCTGACGGGCGCGAGCGAGACCTGTCTCCCCCGGAACGGAACACGCAATCGCCGCATCGCGGTCAGTGCGTACGCGAGCGCGAGCGCAGTGAAAAGCAGCATGCCGAGCGCGTGATAGAAGAAGAGCACGCGACGCTCGTTGCCGGGCACCCACATCATCCACGAGGCCAGGTAGCCGAGCACGATGAACGCGGGCACGAAGCGTCGCGAGATGACCGCGGAGAGCGTCACGAGTCCCGCGTAGATGACGACGCCGACAAAGGCAATCGCGAAGCCGGCCCCTGGGTAGGTGCGCGCGATCTCGTACTGCGACGACGGTTGCATGTGGAACCTGGTGACGAACTGCGCGGCCGTGTATGACGTGTTGAAGTTGCTCGGGTCGTGGAATCGGACCGCGGCCTGGTAGATGAGCATCATCGCGACAAGCGAGACGAGCCCGATCATGGGGACGAGCAGCCGCCACCAGTTCGGTCCGCGCGTGACCTGCCAGACGCAGTAGAGCAGCGCGAGGATGCCGAGCCACCAGATCGCTGGGTTGCCCATGTCGGTGACCTCAGCAACCGACCCGTTGGTCGACGATGACTGCGCGTAGAAGAGCACAGGGTGTTCCATGATCGGCCACGTCAGCCAGAGCGATGAGTAGGGATGGCTGTGACATTCCTCGGCGTGATAGCGCAGCGATGCGGCGGTGATCTGGATGATGTTGTCGACGGCCTTCACCGGGTTTGGCACTGTCACCGGGCCGACCTTCATGACTGGTACGTCAAGGGTTTTCTCGGCTCCAGGCAGTCCGGCGACCGCTGGGTTGCACCCCGTGAAGAAGTACACGTCCGGGTGCTGGATCGTCTCATAGCGCGAGAAGCATGCGAAGAAGATGGCGACGGCGACGATGGCTGCGACGAGGTAGTGCAGCACGGCTCGCGGCCCGGCAGCGTTGCGCCACATGATCGTCTCGGTGCGGCCGGGTCCGGCGATGCGCCGCAACCAGGGAACGAACGCCGCGATGTACGGGGAGAGACCGCGCGCGATGATCAGGCCGCCCGCGACGACGAGCGGCGCGAGTGCGGTGAGCTTCGCGCCGAACGCCAGGCCGGCGACCGCTGCCATGACATACAGGGTCGTCCGCCACTGCGCGCGTGTGCGCGCCTGCCAATGTAATAAGAAGACGTAGTAGAAGAGCGCGACGAAGAAGATCGCGATGATGTCGATGACGCCCGTGCGCGACTCGACGAATGCCAGTCCGTCAAAGCAGACGAAGAGCGCGGCGACGATCGCGAAGAACCGATCTTTGCGGAGCCGCAGCGCGACGAGATAGACAATCCCGACGAGAAGGCTGCCGAAGAGCGTCGTGCTCAAACGCCACGTCCAGCTGTTGAAGCCGAAGAAGGCGATTGGTGGCGCCATGAGCAACTTCGCGAGTGGCGGCTCGGGATCGAAGTACGACTCCGCGGGCTGACGCAGATCCTTCGCTGCGTCGACCGGGAAGTAGATCTCGTCGAACACGTAGCCGCACACGTTGATGTCGATGTGATTGACCTTCACAGCGCCCACGACACCCGCGTGTCCGACCGGCACCGTCGTGCATTCCGCGCCGGAACCAGTCGTCGTGGGGGAGCCGACACCGAGCGCCGTGACCGTCCCGGTCCCGCTCAGGAAGTCGGGGAAGATCGGGCTCGCGAGGCGCAGACCGAAAGCAAGAACCACCAGGGCGATCACGGCGACCACGTCGTATCGCCCGAGGTCCAGGAAGCCTCGGAGGCCGGCTCGGACGAGCGGCGGGCCGCCATCCGACACCAGTCCGCTGGGCTCGGGGTTCACTGCTTCGGTTGACATCTGTTTACAAGAATTGGAGGTTCCTTTACTGCTATCCTGAAAGGCGAGCAGTACAGTCAAAGCTGCAGCGGATGGCCCGCGCACATCTGAAACTCATTCCCTTCCTGAAAGGCCGGAGGGTTCCCCCTCCGGTCTTTTTTTTGCCCTTTGGGGTCACGACGCGCCCACGGAGCGACTGCGCACACGGTCGATCGCATCCAGCCACGCCGCATAGCCTGCCGATGGCCGTGCCCCGGACGTCGCCGGCGTAAAGCGTCTCCCGGGCTTCCAGGTCGCGGCAGCCTCCTGCGGTCCGCTGACAAGCCCGGCGCCGATGGCGGCGAGCATCGCTGCGCCAAGGCCGGTCGCCTCCGCCGACGCGGCCCGAGCCACCGGCACCCCCAGCACGTCCGCCTGGAACTGGCAGAGGGGGTCCATGGCGCTTGCGCCGCCGTCGACACGCAACTCATTGAGTGGCTGCCCCGATGCGCGCTCCATCGCCTCCACCACGTCCCGCGTCCGATATGCCATCGATTCAACGACCGCTCGGACGACGTGGGCACGGGTGACTCCCCCCGTCAGGCCGAGCAGCGCACCCCGCGCGCCCGGATCCCACCACGGCGCACCGAGCCCCGCGAGTGCCGGAACGAAGATGCATCCGCGGCTGTCGGGGACCGACTCGAAGAGCGGTCCGGCATCCGCCGCCGAGCCGATCAGCCCGAGGCCGTCGCGCAACCACTGGAGCGCGGCGCCGGTCACGAAGATGCTGCCCTCGAGCGCGAAGACGTCGTCCACGCCTATTCGCCACGCGACCGTTGCCAGCAGGCCGGCTCCGGGATCCGGCACCGTCCCGCCGACGTTGACGAGGAGGAACGAGCCCGTCCCGTACGTGTTCTTGGACATTCCCGGCTCGATGCACGCCTGGCCGAACAGCGCAGCCTGCTGGTCGCCGGCCACCCCACTGACCGGGACCGTCAGGCCGAGGAAGGCGGCTGGATCGGTTGTGGCGATCGTCCCGGCGCTCGGATGGACGGCCGGCAGCATGCCGGGTGGAATCCCGAAGAGCGCGCAGAGCTCCGGGTCGAAATCGCCGCGAGCGAGGTCGTAGAGCAGAGTCCGGCTGGCGTTGCCCGGGTCGGTGGCAAGGACTGCACCGGCGGTGAGCCGCGCGATGAGCCAGGTATCGACCGTCCCGGCGCAGACCTCACCGCGCTCCGCACGCCCGGCGAGCGCCGGGTCCTCGCGAAGCAGCCACTCGAGCTTCGTCGCAGTGAAGTACGGGTCGAGCAGCAGCCCGGTCCGGCGCCGGATCTCCGCCTCCTCGCCCCTGGCGCGATGCTCGGCGCAGATGGCGGCGCTGCGCCGGCATTGCCACACGATGGCCGGTGCGACCGGCTCGAGCGTCCGCCGGTCGAAGACCACGAGGGTCTCGCGTTGATTGGTGATGCCGATCGCGGCCGGCCGTGCACCGGTCTCCCGGAGCAGGCCGTCGCACGTGGACACCACCGATTGCCAGAGTTCGATGGGGTCCTGCTCGACCCATCCCTCATGGCGATGGCTGACCCGCACGTCGCGATGCGCCCGTGCCGAGATGTATCCGTCCGGACGCACGAGCAGACAGGTCGTCCCGGAGGTGCCTTGATCGATCGCAAGCACCAGGGGTTCGCTCACGACGGGGGATGCTGACATAGGCGTCAGCCCCACGGACGTTCGGCGCGCCGCTCAGGCTGCGGAGGTCACCGGTGCGGCGGTGCTCGGGATGATCGCGAGCATGCGGTCGATCGCACCGCGCGCCTGCGCCGCAATGGCCGGATCGACCGTCACGCGGGGGGCCATCCGCTCCAGCGACATCGCGACCTTCTCGAGCGTGATCTTCTTCATGTAGGGACACACCGCCGCTTCGGACGCGGCGAGGAATCGCTTGCCCGGAGAGTCGAGCTCCATGCGATGGATGATCCCCACCTCGGTCGCGACGATGAACGTGCTCGACGATGAGGCGGCGGCGCGGCGCACCATCCCCTCGGTGGAGGTGACCACGGTTGCGGGCCCGCGAAGGTCGCCGGACGACATGCGGTACAACGTCGACGACGTGCAGCCGCACTCCGGATGGATGAGCAGCTCCGCTTCGGGGTTGTCGCGGCGCATCGCGTCGAGACGCTCCGGGTGGATGCCCGCGTGCACGTGGCATTCGCCCATCCAGATGTGCAGCTTTCGACCGGTGACGCGCTCGAGATGCGCGCCGAGAAACATGTCCGGGCAGAAAAGGATCTCGCGATCCGCGGGGATGGAGCGGATCACCGCCTCGGCATTCGACGACGTGCAGCAGTAATCGGAGAGCGCCTTCACCTCGGCGGTCGTGTTGACGTAGGACACGACGACTGCGCCGGGATGCTGTCCCTTCCATTCGCGGAGCTGGTCGGCATCGATGGTCGCCGCGAGCGAACAGCCGGCCTCGAGGTCCGGCAGGAGCACGATCTTCTGCGGCGACAGGATCGCGGCGGTCTCGGCCATGAAGTGGACGCCGCAGAACACGATGACCGAGGCGTTGGTGGCCGCCGCCTGCTGCGAGAGGCCGAGCGAGTCGCCGACGAAATCGGCGATGTCCTGCACCTCGGGACGCTGGTAGTTGTGGGCCAGGATCACCGCGTTGCGGTCGCGCCGCAGGCGCTCGATCCGGTTCAGCAACCCGGCCCTGTCCTCCCGCCCCACGTCAGTCACCACGTCGCGTTCTGCTGTGATCACCCCGCCACCTGCCCCCGACGTCGAGGGTCCTACGACTTTAGGTCAGATTGACCTAAGCAAAGTATAGCAGGGTACCGTGATGGTGTCGGAGGATCTGCGGCGTCGCGCTCGCACCCGGCGGCGTGAGGTCGGAGAAGTCGGTTTCCTTCCAGCCGGAGCCGGACCGGACGTACTCCTGGAGCAGGGTCAGCTGCTTCCCGACCGAGGCGTCCTGATGATCGACCTTGCCCGCGGCGTTGAGGTAGTCGTCCTGGATCAGCGTCATGGTCACGTTGAGGACGAGCCGGCTCCCGTTGCACCCGGCCTGCACGACGGTGAGCTGATCGAGGTGGTCGACCTCCCGCTCGGTGAAACCGTGCCCGACGAGCTGCTGCTGCAGATACGCGTTGATCGTCGTCTGAGCGTTGCCTGTGGTGACGCTGGAGAGACCGGGGTGATGCGGGTCGAGCTCTATGGCGTTGAGCCTGTCGTCGACAGTCGCCCAGATCCGCGTCGCCTCCGACTGGGAAACGCAGCCCGTCTTCGCCGTGGACGTGCCCTGGGCCGGAGGGGCGCAGGAGGCGAGCAGTGCGGCGATGACCCCTGCGACAGCGGGCATTGCGACGCGGCGGCGTTCCATGCGTCCGATTGTCGCGCCCTCTCGCCCGTCTGAACGCGCACCTGCAGCCCGGCAGTGGACCTCCTGTTCTACTGTGTGGTCGTGCCGGTGATGGGGGTCCTGCTGCGCCCGCGAAGCACGTTCGTTGCGCTTGCGGCCGCTCCGCGCATCAGTCTCGGCTTCGTCGCTGTGCTGAGCAGCGGCGGGATCGCGCTCATGCTCGGCTTGCTCGCCAACCAGATCGACCACGGCGGCAACGTCGGCGCGGACGCGTCGTTGGTGCTGCCACTGCTCTTCATCGTCTATTGGGGCGCATCAGCACTGATCGTCGACGCGGGTGCGGGACTCGCCGCGCGTGGAAGGCGGTGGCGGCCCTACCTCGCCGTGAGCGGGTTCACCTTCATTCCCTGGATCGCATTCGGGGTCCTCTCGGTCATCGAAGCACTGGCCGGGACGGGAAGCGTCGCGGAGTCGATCATCGCCTGGCTGACGCTCCCGCTCCTCGCCTGGTTCCTGGTGCTGACAACCCTGGCGGTATACGCCGTCTTCGACGTGACGCCGTACGTCGCCGTCGCCCTGGCGATGCTCCCCGACGCGGTGCTGCTGCTTCTGCTCATCGCGCTGCTCGTCGCAACCAGCGTCTGAGCCGCGAGGCGCCGCTTCGCGCCGCCACCGGCGGCGACTCCGAACCGTGACGATCGGCTCCTCGTGGCCCACTTCGCGCCTATCCTTTGGCCGTGACTCCCGAAGAGCCGCGCGAGTCCGCGCCGGTCGTCAGCCTGGTCGTCCCAACGCGCAACGAGGCGAGCAATCTCCAGCAGCTGGTCGATCGCGTGACCGCTGCGCTCGCGGAGACGCGCTTCGAAATCTGTTTCGTCGATGACAGCGACGACGGCACCGCAGACATGCTCCTGGCGCTGTCGAAGGAACAGCCGACTGGCCAACTGGCACGGACGCAGTCCACGATTCGCTGCCTCCTGCGTCACGGCGCCGATCGCCAGGGCGGCCTGAGCACCGCCGTCGTGGCGGGTCTGCGCATGGCACGGGGGCGGTACGTCTGCGTCATGGACGCCGACCTGCAGCACCCGCCCGAGCTCCTCCCAGCCCTGCTTGCCGAGGCCGAGCGCGGCGCCGACCTCGTCGTCGCCAGCCGCTACGCGAAGGGCGGAAGCCGCGAGGGACTTGCGGGCGCGACTCGCCGCTTGGTCAGCCGCGGAGCGACCATCGTCGCGCGGCTGCTGTTCACCGAGGCCCGACAGAGCTCCGACCCGCTGTCCGGGTTCTTCCTCTGCCGGCGAGCGCTCGTCGACGGGATCGAGTTCCGGCCCGTCGGTTTCAAGATCCTGCTCGAGCTCCTCGTCTGCGTTCCCGAGCTGCGCGTCGTCGACGTGCCGATGACCCAGGCGGTCCGAAGCGCGGGGGAAAGCAAGGCAACCGCGCGCCAGGGGCTTCTCTACCTGAGTCACCTCTGGTCGTTGTTCTTCGATGTCCCGGGGTCGGCGCGGGTCTGGAAATTCGCACTCGTCGGAGTGAGCGGGCTCTGCGTGTTCCTCCCGATCCTCGCGGTCCTCATCGGCATCGTCCACGTGAACCCGCTTGTGGCTTTCGTGCCCGCGTTCGGGTTGAGCGCAGCGTGGAACACGGTGATGAACTGGCGCCTGACGTTTGGCGACCAGCGTCGCGGTGGTCACGGTCCGCGCCACTACCTCGAGTTCGCGCTGCTCTCCGGCTGCGTGATGTTCGGGGTCTTCGCAGTGCTCATCAACGCGCACCTCGCCTCGGTCGTCGCGGGTGTCGTCGCCGCGGTGGTCGCGATGGTCATCAACGGACTCGTCAATCGCGCCTTCATCCACACCGGTCCAGCGGTCTGGGCAGCGATCGCCATCGACCAGGGCGTGCAAGGCGGACTGTCGCGGCTTGCGGCAGACGTCGGCGCCGATCGGGCGTATCTGTTGCCGGCGCGCGGCGCTGGATCGTCGGGTCTGCCGACCGGTCTGCTCGCCCACGTGATCGCGCACAAGCGCCCCGTCCTCATCACCGAAGCGGTCTCGCATCGCGCCCAGCGCCGTACGAATATCGAGACGGTGTCGCGGATGCTTCTGCCGGTGGTGCGCGACGACGTCGTGCTCGCCGTCGTCGTGTGCGAACGGGTCGCACCGGGCGGCTTTGAACCGCCGGCACTCGAGACCGCAACCGTCGCGGTCGAGGCGATCGAACCTGCGCTCATCGCCGCGGCGGCCGATCCGCTCCCACGCCCCGAGGTGACCCCGGCCCGGGCAGCGCCCGGTCCGGCGAGGTAGTCCGACGGCGGCGGGGGCCTTCGCGCCCGCTCGTGCCCAGGCCACCGGCCGCCACTGGGGGGCCGGTCGTTCGCTGATCCTCATGGCGGGAATCGCCGTCGCGACCGGGCTGCGGATCGCGCTGGGCGGCCCGTCGACCGCAGCGTCGATGCCCGCCGGAGTGGCGTTTGCGCTGGCGCTCCTCGCGCTCGCCGCGGGTGCCGGTTGGCGACTCGGGCGTCCGAGCCTCGCGGCCGCTGGCATCGGTGTCGCCGGTGGCCTCGTGCTTGTGGCGGCGTGGCTCACGGCACGGACCAGCGCGGCCGTCGACCTCGCCCCTGTCAACACCGCGATCGCCGCCTGGACTCCGGTCGTCGCGCTGATCGCTGTCGCCGAGGAGGTGATGCTCCGCGGCGTGCTCTTCAACGCCATGCGCAATTGGGGTGGCGACGGATGGGCCCTGGCGGCGACGACCGTCCTCTTCGCTGCGATGCACGTGCCGCTGTACGGTGTCGGTGCGCTGCCGCTCGACCTGGCAGTCGGTCTGCTTCTTGGAGGGCTGCGCATCGTCAGCGGGAGCGTGCTGGCCCCGGCGATAGCGCACGTGCTCGCCGACATCGCCGGGGGCTGGCTGTTGTGACGCGACGGCACGGCGTGGTTGTCGTCCTCGTGGCCGTCGCCGCGCTCGCAGCCGTTTGGCGAGTGCTGCCTGCCGCGTCGCCGGCGATCTACGACGGCAACTGCATCGCCGATCCATACGTGAGCCTCGGCGGCAGCCCGGCGCCGCAGGGCGCAACGATGAGCTTCCCCGCAACCGCGGCGCCGTTTCCAGCATCCGAGGTGTTCACCGGCGAGACGCCCCCGCAGGCACAGGTGCTCATGGAGGGCGGCTCGTTCGACAACGCCGTTGCGCTGACGATCCGCATCGACCCGGTCGCCGAGCCTGCGGTGAAGCCATCCAACGGCGCCATCGAGGGCAACGTCTACAAGTTTTCCGCAGTCAACGCAGCCCGCGTCGCCGTGGCGCCGCGGCCGAACGTGCTCCTCACCATCGTGCTGCGCGGGACGAAGTCCGTCCCACCGCCGATCATCGACCGCTTCAACGGGACCACGTGGACGCCGCTGACCACGCAGAACTCGGGGTGTGGCAACACATTTCTCGCGAGCTCGACGCAGCTCGGTGAGTTCGCCGCCGTCGCGCCCGGGGGCGCATCACCGCCGCAACCCGCGCCATCAGGTGGCATCCCAGGCGCGCTCATCATCGGTGGGCTCGCCGCGCTCCTGGTCATCGCGATCGTCGTGCTCTTCACCCTCGATAGGAGCCGCAACCGCTCGCGTTGAATTACGCGCGGAACCTCGGTGTCCCCATCCAGCTCTCCATCTCGATGAGCCAGCGCTCTCCGGGCGGACCCATACCCGCGCCCGGCACGCCGAGCCGCTGAAAGATGGTCCGGCGACCCCCGATGCGCTGCGTCAGTCGGTGTGGCAGACCCGCGAGGTCGCCCGCCACATCGAGCGCCGCCTCCTCATCGTCCGCGAGCCCGTCGATGAGACCCAGCTCCACAGCGCGCGTCCCGAGCCAGACCTCGCCGGTGGTGACACGGGCGAGCGCGTCATCGTCGTAGCCGCGCGCGCTCCGGACCGCGCCGGTGAAGCGACGGAAGATCGCGTCGACGAGCTCACGCTCGCGCGCCTCGTCATCCTCGGTCGGCTCGCGCCACGGTGCTCCGAGGTCCTTGAAGGGGCCGGTCTTCGTCACGACCATGCGCGCACCCGCACGTCGCAACGCGTCGACGACCACCGGACGCACGCTGATCACCCCGATCGACCCGACGATGGCGCTTGGAAACGCGAGCACCCGGGTCGCGCCGCATGCGAGGAAGTACGCGCCCGAAGCACCGGTGCCCTTGATCCACGCCACCACCGGTTTGCGCGTGGCCAGCTTGCGCACGGCGACATACAGCTGCTCGGAGGCGATCGCGGTGCCGCCAGGAGAGTCGATCTCGAGGAGCACCGCACGGATCCGCGCGTTGCGCCGCGCACTCCCGACGGTGCGGATCAGCTCGTCGGTGCGCACAGCGCCGCCGATCGCGCCGCGGATCTGCACGACCGCGATGCGTCTGCGGTCGCGAAGCCCCTGGATGCGCTCGGAGCCACGACGTTCGGCGATCACCGTCGCATGCTAGCCCTCACGGACGTGTCAACCGCAGGTCTCCCAGAGCGGCGAGCCGTCACGCACACTACGCAGTCATGGAGAGAGGGAGGCACGTGCGGCCTCGCCATACCGGGCGGGACGGCGAGCGCGGAACGCACCCGGTGCTCATCGGGATTGGCGCGGTGATCATCCTCGTGATCGTCGTGGTCGTCTTCCTGCTCCTCCAGAAGCCGAAGCAGGTGACGCCGGTCGCCGTGCTCGGCACGAGCCCGTCCGCAAGCGCGGCCGCGACGCCCACGGCTGTTCACGTGACCGTCGCACCGACCCGGGCGCCGACGCCGGTGTCAACAGCACCCGCGTTCGCGAACTTCAACGCGCCGCACAAGGTCGCGTGCAACGGCCAGAGCGTGATCTACCCGCACATGACCTGGTCCGTGGTCAACGCCACCGGGATCACCATCTCGATCGACACACCGGGTGGCCTCTACGACACGTACGGAACGTCGGGCGCCACCGACCTGCAGAACGACCAGGTGCCGTTCACCTGCTCGAAGACACCGCTCGAGCACGTGTACTTCTTCACGACCAAAGGTGGCACGGGTCGCGCGGTGACCAAAGAGGTGACCATCACCGGCACTCCGTGACGGGAGGCGTCAGTGCTCGCCGGCCGTCTTGGCCTGAACGGCCTCGGTCAGCGTCTTGTTCACCGGCTGGCCGCTGACGTCCATCACCAGGCCGATGGTGCTGCCGTCACTCCAGCCACAGAGGGAGACCGCGGTTTGCGGGGCCGGTCGCGACGCTGGTGAGCAGACGAACTGGCTCCCGCCGGTCGTGGTCGTGAGCGCCTTGGTCTTGTCCACGGTGACGCCATCCGTCCGCATGCCGCTCGAGACGTCGTCGAAGAATTGACCGCTCGTCGTCGCGATGTTCGGGCCCTGGGCGAGCAGGACGACCAGTGTCGGATGCCCCGACACGCCGTACACGCCGCTCACCACCTGCGTCGCGCCGTAGGCGAGCATCACCTGCTTCATCTGCTGCGAGACCGCGGCCGTGGCTGGGGTGCTGATGGGCGCCAGGGCACCGACGCTCGTGGGCGTCCTGATCGTCGTGGAGTGTGCCCGGCTCGAGATGTATTCGAACGCTGCGAATCCCAGGATGGCGATGAGCACGAGTGTCAGCAGGATGCCGAACACGCCGCGGCCCGACGGGCGCCGGCTGCGTGGAGCGGCCGGGACATCCCAGGCCGATCGGTCTCTGGTCATCGCGGGTGTGGTGCGCGGCGACCATGCGGGCTCGACCGGCTCCGCGCGACCGCGGGTCGCGTTCTCCGCATCCTGGCTGCGGATGTTCCAGCCCTGGCCGCCGGGACTGCTGACCGACGTGACCTCGGCCGCGGTCGGCCGGAAGCTGACCGTGGCGGTGGACATCCGCTGTCCGACTCCAACGGGCGCCGATGCCGGCACCGCCTCAAAGGAATGGGGTTTCAATTCCTTGTCCGGAGTCGCGGGTGGTGACGCGGGCACTGCCTCAAAGGCGTGTGGCCTGGGTCCGGCGTCGGAGGTGCCTGCGAATGCGTCGGCGATCAGCGCCCGCGTTGCGGCCGCCGCTGCTGCAGTGGGAGGAGCGGGGGTCCGTGGCGTCGCCTCGAAGGCGAGGCGAGAGGCTGCGTGGTCCGGGGCCGGATCGCCGGCGGGAGCGCGTTCGGATCGCGAGGGGGCTGGAACCTTCTCGAACGAGAGCGAGGGTCCGCCGTTCTCAGTGGTCTGATCGGTCATCGTTCGCCATTGGCGCGCCCTTTTCCATCGCGATACGGTCAGCCTATGCCTCATGCACCGCGCTCCTGCCGATGTCAGGGCACTGCTGCCGGAGTGTCACGGATGTGTCATGCCCACACTCGAGCGAATTGGTGGTACCGGCGCTCGTCAGCGATAGTCGTGCGAGCCGCGGATGCCGCCCTGGTCGGGCGGCGTGCCCGGGCGGGCGATGCGGTCGCCGTCAGGGGTGAGCGCGGTCACCTGCTCGACGAGCACGTTGACCCTGCCGTGCTCGACCTGGAGCCGTCCGTCGACCATGAGCAACGGGTGGCGGGCCACCTCGAGCGTTCGCTGCACGACCGCTGGCCGGAACACCAGGTCGCAGTGCGCATCCTCGTCCGCCAGCGTGAAGAAGCGAAAGCCGCGGGCCGTCGACGGCTGCTGGCGGGTGATGACCAGACCCGCAACCCGGATGCGCGTGCCGTCAGCACCGTCGCGCACCTTGCCGAGCGGGACGCAGCCGAGCGCGTCGAGCTTGGCCCGCATGAACGACACCAGGTGCGGTCCCGTGCTCACCTCGGTGAGCACGTACTCGGTGTTCACGCGGGTGCGCTCATCCATCTCCGGCAGGACCGGCGGTGTTGCGGGGAGCGCCATGAGCGGCGGTACCGGATCGGTGCTGGGATCGCGCGGCGTGTGCGGCGCGTCGCCGAGACGGTTGCCGGCGATGGCGCCGCTGCCGCGGGGTGGACCGGTCACCACGGCGGCGCCCTTGTCCGGCGATGCCGACGCCCGTGGTCGCCTGCGTGGTGGCAGCGCCTCCTCCACCTCCTTCAATTCCCAGAGCAACTGGCGCCGCGACCGTCCCGCGGCGACACCGTCGAACGCGCCGACGCGGATCAGGTTCTCCATGGCGACGCGGGACAGGAGCGTGTGCTTCCAGAACGCGGCGACCGACGTGTTGACGCCGTCGTTGATCGCGTCTTCGCACGCGGCACGCGCGGTCGGTCCCAGCCCGTGCACGTATGCGAACCCGAGCCGTATCGCGAACGGCTGCGCGACGTTGTCGACGGCCTCGACGGTGCAGCGGGCGCGGCTCCTGATGACGTCGACGGGCAGGACGCGCACGCCGTGGCGCTTGACGTCGTCGACGAGCACTGACGGATGGTAGAAGCCCATCGGCTGCGCGTTGAGCAGCGCGCACGTGAAATGCGCCGGATAGGTCATGCGCAGCCATGCTGTCTCGTACGCGGTGCGCGCGAAGGCGGCCGCGTGCGATTTGCAGAAGCCGAACTCCGCGAAGCCCGCGACGCTCTTGAAGATCTGCTGCGCGACATCCTCGCTGAGGTCATGTTCGATGCAGCGGTGGATGAACCCGTCACGCAGCTCCTCCATCTCGACTCGGGAACGGTGCCGGTTCATCGCTCGACGGAAGCGGTCCGCCTCGCCCGCGGTGTAGGCGGCGATCTCCATGACGATGCGCAGGATCTGCTCCTGGTAGAGGACCACCCCGCATGTTTCTGCCAGGATCGGCTCCAACTTGGGATGCAGGTAGGTCACCGGCTCGAGTCCCTGGCGGCGGCGCAGGTAGGGATGCACCGCGTCGCCCTGGATCGGGCCCGGCCGGATGATCGCCACCTGCACGATGAGGTCGTTGAAGCAGCGTGGCTGGGACTGCCAGAGCGACTGTTGCTGTGCGCGCGACTCGATCTGGAAGAGGCCGATGGTGTCGACCTTGCAGATCACGTCGTAGACACGCTGGTCGTCGAGCGGCAGCGCATCGAGGTCGGGCCGTGCGCCCGTGGTCTGCTCGACGAGCTCCAGGCATTCCGCGATCGCCGAGAGCGTGCGCAATCCGAGCAGATCCATCTTGATGAGCCCGAGGTCCTCGACATCGTCCTTGTCGAACTGCACGACGACGCGGCCCGGCATGGTCGCGCGCTCCACCGGAACGACATCGACGAGCGGTTCGCCGGTGACGAGCATGCCGCCGACATGGATGCTCAGATGGCGGGGCGTTCCCTCGATGCGGCGCAGGATGTCGACGTACTGCAGCCACTGCGGGTTCGAGACATCGCTGCTCGGTGAAGCAGCCGCGGAGCCGAGCGTCGTGTCGATGTCGGCCGACTCCGGGGCCCCCGCAGATTCGCGGTGGTCGGGTGCGGAATCTGTGGGGTGGATGTACCAGCCGTGCGTGTGCGTGCCGAGCTTCTCGATGAGCGTCTCCGGAAAGCCCATCGCCAGCCCCACCTGACGGATCGCCATACGCGGCCGGAAGGTGACGACGTTGGCGACCATCCCGGTGCGATCGGCGCCGTACTTCTCGTACACGTACTGCAACACCTGCTCGCGATGGTCGGTGGAGAAATCGATGTCGATGTCGGGCGTGCCCTGGTGGTCCTCATGCAGGAATCGCTCGAAGAGCAGGTCGTGCGCGACGGGATCGACACGCGTGATGCCGAGCAGGTACGCGACGATCGA
>DATKQX010000099.1:0-8734 GCA_035532495.1 Saccharimonadales bacterium (SeqCode)
AGCAATGGGGCCAATCACGTATATCCAGAAGTTGGCGAAGTTGAGGCCGACAAGTTCTGGCCCGAAGGAACGGGCCGGGTTCATCGACGCCCCGCTGATGGGGCTGGCCCAGAGTCCGGCCAGGACGATGTAAGCGCCCACAACGAGCGCTGAGAGCGGCCCCACATTCTGGGCAGCCGAGGCCGTTCCCAAATCGTGCTCACCAGGCCAAGGGTCAGGAGCATCTCGATCAGTAGCGCCTGCCATCCGTGTATCCCCGGGCCGGGCTGGGTGGCGCCAAGCCCCCAGCATTGCCGAGGACCGCCAGGAGAAACAGGCAGGCTAGCGTCGCATCGACGAGCTGGGTCACCACGTAGGCAGGGACGCGACGCCATGGGAAATCGCGGCGCATTGCGAAAGCCAGAGTGACCGCCGGGTTGAGGTGCGCTCCGGAGATCTTGCCCATGAAGAGGATGACCGCCATCACGGTTAGCCCCGGGGCGGCAACCTCCGCCGATCTGCTGACGGCGCCGTGGCTGAGCGCGGCGACCACCGCTCCTCCCGCCGCCGCGACCACCAGGAGAAACGTGCCAAACAGTTCGGCGAAGAGCCGGCGCCACTCCTGGCTCGAGTCGCGGAACGCGGCAACCCGCTGAGCCGTCTCCCCGTCCACGGGGCTCACGGGGGCGTCGTTAATCCTGGTCGAAGTGGGCAACTCCGTCTATGACCCTGTGCTGGCGACGACAGCCCCGTGGGTGTTGTGCCACCTTTCACCGGGGCCGAGAAGAGCGCCAGCCTGTTCGGGTCCCCACCCGCCTGCTTTGTACGCGATGGCGCGACGATGCCGCTTGAGAATGGGATCAACCACCGTCCACGCCGCCTCAACAGCGGCCTCGCTGGTGAAGAGGGTGCCGTCGCCCGCCATTGCGTCTCCGAGGAGGCGATCGTATGGGGATTCAGCTCCGCGCTGCTCTTCGAGTAAGGAAAACTCTCGCTGGGCGCCGGAGAACTCATCACCAGCACGCTTCAAGCGTGCGGCAATTGCGATAGCAGGTCCTGGCTGGAGACGAAATCGCAGGTAATTGGCGCCACTGAGCTGGTCGGGAGAGTCGGCGAAGAGGCGTTGCGGGGGCGGTTTGAGCTCGACGACTACTTCGGTCGCGGTCGCCGCCAGACGCTTGCCCGCCCTGATGTACCAGGGGACGCCGTCCCACCGCCACGAGTCGATGTGAATCCGGGCGGCGCAGTACGTCTCGACGTCGGATTCTGGCGCCACGCCGCCCTCGTTCCGGTATCCGATGTATTGACCCCGGACGATGTCGTCTCGCGTCAAGGGGCGCATCGATCGAAAGACCTTGACCTTCTCGCTTCGCTGGTCGCCGGCTGCGATGCTCGCGGGTGCGTCCATCGCCAGCAGCGCCACGACCTGAAAGAGATGGTTCTCCACTACATCGCGCAGGCAGCCGGTCGCGTCGTAGAAGGCCCCACGTCCGCGGACGCCGAATCGCTCGGCCATCGTGATCTGAACGCTGGCCACGTGGTCTCGGTTCCAGATCGGCTCGAGAAAGGAATTGGCAAAGCGGAAGTAGAGGATGCTCTCGACCGACTCCTTGCCGAGGAAGTGGTCGATCCGGTAGATCGAATTCTCAGAAAAGACCGAATGGGCAACGCGGTTCAGCCGTCGAGCCGACGCGAGGTCGTGTCCGAATGGCTTCTCGACGACGACCCGTGCACCGTCGGCCAAACTCGCCGCTCCAAGCTGTCGGATGACATCGGCGAAGAGGGAGGGCGGAATCGCGAGATAGTGCGCGGGATGGAGGTCCTTTCCAAGGGCAACCTTTACCCTCGCAAAGGTGTCGGCATCCTTGTAGTCCCCGTCGACGTACTGCAACCTGGATAAGAGCTGGTTGAAAGCACGCCGGTCGTCGATACCCCCGGCAGCGTGCTCGATGCTATCGCGGGCCCGATTGCGCAGCTGCGCCAAGTCCCAATCTGAGTGGGCGACCCCGACAACTGGAACGTCGAGCACGCCCCTCTTCGTCATCGCGTACAAGGCGGGAAAGATCTGCTTGTGCGCCAGATCCCCGCTGGCGCCGAAAAAAACGAGCGCATCCGATGCGACGTCGGTGACCGTCTTGGGCATCGGGTCAGGTGGCTTTCTCGTTGTGACCACCGAACTGCTTGCGCATTGCGCTTAGGACTCGGTCAGCGTAGTCCGCGTCGCCCCGGGATTCGAATCGAGCGAACAGCGCAGCGCTGATCACCGGCGCAGGCACTCCCTCGTCAACAGCGGCGAGCGCCGTCCACCGACCCTCACCTGAGTCGGACACGTGCCCGCTGAAGTTCGCGAGCTCATCGTCACTGACCAGTGCGGCCGCGGTGAGGTCGAGCAGCCACGACGCGATGACACTCCCGCGACGCCAGACCTCCGCGACCTCACCGATCTTCAGCTGGTACTTATACGCGTCTGGGTCTCGCAGCGGCGTTGTCTCAGCGTCTTCGTCTTGCTGACGCAGTCCGACGTCGGCGTTCTTTAGGATGTTCAACCCCTCAGCGTAGGCAGCCATCAGGCCGTATTCAATACCGTTGTGGACCATTTTCACGAAATGGCCGGCACCATTTGGGCCGCAGTGGAGATAGCCATTCTCGGCATGGCTCGCCGGCCCTTTCCTGCCGGGGGTGCGTGAGGCGGACTCAACGCCGGGCGCAATGCTCCGAAAGATGGGATCCAGGTGGTGGACCACAGCGTCTTCGCCACCGATCATCAGGCAGAAGCCACGCTCGAGGCCGAACACGCCGCCGCTGGTTCCGCAGTCGACGTAGTGGATGCCGCGCTGACTCAACTCCCCAGCACGCTGGATGTCGTCCCGGTAGTAGCTGTTACCGCCGTCGATGATCATGTCCCCGGACTCGAGGTGCGTCGCGAGTTGCTGCACGGTGGCGCCGGTGACTGCAGCCGGCACCATCACCCACACAACCCGCGGCTTCTCGAGCTTGGCGACAAAGTCGGCTATCGACGTCGATGCCTGAGCATGCTTTCCCGAGACCTGGGCAACCGCGGCCGGATTCACATCGAAGAGCACGCATTCATGGCCATCTCGGGTGAGACGCTCGACCAAGTTTGCACCCATCCTCCCCAGTCCGATCATACCGAGTTGCATTTAGCTCCTCCTGTCAACGCGCGCAACGGACTGCCTTGCTATACAGCACCGCGTCAGTCATCGGCTCCGTCCCAGAGCTTGATACCGCCGAGGATGCCGGCGACGTTACCGACGATGTGTGCCGACGGGTCCACGTGCCCTTTCAGCGCTTGCGCGTTGCCGCCGCTGACGTACAACCGGTCGTAGTTGATGAGGGCGTGAAAGTTGCCAATGGCCTCTCGCACACGCCTCCGCCACTTCTTCGGCCCGATCTTCTCGAACGCAGCGTTGCCGAGTTGCTCGTCATACGTCTCCCCTTCGCGAAACGGATGATGCGCCAGCTCGAGATGCGACGAGAGTTTGCCATCGACAAGCAGCGCCGTACCGACGCCCGTGCCCAGGGTGACGACGAATTCGACTCCAACGCCGCTCACGACCTCGAGACCCTGAATATCAGCATCGTTGGCAACTCGCACCGGGTGACCAAGCCGATTTGCCATCGCACCGGCAAGATCGAACCCCGTCCATGCGGCGAGCAGCTTCCGGCCAACCGGCGATCCAGGCCCCGATCGCGTGACGAAATCCGGTGCTGTCAAGATGATCCCGTTCCTCACGACCCCAGGGAAGCCGATCGACGCCCGGTCAGCACCCGGGAGTGGCGCGACGAGCGTCGCAAGCACGTCGACGAGTTGCTCCGGCGGGCACGGATAGGTGGTCGGGACTCGGACGCGGTGGGCCATGAGCCTGCCACCTGCGTTCAGTACGGATGCTTTGAGACCGGTGCCACCGACATCGATCGCCAGTGTTGCCGGTCGCCCCATCTTCCGCGTAACCACTGAGACGAAGCATAGACCGATCGTCACGATGGCCTGAGCTCCACATCCCACCCCCAATTGCTCCAGCGGTTCCATGAGCCACTGGCCGTGATAGGTGCGGCCACACCGCCACCTGTTATTGAAGTTCCGGCGCTGACCGTGGGAAGTAGTGTTGTCCGCAGGTCACGCACTTGGCCGTGGGCCGCGCTTGACCGACGGCTTCCTTTGCCGCTTTGCGGCTCGGGAAAGTCAGTGGTATGAATCGCTCGCCGTCGCAGCCTTCGCAGCGCAGCCGCGGGATGTCTGGCATCCCTTTGGGCATCTCCCGAGATGCCCCCAGCGCAGAGTCCACCTTCAAGATTGACAACACGCGCTCAGCACATGCAGCACCCACCAGGCGTCGCATTGCGCCTAGCCAAGACATCCCTGTGACTGATCGATCGTCGAGCCCGTCGTATGGCGACGCACTATGAATCGACCCGCAATCAACTGCCAGCGAACGCCGCTTGGCGGGCGGCGAGTCGTCTGACAATGCGGTCTTTGCACTCGCCCAACGCCATCGAGCACGTGGTCACGCCAATCTACGGGGGCAGAGGTTTGGGAAGCGGGTGGCTCGCCCCACCCGCTCCAAGGGAGGGAGGACAGTTTGCATAATAAAAACCAACGCGTCAGTTTTGTGCATGTTAGCATATCTGCGTGCGCCCGCATCTCGGAAGGCGCGCGCCTTGAGCGCCGCCAAGTTGCTCATCGGGGCAGCATGGCGTTGCGCTGGCCCGATGGCTTCTACGGATACCTCTCGTCCAAGCAGGACCTGCCTATCGCGCTCGTCGGCGACTTTCACCAGGGCCACTTCGGATTCCGCTTACTCGCTCTAACTTGATAGTCCAGCTATCATGAAGGGCGAAATATCCACGACACGGAGGTGCGATCGATGACTGACGCTCACGACAACGCCAACTCGCCGTCGAAGCCTTCGAATTGGGTGGATGCCGAATTCGCCGGTGAGCACGGAACGACCGCAGCTCCGTCATCGGTTGAGGACGAGAAAGCCCCGGGGTTTCGGCCGCAAAACGCCCATGAAGTCGCCGCGAAAGTCAAGGAAGAGGCTTCCGACGAGCCTGGTGTCATCGGCAAGGCCAAGAAGGCACTGGAAGAGGTCGATCGGCAGATTGCTGGTGAATACGAGCAGCGTGACGATCGCGAAACCCCTGACGAGGCCCCGCGACGAGACGGCCACTAACCACGATGCCAAGGTGCGTACGGGTTCCGTCGACGAGCCTCGGACGTCGAATCCCAGGGTTGCAAGCACGGTGGTCGAGGCCGACACGGAGCGTTTCGATGGACTCATCAACGAACCGGAGAATCCGGCGCGGCAGCCGGCGCTTGACCGCGAGAAGCGCGGGGGCGCGGAGCCCTAGATAGCTCCTGAGCCGGCGTCTTGCCGAGTCGAACCCGCTCCGAGGCAATGCGTGCCGAAATGCATACGTGGCTGTCGACCACAGTGTGGGGGCCGGTCCCAGGCTTCGCGGCCACCGCCGGCGAACTCTCTGACTGGACTAATGGCCGAGGCGACAGAGCAGAATCCGAGCACACCTCGATCGATTCCGAGGTCCGGTCTAAGCTGAAGATCCAGACGTCCCGTAGCGCGGGCGCTCGCTCATCCCGGGCAACCACTCCTGACGTCCTGCGCGCCAGCCTGACTCGAAGTCGTCCCACTCTCGCTGATCGGCGGTGCTGAGATGCAGGATCCGCCGTCCCGCCCGTTGCACTCACTTGACGTGCTCGCTCAATGCAAAGACCGCGTCACCGAATATTTCCGTGGCATCTTTCGTAGGGAGTCGCTCCCAGAATCCGTCCGCGAAAAGGACCCGACCACCAGATCGGACGAGCCGGGTTGCAGCCGTCGTGCGTCCTCGGCGCGCGCCGCACCGACGCAGATGACGCAGTCAGCCGGCCGATGCCACTCGCGAGCTGAGCCGTGGAAAACCCGACTCGCGCGTCGAGACCACTATCAGCGGCAGGCCGCGGACGCGCGCATGAACCGCTGCGTCGACATCCACACGGATTCCTGAGGTCAGGTAACTGCAGCGTTCCCTCATCGTCGCGGAGACGCATCACCACCTCGCCCGCCCGCGCATATTTCTGCGCGTTCTGGAGAGCTTCGAGCACGCAGAAATGCACCGTCGCTTCCACGTCCTAGTCGCACCGGGCGACTCGCTCCGCTTCCACACGCACCGGCAGCGCCGCCAGGCTGACGAGCTTGCGCGACTCTCTGATGGCCAAACTACGTTCTTGTTGGCAGCCACATCATCCAAGGGTGAGCGGGTGGCGTGGCGCCACCCGCTCACTGGGAGGGAGGACAGTTCGGCATTAAAACCAACGTGTCAGTTTCTCGAGATGCTAGCATACTCCGATGCCCCGCATCTCCGAGGCCGCGCGCGTTGAGCGCCGTCAGCAGCTCATCGATGCGGGCTGGCGGTGCGCCGGTCGCATGGGGTATAGCGAGTTGACCGTCGACGACATCTGCGCCGAGGCCGACGTGAGTAAGGGTGCGTTCTACGGGTACTTCACTTCCAAGCAGGACCTGCTCGTGGCGCTCCTCGACGAGGACGCGTCGGAGCTTGACGGGGTTCTCGAGACCCTGGGAAGCCGCAACCTCTCCAACATCGAGCGCCTACGGAGCTTCGCTCGGGAGATGTGCACCCGCGGAAGCGACCAGGCGCGTGTGCAGGTGCGATCGGACCTGTGGGCTGCAATCCTCACCGAGCGCGTTATCCGCGAGCGTATGGTCGCGGCAGTAGGACGCCGCCGTGCCGTCTTGCGTGGCTGGATCGAAGACGCAGTCGCGAACGGGCAGCTCTCGCCGATTCCAGCCAATGCATTCGCCTCGGTGCTGCTCGCCCTCGGTGACGGACTGACCCTACACAGCTCACTCGACCCGATGGGCTTTCGCTGGGCGAATATCGCCCGCGTTCTCGCCGCCATCTTCGCCGGGTTGAGCAACGACGAGGAATGAGTTGGGCGGCTCAACGGGTGCACCTCCCGCTTGATATTCGTCGCAGGATGCTCGACCGCCTCCGGGGGACGTCCGGCGGCACCATCGCGATCGCGCTGGTTGTGGGGGCCGGCGGCGGCCTCGGTGCTGTCCTCTTTCGCGACCTCATCCGTTGGTTCACTATCCTGTTCACCGGGCACAGCGACTACAGCGCGGCCGGGCACGCCGTGAACCCCAACGTGCCGTGGCTCGGCATCTACTTTGTTCTTCTGACGCCGGTTGTCGGTGGCCTCATCTATGGTCCGCTGATCCAGCGCTTTGCCCCGGAAGCCCGCGGCCACGGTGTGCCCGAGGTGATGCTCGCGGTCGCCGAGCGGGGTGGTCGCATCCGCCCCCAGGTCGCTGTGGTGAAGTCGCTCGCCTCGGCGATCTGCATCGGGGCAGGCGGTTCGGTGGGGCGCGAGGGGCCGATCGTGCAGATCGGCTCTGCGCTGGGCTCTTCGATCGGACAGGTGCTCCACGTCTCGGAGACGCGCCTGCGCCTCCTCGTCGCCTGCGGGACCGCCGCCGGTATATCGGCGACATTCAACGCACCCATCGCCGGCGTCTTCTTCGCCCTCGAGCTCATCCTCCAGGACTTCGCCGTCGATTCGTTCGGCGCCGTGGTGCTGGCGTCAGTCACCGCCGACGTCATCGGTCGCGCGACCTTCGGCAACCAGGCGTTCCTCGCGCTGCCGGCCTTCCACATCGTGTCAACGTGGGAATTCGGCCTGTATGCAATCCTCGGGCTGCTTGGCGGTCTCGCCGGGCTCGCCTTCATTCGCGTGCTCTATGGGACCGAGGATCTGCTGGATCGCATCTGGCACGGACCGGAATGGCTGCGACCGGTGGCTGGCGGCGTGCTGCTCGGCCTGCTGCTGCTGGCGCTGCCCGAGCTCTATGGCGTCGGCTACCCAGTGCTGCAACACGCCGTCGCGGGCCAGATCGTTCTGGGGCTCCTGCTCGTGCTGCTCGCCGGCAAGATGATCGCCACCAGTCTCACCATCGGCATCGGCGGGTCCGGCGGCGTCTTTGCGCCGTCGCTGTTCATGGGCGCGATGCTCGGAACCGCCTTTGGCCTGGTCGCCGGCCATCTGTTTCATGGAGCCGTCGCACCGGCCGGCGCCTATGGACTCGTTGGAATGGGTGCGGTGTTCGCCGGTGCGGCACGAGCGCCGATCACAGCCGTTCTCATCATTTTCGAGCTCACCGGTGATTACACGATCATCCTGCCCTTGATGGTCGCCATCGTCGCTGCCGCAGCGCTGAGCAGCCTGCTCTCCAAGGACACCATCTACACCCTCAAGCTGCGCCGCCGCGGGATTGACATCCTGCGCAGTCGCACCTCCAACCTCATGCAGGTGCTCCGAGTCCGCGACGCCATGCAGCCGGTGCCCGAGCCACTCGCGGTCGCGACACCTCTCAACGATGTCGTCAGCAGGTTCGCGCAACGTGACGTGACCGCTCTCCCTGTCGTGGACGCCGACGGCGCGTACCGAGGGGTGGTGACCGCCGAGGAGGTCGAGGGGGCGTTGCGCGACGCCACAGCGGATATCACCGCGGGCAATCTCGCCGAGGTGCCGCTGGCCGTTCCACCGGATGCGACACTCGAAGCAGCGCTGTCCCAGCTCGTCCACCAGGACCGATCGACGCTCCCGGTGATGGAATCCGGCGGCTCGACCATTCTCGGATGGTTGACCCATCGAGACATCCTGGTGGCGTACCAGGCACGCGTCGAGACCAACGCGGTGCCCACCGGCCGGGGA
>DATKQX010000100.1:0-95443 GCA_035532495.1 Saccharimonadales bacterium (SeqCode)
ATCTCGTCTACAATCCGGGCCCAATGGCCGTTGGCGCCGTCCCGACCCCACGCTTCCTTGCCGACGTCTACGAGGCGGCGAGCGAGTGCAACAAGTGCTCGCTGTGTCAGGCGACCTGTCCCGCGTATGTGGTCAATCCCGTCGAATGGGAAACGGCGCGGGGACGCATCGCGCTGATCCGCGACGCGATCGAGGGCAGGCTGGAGCTGAGCGACATTGCCGACGGCCCGCTCTCAACCTGCCTCACCTGCGACAACTGCGTCGCCGCCTGCGCCCCACGCGTGCCGACCGGGCACATCGTCAGCAGAGCACGACAGGAGCTGCATGCGCAGGACGGGTACCCGTGGGGCCAGTCATTCGCGCTCCGCAGCGTCTTGCCCCGGCCGGGTGCCCTGCGTGCACTGCACGGTTTCGCTCGCTTCACGCGGCGGACCGGACTGTACGGTCTGGCGCGCCGGATCGGGCTGCTGTCCTGGTTGGGCACCGTCGGCGCGCTTGCGGAGCAGGGTGGTCCGCCGCCACAACGCACCGTCTATCAGATGCTCGCCGATCTGCCCGCGCCGGCGGAGCCGGTGCGTGGCACCGTCGCGCTGCTCGTATGCTGCCTCTCGAATCTCACAGTCCCGGAGTCGACGGACGCAACCATTCGCGTGCTGCTCGCGTCGGGATACGCGGTGGACGTGCCGGTGGTCGGGTGCAGCGGCCTGCCGGCGCGCACGCTCGGCGATCGCGACGCGATGGTCGACATGGCGGTGCGCAACAGTGCGGCGATGTCGACGCTCGACGTCGACGCGTACATCGGTGACACGGCCTCATGCACCGAGCACTACCGGGAGTACGGCAGCATCGCGGGTGCGGACCGTCAGGTCGGTGCTCGTGCCCGCGACATCGGGCGCCACAGCGCGCTTGCGAGCGATTTCCTCGACCGTAACGGCATCCGCGGTGAGCTCGGTCCGCTGCGCTGGCGGGTCACCATCGACGAGCCGTGCGCGCTGCCCATCGACGGCACCGAGCGGGGCGCGATGCACCGCCTCCTCGAGCAGATCCCGCACCTCGAGATCGTTCCGCTGCACGAGCGCGCGATGTGCTGCGGTGGGGCCGGCACGTACTTCGCACGCCAGCCCGAGCGCAGCGAGGCGATCCTGCGTCGCAAGTTCGAGAACATCCGGGCGAGCGGCGCCGAGATCGTTGTCACAGAGAACGTCTCGTGCCTGCTCCAGCTCCGCGCGGGTGCGGCCCGCTACGCGCCGGACGTCAAGGTCATGCACGTGATGGAGGTCATGCTCGCATCGATGCAGGGCGCCGAGCGCCGGCGCGCGGTGCTCGCGGGCTGATCCTACCCGAGGGCGGAGAGCACCTCGTCGATACCCATCGCGATGCATGTGAACGACGGAACATCGCGAACGGTGTGCGTCGACGCCTCGCTCCCACGCATCTCCTGGACGAGATCGAGAAAGTCGGCGACCGAGTCGCTCTCGAACGCCACCACGAATTCCTGGTCGTCGAGCCCGAATGAGTACGTCGTGTTGATCTTGACGCCCGGATACCTGTGCCCCATCGCGATGTGCTCGCTCATCTGGCGCTGGCGCTCCTCGGCGCTCAGGCGATACCACGCACGCGTCTTCACGAATGGATACACGAAGAGATACCGGCGGCCGGACGGTGCGATCACCAGCCGATTGCTTCGGCCCTCCTGGCCCTCGTGCTGGTGCTTCTCGACGTACATGCTCTGCTTCGTCATCGAGAAATAGCTGTACGGGGCATCGAGATACGCGGCGAGGCCCGCCCTGTTGAGGCGCGCGGAGAACTCGTGCATGTCATCGACGCGCTCGCTCACGAGCCAGAGGAGGAAGTCGGCGTCACCCCGCGTACCGACCGTGCTGTACGGGCGGATGAGGACGCCGTCGCGATCCCCGATCTCCTTGACCAGCGCGGCGACCTCCTCGCGATCAGCGGCACGTTCCATCGCGCTGCGCAGGCGCCACTCGGGACGCACGCGGTAGAAGGAGAATCGGATGTGCTGGCGGGCGGTGGGGACCTGCGCGGTCGCGTCCCGTACCGTCAGCGGGGCCGTCACCTCAGGCATGAGGCGTCCATCCTAGCGAAGGCGGGCGTCACGGGAGCCGGCGCGAGGCCTTGGCGAGCGCCCGCTTGCGAAGCAGTCGTTGCTCCCGGCGCACCTGCGCCTCCGCCTGGCGGGTGTGGTCGTCCTCGGTCACGGCGATGACCTTCGCAACCTCGGCCGGTCTGCCCTCCCGGTCGAGTCCAACATAGACGACGTGTGCTGTCGCCACATGCAGCTGCTCCCCGGAGGGTATGCGCTCGACGTCCACGGTCACACCGATCTCCATCGAAGAGTGATGCGCGTCGTTCACACGAGCACGAACCGTGAGCAGGTCACCGATGTAGACGGGCGCGAGAAAGCTCATCTCGTCCATTGCCGCAGTGACGACACGGCGCCGCGCGTGCTTGGTCGCGGCGATGCCGGCCGCAGTGTCGACGAGGCGCATGATCGTGCCACCGTGCACGTACCCCGCGTTGTTTGCGTGCTCGATCTCCATGGCGACGGACAGCAGCGTCTCCGACTCCGACGTCTGTCGCGGCGTGAGGTCGACGTTGTTGTAGAAATCGTTGCGGTCCTCACGCGAACGGATGAAGTCCATCAGCCGAGCACCTCCAGCGTTGCTCGAACGAGAGTCTCGACGCCGACCGGCAGCGCAGCCTCGTCGATATCGAAATACGCGCTGTGATGCGGCGGTACCGGACCTCGCTCCGGATGCCCCGCCCCGACCAGGAAGTAGCACCCGGGCGCGCGCTGCAGGAAGCAGGCAACATCGTCGCCGACGGTGATCGGCACGGCGATGTCGACGTGGTCATCACCAACCGTCGCGGCCGCGGCGCGTTGGACGAGATCCGCGGTGGCAGCATCGGAGACGACCGGCGGGCAGCCGGTGCCACGTGTGAAAAGCGCCTGCGCCCCATATCCCGAGGCGACGGCGGTCGCGATCTCGGCAATCCTGGTGAGCAGGCGCTCGCGCTCGGCGATCTCGATCGCGCGCGTGGTGCCGAGCAGCTCCGCGGAGTCCGCGATGACGTTGAAGGCCGTTCCCGCCGTCACGCGGCCGATCGTGATCACCGCCGGCGAGAACGGGGATGTCTCGCGGCTGATGATCGACTGGATCGCCAGAATGACCTGCGCTGTGACGACCACGGGGTCGATCGCGGTGTGCGGCATGCCGCCGTGGCCGCCCCGGCCCTGAATCGTGAGCGTGAAGCTGTCCGCACTCCCGAAGATCACGCCAGCTTTGACTGCAACTCGTCCGGTCTCCAGCGGAGCCCAGAGATGGATGCCGAGCACGCGATCCACGCCGTCAGCCGCGCCGTCGGCGATCATCGGCATGGCTCCCGACGCGACCTCCTCCGCAGGTTGGAAGCACAGGCGCAGGCGACCCGACCAGTCGTCGCGCAGCGATGCGAGCGCCGTCGCCGCGCCGAGCGTCATGGCCACATGCCCGTCATGGCCGCAGGCGTGCATCGCGCCGTCGTTCTCGGAGGTGACCACGCGGCCTTCGCCCTGTTCGAGGATCGGCAGCGCGTCCATGTCGGCGCGAAGCATCAACATCGGTCCGGGCCGGCCACTGTCCAGATCGGCGATCACGCCGGTGCCGCCGACGCCCGCGCGGACCTCGAAGCCGAGATCGGCGCTGCGCCGCGCGACGAGTTCCGCGGTGTGATGCTCAACCTTCGAGAGCTCGGGATGACGGTGCAGTCTGCGACGCGTCTCGACAACGTCATCGTGCGTCCCGTCGACTGCCGAGCGGATGCGCGCCTCGAGCGCGGTGCCGGTGTCGCTCACGACGCCCCGCCGATGCTCATGCCGGAGAGGCGGAGCGCCACCACCGACAACGCACCGTTGTTGACCACGCGTGTCGCGCCGTGACGAAGCGCACGCCGGCGCAGGTCGCGGTCGGCGTGATGACAGAACCCGACGATGTCGAGGTCCGGCCGCTGCGCACGCAGCTGCGCGATCAACGCCAGGCGGGCTTCGACAGCGGTGTTGAGGTCGACGAACACCAGGTCGACATCGGGGACGGCATCGCCGGCGACAATCGTCGCGCTCCCGCCGGCATTGCGCATCGTCGTCGTGAGCTGGCTGGCAAACATCAGATCGGAGCTGACCAGCGCGACCGCTCCCGGTGACCCCATGCCGCCCATCATAGGTGCGCGAGCGGCATGGCCTCGGGCAGACTGCTCGAAAAGCCGGAACACCGCCAGTGGTTGGAGGGTCACCAATGGAGATCGGGAGCGTGGGGATTATCGGCGCCGGGCTCATGGGCTCCGGGATCGCCGAAGTGTGCGCGCGCAACGGGATCCGAACCCTCGTCACCGAGGCGGGGCCTGAGCAGCTGGCGGCCGGCCAGCGTCGTGTCAGCACGTCGCTGGAGCGTGGTCGGGAGACCGGCAAGCTCAACAACGAGGATGTGGAGCGGATCACCGATCTGCTCACGTTCACGTCGCGGCTCGAGGACTTCGCTGAGTGCGACTTCTGCGTCGAGGCCATCGTCGAGCAACTCCCGGCGAAGGTCAAGCTCTTCGCGCAGCTCGACGATATCGTCTCCGAGACGGCGATCCTGGCCACCAATACTTCGGCGCTGCCGATCATCGAGATCGCTCGCGCGACGCGACGGCCCGATCGGGTCATCGGGACCCACTTCTTCAACCCGGCGCCGGTGATGAAGCTGATCGAGGTCGTTCGAAGCATCGCCACCAGCGATGCGACCCTCAATGAGACGCGCGCGCTCGGCGAGCGTCTCGGCAAGCGGATCATCGTTGCGCAGGACCGCGGCGGTTTCATCGTGAACCTGCTGCTGATCCCGTTTCTCACGCACGCCATCCGCCTCTACGAGTCGGGGTTCGCGACGCGCGAGGACATCGACGAGGGCATGCGCCTGGGTTGCGGGCATCCGATGGGCCCGCTCCAGCTCCTCGATTACATCGGGCTCGACACGGCGCTGTTCGTCTGCGAGTCGCTGTACGACGAGTACGCCAACAGCGACTTCGCACCGCCGCCGCTGCTCCGCCGGATGGTTTCCGCCGGGTACCTGGGAAAGAAGAGCGGGCGCGGCTTCTACGAGTACTGAGCGCGCTCGACCGGGATCCGTCTAATTGGGACGGTCCACCGGGACCGAAGGCGGCGCCGTGCGCTCCTCGACGTGGAGGCTGACCGATCCGAGCCGGTTACCGCCGGTCCAGAATTCGACCGCGTAGGTGCCCGGCTCGCCGAACATCGGCTGGAGCACGGTCACCGTGGAGATGCTGACCTCCTGTCCGGGGCGGAGCGTCGCCCCGGCCGACTGGAACTGGAGGCTGGCCGGGGCGATGACGAGCTTGCCCGTCGCGTCGAGGAGTCGAAGCTCCACCTGCTGCGGCTGACCGATGTCTGCAGGGCCGAATCGGAAACCCGCCACCACTGCGAACCCCACCCTGCCGGGCAGCTGGGCCATGGAGAGTGTGCTGAACCCACCTCCGAGGACATAGAGCTTCCCGTCAGGCGGGACGACCGCGCTATCGGCGAAAAAGGCGAAATTGAGGTCCATTGACCCGATACGGTCGCACGTCGCGGTCAGGCTCCGGTGGGCGACCATTGACGTTGATGGACGCACCGGCGCACCGCAACCTCCACGTCTTCGTCTGCACCACCGTGGGCCGGCATCACTGCGGTGGTCAGGGGTCGGAGCACATCCTGCAGCGGCTCAGAGATGAGGTCGAGCGTCAGGAGCTGACGTGGGTACGGACGACACGGATGGGATGCAACCAGCAGCACCACCAGGGGCCGATCCTCATCGTCTATCCCGACGGCGTGTGGTACGGAAACCTCCAAGTCCCGGACGTCGACGAGATCATCGCCGAGCATCTCGTCGCTGGCCGCCCCGTCGAGCGGCTGCGCATCATTCCCGACGGCGCCTGGTCGGCGACATCGCTGACGTGAACGGGTCCCGCGGAGTAGGGTGAGCTCGAACGGGAATGAATGACAAGGAGGCTGGCTGCCATGGCGTACATACGTGGGTTCGTGCACGGAGCGGTGGTCGGTACCGCGATTGGTCTCTGCGTCGCTCCGCAGACCGGTGACAAGACCCGTGCGCAACTCCGGGTCGCCCGGGCTGCCGCCCGCGAGGGCGTGATCACGGCTGGACGCGCCCTGCAACGGGCACGTCCGATGGCGAGCAGCGCCGTGCATCTCGTTGCGACGGCCCGGCATCGTGGCGAGCCGGCGATGAACGGCACCGGAACCGAACGGGGCGCCGCCGTCTAAGGCCTTCCGGCCGGGGATCTCAGGTGGTGACGGGCTCGCGCGCCGTCGAGCCACCGACGCCGCACAGCACGCCGAGCGCGCCCGAGATCAGGTCGAAGATGTTGATGACCTCGGTGAAATGCAGGCCGGCGATGCTCTTCGTGCCCTGGACGGTGTCAGGGTTCGCGAACCCGACCAGCGCAAGCAGGAGCAGCACCACGCCGACGGTGAGCACGATCTCACCCGAGATGGAATCGCCCGCTCTGAATCCAGCGAAGCCGAGCACGCCGGCGATCACCAGGTTGAGGATGTCGCGCGTGTAGGTGAGGTGAAGGGTGACGTGGCCCAGGTTGCCCTGCGGCAGCTGATGCACGAGCGTACCGGCGTCGCCGGTCAGGAACCCACCCACCGCGAACACGAGAAACACCACAGCGCCGAACTGGGCGTAGAGACGTGCCATCGCGGTCAGACGTTAGCCGATGCCAAGGGCAGCCAGCGATTCGCGACCATCGTCACATTGTCCGTGCCGCCGCCCGCGAGTGCTGCATCGCAGGCGCGTGTCAGTGCCACGCCAAGCGCATCAGGCGACGAGAGCACCGCCCCGAGTACCGAGTCGGCCAGCGGCTCCCAGAGGCCGTCGGAACACAGCAGCAACACATCCCCCGGCGCGGCATCCATCTCGAAGAGGTCCGCCTCGACGGGGTCCCCCATCACCGCTCGCTCGATGAGATTGCGTTTCTGGTGGTGGCGCGCCTCCTCGGCACTCATTGCGCCGGCCCGGACCTGGGCCGCGGCCCAGGAGTGATCCTCGGTGATCTGGGTGACGGCCGCGCCGTGAATCAGGTAGCCGCGACTGTCGCCGACGTTGAGGACGGTCGCGTGCCGGCCGCGGACGAGCGCAAGCACCAGCGTCGTCCCCGGATTACCGCCGATCTGGTCGCGAACGCCGGCGACGCACTTGCCTGCGGCCGCAACGGCCCGGCGGAGAGTCTCAGCCGGATCCGCGTCCTCCCGCACGTGCGACAGGACCGACATGGCACCCGTGATCGCGGCGTCGGCGGATTCGAGCCCACCCTTGTGGCCGCCCATGCCGTCGGCCAGCGCGAGGACCGCGCCGGCACCGTCCGCGCTCACCTCCGCTGCCCAGACATCCTGGTTCTGCGTGCGAACGGGCCCGATGTCGCTGATGCCGGCGATCTCCAGGAGCTCCGCGCCGCCGGGGATCGACCGCGATGCGCGGTCGCCGGTCACGCGTCCGCCTCGGTCTCGGCCGCGGCGGGATGGCCGAGCACGCGCCGCACCACCTCGTCTGCGGCCTCAACCGGCTCGAAGCACTGGATGGTCTGCATTCCGAGCGCACTCGCCGCCTCAACGTTGCACAGCAGGTCATCGATGAACAGGCAGCGTTCAGGCGCGACGCCGAGACGCTCGCAGGTCAGCCGGTAGATCTCGGGGTCCGGTTTGCGCAGACCCACCTTCGACGAATCGACGATGACATCGAAGAGCTCATCGACTGGAAGGAGATTGCGGAATATCGCATCCCCCTCGCGCGAGATGTTCGTGAGGAGCGCGGTCCGGTAGCCAGCGTCGCGGATCTGGCGCACCGCATCCGCCATCGCTCCGCACGCGACCATGCCGCGGCCGAAGATCACCGTCTGAGCGGCGCGCGGGTCCACGGGCTCGTTCCCCGATTCGGCATAGCGCACGCACATCCGGTCGAAGAACTCGTCGTCTCCGATCTTGCCCATCTCGAGGAGGTGCAGATCGTGCGCGCCGGTCGTGAGGTGGTAGTGGTCGCGGAACTCGTTGAGAAAGAAGGCGACCAGTCCGAAGAACTCCGGTGGGACGTCGGTGCGATGCCGGAAGAGGGGCTCCGTCATGACCCCGCCGAGATCGAAGATCACGCCGTCGAGGTCCCGCCCGGCATCGACTGGTTGGGTCGTTGTCTGCGCTTGAGTCATCGGCTCCATTGTGCCTAACCGTGGCAAGATGGCCGGTCATGAGAGCGGGACGGACATCGCGGCCGTGGCCATGCTGACCGCCGAATCCCCACTCAGTCAGATCAGGGCCGCGCGCGAACGGATCGCCGGCGTCGCGATACGGACGCCGGTGGTGCCCCTCCATGACCCCGCATCGCCGGGGATCCGTCTGAAGCTCGAGAACCTGCAGCCGACAGGGTCGTTCAAAGTCCGCGGTGCGACCAACCTGGTGGCCCAACTTTCGCGTGCCGAGCTCGAGGACGGCCTCCTGACCGCCAGCGCGGGAAACATGGGTCAAGCGGTTGCGTGGTCCGCCCATCGGCTCGGCGTGCCGTGCACCGTCATCGTTCCCGACACCGCGGCAGCGAACAAGGTCGAAGCTGTTGAGCGATGGGGCGGCACGGTCATTCGCGTCTCCTTCGACAGGTGGTGGGAGGTCTTCACCGACCGACGCTTCGACGGACGGCGCGGAACGTTCGTGCACCCCTTCGAAGATCAGCGCGTGATGGACGGTAACGGCACCATCGGGCTCGAGTTGATCGAGGACGCCCCCGAGATCGACACGGTGCTCATCCCGTGGGGCGGCGGTGGTCTCGCATGTGGCATCGCGGCTGCGATTCGTGCATCCGGCCACCGGTGCAGCATCTTCGCCTGCGAGGTCGAGAACGCCTCGCCGCTGACCGGATCGCTTGCGGCGGGACATCCTGTCGAGACGAGCTACGAGCGTTCCTTCGTGGACGGCATCGGGAGCAAGACGGTGATGTCGGGGATGTACGCGCTCGCCCGCGAGCTCCTCGACGGCGTCCTGGTCGCGACGGTCGCGGAGGTCGAGGCTGCCGTCGCCACACTGTTCCGGAACAATCGCGTTGTGGCCGAGGGGGCCGGCGCGTGCCCGGTCGCGGTTGCCCGCAGCGGGCGGCTCGGCGACGCGACGGTCGCGTGCGTCGTCTCCGGCGGCAACATCGATGCGGCGACGCTGTTCGAGATCGTCGGCCGGCATCAGGAGGGCGGCAGTGCTGTATCTCACACGGGCTGACGTCGAGCGGTTGCTCGTCCCGTCCGACATGCTCGACGCGCTCGAGACCGCCTTCAAGGCGTACTCCACCGGTCGCGCGTCGGTGCCGCCGAGGACGGCTGCACGAACCCCCGCGGGCCTTCTCGGCGCGATGCCCGCTTGGGTCTCCGAGCGTGGCCTCGCGCTGAAAGCCGTGAGCGTGTTTCCCGGTAACGGTGCGCTCGGACTCCCCTCGCATCAGGGTGTCATCACGCTGTTCGACGAGCGCGACGGTCGCCTGCTTGCCGTCATGGACGCGGAATACATCACAGGGATGCGAACCGGCGGCGGTGCGGCGGTATCCGTGCGGCTGCTTGCCCGATCGGGCGCGAGAACACTTGCCATCCTCGGCGCCGGCGTGCAGGGACACTCGCACCTCGCCACGCTTCCGCTGACGCGCGATTTCACCGAGATCCGCGTCTCCTCACGCGACATCGACAAGGCACACATCCTCGCCGCCCTGGACCCGCGCTGCGTCGTCGTCGAGGGATTCGAGGACGCCGTTCGTGGTGCTGACGTGGTGTGCTGCTGTACCGATGCGCGTGAGCCGATCACGCATCGTGATTGGTTCTCGCCGGGCACGCACGTCACGTCGGTCGGCGGAACGTTCGGGCCCGAGCTCGATCCCGAGACGGTGCGCAGCAACCGCGTCTTCGTCGAATGGAAAGGCGCGGCCGAGAACGCACCACCCGCCGGGGCGCACGAGCTGCAGGGGCGCGATCCCGCGTCGATCACGGAGCTCGGTGAGGTGCTTGCGGGAATCAGCCCCGGTCGAGCGAACGACGACGAGATCACCGTCTACAAGTCGACCGGCAGCGGCTTCGAGGACGCCGTGACGGCACGCATGGTCTATGACGCGGCAGTGGCCGCACACCTCGGGACGGAACTCGAGCTGTGACGACGCTCCCGGCGCTCGGCGCGGATGACGTGCATGCGATAGCACGGCAGCTTGCACCGCACATTCGTCACACACCGCTGATCACCGCGCCGGGCGGTGGGTTCCTCAAGCTCGAATCGATGCAGCCCACGGGCAGCTTCAAGGTGCGCGGGTTCTTCGCGGCCGCACACGCGATCGAGCGCGAGCGCGCCGCTCGCGGCCTCCTGTCGGTGAGCGCGGGGAACGCCGCGCTCGCGTGCGCATACGTCGCCCATTCGCTGCAGGTCCCGTGTCGTGTCGTGATGTACCAGAACGCTCCACAGCCGAAGATCGACGGAGTGCGGGCCCTTGGTGCGGTGCCGGTGCTCATGCCGCGCGACGGTGTGGTCGAGTGGCTCGCCCGGCGCGGGTGGGAAGGCGAGCCGGAGGTATTCGTGCACCCGTTCGCTGATCCGGACGTCATCCGCGGCCATTCGTCGATCGTTCCCGAGATCCTCGAGGATTGCCCCGACGTGGAACGTGTGCTCGTCCCGGTTGGGGGCGGCGGGCTGATCTGCGGCGTCGCACTTGGCTTCGCGGCGCTCAAGCCCGACGTGCAGGTCGTGGGAGTGCAGTCCGACGGTTATCCGTTGTGGCAGCAGGCATTCGCCGCCGGAGGTCCGGTCGCGCCCGTGCCGGACACCATCGCCGACGGTACGACGGCGCCGTTCACGGAGGTGATGTTCGAGCGCTTGGATGCGCTCGTGCACGAGTGGGTCGTCGTTCCAGAGCACGACATGCGCACCGCCATCGGGCTGCTCGCGACCACCGCTAAGGTCGTCGCCGAGGGTGCGGGTGCGCTCGCCTTCACCGCGATGCGGCAGGAGCCGGAACGGGCCCATACCGTCGCCATCCTGAGCGGCGGTAACCTCGACCCAGAACGGCTTGCCGAGTTGCTGGTGTCATGAAGGAGAGCCGGTGAGCGATGCGGCACTCGAGATCGTGTTCGATCACTTCCACGCGCGCCGGCGGCGCGACATCGCGGCGGTGTCGGATGGCCTCGACCCGCACGTCGTGCACCAGGGGGTGCTACCAAGCCTCGTGTGCAACGGGCGCGACGCCGTTGTCGAGCGCGTGCGTTCGAGCTTCGATGAGGACGACAGGGGCGTCGAGCGCCTGGAGTTTCTCTCTGCCGGCGAGCGTGTGATCGTGTCCATTGCCGGCCCGAGATTTCGCGAGATCCCTTTCCTGAACGGCGAGATCTTCATGCTCTTCACGCTGCGGGATGGTCGCATCGCACGGATTGACGACTTCGCAACGCGCGGGGATGCGCTGCTCGCCGCCGAGGCGAGAACCGCTTAGGTTGAACGCGTCGGCGCAATCTCCCGCAGCAACGCCTGCACTCGACCATCGATCTCGTCGCGGATCCTTCGAACGGTCGCGAGCGACTTTCCGGCGGGATCCTCGAGATCCCAGTCGAGGTAACGCTTTCCGGGGTAGAACGGACACGCGTCGCCGCACCCCATCGTGATGACGACATCGGCTGCCTCGACTGCATCGTCGGTCAGCGGCTTCGGGAATTCTTTGCTGATGTCGAGGCCAACCTCACTCATCGCTTCCACCACCGCGGGGTTGAGCCGGTCGGCTGGATCGGACCCCGCCGATCTGACGTGAACGGCGCCGCCGGCGCGACGGTCGAGGAGTGCCGCCGCCATCTGCGAGCGGCCTGCGTTATGGACACATACGAACAGGACTTCAGGCACGTGCTTCGACCTGGTCGGGAAAGATGCGGCGGGCGGCGAGCGCGACGTAGACCAAGCCGACGAGCACCGGCACTTCGATCAATGGGCCCACCACGCCAGCCAACGCCTGTCCTGACGTGGCGCCGAAAGTCGCGATGGCGACCGCGATCGCCAGCTCGAAGTTGTTGCCCGCAGCGGTGAAGGCGAGCGTGACTGCCCGCGGGTACGGCAGCCTCAATGCGCGGCCAAGGGCCATCGAGCCGGCCCACATGGTCGCGAAGTAGACAAGCAGTGGCAAGGCGATGCGGGCCACGTCCAAGGGATGTGAAGTGATCGCGTGACCTTGCAGGGCGAACAGGATGACGATGGTGAACAGCAATCCATAGAGCGCGAACGGACCGAGCCGGGGCAGCAGCCGAGCCTCGTACCACGCACGACCTTTTGCCCGCTCGCCGACCCGACGGGTGAGGTACCCGGCGAGCAGTGGGATGCCGAGAAAGATGAGCACGCTGCGCACGATCGACCAACTCGACACAGTGAGGTGCGCGGTCGACAAGCCGAGCCATCCCGGCAGGACCTGCAGGTAGAACCATCCAAGGACACCAAAAGCGAGGACCTGGAAGATCGAGTTGAGGGCGACCAGCACGGCGGCGGCCTCTCGATCGCCACCGGCCAGATCGTTCCAGATGATGACCATGGCGATGCAGCGTGCCAGTCCGACGATGATCAGGCCTGTGCGGTATGCGGGTAGATCAGGGAGAAAGATCCAAGCCAGCGCGAACATGAGGGCGGGCCCGATCAGCCAGTTGAGAATCAGTGAGGGCACCACCAGCCGCCGGTCGCCGGTGACCGTGTCAAGCCGGTCGTACCTCACCTTGGCCAGCACCGGGTACATCATCAGCAGCAGCCCCAGCGCGATGGGGAGCGACACACCGCTGACCTCGACCGTGGACAGTGCGGTGCCCAGGCCAGACCACGCACGTCCGAGAATCAGGCCGACGGCCATGGCGAGGGCGATCCAGGCCGGCAGGAATCGGTCCAGGGTGGACAGCCGGCTCGCAACCGGCCCTGCGCTCGGCGCGGAACCGCTTCTGACCGCGATGGCCTCGTCGGCCGGACTCACGGAGTCAACAACAGACGGAGGTCGCGTCGTGCGTGCCGCAGCATGCCTCTCCGATCGCGCCGGCCGTCTCCGCGGGAGCGTCCGCGAGCACCGTGTAGACCTCCCAGCGGGTGTCGGCGCCGGCAACCCAGACCTTGTCCTGGAGCGCGTGGCAGCACGTCACGCCATCCTCGACCTCGGTAGGCAGGCCTTCGGCAGCCAGCCGCTGTGTGGCGGCGACGACCTCGCCCGTCGATCCCACCTCGACACCGAGATGGTTCAGCGTGCCCGCCTGGCTCGGATTCTCGAAGAGCACGAGCTTCAGGGGCGGATCCGCGACGGCGAAGTTCGCGTATCCCGGACGGCGTTTGGCGGGCTCGGTACCGAACAGCTTCGAATAGAAGCCGATCGCCTCGTCGAGGTCCGAGACATTGAGCGCGAGTTGGACTCTTCCCACGTCAGCTGCAGTCGCAGTCGCAGGTTCCGTCACAGCCACAGTTGCAGTCCATTGTCGGCCTCCTATCGATGAACGTCGATTGATCGATGCGATCATAGACTGTTCCATCGACGGCTGTCAATGGGTAGAATGAAGCGCGTGCCACCCAAGATGGACCTCCTGATGAAGCTGCCGGTCGTGGATCGTGTGAAGGGCTGCAGCGTGCAGGTCGCGGAGCCACTCCCCGCCGCGCGCGCCGACGATCTTGCAGGCGTGTACAAGGCCCTCGGCGATCCGACGCGCGTCCAGATCCTGCACATCCTCGCGGCGGCGACTGAGCCGGTCTGCGTCTGCGACTTCACCGCGGCCTTCGATCTCGGCCAACCGACGATCAGCCACCACCTGGCGAAGCTGCGCGAGGCCGGCATCGTGACCAGCTTCAAGCGCGGGATCTGGGCCTTCTATCAACTCGATCCTGGTATGTCCCACGCCGCCCGCTCGGCGATCGAGCTGCTGCGCTGACGCGAGTTCTGACCGTCTATGACCCGCCGGACACCACCGGAGCCGGCGTGTGATGAACGGGGCGCGGCGCGTGGGTCGGGCGAGCAAGCGGGGCTGCCGTCGCCAGCGGGGCGGTCGTCGGCAGCCCGAAGGACGGTGCGATTGTCGGCTCGCCCGTGGCGATCGGGTCGGGCTGCGGGATGGGATCGGTTGTGGCCGTGGCTTTTCCTGGAGCCGTCGTCGCCGCTACCAGGCTGAACACCATGGTGAGCGCGGTCGCACCCACGGCCGCATAGACGGTCAACCGCCGGCGTAAGGCGAGGCTGAGATCGCGCCGAGTGCGGGCTGAGTCGATTTCGCTGGGCCCGGTCACCTGACCAGAGTAGCCCGCAGCCCCTGACGAAACGATGTCCTGAGGGATTCAAACGACCGACCACCTGAACTGCCATGCTGGGTTGCGTCGGGGGGCGGTCTGACGGTGTCCGCATTGGGCGTGCGCTGTCCGTTCCCCGCGCCGAGAGTTTGGGGGTGAGGTGGTGAGGAGGATCGCTGCGCTGCTGCTGGCCTGCGCCTGGATGCTCGTGGCATCCGGTTGCGGCCCTCTCACGCCACGACTGGCGCCGACCTCCCCGGCCGTCCACATGACCCCGCGCGCCACGACGAGTCCATCAACGGCGCCGAGCGGCCCCTGCTCCGAGGTGACAACGACAACGAGCATCGACGATGTGGCACCGGCCTGCCAGGAGCGCTGGGTGCCGTACGGCGTCACCCAGGTACCGCCGGCGAACGAGCTGGCGCTCGAACACGTCCCCAACGCACCGACCGTGGTCAACATGACCGACGGCGCGGTGTCCGACCGGACCGCGCAGCGCTGGGCCGATGCCAGCAACTGGGACAGCGGCTGGTGGAAGTGGGCGCAGGCCAACAGCCAGCTCTTCGCGCTGCGCCACCTGGTCGGTCCGGCGCTCATCCCGGTCGCCGAGGTCGAGGCACTGCAGAACGGCGGGACCATCGATCAACCTGATTGCAATCTGTATCCGATCAGCTCGAAGCTGTTCGCGGTCGGCGATGCGGGAAGAGCGTATTTCGCCCGCAAACGTCTCCCCACGGATGACATGTATCTCTTCGTGGTCGTATACCGCGGCCCGTGCAGCGAGCTGGTGAAGGCGGCCGATGGCCAGACGACGTCCATCGTCGACTTCACTGAAAACACCACCGTGTTCACACCGGGCACCTTGCGCAGCGACCCGGTCCTCGGTGATCTCTGGTTTGGGGATGCGGGAGGCAATTGCCAGGACCCGTTGGGGCCGCCTCCGGCGTGGTGCGGTCGATGATTCGGCAGTTGCGCCGCTTGTCGCTGGCGGTTGCATTCACGAGCCTGCTGCCGCTGGCCACCGCAACAGCGGCGGGTGGCGGCGGCGGCTCCAATACGCCAGGTCCCGGACCGTCGGGCGCGGGCAGCGCCGCGTTGACGCACGGCAAGCTCGTCGCGGGAGCCGGCGGCACCTATCTCCCGATCACACCGACCGGTATCGTTCCAGGAGGCTCCGACCCTCGGAACCCCCTCGAGGTCCCGCCCAGGGGACCGAACCCGCAAGGGATGTCGTGCCCCGCGACGAGCCTCTTCCATGTCGGGCCGGGGTCACCGGCACCCGGAGGCGGCGTGGTCGCTGTGATCGCCATACATCCCGCCTTCACGAGAAACAGTGGCGGCGGCTACGACGGCCTCGACGCGCGTTTCGCGTATGCGCTGCAGAAGGCCATTCCGGCGGGCGGCGACCCCACAGCAACTTCGCCGGGAAGCATCGCAACCGAGGCGAATGTGACCGGACATGTGATTGCCGTCACCGCGTTCCTCCACACGCGCGGGACGTGGGAGGATGCACAGCCGGTGGCGCCATATGGAGGGAGCTGCATCGGCGCGACCTTCGCGTTCAGCGCTCCATATCTCGCCGGCGATGCACCACCGCCGGTTCCACCGCCAGGCATGCTTGCCACGCCACCGTTTCCGACCGGGGCAGCGCTGACCGCGGCGCTGAGGGCCGCCTGGACGATCGGGAGCGTCGCGACATTGCCAGGCCCGGCGATGACTGCCCGCACGTTCGTCCACATCCCGACGTGCGCGTGGATGCAGTCCGACGTTCCGGCTCAGCCGACGGCGATGCATGCCCTCAGCGCGGCGCTCGTCGACGGGTACACGCTGTTCCTGCTCTACGACGTCGTTGTCACGCCCGGACCGGTGACGTGGAATTGGGGCGACGGCACCAGCAGCGCGGCGGCGGGCCCGGTCGAACATGGTCCCTCGAGCCTGCCCACCTATGACCCGTCAACGCAGACGTGGACGACGCCATGTGCCGTCAGCCATGCATACGCCACGGTCGCAGGTGCGGTGACCATCACCGCGACCGAAACGTTCCAAATCACCATCACCGTGAGCTGGAGCGATGGCCTCAGCGTGCACTCACAAGCGGTTGCGTGCGACCCCGCGACCGGCGGCATGTGCAGGCTTGCGCTCGGGCCGGACGACGGCTGGCTGAGCGGCCCACATGCAGTCGACCAGATCGAGCCGGTCCCCTTTGCGCCATCGACACCGATGCCCTAGCGCGCGTCATCACCGGTCGAGCAGCGATCTCCCGGTCATCTCGTCGGGGATGGGCAATCCCATCGCGCGGAGAACGGTCGGAGCGATGTCGCGCAGTCCGCCGCCGTCACGCAGCGGACCGTCACCGGCGCCCGCCACGAGCACCGGGACCCGGCTGGTCGTATGCGCGGTCAGGATCGATCCATCGCGACGATCGATCTTGTACTCGGCGTTGCCATGATCGGCGGTGATCAGCATCCCGCCGTGCGCCGCGTCGACTGCTCGCGCGATGCGTCCGATGCACGCGTCGATGCAGGCAACGGCGCGCACGGTCGCATCGAAATTGCCCGTGTGTCCCACCATGTCGGCGTTCGCGAAGTTGGCGATGATGAGCGAGTCGGCCGCCGACTCCACGTGCGCGATGACGGCATCCGCGACACCCGCGGCGCTCATCTCCGGGGCGAGGTCGTAGGTCGCGACCCGGGGTGACGGGACCAGAAGGCGCTCCTCACCGTCGAACGCGCTCTCGCGCCCCCCGTTGATGAAGTAGGTGACGTGCGCGTATTTCTCCGTCTCCGCCACATGAAATTGCCGCAGGCCGGCGACGCTCACCACCTCCGCCAGCGTGTGCGCCACGTTCTCGCGCGGGAATGCCACCCTCGCGTCGAGGTCTCGCTCGTACTCGGTGAACGTGACCAAGTCGACATCGTTGAGGACGCGCGACCTCGCAAAGCCGTCGAAGGTGCGGTCAACGAGTGCATGGCTCAACTGACGTGCGCGATCGGGGCGGAAGTTGAAGAAGATGATCGAGTCGCCGTCCTCGATGCTGACGCGCCCTCCGTCGTGGAGGATGGACGCCGGCGGGACGAACTCATCGGTGACGTCCGCTGCGTATTGCGCCTCGATATACGCGACAGCGTCAGTCGCGACGTCGCCTCCCGACCCCGCGATGACATCGTATGCACGCTCGGTCCGATCCCAGCGATGGTCACGATCCATTGCGAAGTAACGTCCGGCGACCGACGCTACCGCGCCGACGCCGGCCCGGTCGATGCCGTCGATGAACGTGCGGACAAACCCCGACGCGCTCGTCGGCGGCTCGTCACGACCGTCGAGAAACGCGTGAAACCAGAGCGACGTCAGCCCGCGGCGACGCGCCAGCTCGGCAAGGGCAACCGCGTGACCCTGATGGCTGTGCACCCCGCCTGGAGAGATCAGGCCGAGGCAGTGCAGAGCCGCACCGCGATCGCGTGCGCGGTCAACCGCGGCGCAGAGCGGACCGTTCTCGAAGAAGCTCCCGTCGTCGATAGCCTGATTGATGCGGGACAGCGGTTGCAGCACGAGCCGGCCGGCGCCGATCGTCAGATGCCCGACCTCTGAGTTTCCTTGCTGCCCGGGCGGGAGACCGACCGCAGCCCCGCTGGCGTCGGCCTCGGTGTGCGGCCAGCGCGCGTCGAGCGTGTCGAACTCAGGCGTTGCGGCAGCGGCGATGGCGTTGCCGTATGGATCGGCGTTGCGGCCCCACCCGTCGAGGATGAGGAGCACGAACGGTCGCACGGCGCTCATGGTGTTGAGCGCTGCGAGCTCACGCGTTCGCGGCCGTTGCGGCCGCGGCGACGATGGCGGCGAACTCCTCGGCGCGCAGGCTGGCGCCGCCGACGAGCGCACCGTCGATGTCCCGCTCTGCAAACAGTGACGCGGCATTGGCGGCGGTGACGCTTCCCCCGTACAGTACGCGCGGCCTTACCTGAAGAAATCGCGGGCAGAGGTGCGCCTTGATGTGCGCGGTCACCTCCTGCGCCTGGGCAGGGGTCGCGGTACGTCCCGTGCCGATCGCCCATACCGGCTCATACGCGATCACGAACGCGTCGGGCGGGGCCGGCATCGCGAGCGTGGCGAACACCGCATCAAGCTGGCGGTCGACGATCTCGAAGGTCTGCTCGGCGTCTCGCTCCTCGCCGGTCTCGCCGACGGCGAGGATGACGCGCAGCCCGTGCGCCAGCGCCGCGCCGAACTTTCTCGCGACCTCAACGTCGGTTTCACCGAAGAGATGGCGCCGCTCGGAGTGCCCCACCAGCGCGAGATCGCAGAGTCCTTCGAGCATCGACGGTGAGATCTCACCGGTATAGGCGCCCTTGTCCTCCCAGAAGACATCCTGCGCACCGAGGAGCACGCCGGATCCCTCGAGGATCGACCGGACGGGCCAGAGATGCGTGAAGGGAGGCAACACCGCGATCTCCGCACCGCCCATGCCGGCAACCGCGGCGACGACCGCACCGGCCAGCGCGGTGCCCTCTGCCACCGTCGTGTGCATCTTCCAGTTACCGGCCACCATCGGCCGGACGCCGGCATCGCCCGAGATATCCCCCGTCAACGACGGGCAGCTTCGTGGTCGCGGAGCGCGGCGACGCCCGGCAGCGTCCGCCCCTCGAGAAACTCGATGGTCGCGCCGCCGCCCGTGCTGATGAAGCCGATCTTGTCCGCAACGCCGGCGTCCTGCACCGCCGCGGCAAGGTCACCGCCGCCGATCACCGATGTGGCGGACGATGCGGCGACCGCCCGGGCGACGTCGCGTGTCCCCACGGCAAACGACGGGATCTCGTAGATCCCGAGCGGCCCGTTCCAGATGATCGTCCCGGCGGCGCTGCAGTCCGCGGCGATCCGCGCGACCGAAGCAGGACCGGCGTCGACGACCATCCACCCGTCGGGGATCTCGCTGTTCGCAACCGTCCGGGTGGGCGCGTCATCCGCAACACGCTCGGTGACCACCGCGTCGGCCGGCAGCCGAAGGTCCGCGCGGCGTCCGGCGGCAGCGTCGAGCAACCTGCGTGCGGTTGCCACCTGGTCGTCCTCCACGAGCGATGCTCCCGTCGTGAGGCCCAGAGCGCGATAGAAGGTGCATGCCATGGCGCCGCCGGCCCACAGGATGTCGACGCGGTCCAGGAGGTGGTCGAGCACACCGACCTTCGTCGAGATCTTCGAGCCGCCGACGATTGCCACCACCGGCGTTCTGGGGTTGTCCATGACGCGACCGAGCATCTCGAGCTCGCGCGCCATCAGCTTTCCCGCCACCGCCGGGAGCAGATGCGCGACACCCTCGGTGGAGGCATGAGCGCGATGCGCCGTGCCGAACGCATCGTTGACGTAGACGTCCGCGAAAGCGGCGAGCCGCTCAGCGAACGCCGGATCGTTCGCCTCTTCACCAGGCTCGAAACGGACGTTCTCGAGCATTCCGATCTCCCCGTCGCGGAGCGACGCGACCATGCTCTGGGCGCTGTCGCCGACAACGTCCGATGCAAGGCGCACGTCGGCCCCGATCAGCGTGCTCAGGTGCGCGGCGACGGGACCGAGACTGAGGGTGTCGTTGATTCGTCCTTTGGGGCGGCCCAGATGCGCGACGACGATGACCCGCGCGTCGCGAGCGCGCAACGCCTCAATGGTGGGAATCGCCTCGCGGATCCGGCGGTCATCGACGATCGCCCCTTCGCGCATCGGCACGTTGAGATCCTCGCGCAGCAGCACCCGCTTGCCATGAACGTCGATGTCATCCATGGTCGCCTTGTTCATACGATGCCTTCAGAGGCGCGACGCGATCAGGTCGACCAGGTCGACCACGCGGCATGAGTACCCCCACTCGTTGTCGTACCAGGACAGCACCTTCACGGTGTGATCGCCGAGCACCATGGTTGAGGGCGCGTCGAGGATGGACGAGTGCGAGTCGTGGAGGAAGTCCATCGACACCAACTGCTCCTCGCTGACCGCCAGGATGCCTTCGAGGCCGCCGCCGGCGGCCTCACGCATCTCGGCGTTGATGTCCTCGGCGGTCGCGCTCTTCGAGAGCGTGGCAGTGAGGTCGACAAGGCTGACGTCGGGCACGGGGACGCGGAGTGACATGCCGTGAAACTTCCCCTTCAGCTCGGGCATGACGAGTGCAATCGCCTTCGCGGCGCCAGTCGTCGTCGGAATGATCGACAGCGCAGCGGCACGCGCACGCCGCTTGTCCTCGTGCGGGGCGTCGAGGATCACCTGGTCCTTCGTGTACGCGTGCACCGTTGTCATGAACCCGGTCTCGATACCGAAGGAATCGTTGAGCACCTTCGCAACCGGCGCGAGGCAGTTGGTGGTGCACGAGGCGTTCGAGACGATGTGGTGATCGGCCGGGTTGTACGCGTTGTCGTTGACGCCCATGCAGATCGTGATGTCCTCGTTCTTCGCGGGCGCCGTAATCACCACCTTCCGGGCACCGGCATCGAGGTGTCCCTTGGCGCGCACCGCGTCGGTGAAGAATCCGGTCGACTCGACGACGATGTCGACACCGAGATCACCCCAGGCGAGGCGCTGCGGGTCGCGCTCGGCGAGCACCTTGATGAGGTGACCGTCGACCGTGATGCTGTCGGCAGCGGCAGCGACCGTCCCGGGGAAGCGCCCGAACACACTGTCGTACTTGAGGAGATGGGCGAGCATGTCGGGAGTGGTGATGTCGTTGACCGCGACGATGTCGAGCTCCGGGGAGCGCTCGCGTGCTGCACGGAACACGTTGCGGCCGATGCGGCCGAAGCCGTTGATCCCAACTCTCACTCCCATGCCGGACAACCTCCTCGAATCCAGTGACAGATCGCGTTCAACCCTGCGGCCTCACCCTATCACCGCCCTCGCCCGCCGCGGCGACCAGGCGCTGCAGACGCCCGGCCATCGCAGGCCGGCTGCAGCCGGCCCGCTCCGCGAGCTGCCCCAGGTCGTCGTCCGGATGGCGAGCGCGCAACGCCGCCGCTTCGCGCAACGCCGGCGGCAATGCGAGCCATCGCGCCGGATCCGCCTCGAGCACGGCGATCGACTCCATCTGCCGCACACCGGCGGCAGCCGTCCTGCGCAGGTTCGCGGTCTCGGCGTTGAGCCGGCGGTTGACGCCGCTGCGCACCTCGCGGATCACCCGTCCGGACTCGAAGGCGAGACGCCCGGCCTGAGCGCCGATCGAGCTCAGCGCCGCGCCGACCGCGGCGCCCGACCGCACGGTGACCACCCAGCGTCCCCTTCGCCGCCGGACCCGGGCGCCCACGCCGAGCGACGTGAAATCGATGGTCAGCTGGCGAGCCCCATCCTCGGCCGCGCAGCCGATCTCGAGATACGGCTCGCCGTCGGGCCGCACGAGGCGCCCGGCGCCGAGGAATGCGCCGCGAAGGCGGCTGCGTGCGCAGCACACGCGGGCCGATCGCACATGAACAACCGCGGGATCGACGCCAACGAGAACGTACTGAGTCCGGCGTGCTGCGCCGACACGGGAGACATGGGCAGGGAAGTGCTCAGCGTGGAGCGCCTGCATGGCCGCCCGGACCGCGACCGGTCGCGTCGTCGCGATCGCTTCGGGGGTCGTCGTCACGAGCGCGAGCCCCTCGACGAGCGAGAGCCGGCAGCATGGCAGCAGCGGCGTGTGCGGTGCCAGCTCAGCAACGACACGCTGCGTGAAGGACTGTGTCGCGTCCACGGTCAGGTTCGATCACTCATAGCGGGGATCAGGTTGATCGACGTCGCGATGCTGCACCGCCACAACCAGGCCCTCCGTACGGAGCCTCGATGCGACAGCCTCGACGATCGCGACGGAGCGATGCCTGCCGCCGGTGCAGCCGATGGCGACGTGCAGAACGTCGCGTCCACGGCCGGCCGAGCGTTCAGCCGACCATGTCACGAGCGCGCTGACGCGATCGATGAGCTCACCTGCCACCGGATCCGCGAGCACGTAGTCCCGCACCGCCGGATCGAGGCCGGTGTGCGGCCGCAGTTCAGGCACCCAGAAGGGGTTCTTCACCATTCGGGCGTCCGCCATCACCTCCACCTCCGGGGGAGGGCCGAATTTGAAACCAAATGAGGACAGTGCGACGCTCATCAGAACGGGCGATGCCGCTGCGCTCATAGGAGCTCCTTGACGCGGAGCGCAACGGGACGAGGCACGACGGTCGTGAGCTGGTCGACGGGCGCGTCACGGATGCCGTCGATGCTGCCGAACTGACGAAGCAGCGCGCGCCGGCGCACCGGGCCGAGACCCGGCACGACGTCGAGCTTGGAGCGCAGCGCCGCCTTGGCGCGGCGTCCGCGATGGTGCGTGATCGCGAAACGATGCGCCTCGTCGCGCACCCGCTGCACAAGAAAGAGTGTCGGGCTGTCGCGCTCGAGGATGATCGGACGTGCCCGTCCGGGCTTGTACAGCTCCTCGTTTCGCTTGGCCAGGCCGAAGACGGGCACCCGCTGCAGGCCCGCCTCGCGAAGTGCGCGCACCGCGGCGCTCAACTGACCCTTCCCACCGTCGATGAGGACGAGATCCGGCAGCACCGAGAAGCTGAGGTCCGAGTCATCGCCGGCCCGGCGCGGGGTGCGATGGGGGCGCTGCTCCGCACCGTTGGCGCCTGCCGGGTCGAGGACTGGAACGTCGTCCTCTCCGGCCTCGTCGCGCGGTACGAGCCGGCGGAAGCGCCGGCGCAGCGTCTCCTCGATCGAGGCGAAGTCATTGGCACCCTCGACGGTCTTGATGCCGAAATGGCGGTAGCTCGCGGGCGCGGGCCGCCCCTCCTCGAAGACCACCATCGAACCGACCGAGTTGGTCCCCATGGTGTTGCTGATGTCGTAGCACTCGATGCGACGTGGCGGCGCCGGCAGCTGCAGGCTCGTGGCCAGGTCGTCAAGCAACGCCTCGGTCTTCGCGGCGTCGTAATCGTCCACGATGCGCTGCTGGCGCAGCGCGACCAGTGCAGTCTCCGCCGCCTGTGCGACGAGCCGCCGGGCGTCGCCGCGTTGCGGCACGTGCACCTCCACGGGACCGCCGCGCTGCTCGGCCAGAAACGCTTCGAGCACCGCACGTCCCTCGATGTCGTCCGAGACGAGCAGACGGCGCGGGACGGACGTCACGCTCCCGTAGTACTGGGGCAGAAAGCCGGCGAGGCACGCGGCCGCGTCCAACCCCGTGACACCTTCCAGTTCGTGGGTCTCCATCCCCATCACCCGGCCCTGGCGGATGCTCAGCACCGCTGCCATCGCCCGCCCGGCCTCAACCACGACGGCGATGCAATCCTCGTCGGCGCGCACGCCGCGAAGCACAGTCTGCCGCTCACTGATGCGCTCGATGGCACGCAGACGGTCGCGAAAGCGCGCCGCAAGTTCGTAGTCGCGACCCTCGGCAGCGGCATCCATCTGATCACGCAGCTCATCGTGCAGCTTCTCCGAGCGTCCCTCCATGAACTCCTGGACCTGCTCGAGGACTTCCGCGTATTCGGGCGCGTCGATCCTCCCCTCACACGGGCCTGAACAGCGCTTGATGTGATAGTCGAGACAGACGCGTCCGCGCCGGAAGATCTCGTCGCTGCAGGTGCGAAAGGGGAAAATGGTGCGCAGCGATCGCACCGTCGTCCGCAGTGACTGCGCACTCGTATATGGACCGAAATAGCGCGCACCGTCGCGGATCACCTTCCGCGTGTAGTACGGGCGCGGGAAGAGCGTTGCACCCTCGGCGCTCTTGCCGCGCGGCCTGCGCACCTCCTCGCGCGCGGTGCCGGGAGCGACGGCATCGTGCACGCCCGGGCGCGGAATCTTGAGGTACAGATAGCTCTTGTCGTCCTTGAGGCGCACGTTGAACCGCGGGCGGTGCCGCTTGATCAACGAGTTCTCGAGGACGAGCGCCTCGTGCTCACTCTGGCACGCGATGACCTCGAAGTCGAAGACGCTCGCGATCAGCTGATGCGTGCGCGCCTGCAGCGTGTCGATGCCGGTGAACCACGACCGCAGACGGTTGCGTACGTTGGCGGCCTTGCCCACGTAGATGACGCGTGCGTCGGCACCGCGCATGACATAGACGCCCGCGCCGCTCGGCGAGGCGCGGAGCCGCGCCTTCAGCAGCGCGGGATCATCGAGGAGGCGTTCTGCCCGCTTGGTCGGCACCATTCCAGCCACTGTATCGCGGCTCAGGCGTGCCCCTCGGCACTGTTCAGCTCGGCAAGGAAGGTTGCCTCGTCGAGCACCCGCACCTCGAGGCGCTGCGCCTTTTCGAGCTTGCTCCCCGGCGAGGCACCGGCGACCACGCTGTGCGTCTTGCGGCTCACGCTCGAGCTCGGGTTACCACCGAGCGCCCGGATTCGGGCCTCGGCATCGGCGCGGCTCATTCCCTCGAGGCTGCCCGTGATGACCCACGTCTGGCCGCTCCAGGGACCGCCACCACCGGCGGCACGCTCTGGATCGACACCGACCGAGCGGAGGTGCGCGAGTACCTCGCGTCCCTCTCGTGAGGCGAACCACGCCGCCACATGCTCGGCGACGACGGCCCCGATGCCTTCGATGCCGAGGAGGTCTTCCTCCGTTGCTGCAGCAAGGGCCTCGATGCTGCCGAAATGGACGGCGAGCACCTCGGCCATGTGCTCACCGACGTGGCGGATGCCGAGCGCGTTGATGAACCGCGCCAGCGGGACGCGCCTGCGCGAGGCGATGGACTCGACGAGCTTCGCCGCGGAGCGATCAGCGAAACCGTCGAGTGTCAAAAGTTGCTCGGTGGTGAGTTTGAAGAGGTCAGCTGCCTCTGTTGCATAGCCGAGGTCGAGGAGTTGATCGACGATGGCCGGACCGAGTCCCTCGATGTTCATCGCGCCTCTCGCCGCGAAATGGAGCAACGACTCGCGACGCTGGGCTGGGCACAGCGGGTTGAGACATCGCCGCACCACCTCTCCGGGCTCGCGCACGAGTTGCGCGTCGCAGGCGGGGCAGTGCTCCGGCATCCGCCAGGGCGTGGCACCCTTCGGTCGCTTGTCGATAAGGACACGGACGATCTCTGGAATGACGTCGCCCGCCTTATGCAGGAGCACGGTGTCACCGATGCGCACGTCCTTGCGAGCAACCTCGTCCTCGTTATGCAGCGTGCACCGACGAACAGTGGAGCCTGCGACGAGCGTCGGCTCGAGGATGGCAACCGGCGTCACCGCGCCTGTGCGACCAACCTGCACATGGATGTCGAGCACCGTGGTCTCGTACTCCTCGGGCGGGAATTTGTACGCGATTGCCCAGCGCGGGGCGCGCGAGACCTGTCCCAGCTCCGCCTGCTCGGCGAGCGATGCGACCTTGATGACCACGCCGTCCGTGTCGTAATCGAGCTGGTGACGACGCTCCGCCCAGTGCTCGAGGAAGGCGAGGACCTCATCGATCGAGCCCGCCAGCCGCCGATGCGGGTTGACCCGGAATCCGAACGCCTCCAGCGTATCGAGCACCGCCGCCTGGCTCGGGAGCGGGCCGGGTGGTTCGAGCTGGTACATGAACGTCTGCAGACCGCGGCCGGCGGTTACCTTCGGGTCGAGCTGCCGAACGGCTCCCGCCGCAGCGTTGCGCGGGTTCGCGTAGACAGGCTTGCCCGCCTCCTCGAGACGCGCGTTGGTCACGGCGAATGCCGCTTTGGGGAGATACACCTCACCGCGAACCTCGAGCATGTCGGGCAGCGCGGTATCGGCCGGTTTCAGCGTCATCGGCACCGAGCGGATCGTGCGCACGTTGGCGGTCACGTCCTCGCCCTCGACGCCGTTGCCTCGCGTGGCGGCCCGCACGAAGCAGCCCTGCTCGTAGGTGATCGACATGGCAAGACCATCGATCTTCAGTTCGCACACGTATCCGCTGACCGTTCCGATGCCGCGCTCGACGCGAACACCGAACTCACGAACCTCGTCGGGGCTGAAGGCGTTGTTGAGGCTGAGCATCGCTCTGTGGTGGCGGACTTTCGTGAAGTTCGCTGCAGGCTCCCCGCCGATACGCTGCGTCGGTGAGTCGGGGGTCTGGAGCTCGGGATGTTCGGCTTCGAGGTCGACGAGCTCGCGGAAGAGACGGTCATACGCGGCGTCGGTGATCTCCGGCGTGTCGAGCACGTGGTACTGGCGGGAGTGATGCTCCAGCGCCGCGCGCAACGCTTCGACCCGTTTCCTCGCCTCCTCGCTCATGACTCGCCCACCGGCCAGAGCGTCGCGTCGGCGACCGCGAAGATCTTCACGCCGTGATCGTCGAACTTGATCACGAGTTCCTCGCCGCTTCTCGTCATCGTGCTCTTGAGCACGGTCCCCTCCCCGTACACGTTGTGGCCTATGCGCATGCCTTCGCTGAAGCGCTGCGGCGCGAGCACCACGGGGTTGGGCCTGGTTGCGTGCCCGATCACGGCACGTCGCACGGTCCCGGAGGCGCGGACGTCGCCGAAGTTCTGGTTGCCGGGTCGCAGCGCCACCTCGAGCATCTCTCCTGGGATCTCGCCGAGAAAACGCGACGCTTCTGCGAGCTGTGCTGTGCCATACAGGTGACGCCGGAACGCGTGGAGCAGGTAGAGACGGCGGCGTGCGCGCGTGATCCCGACGTAGGTGAGCCTGCGCTCCTCGGCGATGCCGGCGTCGCCCTCCTCCAGCGCACGTGCATGCGGAAGCAGCCCCTCCTCCATGCCCGCGATGAAAACGACACCGAACTCGAGGCCTTTGACCATGTGCAGCGTGATGAGCGTCACGCCCTGTGCATCGTCGCGCATGGTGTCGACGTCGCTGACCAGCGCGACGTTCTCGAGAAACTGCACCAGGCCGTCTGGCGCAGGTACATCGGCGTACTCACCCGCAAGCCCAGCCAGTTCGAGCACGTTGCCCCAGCGCTCATTGCCCTCCTGCGTGCCGTCCTGCACCATCTCGCGATACCCAGTTTCCTCGAGCAGGCGTTCAAGGAGCACCGTCACCGGAACACGTTGTGCGTCAGCGCTGAGACGCTCCATCATGGCCGCAAAGCCGTGCAAGGCGGCCATCGCAGCGGGTCCGATCGCATCGTCGGCGTCGAGCACCTGCGCGGCCTCGAGCGGGCCCAGCCCCTTCTTGCGAGCGAGCTTCTCCAGCTCCGCGACGCTCCGATCGCCGATCTTGCGACGCGGGGTGTTCACGACACGCGCGAAGGAGACGGCGTCGCGCGGGTTCACGCAGAGGCGCAGGTACGCGAGCACGTCCTTGACCTCGCGACGATCGTAGAAGCGAAGACCACCGACCAGTTGGTACGGGATACCCCTGCGCAGGAACACTTCTTCAAATGCTCGCGACTGCGCGTTGGTTCTGTAGAGCACAGCGCACTCTGCCAGGGACACCCCCTCGCGTCCAATCAGGTTCTCGATCTCCGCACCGACGGCGAGCGCCTCCTCACGCTCGTCGTACACGGAGATGAGCCGGACCGGATCGCCGACGGTCGTCTCTGTCCAGAGTCGCTTTGCGGCTCGGTTGGGATTGTTGCGGATGACGGAATGGGCGATATCGAGAATCGGCTGTGTGGAGCGATAGTTCTGCTCCAGAGTCACCGTCTTGGCATCGGGGAAGTCACGCTCGAACGAGAGGATGTTGCGAATATCGGCTCCGCGAAAGGAAAAGACCGACTGATCGTCGTCACCGACCACAGTGATATTGCGATGTTTGGCGGCCAGCAGCCTCACCATCTCGTACTGCGCTTTGTTGGTGTCCTGATACTCGTCAACGAAGAGATGCAGGAACCGGTCCTGGTAGTACTCGCGGACTGATGCAACGTCGCGAAGCAGGAAGAACGCGCGCAACAACAGGTCATCGAAGTCGAGTGCCGACGCCTGATCCAGTTCGCCTTCATACGCGAAATAGATGCGGGAGATCTGCTCCTCCAGCGGGCCTGTCGCACGCGACTGGTAGTCTCGGGCGTCCAGCAGCTCATTCTTCGCGTTGCTGATCTCATGCGCGACGCGGTTCGGGGTCAAACGCTTCTCGTCGATTCCCTCTGCGCGGATGGCATTCCGCAGCGCTGACAGCCGGTCCGACTCGTCATAGATGGTGTACCCGGGAGGGATGCCGATGGCGTCGCCTTCACGACGGAGCAGACGCGCTCCCAGAGCATGGAACGTGCCGAGCCACATGCCCTTGATGCTGTCGCCGATCAGCTGCTCGACGCGTGAGCGCATCTCGCGAGCGGCCTTGTTCGTGAACGTCACGGCGCAGATCTCGTCCGGGCGGACGCGTCGCGAGGCGATCACGTAGGCGATGCGATGCGTGAGCACCCGGGTCTTGCCGCTCCCCGCGCCCGCGAAGATGAGCAGCGGCCCGTCGGGTGCCTCCACGGCCTCGCGTTGCGGCGGGTTCAGGCCCTCGAGCAGGGCTGTCGCCCCAATCGTCGCGCTCAGGCGTGCGCCCGGGTCACGGGCGCCGCGCGCCCGGCCGACGCGCGATACGCGTCGGGCCGCCGATCGCTCAGCAGGTGGTTGCGCGGTGTGCGCTGCCGGGCCCGGTCGACGGAGTCGAGATCGATCTCGGCGATGAGCAGTTCCTCATCGGCCTTGCTCGCGGGACCGGCCACAGGCCAGCCGTCGGCGCCCACGATGATCGAGGCGCCGATGAAGGTCACGGCGCGCTCGACGCCGATCCGATCCGCGCACGCCATCACCACGCCGTTCTGCGCTGCCGTGGCCATCGCAACGTAATCGCCCTGGCAATAGCCGCGATCGTCCCAGACCGTGCGCTTGAAGGATGCGACCCAGTTGGTCGGGACGGCGATGACCTCCGCGCCGGCAAGAGCGAGCGCGCGAACTGGTTCCGGGAACCAGAGGTCGTAGCAGATGATGATGCCGACCCTGCCGAAGGGAAGGTCGACGATCGGGAGCTCGACGCCCGGTTGGAACCACGACTGTTCGTCGTAGTAGAGATGCAGTTTGCGATACGTCGCGAGGCGCCCCGCCGGACCGACGAGGATCGCGCTGTTGTGCCGGCAGTCGCCATCGCGCTCGTTGAGTCCGGCGACGATGTGGCACCCGTGCGCGGCGCAGACGTCGCGGAGCGCGCGCACCGTCGGACCCTCGTCGGGGTCCTCCGCGCACCGTTGCGCCTCGTCCGCATCGCTGAACACATACCCGCTCGAGGCGAGCTCCGGGAGCACGATGAGATCGGCGCCCTGGGTCGCGGCGGCGGCCGCCCATCGGACCGCCTGCGTCAGGTTTCCATCGAGCTCACCGACGTGCGGCTCGTACTGGGCGACGGCGATGCGGACGGGCCGGCTCACCCGCTCACGGTAGCGCAGCGGGCGCAGCGCCAGGCAGCCTCGGGATCCCTTCCGAGACGCCGCAGAGAATCTCGTGCGGCAGCGTCCCGGTGAGATCGGCGACCTCGTCCGCACCGATGCGAACTCCGTCGCGCTCGCCGATGAACATCGCCACGTCCCCGGTCGCCACGCCGTCGATGTCCGTGACGTCGACGCTCACCTGATCCATGCTCACCACGCCGACGATCCGGCAGCGGCGGCCGCCGATTGCGAGGTGCCCGCTGTTGGAGAGCGCGCGCGGAAGCCCCTGCCCGTAGCCCATCGTCGCCGTTGCGATGCGGCGCGGCGTCTCGGCTCGCCATGTCCTCCCGTATCCCACGGTTTCGCCGGCCGCCACCGTGCGAACCTGGGCGATCCTGCAGAACACGTGCATGGCGGGCCGGATTGATGCCGGCCCGGGCACCGGCGGGTACCCGTAGAAGGCGATGCCAACGCGGACGAGGTCGTGATGCATGGCCGGGTGGGCGAGCACCGCGGCGCTCCCGGACGTGTGCAGCAGCGCGCCCGGCGCGACCGGTTTGATCAGCTCGACAGCCGCGAGAAAACGGGCGTGCTGCGTGACCGTGAATCCGGAGTCCGCACCGGCGTCGGCGAAATGCGTGAACAGGCCGGCCACCTCGATGCGGTCGCCTGCCGTACGGAGCGCAGCGACCAGAGACTCCACCGTCTCGGGAAGGGTGCCGAGCCGGTGGAGCCCCGTGTCCAGTTTGACGTGTCCACGGACTCGGTGTCCCGTCGCATCGGCGGCCGCGGCGGCCGCACGGACACCGTCGGCGTCGAGGATGGTGACGTCGACATCTCCGGCGATCAGCTGTGCCATCCACGAAGGTGGAGTCCACCCGAGCACCAGAGTCCGTACGGTGACCCCCGCTTCGCGCAACGCGAGCGCCTCGCCCGGCGTGTACACGCCAAGCCACGTCGCTCCGCCGTCCAGCGCCGCACGGGCGGCGATCTCCATCCCGTGCCCGTACCCGTTGGACTTCACCATGGCCATGACCCGAGCAGGACGGACGAGGGTGGCGATGACGTGCGCGTTACCGGCGAGCGTGTCGACGTCGATCTCCACCCAGCGGAGCCGTTGGTCGCTCGGTGCGCTCACGCTCCGACCGGCACCGGCTCCCGCGCCGGCGCGGCGTTCTTCTCGAGTGTCACGCGGCGCACGAGCCCGAACGGCGTCTGCTCGTCCGACTGCCCCAGCGGGTTATCGGCAACCATGGCCAGAACAGCCTCGGCGTCGACGCCGACGGTCGCGAAGACTTCCGCGGCCATGTCGTTGGCATCGATGATGGCGACGCCGACTCGCCGCCCGGTCCGACGGCGAACCTCGGCGGCGATCCGCAGTGCCTCGCCCGCCGGATCGAGCGGCGACTTGGTCGCCCACTTGTCGTAGGGCGGGAGATTCAGTGACGAAGGCCCGTCGATCGCGTTGACGCCGTTGCCGGCGATCCTGTAGAAGAGGCCACGCATCCCGAGCGGCTTGGTGACGGCGGCTGCCGCGGCCGCGAGGAGGATTCGCGGGACGCCCGCTTCGTCAATCGCGAGCTGCATCGTGGTCGGATGCGCGAGCCCCACGCCGGTGGGCTCGTGGCTCACGTAGCGCGAGAGCAGACGTGCGGCTCGTGACACCGCGATCTCATCGATCGGGTATGAGCGGCCCTGGCTGATGGCGAGCGCTTTCTCGCTGATGAGCAGCACATCGCCGTCCTCGATCGCGAGGCCGCCCTCGGCAAACGCCACGAGGCTGTCGGCGATGACCCGCATGATGTCCGTGCCGGGTGTGATCAGCGCGGACCGCAGCGGATACCGCGCCCAGATCCTGCCCTTGTCCTCCAGGAAGAGGTGGCGCCCCCAGTTGAGGTGAGCGCCATCGAGCAAGGCTTGACCGCCGGCCACCTTCGAAGCAGTGGCCTGGTCCCCGCGGCGCACGAAGCCGCCGTGATAGCTGTGATCGTCGAGCGCGCGGGTGGCGCCGTCGATGTAGATGCGCAGCCACACCTCGGCGTTCACCGCGCGCCAGAAGAACATCGATTCCTCGACCTCGCCGGCGCATGCGCGCCGGAAGCCCTCCGCCACCGCCGCCGCCTTCCAGTACGGCCGGGCACGGAACGACGGCGAGCGCATCAGACTCTGCAAGACCGCGCGCTGGCGCCGGTACCAGCGAAATTCCGGCGTGGTGAAGCCGATCTTCTTGCGTCGACGTTCGACTGCACGCGGCAGGGTCCCGTGGAGCGCCTGGCGCACGATCGCGCGCGTCCATCCGTTGTGAATGATCGCGCTACGCGGGAGGGTGAGGATGTAGTCGACCAACTCCTGGTCGAGGAACGGGAGGCGCGCCTCGAGCGAGTGCGCCATCGACGCGCGATCCTCATAGCGAAGCAGCGGTGGCAGGCTGTAGGTGCGGAAGTCCTGCAGCAGACGGCGCTTCAAATCGTCGGCGACGCGGTCGTCCTCGGGTGGTTTGCGGCCGCGGGTGAACGCCGGCGACAGAAGCGACGTGACGTCGACACGCTGACCGCGCTCGCGCAGGCGGCGACGCACCAGCGGCCCGACGATGTCGCGCAGCAGCCACGCCTCGTGCGCGAACTCCGTGTAGCGGCGCTCGCGAAGGAGTTGACGGAGCAGGACGTACGGATAGTGATCGTACCCGGCGAGCAATTCGTCACCCGCCTGGCCGTCGAGCGTGACCGTGACCTGGCGTCGCGCCAGCCGCATGACCATCCACATGGCGAACGGCGCCGACGACACCATCGGCTCCTCCATGTGCCAGACCCATGCCTCGAGCTCGCGGATGAAGTCCTGGTCGGTAGGACTGACGGTGCTGTTGTCTGCGCCGGTCTTGTCGAGCACGCTCTTGATGTACGAGCTCTCATCGATGCGATCGCCCGGGAAGACCGCCGAGAACGTCTTGAGCCGGTCACCCAGCGACTCGGTGTCGGGCACGTGATCGCGCAGTTGCCGCGCCATCACCGTGCAGATGGACGATGAGTCGAGACCGCCGCTGAGGCAGATCCCAACGGGGACGTCGGCGACAAGACGACGTTGCACCGCGCGTTCGAAGACCGCGCGAAACGTTTCCGGGCTCGCGTCACCGTCCTCGGAAAGACGCGGAGCCCAGTACGTGGTCTCGGAGATGGTGCCGCCCTCGATGATCGCGAACGCCGCAGCGGGAACCTGGCGGATGCCGCGAAAGAACGTGCCGTCGTTGTGATCGAACAACCCATAGCGCAGGTACTCGTACATCTGCTGCTCGTCGACCTCGCGCGGGAACGTCTCGTCCTGCAGGATCGCCTTGATCTCCGACGCGAAGACGACGCGCCCATGATGGCGCGCGTAGAAGAGCGGCTTGATCCCGAAGTGGTCTCGCGCGAGCACGAGTTTCGAACTGGCTGCGCGCTCGTCGAGGATCGCGAGCCCCCACATGCCGTTGAACCGGCGGAAGCAGTCTGTTCCCCACTCCGCATAGGCATGGAGCACGACCTCGGTGTCCGACGCGGTGTGGAACGTATGACCGAGCGGCTCCAGCTGGCCGCGCAGCTCCCGGTAGTTGTAGACCTCGCCGTTGTAGACGATCTGGAGCCTGCCGTCGTCCATCGCCATCGGCTGATTGCCGTGGGCGAGGTCAATGATGCTGAGACGGCGGAACCCGAGCGAGGCGACCTCGTCCTCGAAGTGGCCCTCGTCGTCCGGACCGCGATGCCGGATCGACTCGGTCATGGCGGCGAGCAGCGCACTGTCCGGAGCGCCCCAGAATCCGGCGATGCCACACATGTCAGCAGTTCGCCGGCGCCACTGCAGGCGTCAGGGAAAGAGGGGGCATGACCAGCGCAACGGTACGACAGCGTTCGTGGTCACGGACCGGAGACCAGACGATCAGAAGTCCATGTCGTCGTCGTCCATGCCGCCCATGCCGCCCATGCCGCCACCGCCGTGGGAATGGCCGCCGCCGGCCGGCGCGCCTTCCTCGGGCTCCGGCGCGTCGGCGATCAGCGCGTCGGTGCTCAGGACGATGGTCGCGATCGACGTCGCATGGGTCAACGCAGAGATGACGACCTTGGTGGGGTCGATGACCCCGCGCTCGATGAGGTTTCCGTAGGTCTCGGTCAGGGCGTCGAAGCCCTCGTCGCCCGTCGACTCTGCCACGGTGTTCACGACCACCTGGCCCTCGAGCCCGGCGTTGTTCGCGATGATCCGCAGCGGCTCACGCAGCGCCCGAGCGACGATGTCGGCGCCCACACGCGCGTTGCCCTCGAGCTTCAGCGCCTCGACCGCCGGCACCGCTCGCAGGAGCGCAACCCCGCCGCCGACGACAACGCCTTCTTCGATGGCCGCGCGCGTCGCGGCAAGCGCATCCTCGACGCGAGACTTGCGCTCCTTCATCTCCACCTCCGTCGCCGCGCCGACCTTGACGACCGCGACCCCACCGGTGAGCCGCGCGAGGCGCTCCTGGAGCTTCTCGCGATCCCAGTCGGACGTGGTCTCCTCCATCTGCCGGCGGATCTCCGCGCAGCGTCCCTCGATGGCGGACTTGGCGCCGCCACCGCGCACGACCGTGGTGTCGTCCTTGGTCACCGTGACGCGACCGGCGACGCCGAGGTGTTCATCACGGACGGCGTCGAGCCGGAGCCCGGTCTTCTCGCTGATCACCGTCGCTCCGGTGAGCACTGCGATGTCCTGCAGGATCGCGTCGCGCCGCTCGCCGAACGCGGGCGCCTTGACGGCCATGGCACTGAACGTCCCGCGAGCGCGGTTGACCACGAGCGTGGCGAGCGCCTCCGCCTGAATGTCCTCGGCGATGATGAGGAGCGGGCGCCCCGCGCGCATGACCAGCTCGAGGCTGGGGAGCAGATCGGGCACCGATGAGATCTTGGCATCCGTGACCAGAACTCGCGCGTCATTCAACACCGATTCCATGTTCTGGGTGTCGGTGACGAGATGCGCCGAGATGTAGCCCCGGTCGAACTGCATGCCTTCGACGACTTCGACCTCGGTGTCGATGCCCGTGCCCTCCTCGACGGAGACCACGCCCTCCTTGCCGACCTTGTCGAACGCATCCGCGATCATGGCGCCGATCGTCTCGTCGCCGGAGCTGATCGTGGCAACGCGCCGGATGTCGTCGCCACCCTTGATGGGGTGCGATCTGGAGCGAATCGAGGCGACTGCGGCGTCACACGCGGCCATCATGCCCCGGCGAAGGTCGTTCGGCGGTGCGCCGGCGGCGAGGTTGCGCAGTCCCTCATCGAGCATCGCCCGCGCCAGCACCGTCGCGGTCGTGGTGCCGTCACCGGCGATGTCGTTGGTCTTGATGGCCACTTCCTTGAGCAGCTGCGCTCCCATGTTCTCGAAGTGATCCTCGAGCTCGAGCTCGCGCGCAATCGTCACGCCGTCATTGCTGATCAGCGGTGGGCCGAACTTCTTGTCCAGCACGACCGTGCGGCCGCGCGGACCGAGTGTCACCGCGACGGTGTCGGCGACCAGTGCCGCACCGCGCGCCAGCGCGGCGCGTGCGGGCGCCTCGAAACGGAGCTGCTTGGCGGCCATGGTCCTGCCTAGCTCTTGCTGCCGTTCTTCTCGACGACGGCGAGGATGTCCTTCTCGCCAAGGATCAGGTAATCGACGTCGTCGATCTTGACCTCGCTGCCCGCGTACTTCGCGTACATCACGCGATCGCCGACCTTGACGTCGAGTGCGACGCGAACACCGGTCTGCTCGTTGTAGCGGCCGTTGCCGACTGCCTCGATGATGCCTTCCTGGGGCTTCTCCTTGATGGTGTCAGGAAGAACGATGCCGCTCTTGGTCATCTCGTCGCGCTCGACGGGTTTGACGACGACGCGATCGGCGAGGGGGCGAAGGTTGAGGGACACGGACGGACCTCCTGGTTTTCTTAGCACTCTTAGTGGGTGACTGCTAACACTCTAGCGAACCGAGTGCCAATCGCGCAAGCCGGAACCCACTGGGCTCCCCTCGACGTCAGACGGCGGCGGCCGATGCGGGCGGCCCGGGTGCTCGGCGCCGCTGCGGGCGAAGAAACAGGGCGAGCCCAACCCCGAGGAAGGCGGCCCAGATGACTGCCTGGAGCGCGGTCGGTGCCGCGCTGTAGCCGATCAGGCCGTGGAGCACGTCGCCGATGCCGGTGTTATCGGGAAGGCTTCCGCTCACGTTGAACAGGGTCATCGATCCCCCCGGAAGAACGCCGAGTCCCTGGAGGTTCTGGACGCCGTCGGCGAGCAGGCCGGCGGCGACCACCATGAGCAGGCTGCCGACGACGGCGAAGAATCGACCGAGATTGATCCGCAGTCCAAGGCGATACATGGAGTAGCTGACCCCGAGCGCGATCGCCAGCCCGATGACGGCGCCGATCACCAGTTGGAGCGGCGAGCTCTGGTAGGCGATCGCGAGCAGAAAGATCACGGTCTCGACGGCTTCGCGGCCGACGGTGACGAATGCGATGACACCGAGTGCGATCCCTGAGCCGCCGCTCACGGCACCGGAAACCTTCCCGCGCAGGTCGCGGCCGATGTTCCTGCTGTTTCGCCGCATCCAGAACGTCATGTAGGTGAGCACCGCGACCGCGACCGCGAAGACACCGGTCTCGAACCATGTCTGGGCGTTCGACCCGATGAAGGCGTCGCGGGTCACAGCCCAGAGCACAACGCCTGCGGCGGTGGCCAGAACGACCGCCAGCGCCGCCCCGCCGAACACGTAGCGAAAGAGGTCGCGCCTGCCGGCGGACGTCAGGCAGGTCAGCAGGATCGAGCAGATCAACGTGCCCTCGAGCCCTTCGCGGGCGAAGATCAGCAGGCTCCCGACCATGTCATCTCCGTCGAACGTGATTGGCTCTGGGCGTCGGTTAGCTTAGCCTAAACTAACGGCGTGGGCGCCTCGACCCAGACGGCCCGCGCGGTGCCCGGGTCGACGGTCATTGCATCGTTCGCCCCGGCACGAAGTGTCCACCCCGCTGACGCGCGCGCGAGGACGCGAATCTCGATCCCGGGGACGATCCCACGTTGATCGAGGATCCGCAGCAGTTGGGGGGTCTCGTGCTCGGCCACTTCAGAGATGCGTGCAACCCTGGCGCTCTCGCCGTCGGCGAGGTCCACGAGCCGCATGAGGCTGCGACCCGCTGGGGGATTCCGGCCGGGGATGACATTGCCGTGCGGGCAGGTGCTCGGACGACCGAGTTGCTGGTCGAGGCGGTCGAGCACTGTCGCCGACATGCCGTGCGCCAGCGTCTGCGCTTCCATATCGGCGGCCGCCCAGTCCAGGCCGAGGACATCGGTCAACCATCGCTCCACGATGCGATGACGGCGCACGATCGTCGCGGCGGCCAGCGCACCCGCGTCGGTGAGCTCGACGGAGCGATCATCAGCGATGCGGACCAGGCCGTCTCGGGACAGGCGCTGCAATGACACGGTGACAGTCGGCGCGCTGACGCTGAGCCACTCGGCGAGGCGGCCGGGGCGCGGCACCTCACCCTCGTGCTCGATGTAGTAGATCGCCTCGAGGTAGCGTTCGGCCGCCTCGGAGCGGTGCCCGGGTTGGTCGTCGACCCTCACGTCGGCGGACACTACGCGCACTCCGCCAGGGACGGATCGACGTCAAACCCGGGGACGTCCGGTCCGTGGAGCGCAAGGCGATGCCAGCCGGCCGCGCCGATCATGGCCGCATTGTCGGTGCAGAGATCGAGTGGCGGCACGACGACGCGGAGGCCGCGGAAGCGATCGGTGACCGCCTCGCGGAGAGCTCGATTGGCGGCGACCCCCCCCACCACCACGACGGTGCTCGCGCCACATCGGTCCGCGGCCGCCTCGAGACCCGAGACCAGCTGATCGATCGCCGCAGCCTGAAAGCTCGCGGCGAGATCGGCGACGACCTGAGGATCCCTGGGCACGCCGGTCTCGGTCAGCGCATCGACGCCGAGGTCGCGGACCAGGTAACGAACCGCCGTCTTCAGTCCACTGAACGAGAACGCGCCGGGTAGTCGCGTCCGCGGCAGTGGGAACCGCATCGCATCCCCTGAGGCGCCGACGCGCTGTATCGCCGGACCGCCCGGGTACTCAAGTCCGATCAGCCTCGCCACCTTGTCGAACGCCTCACCGGCGGCGTCGTCGCGGGTGGCGGAAAGACGCTCCGCAACACCGTGCTCGCGGAGCACGACGCACTCGGTGTGCCCGCCGCTGACGAGCAGCGCAAGGTACGGGGGCTCGAGGTCGGGATCGGCGAGCCAGGCGCTGTAAACGTGGCCGGCGAGGTGCGACACCCCGACGATCGGCAGGCCGCGAGCGATGGCGGCGGAGGTGGCATACATGGTGCCGACGATCAGACAGCCGGCGAGGCCGGGCCCACGCGTCACCGCGACGGCATCGATGGCGTCCCAGCCGCCGGGGACGGGCGCCAGAGCGGCGTCGACAACCGTTGCAAGCCCTTCGAGGTGCGCGCGCGCCGCGAGCTCGGGCACGACACCGCCATGAGACGCATGGAGTGCGATCTGCGACGACACCACCGACGAGCGCACCTCGCGTCCGTCGGTGAGCACCGCAGCGGCGGTCTCATCACAGGAGGTCTCGATCGCGAGGAGATTCAGGCCGACGGGTACTCCATCGACGGAGCGCCGCCGACACCTGCGACATCGATGCCACTGAGGATCATGTTGAAGCCGCGCTTGAAACCCGGTGCGTGGATGCTGTCGCTCCACATGATCACCGCGTCCTCGCCGTTGTCCGTGTAGTACCCGCGACGGCGTCCGATCGCCTTGAACCCAAAGCGTTCGTACAGCCGGATGGCGTGGTCGTTGCTGTCGCGCACCTCCAGCGTGATCCAGCGCGCACCGAGTGCATACGCACGCTGCACCAGCGCTGCGAACAGGACGGTCCCGTAACCCTTGGAGTGGTCCCCGGCGCGGACGCCGATGGTTGTGATGTGCGCCTCGAGCGCAACTCGCCACAGTCCCGCATAGCCCACCACATCGCCGTCCTGGCGCAGCACGATGTACGACGCCTGGCGGTTCTGCGCCAGCTCGCTCGCGTACGCGTTCTTCGGCCAGGGGGACGCGAAGACCTGACGCTCGATGGCTTGCACGGCAGCAATGTCCTCGTAGCGCATCGGTTCGACGGAGAGCCGAGGGACGACCTGCATGAAAACCCTGAAAACGCGGCGCTGGTGGTCTTCGCATCATAACCGCGCCCTCGCGACCGGGCGGCCGTCCCATGACGGATGTCATGCCAGGTACCTGACGGCGGGCACTACCCGGTTCGGACGGTCCGGGCCAGGCTGAGCGCATGACACAACAGATCTCCGTGCAGCCCCGGAATGCATCCGCCGACCACGCAACGACAGGCGACGCCGTCCGTGTCGAAGGCGTCTCTCGCTCATACGGGGCCGTTCGCGCGGTCGACGACGTCAGCCTGAGTGTCGGCCGCGGCCAGACCGTCGCCCTGCTCGGACCGAACGGTGCGGGCAAGACAACCACGATCACCATGATCCTCGGGCTCGCGCGGCCTGATCAGGGAACCGTCGCAGTGCTCGGCACGTCCCCGGAGGACGCCGTGGCGCGCGGACTCATCGGTGCGATGCTCCAGGACGGCGGGATGATGCCCGGGGTCCAGGTCGGCGAGCTGCTCGCGATGGTGCGGAACCTCTTTCCCGCGCCACTCTCCCTCCGGGAGACGATGGTCGTGGCGCAACTCGAGGGGCTCGAGAAGCGTCGGGTGGACCGTCTTTCCGGAGGGCAGTCACAGCGCCTCCGCCTCGCGATGGCGCTGGTGGGCGACCCCGAGCTGCTCATCCTCGACGAGCCCACTGCGGCGATGGATGTCGAGGCGCGACGCAACTTCTGGCACGAGATGCGCGGGTTCACCGACCGCGGGCGGACCATCCTTTTCTCGACACACTACCTGGAGGAGGCGGACATCACCGCCGATCGCATCATCCTCATGGCGCGCGGCCGCGTGGTCGCCGACGGCACGCCGTCAGCGATCAAGAACTCAGTCGGCCTGCGCGTCATCCGCTTCACCGTCGTGCGCGCTGAGACGTCGGCGTTCGACTCGCTGCCGGGTGTCGTCGCCGCGTCGGCGCACGGCAATCGTGTTGAGCTGCGCTGTCACGACGCCGACCTTGCGCTGCGCGCGCTGCTCAACACACGCCCTGATGCGCACGACATCGAGGTCTCGGGGATCGCCCTCGAGGACGCGTTCCTCTCCATCACCGACGGCGTCGCGGCCTGATACAGGAGTCCAATCAGATGCGCTCGTACCTCGCTCTCGAGCTTCGCCGCTCCCTCCGTGACCGTCGCTACCTGCTGCTCGTGGTGGGCTGGCCGGTCGGCGCGTACCTGCTCTTCTCGACCGTCTTCGGCGCGGCGTCCGACAGGTCGGAGGGTCTCGCGCCGACCATCGAGATCATGATCGCCATGGCCGCCTTCGGTGCCATGGGCGGCGTGCTCATGGCATCCGGTCCACGGCTCGCCATCGACCGCCAGGTCGGATGGCTCCGTCAGCTGAGCCTCACCCCGCTCTCCCCGTTCCGAGTCCTCGCGGTGCGGCTCATCACCGCGATGACCCTGAGCCTTCCCGCCATCTGCCTGATCTTCCTCACCGCGGCGGTCGTCAAGGACGTGACGCTCCCGCTCTGGGAGTGGCCGGTGCTCGTGCTGTGCATCGCGGCCGGCTGCCTCCCGTTCGCGGCCATGGGGATCGTCATCGGCAGCATCGCCGACGGCGACGGCGCGCAGGGACTCACGATGGTGCTGTACCTCGTGCTCGCCGCTCTCGGTGGCCTCTGGGTGCCGGAGCAGATCCTTCCCGCTCCACTCCAGACCGTGGCCAATGCGCTGCCCTCGTACCACCTCGCCCAGCTCGGCTGGTCCGTCGCCCGAGGCCTCGCTCCGGCGATCGGTGACGGCCTCGTGCTGCTCGGGTGGTTCGGGGTTGCCGCGCTCCTCGCGGTCGCAGTCTCACGCCGCTTGACGCTGCGCACCGTCTGAACGGGCATAGCATCGCAAGCGTGGACACCCAGATCGAGACCGCCGGGCTGGCCGGCGCACCCGACAACCAGCTGTGGCCGATCCCGACGGTCGCCCGGCTTGCCTGGGCGGCGATCTGGCTCGTCTTCCTCGGCTATCCGATCAGCGACATCCTCGGCACCGGATACTCGCCGGCAAAGGCGGTCATCGCCTGGGTCTGCCTCGTGGCGTTCGCCGGCACGTACCTGCTCGCGATGTGGCTCTGTCTGTCGCTGGTGCCACGCATCGTGGCGGGCATCCAGCTCCTCCCCCTCGCGGCTGTGTTCGTCATGGGCATCACGATGGCGCTGGTCTTCCGTGGACAGTGGACGGGATTGCTCGTGTACTGCGGTGTCTCGGCCGGCTGGAGCCTGCGCTGGCGCTTTCTCGTCCCCGTCCTGTTCGCACTCGGCGTGTTCATGGTCGTCTCCGGCGCGCTCCTCGGCTACGCATGGGCCGACCTCGGGTTCATCACCTTCCTCACTGTTGCGCTCGGCTTCACGATGCTGGCATTTCGCGGGCTGGTCGCCACAGTCATCGAGCTGCGCACCGCGCGCGCCGAGGTTGCGCGGCTGGCCGTCGCTGATGAGCGGCTCCGGATCTCGCGCGATGTTCATGACATCCTTGGCCATAGCCTGTCGGTGATCGCCCTCAAGGCCCAGGTCGCCCGCCGGCTGATGACGAACGAGCCGGGGGCCGCGGCCGAAGCGATGGGTGACGTCGAGACCGTCGCTCGCGAATCGCTTGCCGAGGTGCGCGCGATGGTCACCGCGTACCGGCAGCGTTCGCTCGCTGACGAGCTGCAGGGTGCCCGCGACGTGCTCGACGCTGCCGGGATCAGCTTCGCGGTGACGCGTGACACCGTCATGCCACCGGCCCCGGTTGACAGTCTGCTGGCTTGGACAGTGCGCGAAGGCGTCACGAACGTGCTGCGACACAGCCGTGCCCACCACTGCGAGATATCGCTCGAGGCGAGCAACGGCGGCTTCTCCGTTGCGATCGTCGACGACGGAGTGGGTGGCGTCGCGAACGCCGGCGGCAGCGGGTTGCACGGGCTCCGCGAGCGGGTGGGCGCCGCCGGCGGCAGCCTCGAGGCCGGCCCACGACAGCAGGGCGGGTTCCGCCTGCACGCCTACATCCCTCAGGCCGCGGCGTGATCCGCGTCCTCATCGCGGAGGACCAGGGAATGGTGCGCGGTGCGCTCGCGACGTTGCTCGCGCTCGAAGGGGATATCGACGTGGTTGCGCAATGCGCTCGCGGCGACGAGGTGGTGACTGCCGCACTGGCCGAGTGCCCGGACGTTGCGCTCCTCGACATCGAGATGCCCGGCATGGACGGGCTCGAGGCTGCGGCGCAGCTCCATCGTGCCCAGCCCGCATGCGTGATCATCATCCTCACGACGTTCGGCCGGCCCGGATATCTGCGTCGCGCCATGGAGGCCGGAGCCACAGGTTTCGTCGTCAAGGACGGTCCCGCCGATCAGCTCGCCGTCTCGATCCGCAGAGCGGTGGCGGGTGAGCGCGTGATCGACACAGCGCTCGCGGCGGCGGCCCTCAGCGACGGCTCGAATCCGCTGACACCACGCGAACGCGATGTGCTGCACGCCGCATCTGCCGGCGCCACGATCGCGAGCATCGCGAAATCGCTGTTCCTCTCGCAGGGAACGGTGCGCAACTACCTCTCGTCCGCAATTCAGAAGACGGGCGCGCGCAACCGCATCGAGGCTGTTCGCGCCGCCGAGCAGCACGGCTGGCTGTAGCCGGCTGCCTCAGTCGACGTAGAGCGCGGTGAGGCCGTCGGGATCGAGCGGCGGACGTGAAAGCGCGAGCGGGACGGCAGCGCTCAGTGCTGCTGCGGGATCGATGACGACGAGCGGTTGGAGCGTCAGCGTGTCGGTGCTGAACACCACGGCGCCGCCACTGTCGAACTCGCCGAGCAGCACACGGCGCGGCGTTGCGGCGGCCGGCGTCCTCGCAACGTACAGGGCTCCGCGGCCGGCGTCCGCGGCGACCCACGACGCGCCGTACGAGCTCGTGAGCGGCGCGCACGCAACGACCTCGAGCGAGCCGATGCCGTGGAGCGGCAACCCGCGCGCCTGGGCAACGCCGAGCGCGCCGGCCATACCCGCCCGCACACCGGTGTACGTCCCCGGACCGACGACAACGACAACCGCCTCGACGTCCTCGCTCAGCATCCGCTGCAGCAATCCGGGCAGCGACGTCCCGACCGATGCCCCGCGCATCACCTCCGCGCGCAGCACCGTCCCATCGCGCCCGGCACGCACCACGACGATGCGCGACCGCGACGCGGTGTCGATCGCGAGCACGGCTGTCATTCGTGGCTCCGCGCGGCGGTGAGATGCTCGGGCGCGCCCGCGCCCGGGGTGATCACTCGCGTCCCGTCGCCCTCGATCGCGAAAGCCAGCCGAAGGTGCGCGCGGCCGAGCAGCTCCGAATGCTCCCCCCACTCGACGACCACCACACCACCCGACTCGAGCATCTCGTCCACGTCGAGCAGGCGGATGTCGGCGCCGGGACCGAGCCGGTACAGGTCGATGTGATGGAGCAGGCGCGGCCCAGCGCGGTAGACGTGATGGAGTACGAACGTCGGGCTGCGCACCAGCGCCGGGTCGACGCCCATCCCGGTTGCGATCCCCCGCACGAGGACGGTCTTGCCGGCGCCGAGCTCGCCGCTGAGCAGGATGAGGTCGCCCGGATGAGCGTGTGTGCCGATGCGCTCCCCGAACGCGAGCGTGTCCGTCTCCGTCGCGCAGCGCACGGCCTCGCCCGCCACGTCCATCTCGTCAACCTCGTCCACCTCGGTCACGTGAAGTGGCGTGAGGTCGTCCGCGGGGTTGCCACGCCGTCTCCTCCCTCGCGGTCGAGAACGGCGACGCCGGAGCCGTCGCGGAGACGCCCGACAACGCGCAGCGGCGCAAGGTCGGCCGGCCACGACTCCGTCAGCGCCGCTACTACCGTGGGCGGCACTGTCACGACGAGCTCGAAATCCTCACCGCCTCCGAGCGCGAGGTCCGGCCACGCCGCGCCGAAGTCGCTCACCAGCGCTCCCTCCACCGGCACCCTGTTGAGCCAGATCTCGGCCCCGCAGGCGGACAGTTCGGTGATCCGCTGGAGCTCAACGATGAGCCCATCGCTGATGTCGCCACCGCAGCGAACGCCGGATACGACGAGGCGGAGACCCTCGGCAAGGCGCGCGCTCGGCGCCAGCTGGGCGGCCACCCAGGAGCGTTCCTGGTCGGACAGCTCTTCGCCGCCGTCGAGGAGCAGGCGCAGTCCGGCGGCAGCTCGACCGAGCATCCCCGTGACCACGATCAGGTCCCCGGCGACGCCTGCATCGCGTCGCAGGGCTCTGCCGGGGGCAAGGGTGCCGCCGACCGAGACATCGATGACGAGCGGCCCGTCGATGGCGCTGACATCGCCACCCGCGACGACGCTTCCGGCTCTGGCGGCGGCGGCGCAGAGACCACGCTGAATCTCCATCACGTCCTCCGCGCACGTGCTCGAGGGCGCGCAGAGGGTGGCAGCGCACCAGGCCGGGCGGGCGCCCATGCCGGCGAGATCCGAGAGCGCGACGGCCATTGCTCGTGCCCCGAGCTGGCGCGGCGTGATCCACGAGCGGCGAAAATCGACCCCTTCCACGAGGGCGTCCTGGCTGATGGCGATGTGCTGTCCAGGCTCCGGGATCCAGACGGCCGCGTCGTCCCCCGCCCCGAGCGCCAGGCTTGGTGAACCGGCTCGGGCGATCTCGGCCAGGGCTCTCAGAAGCTCCGTCTCGCCCACCTGGAGCAGGGTCGGGCCACCCGCGTCGAAACCTCGTTCGGGCATCTCGGCATCCAACGTCACACGATCGCAATATACGTGGACTGCACGTCCGGTACGGTTGCCGCGACCGCGCGAGTTGCACTCGGTCGGTCCGGGCCGCTAAGGTGCGGCTTGGGGAACGCGTCGACGGATGCCCATCGCGGGTATCTGCGCGAGGCAGAAAGGCACGGAGGACACTGGATTTTGACGTTTAGCCGGAAGTTGACCCTGACCGTGACAGGGGTCATCACCCTTCTGGCCACCGGACTCGGAGCCATCCCGAACACTCAGGCAAACAGCGCGCAGGTGCCGAACTCTGCGATCGCAGCGCTGCAGCAGCGGCGCGCGCAACTCATCGCAGAGCTCGCCGCGATGCAGCCCAACCTGAGGGCGGCGGGTGGTTCAGTGGGTTCGGCGGAGGCGCTGTTCAACGCCCAGCAGACCAAGGTGCTGAACGAGCGCAAGCAACTCGACGGCTTGAACGCGTCCCTGCTGTCGTTGAGCAGTCAGCTCACCAGCAATGACGCCACCGTCGCCCAGAACAAGGCGCAGCTCGCTGCGATCACGCGCGCGACATACGAGACGAGCGGCGGCGACCAGATGCTTGCGGCCGTGTTGAGCGCACCGTCGTTCAACCAGGCGATGGATGAGCTGAAGTCCGCGAACCAGGTGTCGCAGCAGGTGCTTGCGCTGGTGGAGCGTCTCGCAAGCGCGGATCGCGCCATCACAGCTGAGCAGACGAGCATTCGCCGCGAGGCTGCCCAGGCATCGACGATGGAAGGGCAGCTCGCCGCGCAGAGCAATCAACTGCTGGTTGTGCTCGAAAACCGGAACACGGTGTTCTCGGGTCTCAGCGGACCGGCGAAACGGATCGCGGCGGAGATCGCCAACATCGATAACCAGATCGCGTTTCTCGAGGCCGGGCCGCACGTCGGTGCGGGACCGTGCGGTAACCACTTCGCATATGGGTTCTGCACGTACTACGTCGCGACGCGTCGTTGCGTGCCGTGGCTCGGCAATGCCGGTTCCTGGTTCATCGCCGCAGCACAGATGGGATACAAGGAAGGCTCGCTCCCGGTCGCGGGCGCGATCGTCGTCTTCAGGCCGGGCGTCGATGGCGTCAGCTCCGAGGGCCATGTCGCCTACGTCGAGGCGGTCGGCCCGGCAGCGGGAATACCGGCGGGAGCCTTCAAGCTCTCCGAGATGAACTTTGCGGGTTGGAACCGAGTCGACTACCGCGTCATCAGTAACGCGAGCGCCGACGTCGAAGGCTTCATCTACGGAAACTAGCGAGAGCTAGCGGACTCGATCGCCTGGCGGAGCAACTCCTGCGCCGCGGGCAGCGTCTCGATCACATCTGAGGCAAGCGCTCCGGCCCTGCCACGCCGCGCCTGCACCATCAATCCTGCCTGCGCGTGGATGGTGACTCCGGCAACCGCCGCTTCACGTGGCGCAAGACCCTGCGCGAGCATCGATCCGATGAGCCCCGCAAGGACATCTCCGGTGCCGCCGGTCGCGAGTGCGACGACACGGTGCGCATCCACATGGACGGGATGCGCAGCCGCCGCAACGACCGTCTCGGCTCCTTTCAGCACCACGACAACGCCGCGCTCCTCGGCGAAGCGCTGCGCGAGACCGATGCGATCAGCCTGCACGGCATCGGTCGATATGCCCGCGAGACGGCTCATCTCCGTGGGGTGCGGGGTCAGGATGACGGGCTGCCCACACCGGTGCCAGTCGAACCCCGCCTCGGCTGCGATGTTGAGCGCGTCGGCGTCGATGACGGCCGGGCACGGAAGGTCGGTGAGAATCTCGAGGAGGGCCGGGACCGTGTCCGGCGAGCGACCGAGACCGGGACCGATCACCAGCGCGTCCGCACCGCGAAGCCGTTCCCGAAGCGCCGCAACGCCTTCGGCTCGCAACATTCCGGTGCCGGCGTCGGCGAGCGCAGTCGGCATCACCTCGAGACAACCCGCGGCGACGATCGAGTGGATGGCATCGGGAACGCAGACTTCGACCAGGCCCGCTCCGCCGCGTGCCGCGCCCATCGCGCAGAGGCGCGGCGCCCCGGTGAACCCGCGCGAGCCGGCCACCACGACGACACGCCCGAAGGTTCCCTTGTGCCCGTCGTCGGGCCGGGCCGAGAGCAGGAGATCGGAAGGCGCGTCCGGCAACGCCGCATGCCGCCGCGGCGTCCGGTCCACGGCGACAGCGATCGCGAGACCGCCGTCGTGGGTGAGCGAGAGCGCAATCGACGTCGGTTCACCGCGCACGTGCACGCGCGGTGGCCCACCGCGACTGCGCACCACCTCGATATCGCGATACGCGGGCATCGGCTCGCCCCGCGACGAGTAGAGCTTCTTCACCGCTTCCTTGGCAGCCCATCGGCTCGCCCATCGCTGCGGCTTGCCCGCGCTGATGCGACGCTCTGCAGGCGTGAAGATGCGCTCCGCGAAGCGTGGATGCCGCTCGAGCACCGCTGCGATGCGCTCCACCACCGTGACGTCGACGCCGACGACCAGCGACATCCGCCGGCTATTCCACCGTCACTGACTTGGCGAGATTGCGCGGCTGGTCAACGTCGCACCCGCGCTGCACGGCGACGTGATATGCGAACAACTGCAACGGGATGACGTTGATCAGCGGGGAGAGCACCTCGGAACACCCGGGGACAGGGATGACGCTCGCGAAACCGGCGTCAAACGGATCCTCACCCGCGGTGACGATCGCGATCACCGGAGCGTCGCGCGAATGGACCTCCTGCACGTTGCTCACCATCTTCGGCAGCGTTGCCGAGCGTGTCGCAATCGCGACCACCGGGACCTCCGGTTCGAGGAGCGCGATCGGCCCGTGCTTGAGCTCTCCGGCGGCATAGCCCTCGGCATGCACGTACGACACCTCTTTGAGCTTGAGCGCACCCTCCATCGCGATCGGGAAGTTGATGCCGCGACCGATGTACAGCGCGCTGCGCGCATGTGCAAACCGCTGGCCGAGGTCGACGAGCAACGGCTCGAGCTCGAGCGTCTTTGTGAGCAGCTCGGGGAGACGCTGCAGCTCCGCAACGAGGCTCTGATGCTCGGCGACGTCCAGCGTGCCACGCGCATCGCCGAGCCGGAGCGCCAGCAGCAGACCGCAGACCATCTGCGTCATGAACGTCTTTGTGCCGGCGACGGAGATCTCTGGACCGGCCTGCATATAGAGCGCCCCGTCGGCTTCGAGCGACAGCGCGCTGCCCACAACGTTGGTGATGGCGATCACCTGGGCGCCCGCGCGACGCGCCTGCCGAACAGCGGCGAGCGTGTCCGCCGTCTCGCCTGACTGCGACACCGCAATGACGAGTGAGTGCTTGTCGACGAGCGCCTCGCCGTAGCGGAACTCGCTTGCGGCTTCGACCTTGCAGCGCAGCTTGGCCAGGTGCTCGATCGCGTACCCCGCCACCATGGCGGCATACCACGCGGTGCCGCAGGCGACCAGAACCACCTCGTGGACGTCCTCGAGCCGTCCGCCGTCGATACCGAGCTCCGGGAGCACGACCATGCCGAGGTCGTCGATCCGGCCGCGAAGCGCGTTGCGAACTGCCTCGGGCTGCTCGTGAATCTCCTTGAGCAGGAAGTGCGGATAACCGTTCTTCTGCGCTTGCTCCGCTTCCCAGTCGATGGTCACCACCCGCGCCTCGACAGCGGTGCCGTCGAGCTGCTGCACACTGATCCCGCCGGGTGTCGCGGTCACGATCTCGCCCTCACCGAGCAGCGCGATGCGCTTGGTGTACGGGATCAATGCGGTGATGTCGCTGCTGACGAACACCTCACCGCGGCCCAGGCCGACGACGAGCGGGGCATTGACGCGAGCGCCGACGACACGATCCGGTTGGTCGGCGGAGATGACAACCAGGGCGCATGCGCCCTCCATGCGGTTGAGCGCGCTGCGCACCGCTGCGGCGAGGTCGCCGTGGTACTGATCCTCGATGAGGTGCGGCACGACCTCGGTGTCGGTCTCGCTGAGGAACTCGTGGCCGCGAGCCATGAGCTCGGCACGAAGCTCCCGGTAGTTCTCGACGATGCCGTTGTGGATCACGTGGATGCGCCCGGTGCAGTCCTGATGCGGGTGCGCGTTCTCCACCGACGGACGGCCGTGCGTCGCCCAGCGCGTGTGCCCGATGCCGATGTTCCCGGACGGCAGCCCCTCGGCGTCGACCTGGCGGGCGAGCTCGGCGACCTTGTGCGTGTTCTTGACGGTGGTGACGTCACCGGACGCGTCGATGATCGCGATTCCGGCCGAGTCGTAGCCGCGATACTCGAGGCGCCGAAGGCTGTCGAGCAGAATCGGGGCTGCGGGTCGGGGGCCGGCGTAGCCGATGATGCCGCACATAGGACCTCTCTGGAACGCTCGCGGGCGCCTCGAGTTACGGGGACGGGGTCGGCGTCGGGGACGGTGTCGGGGTCGGCGGCGCGGGGACGGTGTCGATGGTGATGGTCACGGTGACCTTCCCCGGCGCCGCCGTGACCCCGGGCGGGAGGACGAGGCTCACCGGCTGGGTATACGTCCCGAAGATGCCGTTGAGGAACACGGGCGATGTCTGGACGGAGTCGAGACCGTTGAGCAGGTCCTGGGGACCGGTGACCTCGATCGTGATTGGGGAGGCCGTGATCGCTGCCAGGTAATGGCCGGGGGATGCGGTGCCCTCGGTGCGCGGGATGATGGCAACGAGGCGTTCGGTCACATCCGCGCTGATGGCGATGCTGACGCTGACGTTGGAGCGGTTGATCCCGACGTCGTTCAGGCGGGTGCCCTTTGCGTCGTATGCGAACACGCGAAGATCCGCCTGGAAGTTCGCCTTCTGCGCCGCCAGGTCGACGGTGACCCGCGCCTGGACGCCGGCCAGCTCACGCGCAGGGCCTTCGATCACCACGGACGAGGGCGTCACCTGCTCGGCGCCGCTCTGATAGCCCACCGGCGGCGGATTGGTCTGCAGGATGGTCACGGGTACCGACTTCGACTCGAAGGCATCCACGTCGACCGTCACCGCCGTCGGAGGGTCGATCAGCTCGATCGCGGGATCGTTGTTGATGACGGTCATCGGGATGGCATAGGTGCCTGTATGCGTCACCCTCGACCAGGCAACGGTGACGCTGAGTGCCGTGGCGGGATTGAGCGATGCGAGCGTGTTCTCGTCGCCGCCGACGCGGACCGCGACGTCCTGCACCGGGTGCACGAGCACGAACTGGGAGGGAATGGCGCTCTGCGGCACCGGAACGGTGATCAGTCTCGTCTCGGGGGGGTTGCCCGCGTAGACGACACCGACCCAGGTGACACTGGCGATGAAGAAGCACACGACTTTGAGCTTCCAGTTGCGGCTGATGAAGCCCGGGATGCTCACGGATGCGACCGGCGCCCGAGCGTGCGGAGTGTCCCCACTCGCGACAGCGGGCGAAGCCTGCCGAGCCGTCCCGGCACGCCTTCCTTCTCGAGCAATGTCACGAGCATCTCGTGCAACTTGGCCTGGTCGAGACCGCGATACAGCTTGCCGTCATTGGCGATGCTGATCAAGCCGGTCTCCTCACTGACGATCAGCACCACTGCGTCGCTCTGCATCGTGAGCCCGAGCGCGGCGCGGTGGCGCGTGCCCATGCGCCCCACCCCGGGCAGCGTCTCGGCGAGCGGCAGCACGCACCCGGCCGCGACGAGACGGTTCTCGTGGACGATCACCGCGCCGTCATGCAACGGCGAGCCCGGGATGAAGATGGTGGCGAGCATCTCCGCGGTCACCTCACCGTTGATATGCACGCCCGTTGCCGACAGGTTCTCGAGGCCGGTCTCGCGTTCGAAGACGATGAGCGCACCGACCTTGCGTTCCGCGAGGGAGCCGGCGGCACGAAGGACCTCGTCCACGGCCTGCGAGAACGCAAGCTCGTTGTGCCGCCCGAGGACGCTGCGGACGGTCCCGAGCCTGCCGACCTGGTCGAGCGCACGGCGCAACTCCGGCTGGAACAGCACGATCGCGGCGATGACGATCGCCTGCGTGCCGTTGCTGAAGATGAACTCGAGGAGCCGGAGGTGCAGCAGTTGCGCGGCCCAGCCCACGACGAAGATGACGCCGAGTCCGAGGAGGAGCTGCACCGCCTGCGTCCCGCGGATCAGCTTCAGCAGCTGATAGAGCAGGAACGCGACAACGAGGATGTCGATCGCATCGCGCCAGCTCAGACTTTGCAGAAAGAAATGCGCGTTGCGCAGCAGGTCGCTCATGCGGCGACCTCACCATCGTGCTCGTAGATGAGCGCGAGCAGCGCCTGCTGCACCCACAGGCGGTTCTCTGCCTGAGCGAACACGATCGAGTGCGGGCCGTCGATGACGGCGTCGGTGATCTCTTCACCGCGATGCGCCGGGAGACAGTGCATCACCTTGACGCCGGGAGGCGCGAGCGCCACGAGCGCGTCGTTCACCTGCAGGCTCGCGAAGTCCTCGCGGCGTTGCTGCTGCTCGGTTTCCTGACCCATGCTCGTCCAGACGTCGGTGTAGATGACGTCGGCATCGGCGAGCGCCGGAGCCGCCTCGTGCGTGATCTCGAAGACGGTCGCGGCGTCACGGAAACCCGCGGCTGTCCGCAGCACCGTGGCCGGCGGCTCGTATCCCGGTGGGCAGATGACGCGCAGATGCACCCCGAGGCGCGCGGCGGCGTAGATCCAGGACGTGCAGACGTTGTTGCCATCTCCGATGTACGCGACGGTCGCGCCCAGAAGACGGCCGGTCACCTCGCGCACCGTCATGCAGTCCGCGAGCACCTGGCAGGGATGCTCGGAGTCGGTGAGCGCGTTGATCACAGGAGATGTCGCGGCCGCGGCGATGGTGACGAGGTCGCGGTGGGAGACCAACCGGGCGACGATGCCGTCGGCGTACCCGTCGAGGATGCGGCTGATGTCGGCTGCCGACTCGCGCTCCCCGAGCTGGACCTCGGGATTGAAGAGCGCGATGGGATGGCCGCCGAGGCGGTTGATGGCGACCTCGAAGGACACCCGTGTGCGGTTGCTGGGACGCTGGAAGATGAGCGCCAGCGAGCGGCCCGCGAGCGGGCGGCCGAGATCGCGTCCCGCTTTGGCCGCGTCGGCCAGGTCGAGGGTCGTGATGATCTCGTCGGGGCTGAGGTCCGCGATGCTCAGGAGATCGCGGCCGGCGAGCGAATGGTGCATCCGCCTCATATGGTTGCACTGGAGCGGCGATAGCGCGCCCCGCGACCAAACCGGCGCAGAGACCCGCGCGCGCTATACCGTGCGCCGCGTGGATATTGCGGTCGTCGTCAACGGCGGCGTGGCCGAGACGCTCCAGTCGACACCACTCCTGCGAACGCTGCGCGCCGGGCTTCCGACGGCGCGCATCGTGCTGATCTGTCCTTCCACCGCCGCGGACATCGCCGACGGCATCCCGCCCGTCGATCGGGTCGTCCCGCTGGCTCAGCTTCGCGGCACCCGGACCGGAGGCGTCCGTCTCTGGCTGACACTGCGCGGCCTGCGCCTCGACGCGGTCTTCCTCTGCACCTCGGGTGTCGCTCCCGCCGTCTCCGCGTACCTCGCCGGAGTGCCGGAGCGGAGTGGCGTCGGCGGCGGTGTTCGCAGCCTCCTGCTCACGGGCAGGGTCAGGGCGGGTCGCTCCGAGAATCGCGCCCAGACGTGGCTCCGGCTCGCCCAGGTCGCCGGCGTTCATCAGGAGCTGCACAGCCCCGTCTTCGAGCCCGGACAGGATGCGCGGCGCCGAGCCGAGCAGGTCCTCCACGGCAGCGGCCTCGCCGATGGACGGCTGCTCGTGGCCATCGCGCCAGGGACGGGCTTCGCAGAGCCGCGCCACGCGACGGTGGCGTCAACGGCATGGGACCCCGAGCGCTGGGCTCACCTCGCCAACCAGCTTGCCCAGCGCCACGGGGCCGGGATTCTGCTCGTGGGCTCGCCGCTCGATCGCCACGCCGCCGAGCGGACAAAGATGGACCTCCGCGCTGACGCCACCGACCTGGTCGGTGAGATCGACGTGGGGACGCTGGCGGGTGTCATCGCGCGCTGCGACCTGCTGGTGGGGAGCGACACGCCGCTGCTCCAGCTTGCCGCCGCGATGGGGACGCCGACCGTGGGCCTGTTCGGCCCTACCGACGGCGCGCGCGGAGGCGCCTACGGAAACGCGCACCGGGTCGTGCAGGCGCAGACCCCGCCCCGGTACGAGAACACGCCCCCCGAGCGGGCGAGCATGGAGCAGATCCGCGTTGAGGACGTCCTCGCCGGTATCGAGGCGACCCTCTAGCCCGTCAACGGATGTACATCAAGGCGCGCTTGAGCACGTCGAGGTTGTCAAGCGCGTAGCCCGTCCCGCGCACGGCACACAGATGCGGCTGGCTGTCGCGATGAACCTCGATGCCCGTTGCGGCCGCGATCGCCCTCTCGAGGCCTTCCAGCCGGGCGCCACCGCCGCAGAGCACGATCCCCTCGCGCTTGATATCGGCGATGAGGCGGGCCGGCGTATCGGCCAGCACAGCCTCGACGGCCACAAGGATCGGCCCGAGATGGCTCTCGAGGCACGGCGCGAGCTCGGTCGAGGTGATCGTGATCGAGACTTCACCGGCGTCCGTGCGGCCGCCGACGTCGAGGCGGCGTTCCTCATGTGGTCCAACCCGGGCGAGCGAGGCGATCACCTCCTCGATGGTGGCCGCGTCGAGGACCGCACCATGAGCCGAGCGCACGTGATCGTCCACGCAGCCGTGGAGGCGCTCTCCGCCGTGGCCGGGGAGACAACGGCCGCTCACGGTCCCCTCCAGGGCCAGCGCCGCGATGTCGGTCTTGCCGGCGCCGATGTCGATGACGAGATGGCCGTTGGGCCCGCTGAGCTGCATGCCGGCGCCCATCGCCGACGCCAGCGGCGCGTCAAGGAGATAGACGGTGCGCGCGCCCGCGAGCGCGGCGGCCTCGAGCAACCCGCGGCGCAGCGCGCCTGCCAGCGAGGACATCACTGCGATCACCACATCGGGCTTGAAGATGCGCTGCCGTCCCGCAGCCCGGATCATCGCGTGGTTGATCAGCCATCGAGCGGCGGTGGGATCGACGATGTTCCCGCCGGCCATGGGGCGACGAAGATGGAGCTCGGGGTCGTCGGCAGCCGCCTCCAGGGCGGCGGCGCCGAAGACCGCGGCGTGCATCTCGCCGCCTCGGATCGCGACGGCCGTCGGCTCGCTGCCGATCATCCCCTCACCCTTCACGATGATCCGCGTGGTGGTGGTGCCGAGGTCGATGCCGACTTTCTTGCCGAGCACAGCTTGCGTGAGGCCTCAGTCGCCGATGACACCGGTGAGGTCGCGCACCTCGGTTCCGGGCTCGTCGGTGGTGACACGCTCGATGTCGGCGCCAATCCCTGTCAGCTTGACGACGAGGTCGTCGTACCCGCGCTCGAGATGGAAGACGTTGTCGAGCTCGGTGACGCCTTCTGCGCACATACCCGCGATGACCAGCGCAGCGCCACTGCGGATGTCTGGGATGCTCATCCGCGTGCCCCGCAGCCGCGAGGGTCCATTGATGATCGCACTGCGACCATGGATCTCGATGCTCGCGCCCATCTGCTGGAGTGCGGCAACGTGGCGAAAACGGTTCTCGTACAACGCTTCGCTGATGATGCTCACTCCGCTCGCCTGGGTCATAAGCGCGCAGAACTGGGGTTGCATGTCGGTGGCGAAACCCGGATGGGTCCACGTCGTCACGTCAACGCTGCGCAGGTACGAGCAGCTGACCCGGACGTGCTGCGCGCCCTCGACGATGTCGCAGCCCGCCGAGCGCAGCTTGCTGAACAGCCAGCGGAGGTCGCTCGGCCGCATGTGCTCCACGACGACATCGCCGTACGTCGCCGCGGCGGCGATCATGTATGTCCCCGCTTCGATGTAGTCGGCTGTCACGTTGTGCGTCGTCCCATGGAGCAGTCCGCCGCTGCCCTCGATGACGATCAACTCGGTGCCGACGCCGGTGATGTGCGCGCCCATCCCGATGAGGCAGCGCGCGAGGTCGTACACGTGCGGCTCACGCGCGGCGTTGCTGATCACCGTGATCCCCTCGGCGAGGACGGCGGCCATCATCAGGTTCTCGGTGCCGGTGACCGTGGGCATGTCGAGCGAGATGCGTGCACCGTGCAGCCGGCGCGCGCGCGCGAAGTAGGCGCCGTCGCGCTCCTCGACCTCGGCCCCCATGAGGCGCAGCCCCTCGAGATGCTGCTCGACGCGGCGCATCCCGATATCGTCCCCACCGGGTTTGGCGATGCTCGCCTCGCCGGCGCGGCCGACGAGTGCGCCGAGCAGCAGGAACGAGCCGCGCATCCTCCGGCTGAGGTCGGCGTCGACCTCGGTGCGGACCACGGACGCCGCGTTCAGCCGCCACGTGTGCAAGGTCGGGTGCTCGACGACGACGCCGACGTGCTCGAGCATGCGGGCCATGGTGGTGATGTCGTCGATGTCCGGCACGTTGCCGAGCTCCACCGGCTGATCGGTGAGCAGCGCCGCGGCCATCACGGGGAGCGCGGCGTTCTTGCTCCCGGAGATCGCGACCGTTCCCTCGAGCCGCCGCCCGCCACGGATGCGCAGGAGTTCCATCTCTGCCTACCGTACTCGACGGCGGCGGCTGACCGGGTAGATTAGGGTCAGGGGTCCAGTTGGATCGCCGCCTTGTATCGGGAGACACCATGGCAACCGCAACGCTTCCCTCCATCGACACCGAGCAGCTCCTCGGCGACCAGGCTTCGTCCCTCCTCGAGCATCGCTGCGAGACCGTCGACCAGTCGCTGCTGCACCTGCCCGGTCCCGATTTCTTCGATCGCACCTGGCTCGGGACGGATCGCTCCGTGCGGGTCCTCCGCAACCTCAACTCGATCTATGCGCATGGGCGTCTGGCGCGCACCGGCTACGTCTCGATCCTGCCGGTCGATCAGGGGATCGAGCATTCAGCAGGCGCGTCGTTCGCGCCGAACCCCGAGTATTTCGATCCGGGGAAGATCGTGGAGCTCGCGGTGGAGGGCGGATGCAACGCGGTGGCTTCGACGTTCGGGGTGCTCGGCGCCGTGTCGCGCAGATGGGCTCACAAGATCCCGTTCATCCTGAAGATCAACCACAACGAACTCCTGACCTATCCCAACGGGGCCGATCAGATCCTGTTCGGCACGGTCAAGGAAGCCTGGAACCTCGGGGCCGTCGCAGTCGGCGCCACGATCTACTTCGGGTCCGACGGCGCTGACCGCCAGATCCAGGAGATCTCGCGCGCGTTTGCCGAAGCGCATTCACTGGGCATGGCGACGATTCTCTGGTGCTACCTGCGCAACCCGGCATTCAAGAAGGACGGTGTCGACTACGCGGTCGCGGCCGACCTCACGGGTCAGGCGAATCATCTCGGCGTCACGATCGAGGCCGACCTCATCAAGCAGAAGTTGCCCACCACCAACGGCGGATTCGTGGCACTGAACTTCGGCAAGACCGCCGAGGCCGTCTACACGAAGCTCACGTCGGACCACCCGATCGACCTCTGCCGTTACCAGGTGCTCAACTGCTACGCGGGGCGCGTGGGACTCATCAACTCCGGCGGCGAGTCGATCGGGGCCGGCGACCTCGCCGCCGCGGTGCGCACCGCGGTCATCAACAAGCGAGCCGGCGGCACCGGTTTGATCAGCGGCCGCAAGGCATTTCAGAAGTCGATGCGCGACGGTGTCGAGCTCCTGCACGCGATTCAGGACGTGTACCTGAACGAAGCGATCACCATCGCGTAACCCGCATGGACTACGACGAGATCCCTCGCAACGACGACGAGCGCACGACCCTGCGTGCATTTCTCGCATGGCAGCGCGGCACGCTGGAGCGCAAGTGCTCGGGCCTCAGCGACGATCAGATGCGGCAGGCCGCCGCTCCCCCGTCGAACCTGACGCTCCTCGGCCTGCTTCGGCACATGGCCGATGTCGAGCGGGGATGGTTCCGGCGCACCCTCGCCGGAGAGGATATCGGGGAGCGTTACTCGTCAGACGACGATCTCGACGGCGACTTCGACAACGTCGCGACCGCCGATGTCCAGGCGGCGTTCGCCAGCTGGCGGGAGGAATGCGCGCTCGCCGACGAGATCATGGACCGGCGTGCGCTCGAAGCGACCGGTAAGCAGCGTACCGGCCGCGAGGTCTCGATGCGATGGATCCTCAACCACATGATCGAGGAGTACTCGCGGCACAACGGCCATGCCGACCTCATCCGCCAAGCCATCGACGGCGCGACCGGATACGACTGACTCAGGCCCGGCCTTCCTCCCGCTTCAACTCCTCGCGACCGATGATCGATAGATGAACCTCATCTGGCCCGTCCATGAATCGGGCTGACCGCGCGTAGGCGAACATCTGCGTCAGCGGCAGGTCCTGGGAGACTCCGGCGCCGCCGTGTATCTGGATCGCACGGTCGATGACCGCCTGCGCGACGTTCGGCGCCACAACCTTGATCGCCGAGATCTCGAATCGGGCGCCGAGGCTTCCCTGCGTGTCAAGCAGCCACGCGGCCTTCTGACACAGCAACCTCGCCTGCTCGATCTCGATCCGTGACTTGGCGATCTGCTCACGAACAACCCCTTGCTCCGCAAGGCGTTTCCCGAACGCGGTCCGCGATTTGGCGCGCTCGCACATGAGCGAGAGCGCACGCTCGGCGGCGCCGATGAGGCGCATGCAGTGATGCAGACGCCCGGGACCGAGACGGGCCTGGGCGATCATGAAGGCGGTGCCCTCGTCACCGATGCGGTTGCTCTTGGGCACGCGCACGTTCTCGAGCAGCACCTCGCAGTGACTCCCGGGATCGTCGAACCCGTACACCTTCAACTGGCGGACGATCGTCACCCCGGGAGCGTCCATAGGGACGAGCACCATGGTGTGACGCGAGTGCCGTTCCGCATCGGGATGCGTCACGCCGATGAGGAGGATGACCCTGGCATTGGGGTGCGCTGCGCCGCTCGTGAACCACTTATGGCCATTGATGACGTAATCATCGCCGTCGCTGTCGATGCGCGTGGCCAGTTGCGTGGGATCGGAGCTGGCCACCTCCGGCTCGGTCATGCCGATGCAGGAGCGGATCTCGCCGCTGAGCAACGGCGTGAGCCAGGTGGCCTGCTGCTCAGGGGTGCCGAACTGAGCGAGCACCTCCATGTTGCCGGTGTCCGGCGCGGAGCAGTTCATCGCCTCCGAAGCGATCGAGTTCCAGCCCATGATCTCCGCGAGCGCGCCGTACTCGAGGTTGGTGAGCCCGGGTCCGAATCGCTTGTCGGGAAGAAAGAGATTCCAGAGACCGCGCCTGCGCGCCTCGGTCTTGAGCTCCTCCATGACCGGTGAGATCCGCTGCGGAATGGTCTCCGCTGAGAAGCCGCGCCAGTATTCCTCCTCGGCCGGACGGACATGCTCGTCCATGAAGCGCCAGACCTTCTCGCTCAACTCGCGAACCCGGTGCGTCTCTTCGAATTCCATCGTCAGCCTCCTCCGGAAGAACCAAGCCGAGCCAGCGCGTCGAGGCCGCCCTCGACGATTGCGGGCACCATCTCCCCCATCGTTTCGAATCCCTCGCCCACGGTCATGCCCATCAGGTATCGCGCGGTGATCCCCTCTGCGATGATCGCCAGCTTGTACGCGCCGAGCGCGATGTACCACTCGAGCGCTGCCATGTCTCGCCGCGTGCCGGCAGCGTAGTCTCGCAGGATGTCGGCGCGCTTGTAGAAGCCGTCCTGGACGGTCACGGGCATGCCGTGGAGCGCGCGCCCGGCCGCCTCGGTGTCGTCATCCGCCCAGTACACGCAGAGCAGACCGACGTCGCAGAGCGGATCGCCGATCGTGCACATCTCCCAGTCGATGACCGCGACGATGCGGGCCGGATCGTCCGGCGCATACATGACATTGTCGAGCCGGTAGTCGCCGTGAACGATTCCCGGAGCCGACTGCACCGGGACCGTTTCGTCGAGCCGGCGGCGCAGCTCCTCGATGCTCGGCAGCTCGCGCGTCTTCGATGCCTCCCACTGCTGCCACCAGCGCCGCACCTGGCGTCCGAGGAATCCTTCGGGATGACCGAAGCCGGCAAGCCCGATCGCATCGGGGTCGATGCTGTGGAGTTGCAGCAGCGTGCTCACGAGGGCCGAGGACATCGCCTGCCGCGTTTCGCGAGTGTCCGGGAATGCAGCCGGGAGGGCGTCGCGAACAACGTGGCCGTCGATCCATTCCATGACATAGAAGCGAGCGCCGATCACCGATTCGTCCTCGCAGAGTGCGATGACGTGCGGCACGGGAATCCCAGTGTCCTGGAGCGCGGCGAGCACGCGGTACTCGCGCGCCATGTCGTGCGCGGTGGGCAGCACATGCGCCAGCGGTGGGCGCCGCACCACGAAGCGACGCGATCCGTCGTCAACGACGTAGGTGAGGTTCGACCGGCCACCCGGGATCACTTCGGCGCGCAGGGAAGCGGCAAGCTCGCCAACTCGAGGCGCCAGGTAGCGGGCGAGCGAGTCGAGATCGAGCCCGGGAGGCGATGTCACTGCGCCGGCGGATGCCCACCATGATGCCGGCGCCGGATCTCCGCAACCTGGAGCCGCAACGTGGCGCGCTCGAGCGCGAGGATCGCATCCTCATCGGCGACGTTCTGGGTGAGGAGCTCCTGCGCGCGCTTGCGTGCTTCCTCGGCACGCGCCTCATCGATGTCCTCAGCGCGCTCGGCCGCATCCGCGAGGATCGTGACCTTGTCGGGCAGGACCTCGAGAAATCCCCCCGCAACCGCGAGCACATGCTCGGCGTCGTTGTTGCGGATGGTCACCACTCCATTGCGCAGCGGCGTGAGCAACGCGATGTGATGCGGCAGGACACCGAGGTCCCCCTCCACGCCGGGGGCGAGCACGAAGTCAGCCTCTTCGCTGAAAACGCGACCTTCCGGCGTGACGAGTTCGACCTGCAGCTTGGCCATTCCGATTATTCCTTTGCGGCCTCATCAGGCTTGGCTTCGGCGACGGCGGAATCCGCATCCTCGACGGCGGCATCCACATCGGCGACAGCAGCATCCGCATCGGCGATGGCAGCAACCGCATCGGCGACTGCAGCATCCGCATCCCCGGCGGGAGCATCCGCAACGGTGGCAGCGACTTGCGCGGCGGGCGCATCCGCAGTCGCTGAAGGTGCCCCCTCGGTGGCCGTCGCCGCCGGAGCCGCATCCTCAGCCCCCTTCAACGTTGCCGCCCGCTGCACCGCTTCGTCGATCGTGCCGACCATGTAGAACGCGTCCTCGGGCAGGTCGTCGTGCTTGCCGTCAAGGATCTCCCCGAACCCGCGGATCGTCTCCTCCAACGGCACGTACTTGCCGTCACGCCCCGTGAACACTTCGGCGACGAAGAAGGGCTGGGACAGGAAGTTGCGCACGCGGCGCGCGCGGCCGACGGTCTGCTTCTGGTCCTCGGTGAGCTCTTCCTGACCGAGGATGGCGATGATGTCCTGGAGTTCCTTGTATTCCTGCAGCACTCGTTTCACGCCCTGGGCGACCCGGTAGTGCTCCTCGCCCACGACGTTCGGATCGAGCACGCGGCTGAAAGATTCGAGTGGATCGACTGCGGGGTAGATGCCCGCCTCAGAGATGGACCTGCTCAGCGTGACCGTCGCGCCGAGGTGGCCGAACGTCGTGGCGACGGCAGGGTCGGTGAAGTCGTCCGCCGGCACGTAGATCGCTTGCACCGAGGTGATCGATCCCTTGTTGGTCGAGGTGATCCGCTCCTGCAGGTCGCCCATCTCGGTGGCGAGCGTCGGCTGGTACCCGACCGCGGACGGCATGCGGCCGAGCAGTGCTGAAACCTCAGCACCGGCAAGCGTGTACCGGAAGATGTTGTCGATGAAGAGGAGCGTGTCGGCGCCCTTTTCGTCGCGGAACCACTCGGCGATGGTGAGTGCGGTGAGCGCGACGCGGGCGCGCGCTCCTGGCGACTCGTTCATCTGCCCATAGACCAGCGCGGTCTGGTCGAGCACCTTGGACTCCTGCATCTCGCCGTAGAGCGCGGTGCCCTCACGGGTCCGCTCGCCGACCCCCGCGAACACCGAGTACCCGGCGTGCTCACGCGCGATGTTCCGGATCATCTCCATGACGATGACCGTCTTGCCGACCCCGGCTCCGCCGAAGAGCCCGATCTTCGATCCCTTCGAGAAGGTGCAGATGAGATCGATGACCTTGATGCCGGTCTCGAGAATCTCCGTCTCGGTCGACTGCTCGGAGATGGTGGGTGCGGTGCGGTGCATCGGCATCCGCCCCTTGCCTTTGAACGGCCCCTTCCCGTCGATGGTCTCGCCGATGACGTTGAACATCCGGCCGAGCGTCTCCTCGCCCACCGGCACCTGAATCGGCGCACCGGTCGCGCGCACGGCGTCACCGCGGCGCACACCCTCGGTGGTGTCCATGGCGATGGTTCGCACCGTGCTGTTGCCGAGGCTCTGCTGCACCTCGAGCACGAGGCGTTTGCCGTCCCCGCGATCGATCTCGAGCGCGTCGAGAATCTCAGGCAGGCGCTCGCCGCTGAACTCCACGTCGACGACCGGTCCGATCACCTGCACGACCGCGCCAGTGCCGGATTTCAACTCCACAACTGCCATCTCTCTCTCCTCAGCCTTCAAGCGCCGCGGCGCCGGAGACGATCTCCATCAACTCTGTCGTGATCGACGCCTGCCGCACCTTGTTGGCGGTGAGGGTCAGGTCTTCGATGAATTCGCTTGCGTTGTCGGACGCGTTGCGCATCGCAATCATCCGCGCTGCCTGCTCGGATGCCGCGTTCTCGAGCACGGCGCGGTACACCTGCGCCTCGACGTAGCGCGGCAGCAGCGCATCGAGGACATCCTTCGGGTCTGGCTCGTACTCGAAGTCGGCGCTCACGGCCTTCGCATCCTCCGGCGGCTCGACCGGGATGACGCGCTGCAGCGTCGCCTGCTGCCTGCCGACGCTGATGAACTTCGCGAACACGATGTCGATCTGCTGCACCTCGCCGGACTCGTACTGCTCCATGGCGACGCGCGCGGCGGGAAGGACGTCACCCATCGTCGGCCGGTCACCGAGCATGCTCTGATCCGCGACCAGATCGCGGTGTAAACGCCGGATCACGTCACGACCGCGGCGCCCGATGGTCACGTACGAGACCGGCACCGACGACTGCGTGGCCTCGCGAACGGCGAGCCGCGTGTTGTTGCTGTTGAGCGCGCCACACAGTCCGCGGTCTCCGGTGACCAGGATGATCAATCGCTTCTCGACCGGCCACACCTGCAGATATGGATGCTGATACTGCGGCGTGCGGCGCATCAGCTCGGTCATGATGCTGGCGATCTCGTCACTGTACGGCCGCGCTGCGAGCACGCGCTCCTGCGCGCGGCGCATGCGCGCCGCGGCGACGAGCTCCATCGCCTTGGTGATCTTGCGCATGTTCTGCACGCCTTTGATCCGGCGGCGCAGATCGCGCAGGCTGGGCATGCGGCGTCAGCCTTGGACGGTGCGCCGCAGGGCGCCGATGATGGTGCGCATCGTCACCCCGCGAAGGTCTTCTTGAACTCGTCGACTGCCGCGCGCAGGGTCTTCTCTATATCGTCGGAGATGCGCCCGTGCTTCGTGATGTCTTCCTCGACCTCGGGATGGGTCTGGTCCATGAAGCGCAGCAGGCTCTTCTCGAAGTCCCTGACCCGATCAAGAGGAACGTCATCAAGGAATCCGCGCGCACCGGCAAAGATGCTGATGACCTGCTTGGCGAATGGCATCGGCTCGTACTGCGGCTGCTTGAGCAATTCCGTCATGCGCTGGCCGCGGTCGAGGCGATCGCGCGTCCCCTTGTCGAGGTCGGCGGCGAACTGAGCGAATGCCGCCAGCTCGCGGTATTGCGCAAGGTCCAGACGTAGCTGTCCCGCGACCTGCTTCATCGCCTTCGTCTGCGCGTCACCACCGACGCGGGAGACGGAGAGACCGACGTTGATGGCGGGCCGGATGCCGGCGTTGAACAGGTCGGTCTCGAGGTAGATCTGCCCGTCGGTGATCGAGATGACGTTGGTGGGGATGAACGCCGACACGTCGTTCGCCTTGGTCTCGATGATCGGCAGCGCCGTCAGCGTACCGCCACCCTCGGCGTCGCTCATCCGCGCCGCGCGCTCGAGGAGCCGCGAGTGCAGGTAGAAGACGTCACCCGGATACGCCTCGCGCGACGGTGGGCGGCGCAGCAGCAACGAGAGCTCGCGGTACGCATCCGCGTGCTTGCTCAGGTCGTCATAGATGATCAGCGCGTGGCCGCCCTTCTGCATGAAGTACTCGCCCATCGCGCAGCCGGCGTAGGGGGCGAGGAACTGCAGCGGCGCCGGGTCCGACGCGGTGGCCGCGACGATGATGGTGTGCTCCATGGCGCCGTGCGCCTCGAGCGTCGCCTTGATCTGCGCGACCTTCTGCGCATTCTGGCCGACGGCGACGTAGATGCAGATGACCCCGGTGCCCTTCTGGTTGATGATCGCGTCGATGGCAATTGCGGTCTTGCCCGTCTGACGGTCGCCGATGATCAGTTCACGCTGACCACGACCGATCGGGATCATCGAGTCGATCGCCTTCAGGCCTGTCTGCATTGGCGTGTCGACGTTCTCGCGCTGGATGACACCGGGCGCGACGCGCTCGGTGGGCAGTGACTGCGCTGTCTCGATGGGTCCGCGGTCGTCGAGCTGCTCGCCGAGCGCGTTGACGACGCGGCCGACAAGCTCGTCACCGACAGGCACCTCGGCGATGCGCCCGGTGGTGCGCACGGCATCACCTTCCTGGAGGTGCTCGTACGGGCCGAGGATGACCGCGCCGACACCGTCCTCGCGCAGGTCGAGCGCAAGCGCGAGGACGGTGCCCACGCCGCCGGGTCCGGGCATCACGAGAAGCTCGCCCGCCATGGCACGCTCCAGGCCGTAGATGCGCGCGATGCCGTCGCTGACCGACGTGATCACCCCCTCGTTGGCGTCCACGACGGGCGCATCGAAGCTCGCGATTCGCTGTTTGAGGATCTCTCCGATCTCGTCGCTGCGTATGGCCATCAGTCAGTCATTCCTCTCTCGATCAGGCAAGAGCTGCCTGGAGCTGTTGAAGGTGGGTGCGCAGACTGTCGTCGATGACCCTGTCGCCGATGCGGATCACGAGTCCGCCGACGATGGATGGGTCGGTGCGCACGGTCGTCTGCACGTCACTGCCGAGTTGCTTGCTCAGTGAATCGCGAATGCGCTGCTCGAGCGCGTCATCGGCGGGGACTGCGGTGGTCACCTCCACACGGACAACACCGGATGCTCTGTCGCTCAAGGCGTCGTAGTGGCTGAGGATCTCGCGAGCGATCCCAACCCGGCGACGCTCGATGAGCAGGCGGGCGAGGTTGCGCGCCTGTTCCTTCGCGCCGTCGAGCAGCTGCAGTCCCAATCCGACCCGGTCTGACAGGCTCGTCTTCGGATTGGCGAGCGCCTCGGCCACAGCGGGATCGCCGAGAGTCTCGGCGACACCCGCGAGCTGCTCACGCCAGCCGGGAAGGTCCTTCGCATCCTGCGCGAGCGCAAAGTACGCCTCGGCGTAGCGGCGGGCGAGGATGCTCGCGCGTTCCACGTCAGTTCTGCTGCGCTTTCGCGGCCGGGTTGTCGCCGACCTTGGTCAGCGACTCGTCGATGAGGCGCTGATGCGCTTTGGCGTCGATGGTCTCGCCGAGCAGGCGCTGAGTCGCCGCGACCACCAGGCTGCTCACCTCGTTGCGCAAATCCTGGATCGCGCGATCACGCTCGCCGCCGATCTCCGTGCGCGCGCGCTCGACCAGCGCCTCAGCGTCTGTCCGCGCCTTGGCGAGCACTTCCTTGGCTTCGCCGGATGCCTCGCCGTGGGACCGATTGATGATCTCCCGCGCCTGCACACGCGCTTCCTCGAGCGTCGCCTCAACCTGTGCCTGGACGCTGGCGAGGCGCTGCTCCGACTCCGCCGCGGCGCGCATCCCTGCCTCGATCTTGTCCTCGCGTTCGGTCGCCGCTTTGATGATGCGCGGGTACACATATCTCCCGAGGATGAGGATCATCAGGACGAACGCGATCAGCTCGGCGAAGAACGTGCCGTTCGGCGTCAACAGTCCGGCGGGATCCGAGGCGATCACGGTGGTCAGCCCCTACTTCGGCGCCGCGATAACGTAGATGAAGAAGAAGCCGAGCGCGAGGTTGATGAAGTACATCCCCTCGACGAGGCCGATGATCAGGAACATGGTCACCTGCAGACGACCCTGCGCCTCAGGCTGGCGGGCCGTGCCGGCGATGGTCGCGTTACCCGCGAGCCCGTCGCCGATTGCGGCGCCGATCGCGCCTCCGCCGAGTGCCAGACCCGCGGCGATGAGCGCTCCCATCTGGAGCAGTGCTTGGGGGGTCGTCATGGGATTTCTCTCCTCAACTCGTAACCGTCTGAGCAGCCCCGTGATGCTCTTCCTCGAGACCTTCACGGGCCATACCGAAATAGATGATGGTCAGTAGCATGAAGATGAACGCCTGAATGGTGCCGATCAGGAAAACGTCAAAGAGCTTCCAGACCACGAGCAGGATCACCCAGATGGGCGAAAGCGTCGTCTGCAGCACCGACGACCCGGCGAACGCCGTGTAACCGAGCGTGAGCAGGTAGACCATCACCAGGCCGCCGAAGACATTGCCGAACAACCGCAGCGCGAGGCTGAGGGGCTTCGCAACCTCTTCGATGATGTTCAGTGGCGTGAATGCGATCCGGCCGATGAGCGGCAGCTCGAACGGCTTCGTGAAACGACGTAGGTACCCGCGGAATCCGAGGACGTGGATGCTATACCACTGCACGATCACGATGACCACGATCGCCATCGCGATCGTGAGGTTGATGTCCGCCGCAGCGGGTTCGATCGGCTTGGTGAGGGGAAAGAAATCGAGCCAGTTCGCGAGCAGGATGAAGATGAAAATCGTGGCAGCGATCGGTGTGATGAAACCCGACCCTTCGTCGGACACCATCTCCTTGGTGAGATTCCGGATATAGCTCAGCAGCAGTTCCAGCACCATCTGGAGCTTGCCGGGCTTGCCATGACCGAGCCGGTATGCAACGCCGAAGCCGAGCGCAAGGGTGAGGACGATGGCAATGCCGCTCGAGATGAGTGTGTCGACGTTGAACGTACAGAAAAACGCGCTACCGCAGACCTGTACCGTCGGATGCGTACCGGGAGGGACTTCGGCTGCGAGCATCATGGGTGTCGCAACTGCTCGCGCAACGCGGCTCCCGCGAGCACCACTTGAGCGACGCCGAGGCCGAGGATGACGAGCCAGATGTTGGCCACGCCGAACGCGAGACCGATGGCGATCGCGATCATGCTCAACGTCACGATCCGGAGCAGGCTCGTCGCGAGAAACGGGACCGGCAGCGCGATCAGCTTGGCCGCCATGGCACCGTTGACCGATCCGATGGCAAGTCCGGTCGCGAGCGCGCCACCCTGGGCCGGGTGCCCCAGTACGATGCCGGCCAGCGCGGAGATGACGGCTGCGCCTGCGCACACGAAGGCGGCATTCCGCACGAGACGCAATGCATTTGCGGCGGTCTTCGGGCGCGAAGAAGCGCCGTCCGAGGTCACCTCTGCTCCCGCGGCCTTCACTTGGACTGTCAAACCAGGGCAACGATATCAATTGGGTGCCGCGGCACGATCCAGCGCGTCGTCAGATGAAGCGTTTGAACTGGACGAACGCGATGTAGCTGCCTGCCGTGATACCGATCAGCAGGCCGACGAGGACGCCGATCGGACGGGTGCGCAACAGGAGGTCGAAGCCCTCACCGAGCAGCAGCGGCGCGATGAAGCCGACGGCGATCTGCATCCCGAGCCCGGCGAGCTCGCCCCCGGACGGCTGGCGAGAGGACGGACCGCTGCTCAGTCGGACTCTCCCCTGTGGTGGATATGCGAGGGCTGGGTCCGGCGCCCCTCCACCTGGACCTCGCTCTCCTCAGCCACGACGAAAGGGAGGCGGGGGGTCCGGCGCCGGTTCCGCCAGACGAGCCCGACCAGCGACACGACAAGCAGGCCGAGCGCGATGAAGATGATGGTGTGGTGCCCGTAGATGGTGAGTGCGAGGCACCCGAGGATTGCGGTCACCAGGTAAAAGGTCACCGCAGTCTCGAGCGGCGTCATCCCCACCGCTCGTAGTCGGTGGTGGAGGTGTCCGGCGTCCGGCGCGGCAGGGTTGCGGCCGGCCAGCGTGCGCCGCACGATGGCGAACAGCGTGTCACCGATCGGCAGGCCCAGAGCGATGAGTGGCACGAGGACCGACAGGCCGACGACGACCTTGGCAACACCGAGGACGGTGATGAGCCCAACCGCGACGCCGAGGAAGTGGCTGCCCGAGTCGCCCATGAAGACGCGGGCCGGCGGCAGATTGAACACGAGGAAGCCCAGGCAGCAGCCCATGATCGCTCCACTGAGGATCACCACACCAGTCTGTATGTCGGCCTCTGCGTCGTTGGCCGGCCCGATACGGCTGATCGCCGCGAGCAGGCAGACGGCCGCGACGATGGCGATGACCCCGGCAGCCACCCCGTCGGCACCGTCGAGGAGATTCACCGACACCTGCATGCCCACCAGCCACACCACCGTCACCGGGGCGCTCAGCCAGAGGAGATCGACGACCGACGGGGTGTGCGCTCCTGGGATCGCGATCGTGGTGATCGTGATGCCGCACAGTACCGCCAGGACGCCGGCCCCAACCTCGATACCGAGCTTGCTCCGCCACGAGAGGTCGAGGATGTCGTCGATCGCCATTGCCACCGTGATGGCGGCCGTGACCGCCAGGACCTGCCAGCGATCGGTGATGGGGGAGCCGAAGATCGCGACCGCCACGGCGAACCCGGCGAACATCGCGATGCCGCCCAGCCTCGGCGTCGCCTGCCGGTGGAGGTGCCGATCGCCATCGGGCTCTGCAACCGCCCCGGTCCGGCGGGCGAGCCACATCGAACCAGGCACGGCCGCGATGCAGACGGCGCTCGCAACCAGAAACGGCGGGAGCGCAGTCAGCCAGGGCGAGCCGGCGGCGATCACGCCGGCGGCGCGTCGCGATATGGCAAGGGGAAACGACGGCAGAGCGCCAGGCTCCTGGCACGGACGTCGGCCCGCACCGCGGCGTCGTCGAACCCGGCGAGCATGCCGTGGACGAGTGCTGCGATCTCGTCCATCTCCGCCACACCCATGCCGCGCGACGTCACCGATGGGCTGCCCAGCCTGATCCCGTTGGGATTGAAGGGCGATCCCCCGTGCCCGGGGAAGGCATTGGCGTTCACCGTCACGCCGACCTCGTCGAAGGCGGCCTGAACCGCGCGTCCGCGAAGGCCCGTCGGGCGCAGGTCGATCACCATCAGATGGTTGTCGGTGCCTCCGGTGGTGAGCACCAGACCGCGCGACATCAGCCCCGCGGCCATTGCCTTGGCGTTCGTCACGACGTTGTGAGCGTAGTCACGGAAGGCCGGCTGCGCGCACTGCTTGAACATCACCGCCTTGGCGGCGATAGCGTGCATCTGCGGACCACCCTGGACGTTCGGGCACGCCGCCTTGTCGATCTGATCGGCGTACTCGGACTTGCAGAGGATGACCCCGCCCCACGGCCCGCGCATTGTCTTGTGGGTGGTGAAGGTGACGAAATCGGCGTGCGGCACCGGGCTCGGGTGGGCGCCGCCCGCGACGAGGCCCGCAAAGTGCGCCATGTCCACCATGAGATATGCGTCGATCTCGCGCGCGATCTCCGCGAACGCCGCGAAGTCGAGGATGCGCGGATACGAGCTGTAGCCGGCAACGATCATCTTCGGGCGCACCTCGAGCGCGCGCTCGCGAACCGCCGCCATGTCGAGGACACCAGTCTTCTCGTCAACGAAATACGGTTCGAAGTGGTAGATCCTGCCGCTGAAGCTGACCGGCGAGCCGTGACTCAGATGGCCGCCCTGATCAAGCGCCATTCCGAGCACGGTGTCGCCCGGACTGAGCACGCTCGCGTAGACGGCCATGTTCGCCTGGGTCCCGGAATGCGGCTGGACACTGGCATGGTCCGCCCCGAACAGTGCCGTCGCCCGGTCCCTCGCCAGGTTCTCGACCTGGTCGACGATCTGGCACCCGCCGTAGTAGCGCTTCCCCGGGACGCCCTCCGCGTACTTGTTGTTGAGCCAGGACCCGAGCGCCTCGAGGACTGCGACAGACGCGAGGTTCTCCGACGGGATGAGCTCGAGCGTCTCCTCCTGGCGCTCGAGCTCGGCATCGAGCAGGGCGGCAACTTCGGGGTCGGTCGCGCGCAACGCGGGCTTGTCGGTGAATCCGGCGCCGCCAGTGGCCCCCGGACGGATCTCGACAGGTGTGCTGGTCACTGCGATCTCTGCCCCTCCGTGCTGGTTGAAGGAAAACCCCCGATCATTGAGCGCAACGCGGCAGCAGGAATCGGGCCTTCGCGAAGCACGTGGGGGGTGATGGACGTGCAGTCGATGATAGTCGAGGCAACTCCGCCGCAGTGGCCACCCTCGAGGACCGCATCGACCTCCCCATCGAGGGCCGCAGCGACCTCGGCCGCGGTGATCGCGGCCGCGTCGCCGTGGCGGTTGGCACTTGTCGTGGCGAGCGGCCCGGTGCGCCGGAGCACCGCAAGCGCGATTGGATGGTCGGGGACACGGACGCTGAGCGTTCGACCGTTTCGCGGGATGGCCCAGCGACGGGCGCGCAGCCGGCAGATGATCGAGAGCGCGCCGGGCCAGTACGCGCCGGCCAGCGTCCGAGCCACCGCGTCGAGCTCGACATCCTCCTCGATGTCGGCGATGCTCGCGCTCAGCAGTGTGAGCTCGAGGTCGGCGGGACGCTGCTTGATCGCGTAGATGCGGTCGACGGCCGCGACGCTCGCCGGGTCACACGCGAGCCCGAAGACGGTGTCGGTCGGGATGGCGATCACCCCGCCGCGCGCGATCGCCGCGACAGCGGCCTCGAGCGTCACGGCAGCTCCGCGTCGATGGCGCGTGTCCTGCCGGTCAGGTCCGGGACCATCGTGAGTGCCGAGCCGGGGAACGCGGCCTCCACCAGCGTGCTCACGGCGGCCGCACGCGTGGGGTCCACCTCGAGCAACAGACGCGTGGCGGTAACGTGCGCGCGCAGCGATGCCAGGAGCGCGCGGTACGCGTCCAGGCCATCCACGCCGCCGAGCAGTGCGCGGTGCGGCTCGAAGTCACGGACGTCGCGATCAACGCCGGGGAGCTCGGCGGTGGTGACGTACGGTGGATTGCTGACGACGAGGTCGAGGTCGTCGTCGAGCGCGTCAGCCCACGAGCACTCGACGAACGTCGCCCTTACCTCGAGCCGTTCCGCGTTCGCGCGCGCCACCTCGATCGCGGCGGCGCTGATGTCGGTGGCAATCACGTCGGTGGTCGGCGCCTCCGCGGCGAGTGTGATGGCGATGCAACCGCTGCCCGTGCCGAGGTCGGCCACCCGCGCGGGACGGCGGCCGTCGCGCTCTCGCAGGGCGAGCAGCGCACGCTCGACGATCGTTTCGGTGTCGGGCCGCGGGATGAGGACGTCGCTCGTCACTGTGAACGGCCGGCCGTAGAACTCGCGCGTGCCGGTGATGTAGGCCACCGGCTCGCCCTTGCCGCGGCGACGGACCAGCTCGCGAATCGCGCCGAGCTCGCGCTCGTCGAGCGGTCGGTCGAACTGCAGGTAGAGGTCGAGACGGCGGATGCCGAGCGCCTGAGCGCAGAGCAGCTCCGAATCGAGCCGTGCGGTCGTGCTGCCGTGGTCACCAAGGTAGGTGGTGCTCAGACGAAGCACGTCGATGAGGATGGGGGCGGCGGACGCCACCTCAGGCGTCATGCCCCACAAGAACGCCGTCGGGGTCATCCTCGAGCAGGCGACGGGCCTGGTCCTCATTCGAGAGCGGCTCGATGAGCAGGTCGAGGTCGCCATCAAGCACTCGCGTGAGCTGGTGCAACGTGAGGTCGATGCGATGGTCGGTGACGCGCGACTGCGGGAAGTTGTATGTCCGGATCTTCTCGCTGCGATCGCCGCTGCCGACCATGGAGCGTCGCGTAGCGCGCAGCTCCGCTTCGCGTTTCGCTTCGGCGAGGTCGTAGAGGCGCGCGCGCAACACGCGCATCGCCTTCGCGCGGTTCTTGATCTGCGACTTCTCGTCCTGGCAGGTCACCACGAGACCGGTCGGCAGGTGCGTGATACGCACCGCGGAGTCGGTGGTGTTCACGCTCTGGCCGCCGGGACCGGTGCTCCGGTACACATCGATCTTGAGGTCGTTCTCGTTGACCTCCACCTCGAGCTCATCCGCCTCGGGGAGGACGACCACCGACGCGGCGGACGTGTGAATGCGTCCCTGCGCCTCGGTCTCCGGCACACGTTGCACACGGTGCACGCCCGACTCGAACTTCAGTCGCGAGTACGCCCCCTGGCCGTGCACCTCGAACACCATTTCCTTGAAACCGTGACCGGCCGTCTCATTGTGGTCGAGCACCTCGATTCGCCAGCGCTGACGCTCCGCGTAGCGCGAGTACATCCGGAACAGGTCGGCCCCGAACAGCGCTGCCTCGTCACCCCCGGTCCCGGCGCGAATCTCGACGACGACGTCGCGGTCGTCGTTGGGGTCGGCGGTGAGCAGCAGCCCACGCAGATGCTCGTACTCCTCGTTCGCCGCCGCGAGCTGTGCCTGCTGCTCCTCCTCGGCCATGGTCACCATCTGCGGGTCCGTCTCCGCGTGCGCCATTTCAGTCGCCTCACGCGCGGCGCCCTGCGCGTCGCGCCAGCGCCGTGCCGCCTCGACCACCTCGCGCAACTTCGCCTGCTCACGAGAGCGTTGCTGCACGCGATCGAGGTCCTGGTAGGCGTCGGGCGCGCTCAACAACGCTTCGAGCTCGACATATCGCGCCTCGAGCGCGGCGAGGCGGTGTTCGAACGCCGTCAGCTCCGTTTCGGACATCAGCGAGCGCCTGCGATTTCGTGGACGGGTCCATCGCCCAGCCGCGCGGCGTCAAGCGCGACGATGGCGACCTCGATCTGCCGGTCGTCCGGGGTCCGCGTGCTGAGCAATTGCGCGCCGAGCACCGGCGCGAGCGCGATACTGCCGACGACCGTGCCACGAATGCGGATCAGCGCGCGGATGATCTCGTACGACACTGCGGCGACAACCGGCACGAGCACGATCTGACACACGAGACGCACCGCGGTGGGCAGCAACCCGAGCGGCGCGAAGACGCCGACACTCACGAATGCGACCACGACGAGAAAGCCCGTGCCGCAACGCGGATGCAGGCGGCTGCACAGGCGCACGTGCTTGACGTCGATGGCATCTCCGGCCTCGAGCGCGTTGATCGACATGTGCTCCGCGCCGTGATACTGAAAGAGCCTGCGCACGTTCGGTATCAGTCCGATCAGCATGAGGTAGACGACGAGCACAACCGCGCGGATCACGCCCTCGATGAGCACCGACATGATCGATTCGGTTGTGTGATGCAGCAGGCTGCCGAGCAACAGCGGTAGCCCGATGAACAGCGCCACCGCGAAGACGAGCGAGGCGATCATCGCCCCGCGCAGCGCGCCGTCGCCGATCTGGGCGTCCTGTCCGAGTTGCACGATTGCCGACCACTGCAGCGCGCGCATTCCGAGGTGGATCGTTTCGTACAGTCCCGCGACGCCTCGAAAGAATGGACGGCGCCAGATTCCCGCCGTGTAGACGCGAGAGCGCAGGACGTCGGTGCAGACGGCGATGTCGCCGTTCGGACGTCGCGCCGCAACGGCGTACGAGTCCCGGCCGCGCATGAGCACTCCTTCGATGACCGCCTGACCTCCATAGAAGAAGGTTCCGGGCGGTGCGCTCACCGCGTTGACGGCCACGGTGAGCAGGAGGTCGCGGGAACGCTTGGCCAACCTCATGAGCGGCATGCTAAAGCACCGCGTGCCACCGGTCCCCCCGACCGTCCGTTGCACGACGCCGGCGGCGCCGGCTGTCTCTACGCCTTCTTGGCTTGCTCGGCGCGGCGGCGGAAACGCTCGACCTGACCGCCGGTGTCGATGATGCGCTGCGTCCCTGTGAAGAATGGGTGGCACACCGAGCACACCTCGGTCTTCAACTCAGCGAGCGTCGACCCCGTGGAGAAGCTGTTGCCGCACAGGCAATGGACTGCAGCGTCGGTGTGGTACTCGGGATGGATTGCAGCTTTCATGGGGCGCCTTGATTCGCGGGGAAGGAAACAAATCCACGATACCACGGCAGCGCAAGGCTCAATCCACGGCCGCGCCGACCGGCCGGGTGAAGTTGCCGTGGGACACGCTGGGGAGCCGGTCGACCAGCTGCTGGTACGCCGCGGCGAGACCGATGCCGTCCTCTGGGAGGAGGCCCCGACCCGCCAGGACGTCGACGAGCCAATCGTGGTCACAGTTGAGCGAGCGCCACTGGATCTGACGTGCACCCATCTCGAGCACGGCGGCTTCGGTGCGGTCCAGCTCCGCGCTCGAGTCGGTGACGCCGGGGAACGTGAGGAGGTTGACGCACACCTGCCCACCGGCACGCGACATCACACGCCCGCACTCGATGACGTCCTCGATCGAGTACCCGACCGGACGGTAGTACGCGCGGAAGATGGGGTCGTTGAACGAGATCGCGCTGATGCGCACGCTGTTGCAGCCCGCGTCGATCAGGCGCTGGAGCGTGCGCGGGCGGCTCCCGTTCGTGTTGACGTGGATGGTCGCGTCCGGATGCGCCGCTCTGATTTCGGCGACGGCGTCGGCGAGCACGGCGTCGCGAGTGAGCGGCTCACCCTCGCAGCCCTGGCCGAAGGAGACGATCGCCGCGTCGTCGCCGCTGAGATGAAACGCGGCCATTCCAGCAAGATCAGCGGCTGTCGGAGCGAAGCGCATGCGCGGCTGGGGCGCGGGCGCTTCGCCGTCCGTCTGCAATGAGATGCAGCCCAGGCAGTCCGCGTTGCACGCCGGCGACGCAGGGAGTGCCCCCTCGTAGCGACGGAGGAAGGTGTTCTGGGCGGTGTAGCACCGCAATTCGGTCGCGCAATTGGCGAGGTGATCGACGAGGCGGTTCGCGGGAAGCTGTGCTCGTGCCGCGTCGATCGCCTCGGGGAGCCCGGCTCCGGCGTAGCGTGCCGGCTCCCACCAGCCGAATCCGTCGGTGTTGAGCGCGGCGACACGCAGCTCGTCGTGGTGCTCCACCACCGCCGCGTACCCGTAGAGCGGCAGCCGCCGGCTACCGGGGAGCGGTCGCGACGCCGGCAACAGCGTTCGCAGGAACCCCACGGGGAGCACCGCCGCGACGGGCAGGAGATCAGCCTCGACGTCGACCGGGCGGTTCTTGGAGTCGAGTGCGATGGCCCGCCGCCCGGGAAGGTGCATGAGTGTCGTGCCCTCCGGGATGGGAATGAGATCGGTCGCGTGGAGCCCGATCACCTTCCCCCCGGAGCGCGCTGCTGGTCGGAATCCCCCGAGGACCTCGAGTTCGCCGTCAGGACGGGCAACGACAGGACGCATCCCCCGAGTCTGCCGTTTGCAGAGCTGCCCTCAGCGTGAGCGGCGCTGGCAGTTCCCGACGACCGCGACCGCCCCGGCGCCGATGGCGAACAAGAGGCAGATGACGACACCGACGATCGAGATCCCGGTGATGGGACCGATCAGGCCCGAGAGCAGCAACCCGGCGATGACGACAGCGCCGAGGAAGGTCGCCAGCGTCAGCCAGTAGGTGGATGGCGTGACCCACGTGGTGCGCAGGGTCCCGCTCGCCGGCTTGGAGAACATGGCGATCATGAAGGCGTCGGCGATCGGAATGACCGCCGAGCCGAAGCCGCTCGCCGGCGGGACGGGGGAATCGGGAACGCGCGTGAACACGTTGGGCATCGACGCCAGCGTATTACGCGGCGGCGAGTTCGTCCGGAATCGCGGTCACAACGTGACGTTGGCCGGCGCGGACCACGCGGATCACCACGAAACGCTCGATCGGCCCGTCCACCATGAGGCGCTGGAGATCCCGTGGGCTCTCGATGGGACGGCCGTCAACCTCAGTGATGATGTCGCCTGGACGGAGCCCTGCAGCATCGGCCGGACTGCCGTTGACGACCTCGACCACCTCGAGACCACGCCGGCTGCCGAGCGGGCCTTCCCACCGGGGCGGTATGGGTCGAGAGACGCCGGCGACGCCGAGGTGGGCGCGACGGACGCGGCCGTCGCGCACGAGCGCGCCGATGATGCGCTCGGTCGTGGTGTTGATCGGCACCGCGAGGCCGAGGCCGGCGCCGGCGAGCGCGGTGTTGATGCCGACGACACGTCCAGCGGAGTCCGCCAGCGCCCCGCCCGAATTACCCGGGTTGAGCGCAGCGTCCGTCTGGATGACATCGTCGATGACCCGTACGTGATCGCCCGAGCGCGCCGGGAGAGAGCGGCCCAGCGCGCTGACGACACCGGCAGTGACGCTGCCGGCGAGGCCAAGCGGGTTGCCGATGGCGACGACGACCTGGCCCACGTGGAGCGCCCCGGCGTCGCCGAGCGTGGCCGGTTCGAGATCGCCGTGCTCGGCGACGAGCACAGCCAGGTCGGAGAGAGGGTCGCGGCCGCGGACCGTGAAGCGGAGCCGCCGCCCGTCCGCCAGGTCGAGCCGGCCGCCCTCGCCTCCGGCAACCACGTGCGCAGAGGTCACGAGGAGACCGTCAGCGCTCAACGCGACCGCGGAGCCACTCCCGGCGGGGCCGTGGCGGCCTCTGCCGGCAGCAACTTGAACGGCTGCGACTGACGGCGCCAGCGCCGCTGCGACACGGATGAGGGTGCGCGAGTAGGCGTCAAGCAGCGCACCGTCGTCGTCCGGGTCAGGCGACATCGGGTCCTTCGGCCCGGGCCTTCTGCACCGCGGTGAGGGCTCCGCGAAGGCTCTCGATCCAGTCGGACTGGTGCTGGCCGACGAGCCGCACGCACCACGCAAGCGCCTCGCTCCGGCTGCGTGCGACGCCGGCCTCGATGAGCGTGTCGAGCACGCCGCGGTCGCCGATGCGGAGGCGGGTCATCACCGGCACGCCGAGAGTGGTGAACATCTCCTCGACTCCGCCGCAGCGGGCTCCCCAGGAGACCTTACGGCCGAAAAGACGCTCGGCGTCGCGAGCGACACGGACCCTGGCGTCTCTCGTCTCGCCACGGAAGCGCGCGATCCTGGCACTGCGCGCCGCGGCACGCGCGCCTTCGGCCGCGTCAGCAGGGAGTTCCGGCTCAGCGATCTCGCCGACGATCAGGATCTCGTCGTTGTCGGATGTGATGGTTGGGGCGGACTGATACAGCCCCTCGGGAAGGCGGCCGGCGAACCAGCCGGTGAGCTCGTCGTTCGTCAGAGGGTCTGGTGTCGTCTGTGCTTTCATAATTACATGATTACACAGACGTGCCGGGCGCGCAAATTCAGGCGATCGGCGCCGGTGCCTCCTTCGGCGGACTCATCTCGAAGCGGAAGAGTGATGCCCCGGTGAGGTTGTACCGGCGGCGTGCGAACACGAAGCAGATCCAGCCGAGGACGGTGTTGAGCCCCTTGTCTGCCAGGCGCTGGATGACGGAGATGGCGGCCGCGAGGTCGAAGCTGAGTCCGAGCGCGACCAGCAGACCTGCTGTGCTCGCCTCCACCGCGCCGAGGCCCCCCGGCGAGAAGCTCAGCCAGGCCGCTCCCTGCGTGACGGCATAGACGAAGCCGGCATCCGTCCACGAAAGCTTTCCGGGATCGACAGCCTGCGCCACCGCCCACAACAGCGTCACCGCCATGACGGCCTGCCCGACGCTGAGCGGCAACCACCGATAGGTGTCGCGGTGCCGGAAGAGCACGCGCGTGTCGCGGTGCAGCTCGTCAACCGCGGGGCGGACCCGTCGCAGCAGGGGCACTTTATCAACGACGTGCCGGACACGCTCGTACAGGCTCTCCACGGTGAGCACGGCAACGATGCCGATGACAAAGAGCATTGGGACGATGACCGCGATGGCGACGTAATGCAGTCCGATCGCCTTCGGGAGTGCGAGGACGAACAGCATGAAGACGAAGAGCAGTTCCTGCACCGTCTCACTCGCGACGACAGCGCCGAGATTCACGGCCGCCGCTTTCGACACGAGCAGCGCGCGAGTCAGTTCGCCGAGCGGCAGCAGCGCTGTCGCCTGACCGGTCTCGGTGAGAAAGACCGTGTCGAGCAAGGGAAATTTGATGCCGAGCGCTCGATTGAGCGTCCACCACCGGATCCCCTGCACGACGTAAAAACCGATTCCCAGGATGACGACGATCGGCACGTACTCGAGGTTGAAGCGCTCGAAGGCGATGCCGATCTTGCGGGGATCCGCATAGATGAGCAGCGCGGCGATCGCGCCCAACGCGAGCACCAGCGGGAGATAGCCGAGCCAGCGCCGGCGCGAACGGCGGGGCGAGGCGGCCCGGGAGCGTTGCTCCTCGGCGCGGGCTGCCTCGGTCACCACGCCTCGATGGTAGGCGCAACGAGGCTCAGCCGGTACCGACCGGATCCGATCAGTCGGGCGGCGCGCCCCCCGGCCACGGCAGGGCCGCGAAGCCGATCGTCCCGGGCCCCGTGTGCGCGCCGAACATCGGGCTCAGCGCCACCGTCTCGCAGCGCGCCGCATGCAGTGATGCCGAGAGCCGCTCGGCGAGCTCGGCCGCATCGTCGGGCGCGTCAGCGTGGAAGACCACGAACCACAACGGACCCTGCCCGAGATCCTCGTTGGCGGCCCGCTCGAGCTGCCGGATCGTCCCGCCTGTCGTTCGAGCGAGACCCACCCGACCCGTGTCGCCGCCGTCGACCAGCTTGAACACGGGGCGCACCCGCAGCGTGTTCGAGATGCCGGCGAGCAGGGCGGGCACTCGGCCGCTGCGCGCCACGTAGGTCAGGGTCGCCAGCGCGCCGTAAACGCGCACCTGCGCGCACGCCGAGCGCACCGAGCGCTCCCAACGGGGCGCTGGGTCCGCCGACTCCGATAGCGAGGCCGCGCATCGGGCGATCAGGGCGAACCCCCCGACGGCGGTGCCGGTGTCGATGACGGTGACCCTGCGCCGGCCCTCGTCGGCCGCGAGCATGTCGGCGGCGAGGCCGGCCGTCGAGTGCATCCCGCTCCATCGCTCCGGGATCGTCAGACACAGCACGGTCTCTGCCTCGGTGCGCCGGAATGCCTCGAGGTACGACCCCGGCGACGGCGTCGCCGTGGCGGTCGCCCCGCCGGCGCGGAGCAGACGGTAGAAACCCTCGTACGAGTCCGTCGACCCGTCGTCGATGAACTCGGTGGCTCCGACTGTGATGCGCTGCGGGACGACGACCACGCCGCGCTCGAGGTCCTCCCGGAGCCCGGCGCCACCGTCCACCACGATCGCGCGCTGCCGGAATGTCATCTACCGTATCCAAGCCGCATGATTGGCGATCATGATCTCCCCGTGGATCGTGGCGGGTTGGTGCCTGGGCGCCTATCTCGTCGGCGCGCTCCCGATCGGGTGGTTGCTGGTTCGCCGCAAGCGCTACGGGCTGGACCTCCGTCAGTTCGGCACCGGCAACATCGGCACGAGCAACGTCTACCGGCATGCCGGTATTGACGTCGCGATCCTCGTCGGACCCCTCCAGTTTGCGCAGGGGTTCGCGCCGGTGATCGCAGCTCGTGTTACGGGTCTGCCGCTCGAGGTGATGATGCTCATCGGGGTCTGCGCCGTCGCCGGCAACGGCTGGCCCGTGTACATGCGCTTCAACGGCGGCCGCGGCGTCGCCGTGGCGACGGGCGTCGTCGCGTCGTTGACGGTCGCCGGGTTGGTCGCGCTGCTCATGTGCTACGCGTGGGGCGCCATTCGCGGTCGGATCGCGCTTGCGGTCCTCCTCGCCTTCGTGATCCTGCCGGTCGTCGCGTTCCTGTTCGGAGGATCCGATGGCTGGATCCTCGGCAGCGGATGTCTTGCGATCCTGGTGTTGCTCGTCCTGCGCAGGCTCGAGGGTCTGCCGAGCGACACCCGGGTCTACGGCCACTTCTGGCGGCGCGTGTACCAGCGCCTGGTCTTCGACGAGCGGCCCGGGCGCCCGCTCATGGGACCGCGCACCGACCCCGGCGCCACGCAGCGACACTGAGGCCTGGCCGTCACTCCTCGTAGACCACGCCGAATGGATACCACCACTCCGGCGCGCGACGGACCGCGACCTCGAGGACGGTTGCGACCCGCTGCATGACATCGGCGTCGCTCTCGCCCGGCTCGACGTGGACGGGTGGATGCACCACGAGGCGGTAGCGCCCGCCAACTCGCCAGCACTCGACGGGCATCACGGGCACCGCCGCAACCCGCCCGAGCCAGGCCGCCGCTGTGCTGAAGGCCACCGGGCCGCCACAGAACGTGACGACCGCGGTCTCGCCACGCTCGGGAATGTCGCTGAGAATGGCGGCGAATCGCCCGCGACGGACTGCGCGGACGAGCCCGCGCGCGGCGCGGGAAGACACGAGCACCTCCATGTCCTGATGGCGCCGAGCCCAGACCGCGATCCGGGTGACGATGTCCGGTCCGACAGGTGCCATGACGGTCGTGATCCGAAGCCCCGACGCGAGCCCGCATCCGGCGGCGACATCCCAGCTGCCGAAATGGGCAAGCGCGAACACTCCCCCGCCGTGAGCGTCGAGCGCGCGATACGCATGCTCGAGGCCGTAGGCGCGGAAGTGCCGGTGCATCCGATGCGCGGGGACGCCGTACTGCCAGATGAAATCCACCGACGTCCGCGCGTAGTTGCGGAACGAGGCGAGCGCCCGGCGCCGCGCATCCCGCCGGCTCAATCCAGGGTCGAGACGCCGGTGGTTCGCAGCGCATCGCCGCCGTGACACCCCCGAAGCGGCGTAGTTGCATGTTCCGATGCAGTCCGCCAGCACGTAGCGGCCGGGTCCGAGGGCGCGCAGCACCAGGCTGGCAAACCTGAGACCTGCGCGGAGCGACCGCGGCGGTGGCGCCAGCAGCGCGTCGGCGTGCGACGGACCGGTCATCGACCCGCCGTCAAAGCACCTTGGGAGCCTGATCGGGCTGGAGTGCGACGTGGTGCTTGGCGATGATCTCGCGCACCGTCCCGCTCTGCGCACGCATGACGAGGCTGTGGGTCTCCGCCCACCAGTTGTGGTAGCGGACGCCACGGAGGAGACCACCGCCACTGATGCCGGTGACCGCGACGCTCACCTCGCGCCCGGGGACGAGCTGTTCCATGCTCAGCGAGGCCTCGGGGTCGAACCCGGCGGCTCGCATCGCGGCCGCTTCATCCTCGTGGCGAACCCACGGACGGCACTGCAGCTCACCACCAAGGCAGCGCATCGCGCACGCGGCGACGATCCCTTCGCGCGTCCCGCCCGACCCGATCATGACGTCGATCCCCGACCCGGGCCACGCCGCCATCATCGCCAGGCCGACGTCGCCGTCGCTGACGATCGCGACCCGGACACCGAGCGAGCGCAGACGCTCGAGCAGCGCCTGGTGACGGGGCCGGTCGAGCAGCACCACGGTCAGGTCCTGCACCTGCACGTTCATCGCGAAGGCGACACGGCGGAGGTTGTTCTCCGGGGTGTCACTGACGTCGACGGCGCCCCGTGCCTGCGGCCCGACGGCGATCTTGTGCATGTAGGCGACGGGCGGGGGCAGGAGGATGCCGCCAGTCTCAGCGGACGCAGCCACGCTCAACGCCTGACTCAGCCCTCCGGCGACGAGGCTGATGCCGTCGACGGGGAGCAACGCAAGGTCCACGCGGTCACGACCACCGCCGACGGTGCGACCGGTGACGAGCCTGTTGTTGGATCCCTCGGGGCCGATCACGATCCGGCCCTCGAAGGGCATGCCGGTCAGCGCGTCCTCCATGGAGTTATGCCCCGCCTCGCGAGCGCCGCTCTTGTCCCCGCGGCCCAGCCAGCGACCGACCGAGAGCGCTGACGCCTCGGTGGCGCGAAGCAACTCGAGACCGCGGTTGCGGCCACGTGAGACTCGCGCTGCCGTTGTCGTCGGGCGGGCGGCCGTGCTCATCGGCTCCAGCGTAGCGACCCGCTACGCGATCCCGACGAATGCGGTTCCCGGCGCGCTCGGGCTGACGCGGCTGACGGCGAAGGTGACGGGGTTGACCGCGGCCAGCCAGCTGGTCGACCCGCTCGTCATCAGGCCGTAGAGGAGCCCGTTCGATCCCCAGACCGCCGGGGCGAAGTCGCCGACGCTGCGGTCGATCGCGCTCCCCATCGCCAGGTTGAGGACGCGAAGCGTCGGCGTGATCGTCGCGCCGCAGCCGTCCTCGCTGAGCGGGATGGTGAGGTAGGCGAGCGCAGCGCCACCGGGAGCGAGGACCGCATCGCCGGCGACGCTCGTTCCCGAGAGGGTGTACGCGTGCGTCACGACACCGTGCGACTCGATGCGGATGCCTTTGGTCGCCTCGGATGAGGCGGAGGTGGCGAAGCAGACGGTCTCGGCCGCCGGACCGACGGTGCTCAGCGGGCAGAAGTTGTCGTCCGTCAGCGCGGTGACGACATCGCTCGTCGGGTTGATGATCCCGGAGTCCGCGGATTGCATCTGCATGTCGAATGAGCCGCATCCGCAACCACCCGTCGGGACACGTGCGAAGGCGATGCCGTCCGCAGTCCAGCTGACCAGGTAGTAGTCCCAGCCTGCCGGCGCGTCGGCGGAGGGGTGATTCGGGTCGGAGACGCGATCGGCGACCACCGCTGCCGCAGCGCCGGGGCGCACCACGACGATCCGGTTCAACGCCGTGCCGTTGCTCAGCTGATCCGACGTCGCGTACGCATATGACGTGCCGTCCGGACCGATGACGACACCACTCGCATCGGCCGGGATCGCTCCGAGGGTGCGAACCGCGCCGCTCGGTGTGAGCTCATGCTCGATGCCGCCCTCCGCCCAGTACGCACCGCCGGGGCCGGCGGCCGTCATCCAGAATTGCGTTGGCTGCACGGCCGTCCTTGCGATCACGACACCGGAGCCGTTCAGGATCTCCAGCCACTCGGATCCCCCAGTCGCGGGAATGGTCGCGACGGTGGGGGCGGCAGCGGGGGTCACCGGCGGAATCGGTACCGGTGTCACCGCCGGACGCGGAAGATGTGACGTGGTGTCCGCGTAGGCGACGCCATCGGGTGTCGCGCGAAGCGTGAGGGTGGAGACGGCCCCGCAGCCGGAGAGCACCAGCACCATGGCTGGAAGGATGAGTGTGGTGCGGGTCGGGGTCATCGTGGGTGCCTCCGTCATCTGGTCGAATGACGGTGCAACGTGGCTGTGTGCGGGCAGTTTCGCGTAACGATTGCGCCTGCCGAACGTTGCGCGCCGGGTCAGACGGTGCTGGGCGACCCGCTCGGGACTGCGCTGCTGGGCTCGCCTTCCACGACGGCCCCACTCACCGTGATCCCCTTCGTCGACGCGGCCATGAAGGCGCGGAACAGAGGATGCGGCCTCCCCGGCCGCGAGCGGAACTCGGGATGAAACTGCGAACCGACAAAGAACGGATGGTCGCGAAGCTCAATGATCTCGACGAGACGACCGTTCGGCGAGCTGCCGGAGAACACCACGCCGGCGCCCGCGAGCGACTCGCGGTAGTGATTGTTGAACTCGAACCGATGGCGGTGGCGCTCGTACACCACGGGCTCGCCGTACGCCTCGGCTGCGCGTGTTCCGGGCACGAGCTTGCAGGGATACACGCCGAGGCGCATCGTCCCTCCCTTCTCCTCGATATCACGCTGCTCCGGGAGGAGGTCGATGACGGGATGCGAGGTGAACGCGTTGAACTCTGTCGAGTTTGCGTCAGGAGCGTCAAGAACCTCGCGGGCGATATCCACGACAGCGCATTGCATTCCCAGGCAGAGGCCGAGGTACGGCACCAGATGTTCGCGCGCGTATCGCGATGCCAACACCTTGCCTTCGATGCCGCGATGACCGAAGCCGCCGGGCACCACGATGCCGTCGACTCCCTCGAGCGGGCTCATGTCCTCGTCCAGGTGCTCGCTGTTGACCCACACCAGCTGCAGGTCCGCACCGCAATGCACCGCGGCATGCCGCAGGGACTCGATCACGCTGATGTACGCGTCCGGCATCTCGACGTACTTGCCGACGAGGGCGATGCGCACCGCCGGCTTGGGTGCAGAGATGCGAGCACACAAGTCGCGCCACTCGGTGAGATCCGGCGCAGTCACATTGAGGCCGAAGAGCTGCACGATGTAGTCGCCGAGCCCCGCCTCCTCCAGCATCAGCGGTACCTGGTAGATGGAGCTGGCGTCCGGGACGTTGATCACGGCACGTATGTCGACGTCACCGAAGAGCGCGATCTTCTCTTTGAGGGGCTGGCCGATCGGCTTCTCGCTGCGCGCGATGATCGCGTCAGGCTGGATGCCGATCGAGCGCAGTTGGTTGACGGAGTGCTGTGTGGGCTTGCTCTTGAACTCTTCGCTCGCGTTGACGTACGGAACCAGCGTGAGATGCACATAGCAGACGTTGTTGCGCCCGACGTCGTTCTTCATCTGGCGAATCGCCTCGAGGAACGGCAGCGACTCGATGTCACCGACCGTGCCCCCAACCTCGACGATGACGACATCGGGTTGTGGGAGCTCATTTTCTGCCACGCGCAGGACGCGATGCTTGATCTCGTTGGTGATGTGCGGGATGACCTGCACCGTGCCGCCGAGGTAATCGCCGCGCCGCTCCTTGGCGATGACCGACGCGTAGATCTTTCCTGTCGTGACGTTGCTGGCCTTGCTGAGCGCGACATCAACGAAACGCTCGTAGTGACCGAGGTCGAGATCGGTCTCGGCGCCGTCATCGGTGACAAAGACCTCGCCGTGCTGATATGGCGACATCGTGCCCGGATCGACGTTGAGATACGGATCGAGCTTCTGCATCCCGACATGCAGGCCGCGGGCCTTGAGGATCGTGCCGATCGACGCTGCGGTAATCCCCTTCCCGAGTGAAGAGACGACTCCGCCTGTCACGAACACGAACTTCGCCATGCGCAGAGCCTCCCGGGATGTTTGAGCGATTGTATCAGTCACGCGTCGTCACGACGCACCGATGTTCGAACGTTACGGTCAGCCTGCAGTTCTGACCTCGAGAAACACGACGCGGGTGTCGTCGGTCTCGCCCGTCGATCCGGCGAGCGTCAGCTTCGGCTGCGCTTCCCAGGTGCCTTCGGCGAGACCCATCTCCTTGGCGAACTTCCCGACAGGGTCGTATTCGCCGCCGTCGCCGGAGCCGTAGCGCGCAGGGACGACAATGCTCGGCTCGACAGCGTTGACAAGCTTGGCGGCGTCGATGGCCCCGAGCGCGTCACCGCCACCGACCGGGATCACCAGCACGTCGACATGGCCGAGGCTATCGATCTCGTCCTCGGTGAGCTGACGGCGCAGCCGTCCGGCAACGACGACGCGGACGTCATCAACCGAGACGCGTATCACCGTCGTCTCGCCGGCTGCGAGGCCGAGGATGCTGACGCCACCGATCTCGAACTCGCCGGGCCCGCTGACCTCTTGCATCTCGCCATCGCGGGCGCGGAGGCGCTCGGGATCGGTGGCGCCCTCAGTCCGGACGATGAGACCGACGGTCCCCTTGGCAAGCCCGGGGAGGGTCGCCTGCGATGGGTCGACGACGACGGTCATGTCCCGCCCTCGCAATCGGACGCAGGAGTGTCCGTGATACGTCAGTTCCATTGGTTGCCTCCAGTGTGCCGCGTTGGCAGCCCTAGCCGCTCCCGACGATGAGCTCGAGGGTCCTCGTGGTCCCGTTTCTAAAGACGGTGATCGTGACCTGCTGGTCGGGCGCCAGCCCGAGGATGGTCGGATCGAAGGGATGCGTGGCATCGAGCGTGGTGCTGCCGACCGCCGTGACGACATCCCCGGCGAGCAGTCCCGCGGTCGCAGCCGGTCCCCCGTTCGTCACCGAGAGGATCAGCGCCCCCACCGGCACGTCTGCGGCCGCAGCGGTGGCCGGGTCGATCACCTCGGAGTCAGCACCCAGGGTCGGCACCGGGGCGCTGCCGCCGCTCCCCGTCGCCTTGGCGACGATGTTGGAGGCGGCCGTCATCGAAAGCGCCACAACGCCGGGTGCGGCGCCGCCGGCATCGACGACCACGCCGATCACGTCGCCGTTGCCGTTGAGCAGCGGTGCGCCGTCCTGCCTCGGGTCCGGTGTGGAGTCAACCGTGACCACGTCGCGCAACACCGTCTCGCCGTCCGCGAGGGTCAACGTGCGGCCCACGGCGCCGATGGTCCCCGTGCTGAGGGTCACCGGCGAGAAGGGCGCGTGGGCGACCGCGATCGCGAGATCGCCGACGCGCGGTGCGACGGTCGCGAAGACAAGCGGGGTGAGATTCTTCGCGCCGACCGCCTGAAGCAGCACGACGCCGGAGGTCGGGTCGGCCTTGACGATCGTGGCCGGGTAACCGTGCCCGTCGGCTGTCGCGATGCGGAGCGTCGCCGCGCCTTTGATGGCGTGGATGGTCGTGAGCACGAGCCCGTTGGCTGACACGACGAAACCGTTGACGATGCCGGTGGGTCCGGTGATCAACGACCCGACCGAGACCGGCTGCGTCAGCACCTCGACGACCGAGACCGACTTCGCCTGTGCGATCGCGCCCGCCGTCAGCGCGCCGTTGCCGCCGCCGGGTCCGACCACGTTCTGGACGATCACACGTTCCACAGGCCCGAATCGCGCGTAGATGCCCCAGGCCGCGAGGCCGCCGCCGACCAGCCCGATGACCGAGCTCAGCACCACCGCGGCGATCAGCCGGTCACGCGGCCGGGTGGCCGTCGTCATTCGGCGGGTGCCGTTGCCCTTCGGCTGAGATACCGAACGATCCCGGCTGCGTTGCTGTGCACCCCGTTCAGGATCTCGGCCCTCTCACGCGATGCGGCGGGAAGCGTTTCCGTGTCGAGTGCGAACGCCTCGGCAAGCGCGGCGGCGACGTCGTCGATGCCCGCGTCAGCGGCGTGCTCGATGACGCCCTCGGCGACCTCGACCCAGCCGTGAAGCATCTCCTCGGCCTCGGCAAGCGTCGCCGCGGGATCGGCCACCGGGCCGTAATGCGTGAGCACCAGTTGTTGCGGGCGGATCTCCGCGAAACGGCGGAGGCTGTGCGTCGCCTGCTCGAGGTCGAAGTCCGGTGGTGGCGTGGCTGGTCGGAGCACCCCCAGGTCCGGAAGCAGCACGCCGACGGCGTCGCCCACGAGCAGGGTCCCGGTGTGCTCGTCGAGGACGGCATGGTGGTGCTTGGCGTGCCCGGGCGAGTCCACGAGCACGAGCTCGCGGCCATTGCCCACGTCGACACGGAACCCGTCCCCCGCGGCGATGAGCCGGTCCTCGGGGACCGCGGTCATCCGGCCGTAGAGGGAGTCGAGCAGCGGGCCGTAGACGCGTGAGGCGCTGTCGATGAGCTTGGTCGGATCAATGAGATGGCGCGCCCCGCGCTCGTGGACGACCACGGTGGCCGACGGGAAGTCAGCAGCCAGGTCGCCCACCGCGCCCGCGTGGTCGAGGTGGATGTGGGTGACGATGATCCAGCGGAGGTCCGCCGGACCCAGCCCCAGCGCGGCCAGGGCCGCGTGCACCGCCGGCACGCTCGACTGCGAGCCGGTCTCGATGAGTGCCGGCATCGGCCCCTCGACGAGGAAGCCGGCGGTCAGCTGATCCATGCCACCGAGCAGCGTGTCCAGCTGATGAATGCCCGGTGCGATGACGACGGCTTCGCTCACAATCACACGCCGTTGCGCTACGGCTTGGGAGTCGGGCTGGAGGCCGTCTGCTGGGCGATCAGCGTCTGCAGCTTCTGCAGATCACTCTGGAGCTTCGCCTCCGCTGCGCCGTAGGCGGTGAAGTTGCCGGCCGCGAGCGCGGTCTCGGCGGCCGTGTTGTCTGCGACGATCTGACTGGCGAGAGCCAGGATCTGCTGCTGAATCGTGCCGGTCGGCGTTGGCGTCGGGGTGGCGCCGGGACTCGGTGTCGGGGTGGGCGAGCCGGACGGCGTTGGCGATGGGCTCGGCGTCGGGCCGCCGGTGCCGGGATTGCTCAAACCCGGGATCGGTTGGGTCGTGTTGAGCAGGTTCTGCAGCGCCGCGCTGAAGGACGTCCCTTCAGCCACACCGTTCTGCGTGCCGACGATCACCTCCTGCAACTGCGGAAAGGCTGTGCCCCCGTTTGCCGCTGCGGTGACGTACAGCGGACGGATGTACAGGAAGGAGTCGTTGTTAAAGGGCAGGATGATCACGTTGCCGAGCGTGACGGTCGAGCCGTGCTGCCCGAGCAGGCTGATCTGCGAACTGATGGTCGGGTTGGTGTTGATGTTGTTGTCGAACTGCAGCGGCCCGAGCACGTTGTTCGCATTGTTGAGGCGCACCGAAACGAGCTTCGGTTCTTCCGTGCCGGTGTAATCACACTGCGCGGCAAGCCATGCGGTCATGTTGTTCGCGGAAGTCCCACCGCCGCTGGCACCCGGCGAGAACGTCTGCAGCAGAATGAATTGCGGGCTGTTCGTGTCCGGAAGCGTCGCCTCGACGTAGTACGCAGTCGTGGCCTGGTTCTGTCCGTTGAGGCTCTCCTGCGCGATGTTGAACAGGTCGCTGCCGTTGTAGAAGACTGACGGGCTGGTGATGTGCACTTGCGCGTACGCCTGCGCCTGGTCGTTGAAGTAGTCCTCGGGGTAGCGGAGATGCGAGCGGAGGTACGACGAGATCTGGCTCAACGGATGAAGCAGACCCGGGTAGATCGCACTCCACGCGGCGGTGATCGGCTCGTTCATGTCGACCGCGTACAGCGTGATCGAGCAGGTCTTGGCGTCGATGACGGCCTTCACCGCGTTGCGCATGTATGACGTGCCGTCGCTCTGCTGATAGGACTCAGGGAACAGCGATGTCTTGACATACGCGTCGGCGATCCACATGAGATGGCCGGTGTCGGGGTCGACCACGATGTACGGGTCGGCGTCGACCGTGAGAAACGGGGCCAACGACGTGATGCGGGTGCTGATCTGCCGGTTCACCAACGCGCGGCTGTTCGCCGTCAGCGAGTTGTTGAGGAAGAGGTTGAAGCCGCCGAAGTCCTGCAGCGAGAGCGCGAGCTTGTCGATCGGGTTGGTGATCGGGATCCCGACCTCGCTGGTGTCGGCGTGAACGGTGTTGTCCCCGCTTCCGGATGGGTAGTTGAACTCGGGTTGCGTCGTCCCCGAGACGACGTTCTGGGTGGTGTCCAGCCCGCAGTAGATGCTCGGATCGGCGGTCGTGGAGTTGGCGAACGAGAGGTCGGAAGGTGAGCCGGGTGTTACCTGGGTCATCGGTTGCTGCCCGACGAGCACCTGCGGCTTGCCCTCACCTGCCACGGCATTCACGGATACGGCCGTGACGCCGTAGCCGTGCGTGTAGGTGAGCGAGGTGTTGACGAATGATTTGTTGGGGACATCCGACTCCGCGATCTCCCGGGGCCCGACCATCACCTCGACGTCATTGCCGGTGGCGGGATCCGGATATCGATCGACGGTGATCGTCGAGTAGGTCTGGTAGCTGCGGCTGCGGTCGATCTGTGCAAGCGTGTCGGGAAGCTGCGTCGGATCCTGGATGCGGACGTTCTGCAGGGTGCCGAGGTCCGACTCGAGGTCGCTGAGCGTCGGCGCGTGGGGCGTCCCGAAGCTCCGGCTCTGCACCTGCGGGTCCGAGCCGCCGCTCTCGATTGCCCAGGCGTAGCGGCTGGTCGTCAGGTAGTCACCGATCGTCGGGATTTGCGCCGACTGCTCATTGGGGCCGACACTGGTCGCCTGATAGACGGCGGCCGGCACGCCCTGCGTCAGACCGGCGACGAGGAGCCAGCCGCCGAGCATCGATGCGAACGCGATTGCGGTTCCGGTCGATGCCCTGCGCCAGCGGGCGACAAGGAGTGCCACGGTGGCGATCGCAAGCACCAGCGCGAGGACCTGCAGGAACCCGAGCACCGGCTGGATCACCGCACGCTGGGTCGCGTCGAGGCCGACGTACGGCGTGCCGTTGGTCCCGGTTCCTGTGGCATGGCTGCTCGTCGCGAGGTGGTAGACGCCGAAATGGGCCCCGGCGGCGGCGAGCAGGAAGATGGCCGTCAGCCCGACCGCGCCGGTGATCAGCGCGACGCGGAGCGCATCCTCGGGCGACCGCCCCGGCGGTGGCTCGAGCGGGAGAGGCAGCTCTTCCGGTGCGTTCATGACGGTGATCGCGACGAAGGCCATGGCGATTGCGCCGAGCACTCCGAGGATGACCCCGCCCCACAGCAGGCCCATGAAATCGTCGATCGCCGGGAGCGTGAAGACGAAGAACGAGAAGTCCATGTGGAACACCGGGTCAGTCGCCCCGAAGGGAACCGAGTGCATCCACACCAGGATGTCCTGCCACTCACCTGAGAGCGTCGAGCCACCGATCACACCTGCGAGCGCCGCGATCGCGAGGCCGCTCCAGAGCACGATGCGCCGGCCACGGCGGTCGAGGTTGCCCGCGGACATCGACCAGCCGATGGCGCTCGCCCCGACGAGGATGGCGACGATGGCGAATCCCACGAGGAACAGGAGGATGTGTGCGATGAGCGGCGTCCAGAACACGTTGGTGTGGCCGACGCTCTGGTAGTAGAGATAGTCGGCGCGCAGTCCCAGGAGCCAGCGGGCCACGACCAGGATCACGACGATCGCCACAACGATGCTTATGGCGACGATCCGCCGGCGGAGCTGTCCCGGCGGCCGGACGATGCGGGGTCGCGAACGCCGGCGGGCGAAGATCTGCTCTGGATCGAAGCCGAAGGCGCTCATTGGCTCACCGAGTGTACAAGCGGAGCAGCGGCCCGCCGTCCGAGATCAGCGGCGTTGGAGGAGCAGCCGGACGTCAAACGGGTCGCGCCGGCGGCGCACCCTGCGTGAGACCTCGGGACGGATCTGCACCATGTATGGCTCCTGCTGGCGCAGCACCTCCTCGATGGCGTCGGCGATGAGCATCCCCGTGTGGACCGTCGGAACCCGCTCACTGAGTGCTTCGGCCATCCGCTCGGTGACCTCAGTCAGGTTGAGCTCGTGCGCCTGCTCGAGCACGTCCAGGCAGTCATCGAGGCGCCGCAGCCGAAGGCGCCGATCCTCGCCGTCCATTGATGTCATCGCCCCACCACGTTAGCGCACCAGCATCGATCGCGGAGCACGATTCAGGTCGATACCGGGACACGCCTCCGCGGGCGCGGTTTCGTCGCCCGGGACCCGGTCACTCTGGCCACCTCAGCCCGTGACGCAGGCAGCATTCGAGCAAGGTATTCGCCGGTCGCGCTCCGTGGGTTGGCCGCGACCTCCTCCGGCGTGCCCGAGGCGATGATCTCGCCGCCGCCGTCACCCCCACCAGGGCCGAGATCGATGATGTGGTCCGCGGTCTTGAGGACGTCGAGGTTGTGCTCGATGACGATCACGGTGTTGCCGGCATCGACCAGCCGATGCAGCACCGTGAGCAACTTCTCGACGTCCGCGAAGTGCAGCCCGGTCGTCGGCTCGTCGAGGATATACATCGTGCTGCCGGTGTCGCGGCGCGAGAGCTCGGTGCTGAGCTTGACCCGCTGCGCCTCGCCCCCACTGAGCTGCGTCGCCGGCTGACCGAGCCGGATGTAGCCGAGCCCCACGTCCTGGAGCGTGCGCATGCGCCGGAGGATCGATGGCTGGTTCTCGAACAGCACGGCCGCTTCGTCGACGGTCATCTCGAGCACGTCGGCGATGCTCTTGCCGCGAAACCTCACCTCGAGCGCCTCGCGATTGTAGCGACGGCCTTTGCACACCTCGCACGGCACGTAGATGTCCGGGAGGAAGTGCATCTCGATCTTGATCATCCCGTCGCCTGCGCACGACTCGCAGCGGCCACCCGCGACGTTGAACGAGAAGCGCCCCGGCTTGTACCCGCGGATCTTCGCCTCGGGCAACTTGGCGTAGAGGTCGCGAATGTCAGTGAAGACGCCGACGTACGTGGCGGGATTGCTGCGCGGTGTCCGTCCGATCGGCGATTGATCGACATCGATCACCTTGTCGATGAGCCCGACGCCCTCGACGCGATCGTGCGCGCCGGGACGGTGCTTCGCGCGATACAGCGACTGCGCGAGCTTCCGGTACAGGATGTCGTTGACCAGCGTGCTCTTGCCGCTGCCGCTCACGCCGGCGACGCAGATGAACGACCCCAGGGGGAACGACACATCGACGTTGCGCAGGTTGTTCGCTCGCGCCCCGCGGACGACGATGCGCTTTCCCGCCGCGGGACGCCGGATCATCGGTATCGGGATGATTCGCTCACCACGGAGGAACTGCCCGGTGATGCTGCCAGGTGTTGCGAGGATGTCTTCGACCGTCCCGGACGCCATGACGTGACCGCCATGCTCACCGGCGCCGGGCCCGATGTCGACGACCCAGTCGGCGGCGCGGATCGTCTCCTCGTCGTGCTCGACGACGAGCAATGTGTTCCCGATGTCGCGGAGCGCGATCAGCGTTCGGATCAGCTTGTGGTTGTCGCGCTGGTGCAACCCGATCGACGGCTCGTCCAGGATGTAGAGCACACCCATCAACTTGCTCCCGATCTGCGTCGCAAGCCGGATGCGTTGCGCCTCGCCCCCGGACAGCGTCGCGGCCCCACGATCGATGGTGATGTAGTCGAGACCGACATCGTGCAGAAAGCCGAGGCGTTCCTTGATCTCCTTGATCACCTGGCGTGCGATGGTCTGCTCGCGTTCGCTCAGCCGCAGCGAGTCGAGACGGCGCAAGGCCGCGCTGATACTGAGCTTGCAGAGCTCCGCGATGTTCATCCCGTCAATGGTCACCGCGAGGTACTCGGGCTTGAGCCGCGCGCCATTGCACGTGGGGCACGCCTTCTGCATCATGAGGCGCTCGATCTCCTGCTTCACCCACTCCGACTCGGTCTCGCGATAGCGCCGCTGGAGGTTGTTGATCACACCCTCGTAGCCGGCCTCGAAGCTCCGCGAATGCCCGCTGTGTGAGACGTAGCGCATACGCACGGTCTCGTCCTTGGGGAGTCCGTACAGAATCGTGCGGCGTTCCTTGGGGTCGAGCTCGCTCCACGGGACGTTCAGTGGGATCTTGAACCGCCTGCAGACGGTTTCGAGCACCTCCATCATCCAGTGCTGCGACGGTCCGCGCGTCCATCCGGACAGCGCGCCCTCATCGATGCTCAGTGAAGGATCGGGCACCACGGCGTCGGGGTCGACCTCGAGTCGAACGCCAAGCCCGGTGCATGCCGGGCACGCACCGTGCGGATTGTTGAACGAGAAGTTGCGCGGCGCCGGCTCCTCCATCGAGATTCCGCAGTAGACGCACGCGTAGTCCTCGGAGAACAGCATCTCCTGCATGCCGGATTCCGGGTCTGCGGGGATGAGCAGGATCAGGCCGTCACTAAGCTTCGACGCCTGCTCGAGCGACTCGTGAAGTCGCGACTGCAACTCGGGTCCGATGATGATCCGGTCGACGACGACCTCGACATCGTGCTTGAACTTCTTGTCGAGCGTGATCGGATCTGAAAGGTCGTGCAGTTCGCCATCGACACGGACGCGGACGTAGCCGAGTCGCTTCGCCTCATCGAAGACGTCCCGATGCTCGCCCTTGCGGCCCTGCACCATGGGCGCCGTGATGAGCAGGCGTGTTCCTTCCGGCAGGAGGAGCACCTGATCCGAGATCTGTTCGATCGACTGCTTGCTGATCTCACGCCCGCAATTCGGACAGTGCGGATGACCGATCCGCGCGTACAGCAGACGGAGATAGTCGTAGATCTCGGTGACCGTTCCGACGGTCGAACGCGGATTCTTGCTGGTGCCCTTCTGATCGATGGAGATCGCGGGGCTCAGCCCCTCGATGTGATCAACATCGGGTTTCTCCATCTGTCCGAGGAACTGGCGCGCATACGCGCTCAGCGACTCGACGTAGCGTCGCTGCCCTTCCGCATAGACGGTGTCGAACGCAAGCGACGACTTGCCACTCCCCGACAAACCGGTGATCACGATGAGCTTGTCACGCGGCAGCGTCAGGTCGATGTTCTTGAGGTTGTGCTCGCGCGCACCGCGAATGACGATCTGATCGTTGGGCATTGACCGTCTAGCGTACCCAAGTGGCCTCTCCGGCCAACACTCGGCTTCGACCACGTCGCGCTCGGGCAGGTCGAGACACATGCGCGAGAGCATACCAAACGCATGTTCGCCCGACAAGGACGGCCGCGGGGTGGGTCAGTGGGGGCTGGGAGGCCGAGGAGTCTCACGGCGGGCTACCAGCGCCATGAGCGTCGCAAAGAAGAGCAGGAACACCATCACCACAGTCGGGACGCCGAAAAGCTCGAAGGAGATCGTCTGACCGAGCACCACACCGACGAGCGCGACCACCCACGCGACGGCGAGCAGCCACCACGGCCGCCTGGCCAGCCAGCGCACGCCGGTGATTACTCCGTCGGCGGTGCGCTCGGGGGTCCGGCGATGGCTCCGGCGACTGCCTCGGCCTTCTCCTTCTTCTCCCGGCGAGCGCCCTTGGGAATGAGGCGCATCTTCACATCGCCGTCGACCACCTCGACCTGCACCTGGTCTCCGGGGCCGTGCTTGAGGCGGAGCAACTCCTCGCTGAGCGGGTCCTCGATAACGCGCTGGATCACCCGGCGGAGGGGACGCGCACCGTAGATCTTGTCGAATCCCTCTTCGACGAGCTTCTCCTTCGCGTCGTCCGCGACCGTGAAGATGAGCTCCTGCGCCGCGAGGTGCACGGCCACCTTGGCCAGCATCAGATCGACAATCTGGCGCATCTGCGGATGGTCGAGACGCTGGAACACCACCACCGCGTCGACGCGGTTGAGGAACTCGGGACGGAACTGCTTCTTGAGCTCGTCCATGATGCTGTCGCGCATCTTGCCGTGCTCTGACGACGACGACCGTTCGTCCGGCACCGCCGGCTGGAAGCCCAGCGACATATTGAGCTTGAGGCCGTGGACACCGAGGTTGCTGGTCATGATGATGATGGTGTTGCTGAAGTTGACGGCCTTGCCCTTGGCATCACTCAACCTGCCGTCCTCGAGGATCTGCAACAGCATGTTGAAGACCTCGGGGTGGGCCTTTTCGATCTCGTCGAACAGCACAACCGAATAGGGGCGCCGGCGAACGGCTTCCGTCAGCTGACCACCCTCGTCGTAGCCGACGTACCCGGGCGGCGATCCGACCAGACGCGCAGTCGAATGGCGCTCCATGAACTCGCTCATGTCGAGCCGGATGATCGCGTCCTCGTTGTCGAAGAGGAACGCTGCGAGCGCACGTGACAGCTCGGTCTTGCCGACGCCGGTCGGGCCGAGGAACATGAACGATCCGATCGGCCGCTTGGCGTCCTTGAGGCCCGCGCGTGCGCGGCGCACCGCCTGCGAGATGACCTTAACCGCCTCGTCCTGGCCGACGATCCGCTTGTGGATCTCCTCCTCCATGCGGAGCAGGCGCGAGGTCTCCTCTTCGACCAGCCGCGAGACAGGGACGCCCGTCCACGACGAGATGATCTCGGCGATGTGCTCCTCGGTGACTTCCGGGATGTTCGCGCCGAGCTCGTCACGCCACTTGGTCTCCTGGGAGACGTACTTGTCCTTGAGCTTCTTTTCCTTGTCGCGGAAGTTCGCGGCAGTCTCATAGTCCTGGGCGGCGATCGCCTCTTCCTTCTGAGTCTGGAGCTCGCGAATCTCACGCTGCATCGCACGCAGATCGTCCGGTGTCGTCGTGAGCTTCATGCGCACGCGCGCGCTCGCCTCGTCGATGAGGTCGATCGCCTTGTCCGGCAGCGAGCGGTCGCTGACGTAGCGCACCGACAGCTCGGCCGCGGCCTTGAGCGCGTCGTCGGTGATGGTGACGCGATGATGCTTGTCATAGAGCGGACGGATGCCGTGCAGGATCTCGATGGTCTCGGCGAGGCTCGGTTCGTCGACGAACACCGGCTGGAAGCGGCGCTCGAGCGCGGCGTCCTTCTCGATGTACTTGCGGTACTCGTTGAGCGTGGTGGCGCCGATGCACTGAATCTCACCGCGCGCGAGTGCCGGCTTGAGAATGTTGGCGGCGTCGATCGCGCCTTCCGCAGCGCCTGCGCCCACCAGCGTGTGCAACTCGTCGATGAAGAGGATGACCTCGCGCGACGCGCGGATCTCGTCGAGGATCTTCTTCAAGCGCTCTTCAAACTCGCCGCGATACTTCGTGCCCGCGACGAGCGCGCCCATGTCGAGCGTGAGCACGCGCTTGCCCATCAAGGACTCGGGGATGTTGCCGAGGATGATCTGCTGCGCAAGGCCTTCAGCGATCGCCGTCTTGCCGACGCCGGGCTCGCCGATGAGTGCCGGGTTGTTCTTGGTGCGGCGGCTGAGGATCTGCACAACACGCTCGATCTCCATCGCACGTCCGATCACCGGATCGAGCGAGTTCTTGATCGCGAGGTCGGTCAGGTCGCGGCAGAACTGATCAAGGAGCGGCGTCTTCGAAGGCTTCTTCTGAGCCTCCTTGGACTCCTCGTCGATGCCCGACTCGTGCAGCAGCTTATCGATCTCGCCGCGAACCTTCTCGAGATTTGCGCCGAGGTCCTCGAGGACATGGGCCGCGATGCCCTCACCCTCGATGAGCAGGCCGAGCAGCAGGTGCTCGGTGCCGACGTAGTTGTTGCCCATGCGACGCGCCTCTTCGAAGGAGATCTCGATGACCTTCTTGACACGTGACGTCGGAATGATCTGCTGAATGATGATGCGCTCGTTGCGACCGAGCACGGACTCAATCGTGCTGCGAACCTTGTTGATCTCCACGCCGAGGTTATTGAGGACCTTGGCCGCAAGTCCCTCACCCTCACGGAGCAAACCAAGCAGCAGATGCTCTGTGCCGATGTACGAGTGATGCGAACGCTCCGCCTCCTCCTGCGCAAGCGTGAGCACCTTCTTCGCCCTTTCGGTGAAGCGCTCGAACGGGTACAAAACCGCCTCCATT